>NZ_JARACP010000009.1 GCF_028765545.1 Aliivibrio sp. S4MY1 | reverse complement strand
GCTAGCCGCAGAAAAAGGAGAGATAGATGTTGGCGTTTCTTGTATATCAATAACTCCTGACAGAGAAGAGCATGTTGATTTTTCACACTCATTTTATGAAACACACTTAGCAATAGCGGTAAAAAACCGTGGTTATCTTGATTCATTTATTAGCATCATTACCAATAAAACCTTATGGAAAGCACTAGGTATTTTTTTCTTTGTCGCGATAAGTGTCGGGGCTTTCTATTATTTTCTGGAGCGTAAAAATAATGACAAACTTTACTCTATGCCTACAAAACGAGGTCGATTAGTTGAAGCTTTTATTCTTGGGGTACTGTTTATTACCAAAGGTCCCTTTAATTATTTTGAATTTAAAACCTTATCAGCTCGAATAATGACAGTATTGATTGCTATGTTTTCTACCGTTTTTATTGCTAGCATTACTGCGATATTGGCAAGTTCGTTGACGTTAGAACAATTACGGTTTGATGTAAAAGGGGTGAATGATTTATCAAAATTAAAAACAGGAGCCAAACAAGCAACAACGGCTTCTTTGTTATTGGGTGATCATAGTATTGCTCATGAAACATATCCTAATATGGGAGAGTTATTAGTTGCTCTAGATAATGGGGACGTTGATGCCATTGTAGCGGATGATGCTGTACTGCGTTATATGATCAAACAAAGCAAAGAAAAAGAGATGCTTGCTGATTTAGTCGTATTACCATATCAGCTTGAAAAACAAAACTATGGTTTAGTATTAGTTGAAAATAGCCCCTATGAAGAGAAGATCAATCGGGCGTTATTGCAGATCCGAGAAACATCAGAATGGCATCAAATACTATTAGAATATTTTACTGAAAATTAATCCAATAATGATACTATCTTTTCCCCAATTTCCCCTTTGAATTAAAGGACATGATAGATGCACGATCGAGCCAGCCAAATGGTGATATTTTACGCTTTAGCAAAAGCGGGAAGTTTTACCGCGGCAGCAAAGCAAATGGGCGTATCTACCTCTCATGTGAGTAAGCAACTGGGAATATTAGAAGCAGAGCTTAACGTTAAGTTAGTACAGCGCACGACACGTTCGTTAACACTGACTGATGCAGGGCAACAGTTCTATTTGTATTGTGAAAAGATGTACAGTGCGATGAGCGAAGCCAGTGCCATTATGGATAATGAACGTGATGAGGTCGCGGGTATCTTGCGTTTAGGGCTATCACAGTCTTTTGGTACCATGCACATTATCCCTGCGATAGATAAATTACGTCATCAATATCCAGATCTTCAGGTTGAAGTTCGTTTATTCGATCATCGTGCAGACATGCTTAAAGAGGGCTTGGATTTGTGGGTGACTAATTTTGAAGACTTACCAGAAGGTTACGTTGCGCAGCGATTAGCGGATTCGCATTTTGTACTAGCAGCTTCACCTGATTATTTGATCGATAAAGCGGTTCCTCATCATCCTCAAGATTTAACTGAGCACAATTGCTTAACTTACCAAAGCCGTCACCGCGACTACAGTAATTGGGATTTCAGCAAAGACAATGAGGCCTTATGCGTAAAAGTATCTGGTAATTATCGTGTTGATTTAGCAGAAGCAGTAAGAGATGCAGCGATTTCGGGATGGGGTGTAGCGTATTTAGCCAGTTACTTATTAACCAATGAGTTTAATGATGGCAAATTAATTCAGCTATTACCTGATTGGAAAGCAAGTCAAAAAATGCCAATTTATGCGGTTTACCCAAGCCGCAAGCACCTGCCAAAAAAGATAAGTGCTGTTATTGATTTCTTACGAGAGCACATTGGCCAACAGCCATATTGGGACAAAGCGTTAATGAAACGGGTTAAGTTATAATCAAACTATTATTCGTCCAATATTGTCATTGATTAAATTACACACAGGCCTGTGATGCCTTTTTAATCAATGGCTTAAATCAATTATCAGCCTTGAAATAAATATCTTTTCCATATGGCAACAATACCCGTAATATCACCTCTTCTTATTTTATAAATCAATAAGTTAAAAAACTCACACAAAGCGTGATCTAGGTCTCATTAACAGTGCGTTAGCAAACCCGACTTGCACGCAAACCTTTGCGCATTAGAATGCAGGCTCATTTTCGATAGCACAGGTTTCTATCATGACATCTTTTCTTGGTATTTTTGCCATTTTACTATTTGCTTACCTATGTTCGACTGATCGCCGTAAT
This sequence comes from Aliivibrio sp. S4MY1, assembly GCF_028765545.1. Classification (GTDB taxonomy): domain Bacteria; phylum Pseudomonadota; class Gammaproteobacteria; order Enterobacterales; family Vibrionaceae; genus Aliivibrio. Next base: position 209,374 of record NZ_JARACP010000009.1, on the reverse strand, counting down.
ATCCCTTTAAGAACCGTTTCTTTGGCGTTTGGGTTACAAATTTTATTTGCTCTGTTGGTACTTTATGTTCCAGCAGGTAAAGAAGTTTTGAACTCAGTAACCGCAGGCGTTTCAGGCGTAATTGATTACGGTCAGCAAGGTATTGCGTTTCTGTTTGGTGGTTTAGCCACGGGTAAAGTCGGCTTTGTATTTGCCGTTAATGTGCTTGGTATTATCATCTTCTTCTCAGCCCTTATTTCTGCGCTTTACCATCTTGGTATTATGCCTAAAGTGATCAACTTTATTGGTGGTGGCTTACAACGTTTATTGGGAACAGGACGTGCAGAATCACTTGCAGCAACGGCAAATATCTTTGTTAGTATGGTAGAGGCACCACTTGTCGTTAAACCTTATTTGAAACACATGAGTGATTCTCAATTTTTTGCTGTAATGACTTGTGGTTTAGCATCAGTAGCTGGCGGTACTATGGTGGGTTACGCATCTCTAGGTGTGGATCTTAACTTCCTGATCTCAGCGGCATTCATGTCAGCACCGGCTGGTTTATTGATGGCAAAAATGATGGTGCCACCAGGTAACGAAGAGAATAACGACGATGAAATTACATCGGTAGAAATCGATCACGCAACTAATGTGTTTGAAGCATTGGCTGATGGCGCAATGTCTGGTTTACGTATTGCAGTTGCTGTGGGTACAACGTTATTAGCATTCGTGAGTGTGATTGCACTATTAAACGGTTTACTTGGTCATGTTGGTGACATCTTTGGTATTAAGCTTAGCTTTGAATTGATCCTTGGCTATTTATTTGCACCTGTGGCTTTCTTGTTAGGTGTTCCATGGAATGAAGCGATTCTTGCGGGTTCATTAATTGGTAATAAGATCGTGGTAAATGAGTTTGTTGCCTTTATTCAATTGATGGAAGTGAAAGAGCAACTAAGCCCGCATTCTGTTGCGATTGTTACCTTTGCTTTGTGTGGTTTTGCCAATATATCAACCATGGCTATCTTGATTGGTGGTTTAGGGAGCTTGGTTCCGGAGCGTCGTTCATTCATCGCTAAAATGGGATTCAGAGCGATTACCGCAGGTGTATTAGCAAACTTGATGAGTGCTGCTATTGCCGGTGTTATCTTGTCGCTATAGACAAAAATGACGTTTGATACGGATAAGATAATAATGAAAGGTTGCGATCAAAAAGTCGCAACCTTTATTTTTTCTAGTTCCTAGTCCTCAAATCTCACTCGAATCGGTGTTGAGCTATCAAATGTAGCCTGATCAAAACTATCTAATTTATGATGCTTGATTAGAGATTGTAAATTCTCAACATAGGCATCGCCACGCGTAGAGTAGTGAGATAAAGACTCAACTAACTCATAACCTGATAATTTACCTTCTGTGCTTAGTTTTTGGCGTAAAGTCCAAAGATCTTTATAGGCAGAGGTCGTATTTAAGTTGTACATGTAACGTGCAGTTCCTGCGAACAAATTATCAAATGCAGCTACTTTTACATGCCCACCAGGGGTACTTAAATACTTACCGCCTTTAGAAGATAAGTGCTCTCCATATAATCCATTCCCTTTAACTGCAAAGTAACTGGTTCCCCAACCACTTTCATCAATCCCTTGGGCTAGAACCATACCAACAGGAATAATATCAAGACGTAAAAGTAGGTCATCAATGTTGTTTGATTTAATATCATAAGACGTCATTAAATCATTTAACCACACCGTTTCTTCTTTCGACCATTCACTTTTAGGTTGTTTTGATAGTGCGATAACGTCATGTCTAACCGTACTTATGCGTTTATTCACCTCAATAATGGTAGGCAGTAATAAACGAATAAACCCTGAAATCTTCTCTTGGACAGGCAGTGAATTCAGATCGCTTGGTAGGTTTTCAACAAAGAACGAAGGGATTTGATCTGTTTTACTTACATTAGCCAATTGATACTGATGCTGCTTAAATTCATTGATAAGAGATTGAGCTGAGTTAAGCGTAGTAACTTTTACCTCAGGGTAGGGGGCGATGAGCTTCTCTGGTGAAATAGGAAGATCCGCAGCAAACGTACTAGAGGATGTAATGAAAAGCAAAGAAGCAGAGATATGTTTTAACTTTTTAGATAAAGACATAAATAGAGTTCCATTGTTAATATTAATAGGATCGAAAACGGTGCTAAACCAGCACCGTTGTTAGTGTTTATGTTGAGATAACAAAGAGCTCGTTACTCTTCAACGATCGTCACTTTCTCGATCACAATACTCTCTTTTGGAACATCGTCAAACTCACCAATAGATTTGGTTTTGATCTTTGCTATTTTCTTAACCACATCCATGCCAATCGTCACTTCACCAAATACCGCATAACCCCAGCCTGCGTTAGTGGTTGCAGTGTGATCAAGAAAAGTATTGTTCGCGATATTAATAAAGAATTCACTGGTGGCAGAGTGAGGGGCATCAGTGCGCGCCATAGCGATAGTACCGTTTAAGTTTTTCAAACCACGGTTCGCTTCATTAACAATAGGGGCACGCATTTCTTTTTCTTGCATATCAGCCGTGAAACCACCGCCTTGGATCATAAAACCTTTGATCACTCGATGAAAAATAGTGCCTTCGTAAAAACCATCTTGGCAATATTTTAAAAAGTTTTTAGAGCTTACAGGTGCTTTTTCTTTGTTTAGCTCAATGTGTATATCGCCGAAATTGGTAGTAAAAATAATCATACAGTTAATGTCTATTTAAAAAGTAATTGGGGAAGATTATACGTAGTTTCTTAGTTTATGTTGAACTCTTTGAATATCGCATTGCCCACTTCTACAATAATTTGATTGCGTGAAGCCATATCTAAATTCGTTTGAGTCAAATAGATAGAAATAATGATAGGCGCACGCTTTTCATTCCATAGAACAGCAGTGATACCACGAGATCCAAAACCTCCAGCACCAGAGCGATCCGCAATTGACCAGTTTCTTGGAAGAATCGAACGTAATAGTGGATCAGAGACTTTATTATTGACCATCCAACCTTTTAAGGTATTTTTGTCTGCTGTGGTAAGTGTTTGACCAAATAATAGCTCATTAAGTGTATTTGTCATCGCATTTGGAGTCGTTGTATCCCTCACATCCCCCTTTTGTGCTTCATTTAATTCAGGTTCAATACGGTCTAATCGAGTAATGTCATCACCAATTAAGCGTAAGAAAAGCGTGAGAGAAGTTGGGGTTCCAGTTTGCTCTAATACTATATTGGCTGCAGTATTGTCACTCATCAGCATCGTAGCTTCGCATGCGCTCTCTGTACTAATTGTTTCACCGATGAACTTTTCAGTGATTGGAGACCATGGAATGATGGATTCTTGAGTCACTCTTGTTAGTGCTTCTTTATCTAAAAGGTCATTACTTGAGTTATACAGCATTTGAGCACAAAGCAGAGTTTTAAATGTACTCATCATTGGAAAGCGTTGGTCGCCTTTATAGCTCCAGGTAGTATCTGTTGCGGTATCTAGGACTGAAATACCGATAGTACCAGAGCTTGATAACTCAATGGCTTCAATGGTTTCTAATGTAGAAGAAGCAAATACAGAGTGAGAGAGCAAAGTTAAGCAAAAAAGCAGTGCGTTACGTTTCATTATTAGTCCTAAAGAATATCTTTTATAAATATAGATTAATCAAATTTTCGTTGGTAACGAGGCAACATACTTTCGTTACCTAACAAACCACCTTGATGGATATAAACTAACGTTTGATTGGCGTTATTTGGTATCCAATCATTCAAGCAGCGCCACATTAGAGGGTCGTACAGTAACTCAAACTCAACACCAGTTTGTAAGAGAAGTGTCTTCCACATTTCGTAATCGTGACGATATAACTTTCCAAAATGATGTTTTTTCGTTGGTGTTAAAATCTCAGGATGATCGGTTTCCCCAAGTTCTAAAAATTGTGCGGTAAGATAAGCATCTCCGCCAACACAGGCACAGGTAATCACGTTTATATCGTGGGCTTTTAAATGTTTATGAAGAAACAGCGCCGTTGTTCCTGTACCAGAAGGTAAAGCCACGGTTAGAGAGGTCAATCTCTGTTCTTTCTTCCATTCAATAAGCTCTGCTGCCAATTGCTTTACGCCGCTTTCAGCCAAACCACAACGGCCGCCTTCAGGCACAAATAATTCATGCTCGTTTGGCTGCCTAACTTGTTGAATGTAATCTAAGCTCCCTAGTGTGCTGCCATCATCTAGTTTGGCGTTATCTGTCTCATTTAACGCGATAATATTTGCGCCAAGATCCAATGCCGCACGATAGTTCCCTTTTGGTGATTCTTTTAAGAATGAAGGAACATGGTCAACGTAAAAATCTAACTGCCAACCTTTTAGTTGAGCCAACGCCGCTAACGAGTAGAGAGAGTTTGCCTGTGGTGAACCATAACCAATAATCGTGGTAATCGCAGGAAAATCACCGTCTAACAATCCCATAAATTTACGAGCTTTATTGCCAGAAAATTGAGGATGAAGTTTATCATCGCGCTTCAAATAGAAATCGACACCATTAAATTGATGCTGAGTTATGGGGCTATTTTGGATTTTCATGATGAGGCTTAGGTATTAGTAAAAGAAAGGAGATAATAATGACCTTTCTGAGGTTTGAAAGGTCATCTGACGAATAAATGAATATTAAGTTACTTCTTCATCATCGCTTTTAAATCAGCAAATGGGTTGTGTGTCGCAGTTTGGTGATCGTCTTGGCCAGCTTTAATTTCAGAGCCGTATTGATCATGCTCTGTGTATTTTGAATGCTCATGGTCGTGACAGAAAAGGCACAAAAGCTCCCAGTTACTGCCATCATTTGGGTTATTCGTATGGTCGTGATCTTTATGGTGAACCGTTAACTCACGTAAATTTGAATAAACAAATTCACGCGCACAGTTACCACAAACCCAAGGGTACAGTTTTAATGCTTTTTCACGGTAGCCACTTTCTTGACGGGCATAAGCGGCACTAGAGCCATAAAAATCTGATGACATAATATTCATTTCCTTTCTAACCTTTTAATTTTAAAGGTTTTTCTTTAAAAATAACGACTTAGCATATTAGCTTTTCGTATATATAAACATATAAATACCAATAACGGTATTGTTTTGAGTCACAATGTAGTCATTTTTTCAGCGTGGCACTCATTGCCTTAAATGCCGTCATCATGGCAAACCCAATTGGCCTAATGGTTGCGGCGATTGGCTGGGTATGGGATGGCATTAAATCCATGATAAGCATGCTGCCAGATGCACTTATTCCGGATGGTTGGAAAGCCTCAGTGGAAGATGCCGGAAAGAGGTGGATAAGCTCAGCACCAAACTGAGTAATGTGAAAGATAAGAACGCCAAGCTAGGTATCACAGCTACAGAAAGACAACATCAACCATTGTAACGTCATACCACAATCAACCAAAACAAAGCTTATCAGGCAACATTATCCCAATGTCTAAAGCGGCACGATTAACCAACCAAACAGTGAAAAGCCAAGCAGAAGTAGCACTTACTATCAAATCAGATAAACCAGTTACTATTGATAAGGCAAAGAGCGAGAAGGGCACTGATTTAAGTTTGAATGTGGGGAATATGAGTATGAGTTATTAACAGAACAAAGCCGAAAATGCCGAGGAGTGTAACCCCCTCGGCGAGGAACGTAAGCGAAGGCTTCACAGAAATTTTCTAGCTGCTTTAAGGTGATCTTGAATAAAGTTAGATGCTTGAATGTTATATTTAAAAAATCGCTTTAGAATTAAATGGCTCTTAAAACACAGGTAATTTCTTTAGTATTTTTCCATAAGTAAATGAAACCACTTGATAAGATAACTTCAATCGTTGAGTTCGGTTTATGGATTATAAAATAGCGGTCATGATTACTGTTTAGTGAGTAGCGCTCTCCTTGATAACCTTCCATTGTCCATTCAACATGTTTACCTTCAATATAGGGTTTCCTTTGACGAGTTTTTGTTCCATAACCTACAAACTCAATTGTGAGTATTTTTTTAGGGAGTATGTCATCAAACAATTTCTCGGTTGTTAAAGCACCTTGAACATTCCAATCAGAAAAAAAGAAGCTATCACAGATTGTTACTTTATCAGCATTTTCACATAAGGATTTTAGATGCTCTATTAAATCAGCTCTGTCCACGCTCGCTTGACATGTTTTAGAGTAATTAAGTTCTATATTAGGATTATTTATATTTAAATAAGGATAACTATCTTTTGAGCTATCTGCTGTTAAAATTAACTTATATTTTGAATCTTTAGCTAATTCTTCGATAGTTTTTTGTGGATATCCTCCAGATAAAAAACTGCTCATTAGAGCAGGGGAAAATAAATCATGTAGGTTATACTCATCATTTTCTTCGGTGTTAAGTTTTTGAAAACACCGAAATGCTTGGCATGGTGCTTTAACAAATGGCATTTTTAAATTAGAAAGTAATTTATATATTAAGTCATGGTCTTCACTTTTTCCATTTTTAAACCGGAAGTATTCAATAAATAAGTTATCATCAAGAGTAACTTTATCCATAATTACCCCCCTATTTCAATAAGTTCATTTAAAGTACCATCAAAGAAACCTTTTGGAAAAATGGTTAGAGTATTATTTTCATCTACATAATGACCATTTCCATTTAAGTATAATTTTTCAAATGGAGAATAAACTTCAGATTTATATAAAACTACCACATCTTTTTTATTTAACTCTTTCCTAAATACTTGATGCCTAATTTTGTTTAATAGATGTTCACAATGTGTTTCCAGTAATAATTGTATTCCATTTTTAGCTATGAATGAAAAAAATACTCCAAGTTGAGCTTGTGCTTTCGGATGTAGATGAATCTCAGGGTTTTCTATAATTATAAGGTCATCTTTCTTTGCTATTAAGCATAAAATAATTATTTTAGCAACATAGCTCATTCCTGCTCCTAAGTTAAATGGAGATACTTGGCCTAGTTTATCATCTTCGAAAAAAACGCTTACTTTTGAAGATGATTGGCTTTCAGTTTTTAATTCTGTTTTTGTATCGGTAATGAAGCTTAGCCATCTACCAACTTGATAGGCTAGAGTTGGAGACTCATTAAAACGGCATAAACTATCAGATAGAACTTTGTCTTTAACCTTTTCAAAATATGAAAAGACATGCTGGGCTGATGTACCAACCTTACTTTCGCTTATGGTAGACGTGTCATCAGGACCTTGTCTATTTGCATTTAAATAAAATAATTCTGGATCAGTATTATTCTCAGGAAGATCAAGTCCATATAATCCATCCCCTGATTTAATAATATTATCAGCAGTTATTGTTAAATTATATTTTCCATAATCAGAATCAATACTTATATTAATTTCTCTAGAATTATTATTTTTGTTTCTTATTTCAGAAAATCTATCTAGATAATTAGTTAGTGGCTCCATTTTATATTTATTTTCGATACTAGAATGTCGAATAGCTAAAAGTATCGATTGTATTAATGTTGATTTTCCAGAAGAGTTAACTCCTGTGATAATTGTTAAAGGTTTTAAAGGTAAAGATTCCTTACTTAAACTTTTAAATCCAACTGCATCAATTTTATTTAGCAATTCTTATTTCCTCAATAATTTCTTTAGCCAAATGAATTCTATTATTCAATGAAGATATGGTTTTATAATCCAATGAAAGAGATTTATCTTCTCTAATATAATCCTTGTATTTATTTATAATAGAATGTACTAAATCTTTACTTCTATTTCCTAAGTCTATTTTTTCTTTTGTAAAATAATTTCCTAATATAAATGGAATCATTTCAAAAAGAGATATGATTGTTCTATTGTTGGATCCTGAATATCTAAACGCATCCTCACCGAGAACAATTATAGAATAGTATAAGCACCAAACAGTATGTATATATAACTGTTCAACAAAAGATTCATCGCACCCATTTAAAAACTTCATTGTCATGGAATGTAATTCATTGATATCATTTGTTTGTAGAGCTTCATTACAATTCACATACCCAAATGCACACAGATGAAATGTTACACAACGTAGTGCCATATATTCTTTTTGCATACGACTTGAGTCTGTTTTCGCTATATTAAAATAAGCAAATCTTTCATCATTGGCTATATCATATAATAGTTTAGTTGATAAACCTTGATGTAGAGCATGTCTCATCTCCTGTTGGTTTAGTTGTGTTCCACCGCGGTTTATTCTATCAAATATGTAAAATTTGATTACGTCTGGCGTCGGTGGTTGCACAATGTAGGTATGTAGCTGGCAGTCTTCTAGTCTAGCTTGCAGAATAGATGGTAGTTTACTGAAAGCAAAACCATTGTATTCCGTGAGTAGTCTGAGTTTAGATAACGGGAAACTGTCTTTCATAAAGTCATATATAGCTGTAAGTCTTTGTTTTCCATCAATGACTTGTTTTTCTCCTTTTTCATTTTCGAATAAATATAGCATAGGAATAGGAATTCCCATTAAAACTGATTCAATCAATTCTGAACGCTGGAAATCACTCCATACATTGTATCGCTGAAAGTCAGGAGATAGGTTAATTCTTTTTCCTTCTATATGCCTAACTATTTCAAAAATACTAAATTGTTCCTTAGCAATTCGAATTGAAGTGTCAGGAGCCATATCATAAGACTTATCGCAACAACTCTCAATTGCATCAGCAATCTCTATATCTTCATTGTTTTCCTGAATAGGCATCAAGTCGCTTTTAGACATATTGAATTCGCACTTACATGTTAGTTCTAAATGCCTTCGATTATGGCATATCTTGAGCATTATCGTCAGAAAAATTTGAATATATCGCCTCAGTAAATAGTAGATAAAATCCGTTGGCATTGATATGACTTAGAATGATGTTAGGTATACTTGGTGATTTTTTGTTTGAGTCGGCTTAATTTTAAAAAGATAGCCCCTAGCTAGAAGGGGCTTTGTTGTATCGGTAGTCACAAAAAAGTCAAGGTGTAGTCATTTTTGCGACAGTTTTGAAGTGCTTTTGTGTTAACTTGTTGATTATTAATCACTAAATTTATCAGTAGAAATCAGATGACATATAAATCTCGACTGCTAAAAGTTAATACAATAAATATATGGAAAGAATATACCACGTTTTTAAGGAGAATAAATGCTATCAAAATTAGAGTTGAGGATCCCACCGCCGTTAGTCATGCTGTTATTTATGGTGACAGTATTTGCTTTTGACAAAATAATGCCATTCGATCTGTTTTATCTACCTTGGTTAACTTATGTGCTTGTTATTAGCTTAATCGTACTTGGCGGGTTCGTGTCGTTATGGGGGGTAAAAGAGTTTAGAGACGCTAAAACCACAGTAAACCCATTAAAACCAGAAAGCAGTTCATCGCTTGTGAATTCAGGGGTTTATCAATATACACGTAACCCTATGTACCTTGGTTTCTTGCTTATTTTACTCAGTTCAGTGGTTTATACCCAACACCCACTAGGATTGGTGAGTGCGCTCGGCTTTGTTACGTATATGAACCGTTTTCAAATTGAACCAGAAGAAAAAATCTTGGTTAAACTTTTTGGTGATGAGTTTGTTGGCTACATGAATCAAGTTAAACGCTGGTTTTAATTTGTTATAAATACAATGAAGCGAACTTGACATTTCTATGACAAAGATTTAGATAATTTCGTCTTAGAGGTCACGAAAATATTAGCCTAAACATTCTATTATGTGTTTATAAATTAAGCATCATGGCTGGGGTGTGATATGAAACATAAAATAAAATTATTGATTAAAATAGTACTGTTTTTTGCGTTTTTCGGCGTAGTAGGTCACGTATTTGCAGCAGATGAGTTAAGTGCAAATACGATTGTTAAAAAGTCGGATGCTCAAATGCGTGGTAATTCAAGTTATACCGAGTTAACTATGAATATCATACGTCCTGATTGGACTCGCAGCATGAGTATGAAGAGTTGGACTAAAGGGCAAAATCTATCTTTAGTGTTGATTACTGGTCCAGCAAAAGATCGCGGCAGCGCGTCTCTTAAGCGTGATAAAGAGATGTGGAGTTGGATACCAAATATCGAAAGAGTGATAAAAATAGCTCCTTCAATGTTGGGACAATCATGGATGGGCTCAGATTTTACAAATGATGATTTGATCAACCAATCTTCTATTGTGGTGGATTATGATCACAAAATAGTTAAACAAGAAGTGATCGATGGTGACAAGACATGGGTAATAGATGCAATAGCAAAACCTGATGCACCTGTGGTGTGGAGTAAAGTACGTTTATGGATATCACAAGAGACGTTCTTACAACGCAAAGTCGAGTCGTATGATGAGTTCGATGAGCTAGTCAATACTATGACAACCTATGATATTAAAGAAATGGGCAATCGCATGGTAGCAACAAGAATGGAAATGGTTCCTGCCGATAAGCCCGGTAATAAAACCGAAATGATTACTCATAAAGCACAATTTAATTTTCTTATTAACGATGAGTTTTTCTCACAAGGTCAAATGAAATCATTACGTAATTAAGCATTTAATTCCTTATTTCTAGGCGGTAAACATGCTCATTAAGTTAGCTTGGCGAAACCTATGGCGACAAAAAAGAAGAACCTTGCTAACGGCCTCTGCACTAGCATTGGCCTTGTTGCTTTCATTATTAATGCGAAGCATTCAAGAGGGCAGTTATACCGCAAATATCGAGAATGCGGCTCGTTTATCTACGGGCCTTATTCAACTGCAAAATCCAGAATTTAAAGAAAGCCAAAGCATTGATGATTTATTGCCAATGAGCGATGACTTTATCAAACCAACCAAGCAACAGCCTAATATTGAATTTGCACTTCCACGTATCGAAACCTTTTCTCTTGCTGCCGCGAATGATAAATCAAAAGGCGTGATGGTAGTGGGGGTTGATCCAACACCAGAAACTGCTTATTCTGGTTTGGCAGATAAAGTCGTTAAAGGAAGCTACTTCTCATCAGGCGACAAAGCCATTCTTATATCAGAAGGGCTTGCCCAATTTTTTAATCTCACCCTTGGTGACGAGGTTGTGCTTTATGGACAAGGCTATCGAGGTCAAACTGCTGCTGGGCTATATCTCATTAAGGGGATTGTGCACTTTCCGATGCCAGAATTGAACAATCAACTTATCTATTTACCCATCAAAGAAGCAGCCCGTTTATTTAGCACAGAAGATCAAGTCACCGCTTGGATACTGCATACTCGTGATTTTTCACAACTGTCACAAACAGTGGAAGATCTACAGATAGGGTATGGCTCAAACGTTGCTGTTCGCCCTTGGAATGATCTTAGCCCCGAAATGGAACAGCAGATCCAAATTGATCGGGTAAGTGGCATTATCATGATGTACATCTTATACGGCATTGTTGGCTTTGGTCTGTTTGCTACCCTATTAATGATGATTTTAGAAAGACAACGTGAATTTGGCGTCATGTTAGCGACAGGAATGGTTAGAGTAAAGCTATTAAAATTATTAGTTCTTGAATCCCTGTTTATCGGATTGTTAGGTATTGCTATAGGCTTAATTATTGCCATTCCTATCTTAGGCTATTTGTATATTAACCCTATTACCTTAACCGGAGATACAGCACAAGCAATGCTAGAAATGGGCTATGAACCTATTATTCCAGTATTAATTAGTTCAGGCTTATTTATTGATCAGATAGTGATCGTTATTGGGCTACTATTGCTCTGTCTTATTTATCCACTGTGGCGTATTTACCATCTTTCGATTGTCTCTGCACTTAAAGGAGGTTCGCATGTTGGTTAAATTGGCGTGGCACAACGTATGGCGCAATAAATTACGAACCTCCATTATGTTGGGAGCCATGATTTTTGGTGTCGCTGGTGTTATGTTGATGATGGGGTTTATGAATGGGATCATTGATAATTTGGTAAAAAATACCATTCAGTGGCAAACCAGTCATATTCAAATCCATCAGAAAAATTACGCATTAAATCCAGACATTAATCTGGTGATTGATGATGAAGCTGAGATAACCAAACAGCTAGAACAAGCACCACAAGTCAAAGCATGGACAAGCAGAACTTTAGTTAATGGCATGATAGCGTCAGCACGCAGTACGCGTGGTATTCAAATAAACGGCATTGATTTAGAGTCAGAGCCTAAGATAACTCCGATTGCAGAACATGTTTTAGAGGGGAAATGGCTTGATGATAAAGGACGCAACCCTATCTTGGTATCACAGAAAACGGCGGATCGATTAAAGCTCAGAGTAGGCTCAAAAGTCGTGCTTACGTTTACCGATACTACAGGAGATGTTACTGGCGCGGCGTTTCGAGTCAGGGGGATCTTTAAAACCTCATCCAGTACTTTTGATGATGCAAACGTGTATGTCAGAAAAGCCGATATTCAACAACTTGGGCAAGTCTATCATGATCATGAAATAGCGATCTTATTGTATGATGAGGCTCAAGTTACTGCTTTTCGCGATCAATTGAGCCATGATTTTTCAAGTAATCACTCTTCAAATAACAATAGCGTGCAGGATTGGCTTCAATTACAACCACTGCTTTCTACCATGATGAATTCAATGAACGCAGGTAATCAAGTTATCTTAGTTATCTTTGTTATAGCAATGGGCTTTGGCATCATCAATATTCTTTTGATGTCAGTCTTTGAGCGAACCAGAGAGTTTGGCGTGTTAATGGCCGTTGGAATGAAGAAAGGCAATATTCGCCAACTAATAATTTTAGAATCTGGCTTTATTGGAATAATTGGCGCGGGTTCTGGTGTTATTTTCTCTTTATTTTTACTCTTTATCCTTAGCAAAACAGGCATACCACTTGAAGCGATGGCTGAAGGGTTAAACGCATTTGGTATTGATTCGGTTTTATACCCAAGTGTCGCTTTTAGTGATTATGTCACCGTTTTTGTGGTGGTATGGTGTGTCAGTGTATTAGCTGGTCTTTATCCTGCCCATCAAATTATTAAAAAGAAACCCGTCGAAGCCATGGCAGAGAAACAATAAGGTAAAAAGTATGACGATAAAAATTGAGCAGTTATGCAAAACCTATAATCCAGAGTCGGATTTTCCTGTCCATGCGGTTGATCACCTTGATTTGGTTATTGAGCAAGGGGAGTTTGTTGCGGTGATTGGACCATCAGGATCAGGAAAAACAACCTTATTAAATATGTTGGGTGGGATCGACAGCGCTAGCTCAGGAAAAGTAAGTATTGATGGTAATGAGCTGACAGTTATGGACGAAAAGAAACTGATAGAGTTTCGCCGTGACAATATAGGATTCATCTTTCAAGACTACAGTTTATTACCTGTATTGACTGCGTTAGAGAATGTTGAGTTTGTCATGCAGTTACAGGGTCACGCAGAGGATAAATGTAAACAAAGAGCTCAAGACTTACTAAAAAAAGTAGGATTAGAGAATCAGCAACATAAAAGGCCAGCACAACTCTCTGGTGGGCAGCAGCAACGAGTCGCAGTTGCACGAGCTTTGGCACCGAGACCACGCTTTATTATGGCAGATGAACCAACGGCAAATCTCGATGCTAAAAGCACCGCCGAGCTGCTTGATATAATGGAAAGCTTGAATAAAGAAGAGGGAACGACCTTTATTTTTTCTACTCATGATTCAAGAGTATTTGATAGAGCCAAGCGGGTAATCGTGTTTGAAGATGGACAGCTGAAAGAAGATAAACAACAATAACTGCCGCATTTTGTGAGATAGATCTTGACCTTAATCTGATAGGACATAAACTCCTTTGATTAGATTTATTCAAAGAAAGGCATAAGCGATTCCGTTTTATGTCTGTTTCTATTCATTGACGAGGTTAAGTCATGTCTAAACGTGATTATTATGAAGTCCTTGGTGTCTCCAAAAACAGTACAGAAAAAGAGATCAAAAAAGCGTACAAACGTCTTGCGATGAAATACCACCCAGATAAAAATCCAGGTGATGCGCAAGCCGCAGATAAGTTTAAAGAAATTAAAGAAGCGTATGAAATTCTAACTGATGCTGATAAACGCGGTCAGTATGATGATTATGGTCATTCAGCATTCCAAAATGGTGGCATGGGTGGCGGCGGTTTTGGCGGTGGTCATAGCCAAGGTTTCAGCGGCTTCGAAGATATTTTTGGTGGCGCATTTGGCGGTCGTTCGCGTGGTGGTTTTGGCGGCGGCGGCGGATTTGAAGATATGTTTTCTCAGCATCGTCAACCGCGTGCGCAAAAAGGGCAAGACCGTCAGTTTAACCTAACGGTTGAATTTGCTGATGCGATCAACGGCTGCGAGCAAGTTATCGAATTACCAGTCAATGGCGTGAACAAAAAAATCAACGTTAAAGTACCAGCAGGTATTGAAGACGGCGAGAAAATTCGCTTTGTTGGTAAAGGCGAAGCTGGCGCATACGGCGGCCCAGCGGGTGACTTATTAATTCAGATTAATACGCGTCCGCACACGCATTTAAAACGTGAAGGTAATGATTTAATTTGCCCAGTAATTACCGACTTTGCGACAGCTGCATTAGGTGGTGAAGTTGAGATCCAAACTCTAGAAAGCCGTTTTAAATTAAAAGTACCAGCAGGGACTCAAAGCGGTCGTAAATTCCGCATGAAAGAAAAAGGCGTGAAGAGCCGTAAAGGTGCGACGGGTGATCTAATGGTGGTTATTACTGTGGCGACACCGACGAATCTGACTGAAGAGCAGAAAGAATTGTTGATAAAGTTCAGGGAACTGTCGTAACCTGATTATTATCAAACAGACATAATACTTATCTAGAATAGGTATCACTAAGGGGCATGAACTGATGAAGAGAATACTCACAAAGTTCGTGCCTTTTTTATTATTACTTCCCTTATTAAGCCACGCTCAAATTCCCGGTTTAGCCCCAGAGAAAAATTGGGATTTAAACGGCTATGTAAAGTACATGGCAACCAGTACCATCCCAAACTCGGGCGACGCTATCTTTGATAATATCGTCCATCAACGTTTTAATTTTGAATACCGATTTAATGATCAATTACGAGTGAATTTGAGTATGCGTAACCGTCTATTGTTTGGTGATAGCGCAGAGTATTCGAATTATAGTGATTTTATCTCTTATGATCCTGGCTATGTTGATTTATCTAAAAATTGGATAGATAAAAAAGGGATGATAGGAAACACACAATTTGATCGAGCTTATCTCAATTGGAATAAAGATGATTGGCAATTTCGAGCTGGGCGTTTTCGTATAAATTGGGGAATGACCACCGTATGGAACCCAAACGATATCTTTAATTCATATTCCATTTATGATTTTGATTATGAAGAGCGTCCTGGAACCGATGCAGTAATGGTAAGTAAAAAACTTGGTTTTGCGAGCTCAATTGACTTGGTTTTTAATCCCAGTTCAGACAGTGAGTTAGACAGCTATGCAGCGCGGTATCTGTTTAATAAACAGGGGTGGGACATGCAGGTTCTGCTAGGTAAGTCTCAGCTAGATTATGTGGTAGGTGCAGGCTTTGCAGGGGATATTTATGGCGCAGGGTTGCGTGGTGAGTTCAGTTGGTTTGAACCCACTCAACGTCGTTATGATAACCAAGATCTCGTTGCATCCAGTGTTTCAAGCCTTGAAATGGATTATCGCTTTAATGGAACTCAAAACTGGGTGATTCAAGGATCTCTCATGCATATCTCTGAGCCTCAAGATGCCGACAATGCAATGGCTTATCTTAACCTCCCACTCAGTGCCAGAACCCTTAGCTTTACTCGTTGGACATGGTATTCAAGCTTAGGTGTGGATTTATCACCATTATCAAGACTCACCTTTATGAACAGTTATTACGATGATGGATCTTTCTTTGTTGGCGTTAATCAGACCTACTCATTAGCCGATGATTGGCAATTAATTGGTGTAGTGCAATATTTTGATGGAGCGAGCGACAGCGTGTTTGGAGAAAACCCTAGTACCTTGCTGTACGCTCAAATCAAATGGAGTTTTTAACGCACTTTATCGATAGACGATGAAATATCACTAATAAGCAGTTTTGCTGTATCACTTCGTGATTGAAACAAGGTCATAAATATCAAATCAGTAATTACGTTCTGCGCCGTTCGAGATGAAATGGACGAACTACGAAACTGACGCTCATCAGCAATGGTACCAATGCAATAACTTGCTATCTTTCTTAATGGATTTTTCTTTGTCGACGTTAACGCAATAACGGTTGCGCCTTTGTCTATTGCAGTTTGCGCAGCGACTAATATTTCTTTTCGATTGCCAGAATAAGAGATCACAATCTGGATATCTCCTATCGAGAGTGTATTTGCTGTGGCAATTTGAACGTGGCTATCTTGTTCTGATAGTGCAATCATGCCAAGTTTAAGCAACTTAAAAGCCAAATCTTTAGCGGTTAATGCTGACCCTCCAATTCCTACAATTTGAATTCGATTTGCCCTGTTTAATAATGAAATAATGACTTCAAATTCGCTGTAATTAATGGCATTTGTCGTTGCAATTAGCGCGTGATGCTTTTCTTGTATCAATTTCTGCGCCATGGTTTGGGAAGAATCATCGCTGTGTATTTTATTATGAATTGGGCGTTCAGGTTCTAGTATTGCGTGTTTTCGTCCTAAGTCTTCAATTATCGCCAGTTTAAAAGCAGTAAACCCTTTAAAGCCAAGTCGCTGGGTTAGCTTAACGATACTTGATTGAGATACGCCCACTTTTTTAGCTAATTCTTGACTTGAATACGATCCAATAGAAGAGGGCGCCTCAAGTATGAAATCTAAAATCTTAATCCCATTAGTTGATAAGTTACTTCTTTGGTTTTGAATTCGTTCTAAAGTATTCATTCTTGTCTCTTTTTTTTGAATTAATTATTCCAAAGTAATAATTATTATTCTAATAGTGGGTTTGTTGTTTATCTAGTTGATTTATTTTGATTATTATCACGATTTTTGATTGTGATAATTTGTTTTTAATAATGATTATTCCATCTATTTTGAGAGTTTAGAATAACTTTTGTTGTGATTTTGGTCACTAAATGGAATTTTTTATTCTTTATGATAGCCAACATCAAAATTGAGCATTTAACTTTTAAAGAGTACAGACAATGAAAATTGATTTAACAACATTAGTGACAGAGAGCCGTAACCAAGCCAGTGAAAATATCGATGTGTTATCAACGGTAGAAATGCTGACAGTGATTAATAAAGAAGATCAAAAAGTCGCTTTAGCTGTTGAAGCAATTCTTCCTCAAATTGCAGAAGTGGTCGATGCCATTGCAATCGCATTTCAATCGGGTGGGCGTTTAATCTATACAGGCGCAGGCACTTCAGGTCGTTTAGGTATTTTAGATGCGAGTGAATGCCCTCCGACTTATGGCTCTAACCCTGATTTAGTGGTTGGTCTAATTGCAGGCGGCCATAAAGCGATTCTAAAAGCAGTAGAGAATGCAGAGGATAACCGTGAACTTGGCGCATCGGATTTACAAGATCTAGCTCTTAATGAGAAAGACGTATTAGTTGGTATCGCAGCGAGCGGACGTACTCCTTACGTTCTTGGAGCAATGGAATACGCAAAATCAGTAGGTGCAACGGTTGCAACGCTAAGCTGTAACCCAAACAGCCCAATGACAGAGCTTGCAGACATTAATATGACACCAGTAGTTGGCCCTGAAGTGGTAACAGGCTCTTCTCGCATGAAAGCAGGAACGGCTCAAAAATTAGTACTAAATATGCTAACGACAGGGGCGATGATCCGCACAGGTAAAGTATTTGGAAATCTAATGGTCGACGTAGAAGCAACCAACGCAAAATTAGTGCAACGCCAAAAGAACATTGTAATAGAAACAACAGGCTGCCAAGAAACAGAAGCGGCTGAGGCTTTATCTCAATGTGATAATCACTGTAAAACTGCCATTTTAATGGTTTTGTCTGGGTTAGATGCAAAAAGCGCGAAAGCAAAGTTAGCAAAACATAATGGCTTTATTCGCAACGCGCTTTCAGACCAATAACGGCTAAGCGATAACAAGGTCATACGTGGCCTTTATACTGAACAATTGAAAGGGAATAGGACATGGCTAAAATAACCACTTCCATGATTCAAGAAATACTCTCTGCAATTGGTGGCAAAAATAATGTCATTAAATGCGGAAACTGCATGACTCGTTTACGTTTAACATTACACAATGATGATCTTGCTGACAGAGACGTAATTAAACGCATTGTAGGCGTGATGGGATTAGTTGAAAGTGATGATCAATTTCAAATAGTTTTAGGCCCAGGTAAAGCACAAACTGCGGCAGAAATGATGAATGAGATGATGGAAGGTGAAGAAGAATCTGCACCAGCAATCACAGAGAACCGTGATTTAAAAGATGTGGCTTCTGAGCATAAGCAGAAACTGAAAAAGAAACAGACCAGTGCGACACAGCGATTTTTAAGTAAATTCGCGACCATTTTTACACCGTTAATTCCGGGATTCATTGCTGCTGGTTTGCTACTAGGTTTTGCTACACTGCTTGATCAAGTTTATGTGATGGGTAATGAGTCACCAAATGCACATTTGGTTGATTTGATCCTCTACATGAAGGTATTCAGTAAAGGTCTGTTTAGCTTCTTAAGTATTTTAATTGGTTACAACGCACAGCAAGCTTTTGGTGGGTCTGGGGTTAACGGTGCGATTTTAGCCTCTCTATTTGTACTTGGGTATAACCCAGAAGCGACCTCTGGTATTTACTCTGGTATGACGGATTTTTTTGGCCACGGCATTGACCCAAGAGGTAACATCATTGGTGTTTTGATTGCTGCGATAGTTGGTGCGGCTGTTGAGAAAAAAGTACGTCAATACATGCCAGATAACCTAGATATGATCTTAACCTCGGTAGTGACCTTACTTATTATGGGTGCCGTTACCTTTGTGGTTATCATGCCGATTGGTGGTGTGTTATTCCAAGGCATGTCTTGGCTATTCATTAACTTAAATGGTAATCCATTTGGTAGTGCAATACTGGCTGGTTTGTTCCTAATCTCGGTAATGTTTGGTATCCACCAAGGGTTTGTTCCAGTGTATTTTGCACTGATGGACGCGCAAGGGTTTAACTCTCTATTCCCAATTCTAGCAATGGCTGGAGCAGGGCAAGTTGGCGCAGCATTAGCTCTTTACTCAAAAGCAGGTAAGGATGCGCTATTACGTACACAAGTGAAAGGCGCTATTATTCCGGGGTTCTTAGGAATAGGTGAACCGTTAATTTATGGCGTAACACTACCAAGAGTAAAACCGTTTATTACGGCATGTGCGGGCGGCGCAACCGGTGGTTTCTTTATTGGACTTGTCTCTTACCTGGGTTTACCTGTTGGTTTAAATACCGTGTTTGGGCCTTCTGGCATCGTAGCGTTACCATTAATGACATCAAACGCAGGTATCTTTGCTGGTATGTTGGTATTTGCCGCAGGCCTGGTGATTTCATACGTAGCTGGCTTTATTGCAACTTGGTTCTTCGGAACAAAGAATGTTGATTTAAGCTAATCTCAGAGAGTAAATTAACGAATAATAAGTACTTGCCCCTATAAGTACGCTAAGACCTCATTGGTACCACAATGAGGTTTTCCTATCAGATGCAGGCCTTAAATACTGTGATACTTCTTCCATAAGTGAAATAATTCAAATTGTAAATATAATATGTGATTATTAAAGGTTGTATTTTTATATTAAAAACTAATGAGAGGTTAATTCAGTAAATAGGCTTTTTTTTAAGAAAATTGACTGATTTTGATGTGTTTGGTCAAATAAATAACGTCATTAAAGTGACGATCTAAAGTGCTGATCGTGAGGATGAAAAATATTTGTTGGTGTAAAAATTAGGGCTTTGTACTATATCGTTAGTTGATTTATAGAGATAACCTAATGAAAAAGATAACATTATTGGCTGGCCTTATTGGCGGGCTATTAGCGACACAAGTACAAGCTGCAGCACCAGGAAAACCATCATTTGATTGGGCAGAGCATAAATATGCACTAGTTGATGTTGACCCAAGTGCGATTGCATACAATGAATTAGTAAAAGCACGTCGTGATTCTGTTGATATTAACATCGCTTGGAGTTCTTGGTCAGGAGATGCCGCTGAAACGGCGCGTATCTTTATGAATAACGACTTAGTATGGGAAGCTGCTGGTTCAGTTAACTCAGCAACATTTCCAATCAGCAAAGGTGGTATTTATAATCTAACACTTGAGTTATGTAATGCTGATGGTTGTACTGTTTCAGATACAAAAGAAATCGTAGTTGCAGATACTGATGGAAGCCACCTTGCGCCATTAGAAACGGGGTATTTAGAAAATAATAAACCTTACGAAAACACAACAGGCAAAGTCGTAGGCTCTTATTTTGTAGAGTGGGGTGTGTATGACCGTAAGTATAATGTAGACCAATTACCAGCAGGTAATCTTACCCACATTTTATACGGCTTTGTTCCTATGTGTGGTGGTGATGGTATTAATGACAGTTTAAAAACGATCAGTGGAAGCTTTGGTGCTCTACAAAATGCATGTAAAGGTCGTAAAGACTTCGAAGTCGCAATTCATGACCCATGGGCAGCGATTCAAAAACCTCAAAAAGGCGTAGAAGCATATTCTCAAGCTTATAAAGGTAACTTTGGCCAATTAATGGCATTAAAACGTGCGCAACCAGATCTTAAAATCTTACCATCTATCGGTGGCTGGACTCTATCTGATCCATTCTTCTTCATGGATGATGCCGTTAAGCGTGCAACATTTGTTGCTTCAGTAAAAGAGTACCTATTAACATGGAAATTCTTTGATGGCGTCGATATTGACTTTGAATTCCCTGGTGGCAATGGTGCAAACCCGAACCTAGGCGATAAAGAAAAAGACAGTGATATCTATATTGCTATCCTAAAAGATCTACGCGTAATGTTGGATGAATTAGAAGCGGAAACTGGCCGTACTTACGATCTAACCTCGGCGATTAGTGTTGGTGATGATAAAATAGCAGTAGTTGATTACAAAGATGCTCAACAATATTTAGATCATATTTTCTTAATGAGTTATGACTTCTATGGTGCTTGGGATAACAATGATCTTAACCACCAAACAGCATTACATGCATCAGGCATGAAAGACGAAACTCGTTATTATACTTCTCGTGGCGTTAATGCAATGCTAGAGCAAGGTGTAGAAGCGAGCAAAATGGTTGTTGGGGTAGCTGCGTATGGTCGTGGTTGGACTGGCGTAACAGGAGCTCAACCAGGAAACCCATTTACAGGTTCTGCTACTGGCCCAATCAAAGGTACGTGGGAGAATGGTGTTCTAGATTACCGTGATATTGCAAATAATCACATGGGTGCAGGCTGGGAGCATGGTTATGATGAAAAAGCAGAAGCACCGTATTTATTCAAAGCATCAACAGGTGATTTAATTACTTATGATGATGCTCGCTCTGTAAAAGCAAAAGGTAATTATGTTAATCAACTAGGCCTTGCTGGTGTATTTTCTTGGGAAATCGACGCAGATAACGGTGATATCTTAAACGCAATGCACGAAGGTTTAGGTCATGGCGATGATACTAGTGGCCCGGTTGAACCTGAAAATAAAGCACCAATTGCTAACGCAGGTCGTGACCAAGCGGTAACGGGTGAAAAATCAGTTATTCTTGATGGTACATCATCTTATGATCCTGAACGTGATGAGCTGACTTATTCTTGGGCTCAAACAGCAGGCAATAAGGTTGTATTAACTAATGCAACATCAGCAAAAGCTGAAATTATTGTTCCTGAAGTAGAAGAAAAAACAAGCTATACATTTGAATTAATCGTGACTGATGAGAAGGGACTATCTGCAAAAGATACCGTGATCATTACTAACGATGCACCAAAAGAAAACCAAGCTCCAACCGTAACACTACCTGTAACATTAAACGTAAAAGCAGGTGCTCAGTTCACATTGAATGCACAAGCGATTGACCCAGAAAATGATGCGTTAATCTATTCATGGATACATACAAATGCATTTACGGTTGTAAGTGGTATGGGTACTGCGTCTCTAACACTTAAAGCGCCTGAGTTAGAAATTGAAACGGTAGCAGATATTACGGTAACAGTAACTGATGGTAGTTTAGATGCATCAGCAACAACTCGTGTAACCGTTGAGGCTAAAAAAGAAGATGGTAACGAAGGTGACAATGGTCAATGTTCTGATACAGATCCAAACGCAGGTAATTATCCAGCGTGGAACGCAACCAACGTATACACGACAGAAACAGTAAGTCATAACGGTCTTGTTTATAAAGCAAAATGGTGGGTGCAAGCTGTTGAGCCAGCTCCAGGTGTTGAAGCGTGGGAACTAATCTCTGAAGCAAACCTAGGTTGGAATCCAACGGTAGCTTACTCTGGTGCCGCACAAGTTGACCATAAAGGCAGCCGCTGGGAAGCTAAATGGTGGACTCAAGGCAATGAACCTGGTGTTGACGCAGTATGGATTAATATTGGCGAAGCTATCTGTAAGTAAGCTAAACTAATCAGGGGACTATAATCGCCTCGTCTAAAATACGTTGACGATTTTTAATGGAAAGCTAAGTGCGTATGTACTTGGCTTTTTTTGTCTAGTATCCCTATAGGAATCGCGTACAATGCCCCCAATTCTCAATACTTAGGAAAGCCAGTGGCTATCAAACCAACCATCTATAAATTCCGTGTTGCATTAACGGACATGAACCGTGATCACTACGATTCAGTAAACTTAACCATCGCTCAGCACCCATCTGAGAACGTTGAACGTATGATGGCTCGCGTGTTGGCTTTTTGTTTAAACGCAGAGGAAAACTTAACGTTTACTAAAGGGCTATCAGCGGTTGATGAGCCGGATATCTGGGTTCGTGAATACGATGATACTATTTCACTTTGGATTGATGCAGGCGAGCCAGATCCTGATCGCATGAAAAAAGCATCACGCCAATCAAAAGTGACTAAAGTGTACAGCTTTAACTCAAAATCTGATGTGTGGTGGAAACAAAACCAAAGTAAGTTTAAGCAATACCCTGTAGAAGTGGTTCGTTTTGATTGGGAGCAGATCCAAGAGTTCTCCACTTTCTTAGAAAGAACGATGGAATTCTCAGTAATGATTACCGGTGATTCAGCATTTATCTCTACGGTAAAAGGTGAGTGCGAAGTAACGTGGGAAACTCTGCAATCGGTTGAGTAATAATGAAAAGTAAATAGTGTAATACTGCTATTTCCTTTCTAAAATCTAGTTCATAATGCCTTCTATTATTTCCCCATAAATAGAAGGCATTTTTTATGGAATTTCCCCTAATCGATCTCGGTTTATTCTTTGCAATGTTCCTGATTTTTATAGGCTCATTTGTGCAAAGCGCCATTGGTTTTGGTTTGGCTATTGTTACTGCACCATTGTTATTTTTAATCTCGCCAAATTATGTGCCGGGCCCAATCGTAATTGTCGGTTTATTCTTATCCATTATTAATGCCTATAAATACAAAGCAAATGTCTCTTTTCGTGGATTAGGCTACGCATTTTTAGGCCGAATTCCAGGCTCTTTGCTTGGTGGGTTACTACTTTACTATGTAGATGCAAAACTGCTGTCTCTTTGGATTGGTGTAGTTGTATTACTTGCCGTTGCGATTAGCTTGCTTCCATTTCGTATTGAACCAAATAATTCAAGAATGACGATTGCAGGTTTCTTTTCAGGCTTGTTTGGCACCAGTTCAGGTATTGGTGGACCGCCAATGGCGCTGTTATTACAGCATCAAGAAGCAAATCTTATTCGAGCTAACTTATCCGCTTTCTTTGTGGTGAGTAGTGTTATCTCATTAGCGGTTCAAGTGCCAGCTGGGTACATGAGCTTGAATCATTTATATCTTACATTGCCATTACTTCCGGCTTCGGTTATCGGTTATCTAGTCGCGATGAAAGTGGTGGATAGAATTGATAAAGGAACAATAAGAAAGGTGTCTTTGGTGATGTGTTCGGTATCAGGTATAGCGGCGATTGTGTTGGGGTTGAGGTAGTAGCGGGTAAGTTGATGGAAAAGAAAAGGGTTAATGCCTGCGTATTTCAGCAGACATTAACCACAAAGTTAGAATTAACTTGGCGTATTCAATCTTGTTTTAATCGCCAGTTTTGCTTCTTCATTTGCTTGTTGTGCTTCGTCCTCAACCTTTTGACGCATCAGTGCATCAAAGGCAACGCGCGCTTCTTGAGCAAGCTCAGACGCCGCTAGCTTAGCATCTTTAGCATTCATTGAATCATCCGTTAATTGACGTAATTTCTCAATGATTTCATCAGGTGCATCACCTAAATCAACGCTTGATTCACCGCGAGCTAATGCTTCTTTACGTAATTGTTTTTTCAGCATCCAAATTGCGTCATTAGCTTCACGTTCAAGATCGGCTGCTTCAATTGCGTTATCACGTAGTTGCTCAAAACGAGCCAATGCTTGGCCTTCCTTGCTCCAAGGATCAACATCTGGTAAGTCAGAAATGTTGATAACAGGATCAACGTAATTATCTTGGTGAGATAAATCTAGCATTGCTGCTTTAACACCAGAGATCATTAGCATTACTGCGATAACCAATAGTGGTAAACCACCAACAATTGCCGCTGTTTGTAGTGTTGCCAAGCCGCCCATAAACATTAACGCCGATGGCATAAATGATAGAGTGAAAGCCCAGAACAGACGGTTCCAACGCATTGGATCTTCAGTTACGTTGGTTTGTACTACTGACGCTAAAATATAAGAGATAGAGTCAAACGTTGTCGCGGTGAAAATCACACATAACAAGGTAAATACAGCAATAACAAAAGTACTAAATGGCAGTGTTTCTAAAGTAGCGAAGATAGCTCGAGTTGCCCCTTCAGAATTTAGAATACCAACAACGTCTAATTCACCAGATAACTGCAGTGATAAACCGTAGTTACCTAGAATGATGAAGTACATTGAACAGCCTAAAGAGCCAAAGAACACCGCACCAGAAACCATTTGTTTAATCGTTCTTCCGCGTGAAATACGCGCAACGAACAGACCCATGCTTGGTGCAAATACTAACCACCATGCCCAGTAGAAAATAGTCCAATCTTGTGGGAAGTGCGTATCTTCAAACGTACCCATGCCACCAAAAGGTTCTGCCCATGTTGCCATCACAAAGAAGTTAGACAGCATACGACCGATTGAATCTAGACCGGTTTCCAGCATAAAGATGGTAGGGCCACAAACTAATACAAACAGCAGTAAACCTAACGCACCCCAGAAGTTAATGTTACTTAAAATCTTAATGCCTTTGTCCATACCCATGTACGATGAGTAAGCAAAGATAGCGGTACAAACCATAAGTACTAAAATCTGGCTGCCTGTTGTTGCAGGAATACCAAATAGGTAGCTAATACCTTCGTTGATCAGTGGTGCCGCTAAACCTAAGGTTGTTGCTGCGCCGCCTAATAAACCAAAGATAAACAGTACATCAATAACTTTACCCAGTTTACCAAAGCTGTTTGCTTCACCAATAACAGGCATTAAAGCAGCAGATACTTTTAGTACCGGTTGTTTACGTACATAGAAGAAGTAAGCAATTGGAATTGCAGGGATCATATAGATACACCACGCAATTGGCCCCCAGTGGAAAAGACCATAAGTCGCCGCCCAACGTACCGCTTCTTCACTGCCCGCTTCTAATTGAAACGGAGGATTTTGGTAGTAGTAAGCCCATTCAATTGTACCCCAGTACAAAATACTCGCACCGATACCACCACAAAATAGCATAGCCGCCCAAGACGACAGAGCAAATTCAGGTTTTTCATCGGGATCACCCAGTTTGATTTGGCCGATATCAGAGAAAACGATGTAGATCATGAAGAAAAATGCCGCTAAACCTAGACCTAGATAAGCAAAGCCTAGTTTGTCTGTCATAAATGTTTTAGCTACGGCTATCCACTCAGCCCCTTCCGCTGGGAATACCAGCAAAGGAATTACAACCGCACAAAGCAGTAATATTGCGCCGAAAAAAGTGGGTTTATCGATAAGTTCGAAGTGTTTTTTCATTTTTATTGTCCGTAATAAAAACAGATTTAATTATTAAGTACGCGCACCAACAACTCCCCGTGCTGAAGGGATCAGACGGGTTTAACTTAAATTAGTAGAGTATAAATAGTGTAAGCGGACGGTTTATTGTGAGTAATGTAATGCTCGAAAGTTATCCAGATCACGATTAATGTGGATTTGAGATAAAATAGAGCTAATTCTCTAATCTGTCGACAAACTTATTTCTTTGTTTTATAAAAAGTGTGATCTAGGTTGCATAAAAATTTATTTACAAAAATAAGCTGATTAATAAACATTCTAAACCCTTAAATTTATCACTATAGACAGAACCGTAACGCTTGCAGTATCAATAACTAGGCTTAAACCATCAAACAGTTGTATTCCTATTTTTAATGAGCGTATTCTACAAACAGATAACACAAACTAATTATAAATAGGGATGCATTATGATTTATCCTTTCACAAAACAAGACTCAACGGTTGACCACTATTTTTCTCATGCTATCGCTGACCCATATCATTGGCTAGAAGACGACAGAAGCGAAGAAACAGAAGCGTGGGTGAATAAGCAAAATGACGTCACCTTTGATTATCTTTCTCATATTGGTTTTCGTGATGATATTCGCGCTTTAATCGCAAAAGGTCAGGATTACCAAAAAACTTCACAGCCCTTCAAGCGTGGCGATTACACTTACTTCTATCAAAATGACGGTTTACAAAATCAGAGTGTTCTGTATCGCTCTAAAGAAGGCGGAGAGATAGAAGTCTTTCTTGACCCAAACACTTTTAGTGAAGAGGGAACCACCTCTTTAGGTGCGGTTAGCTTTTCTAAAGACGCATCACTTGTAGCGTATTCGATATCAGAAGCGGGGAGTGATTGGCGTAAGATTTTTGTATTAAATGCTGAAACCAAAGCGCAAATTGAAGCGCCAATTGTGGATGCCAAATTTACTGACATTTCATGGTTAGGTTCAAAAGGCTTTTATTACTCAAGTTACGATAAGCCTGAGGGTAGCGAATTATCCGCAAGAACAGAGCAACATAAACTCTACTTTCATGAGATAGGCAAACCACAAACCGACGATGTTGTGGTGTTTGGTGCCACAGAAGAAGAGAAGCATCGTTATGTGAGTGGCTATACCACAGAAGATGATGCGTATTTAGTTATCTCAGCCGCGACATCAACCTCAGGTAATAAGCTTTATCTTGAGCGTTTAAGTTGCGGTAACTCAACTCGAATTACCGTTTTAGATAATACTGATTCAGATACTTACGTAATTGAAAATGATGACTCGCGCTTACTAATGTACACCAATCTAAATGCACCAAACGGTAAGATTGTTTCTTATAATGCAGTCACATGTGATTGGATGGACGTTATTCCAGAGCAGCCCCAACCGTTAGATATTAGCGTTGGTGGTGGAACCTTATTTGCAACGTATATGGTTGATGTTCTTAGTCAAGTGAAGCAGTACGATTTTTCAGGTAACTTATTACGAGAAATTGCGCTACCGGGCGAAGGCCAAGTGACAGGATTTTCAGGTAAAAGAGAACAAACGGATCTGTTTTTCACTTTTACTAACTACGTTACGCCACCAACGATTTACCAATTTGATGTCAAAACAGGCCATACCGAGTTGTATTTAGCTTCTGCATCACCTTTTGATTCTGAGAAGTTTGAATCAAAGCAAGTGTTCTATACCTCAAAAGATGGCACTCAAGTTCCAATGCTTATCTCTTATCGAAAAGGCATTGAGCTTGATGGCACCAATCCAACCATTTTATATGGTTACGGTGGGTTTAACGTTAGCCTAACGCCAAGCTTTAGTGGTGTAATGGCCAGTTGGTTAGAGCTTGGCGGTGTGTATGCAATTCCCAATATTCGCGGTGGTGGCGAGTATGGTAAAGCGTGGCATAACGCAGGAACACAGCAACAGAAACAAAATGTATTTGATGATTTTATTGCAGCAGCCGAATACTTAATTGATGCTGGTTATACCGACTCATCACATTTGGCAATTCGTGGTGGCTCAAACGGTGGCCTATTGGTTGGCGCGTGTATGACGCAGCGACCTGAACTATTTAAAGTCGCGCTGCCTGCGGTAGGTGTGTTGGATATGCTTCGTTACCATACGTTTACTTCTGGAGAAGGGTGGGCTTATGATTTTGGCACATCAGCACAAAGTGAAGAGATGTTTAACTATCTACTAAACTACTCGCCAGTGCATAACGTAAAAGAGGGCGTTGAATACCCTGCGACATTGGTAACAACGGCTGATCATGATGACCGCGTTGTTCCTGCACATTCCTATAAGTTTATTGCTGAACTACAAGCTAAGCAATCAGGTGATAACCCCGTGTTAATTCGTATTGATGTCAATGCAGGCCATGGAGCAGGAATGCCAATTTCAAAATCGATGGACTTAATGGCGGATGTGTATGCGTTTACGTTAAGTAATATGAAAGTGAATCCGTTTGAGTAATCTGAATATTTATTAGTAATAATCAAATTACAGTAAATAAAAAGCAGAATGAGCATCACGCTTCATTCTGCTTTTTTTATTAGATAGTTTTCTATCAGATAACTTGTCTAATATTGTTTAGTGTTGCTCAACTAGCTCTATTTCTTCAGGCTGTAAGCTTGTCATCATACGATTCAGTTTTGGTGCAGTAATCGCCATTACGATAGCAACGGCTAAAGTAACAAAACCAATATTTTGGAACAATTCAGTATAAACAGGCAAAGTATCCAATGGATCAGTTAAATGCTCTGGTGTTGCACTGAATGTTGCAACATAACCACCAATGATGAATGAAGCGGCTTGAGTTAAGAACCATGCCCCCATAGTAAAGCCCATCAAACGTTGTGGAACTAAACTTGCCACCATTGCAAGACCAAGGCCACTGATCATTAACTCACCTAAGCTTTGGAATAAGTAAACCAGAACCATCCACCAAACAGAAACCATACCGGCTTGGTCTGCAAACCAATTGCCTGCCGCTGCAACTGATAAGAATCCAAAGGCACACATAAACATACCAACAGTAAATTTACCTGGCATAGATAAGTCTTTATTTTGGTTACCGTAGTAAGTGTATAGGTAAGCTAAGATAGGGCTACAGAACACCACCCAGAATGGATTTAACGCTTGTAAGCTAACAGGGTTAATATCAATGCCAAATAACTCAGTGTGAACATTATTAATCGCAAAGAAGTTTAATGAGGTTGGCATTTGTGCATATAACACATAGAAAATAATCGCTTGTAACATAAGAATGAAAGCGACGATCATTTTGTTACGTTGCTCGCCAGTTTCTTTAAAGGTTTCTTTTAAGAAGAAGCCAACTACACCAACACCAATAACGCCTAGTGCTAAGTTGGCCATCATAATGTTTTGCAGTAACCATGCACAAACTAGCGTCGATGCTACGGTGCCGATCAAAACAATTAAGGCCTTGGTTTTATTTAGTGGAAGTGTATCAGGTTCAGACCCAATGCCTTGTACTGTGCTACGAAGAGAAAAGTAGCTAAATAGACTAGCGACTAATCCGAGGCCACAGATTAAAAAAGCATATTCATAACCGTAATTATTCGCGATGACAGGACTTAGAGAAAGCGAAACTAAAGAGCCAATGTTGATTGACATATAATAAAGGGTAAATGCGCCATCTAAGCGTGAATCACCTTTTTCATAGCACTTTGCTAATAGACTTGATGGGTTTGCTTTGAATAAGCCATTACCAACCGCGATAGCACCAAGAGCCAAATAGATAAAGTTAGGATTTAAAATCGAAAATCCCATTAAAAAATAGCCGAGAGCAAGAACGATAGCACCAAAGACCATGGTGCGTTTAGTACCTAGAACATAATCTCCGACGTAGCCACCGACAGAAACAAGACCATAAACTAAAGCAGCAAATGCGCCAAAGGTAACAAAAGAGTCTTGCATGCTAAAACCGAGTTTATCTACAAAGTAGACGGCGAGTATCCCTTGAAGTCCGTAGTAACCAAATCGTTCCCATAGTTCAATGAAAAATATCATCTTAAACGGTTTTGGTTGGTTTAATATACTTGCTTTATTGTCCATATTAGTTATTTCACCTAGCTGTTTATTATTGTGCAGGCATTAAAAACCAATTTAACAAATTAAAACGTGATATTTGTTTGCTTTGCGGTTTGCTCTCTGTGATTAATGTCACATTAGATTAAATGCTCTAATAATTAACCATTAGTAATATTTGAGTTAATAGTTCAATTAAGTATCTGTAAGGTTATCTAAGTTACTGAAAGGTTGAGTTTGAGTCCCATGGCTGTGACTTGAATGTATTATTGTGTAATAACAAAGCATTAGATTTACTAATTCATGGTAAATGTTTTTTTAACGCGTATAAAGATTGAACACTTACAGCGTAAGGCTTTTGGTATTGAGAGAGTGAGGTAGATAGATATTGGTTAACTTGCAGGTTGCCTTATCTGTTTTGTGATTACTTCATAGGAAATAGATCTGCATCTGCCATATAGTTAGCTTTTCCTTTTGTCTTAAGTGGTCTCCATGTTCGAATATAGCAATAAACTTATCCATGCATTAGAACAGCTTTTTATTGATAACCAACAGCCTATTCAACAGGCTTCTCAACTATTCGCTGATGCCATTATTAATGACAATATGATCCAAGTATTAGGTACTGGTCATTCTCATATGATTGGCCTAGAAGGCTTTATTCGTGCTGGTGGGTTAGGGAATATTAACGCAATCTTAGACTCAACAGTTCTTACATCAGATGGTGCGCTGCGCGGCTCTCGGCTTGAAAAGCTTAATGGGCTTGCAGAGATCTTGTGGCAAGATCAAAATATAGGTGCAGATGATGTGATTGTCGTTGCTTCTAATTCAGGTAGAAACGCGCTCCCTGTAGAGTTTGCCCAGCTAGCCAAAGATAAAGGCCATAAAGTGATTGCGATAACCTCTGTTGAGCAATCTAGCCAATATCCAAGTCGCCATGAAAGTGGACTAAAATTGATGGATATCGCTGATATCATTTTAGATAATCGCGTTCCAAGTGGTGATGGGCTGTGTGAGATAAATAACCGAGTAACAGGGGCTTTTTCTAGTATTTCAGGTATGGCTCTTATCAATACGCTATGTACAGAAGCGCAAAAATTAGCACTAGAGCAAGGGGTCGAGCCGTTGATCTTTAGCAGCCAAAATGTCGATGGTTTCAATAATGAAGATGTTTATGAGCACTTTAAAGGCCGATTAAAGTCGATGTAGAACGAACATTCTAAACGGCCGATTATCTGAACATCATTTAGAGACTAAAATACCCAAATTAAAAAGATCGTTTATTAACGATCTTTTATCATGAAATACGATAGCTACACGCAGAAAAAGAGTTAATCACCAATAACTACCCATTTTGTGTTACAATTCGCCGCTTGGGATTGAGAAAAAGAGCCATTAATCACCTACCGTGGTGATTTTTATCATGTTTATTTACATGGTACCGCTACTCAATCAAACAGCAATTGGATAAGGAGTTGTCCTTATATTCGTCTAGGCGTTCGCTTAACTGAATATCTGAACATTATCATTTATGGGTTTTAAATCAAAAAAGTACAGTATTGAATCGACAGATTATGAAGTCGGTCAAGATAACATTAGTAAATGGGGCATGGATGTCCATAACACCGTTTTTATGGCCTCAGTTGGCTTATCTCTTCTCTTCATTATCACTCTTCTCGCACTACCACCGACAGACGCCAAAGCCGCGATTGATTCCATTAAAGGCTCAGTGTTAGCAAATTTTGACTTCCTCTTTATGTGGGGAGCTAACCTATTATTAATTTTAGCCATTATTATCGCGTTTTCACCTTTGGGTAAAATTCGTTTAGGTGGTGAAGGTGCAAAACCTGATTATTCAAAAGCCTCTTGGATCTCAATGCTATTTGCAGCAGGTATGGGTATTGGGCTTATTTTCTGGGGTGTTGCAGAGCCAACCGCGTTCTTTACCAACTGGTTTGGAACCCCACTTAATGTAGAACCTTTTACAGAAGCAGGTCGTGAACTTGCACTAGGCGCAACCGTTTTCCATTGGGGTTTACATGCGTGGGCTATCTATGGCATGACGGCACTTTGCCTTGCTTATTTTGTTTATAACAAAGGGCTGCCATTATCAATGCGCTCTGTGTTTTATCCACTATTAGGGGATCGCGTTTGGGGTAAAACTGGCGATGTGATTGATATCTTAACCGTATTAGTTACCTTGTTTGGTCTGGCAACGTCTCTTGGTTTAGGCGGCTCGCAAGCGGCGAGTGGTATTAGCCATGTTTTTGGAATGGAAAATAATATCTATCTTCAACAGGCTATTATCATATTGATTATGGGCTTAGCTATTATCTCTGTTTTACGAGGTATGGATGGGGGCGTTAAGTTTCTTAGTAACCTAAATATGGTTATTGCCTTTATCTTCCTTGGTCTGATTGCTGTGCTGAACTTCACAACCGTATTAGATTCATTAGTTACGGCATTAACAGGTTATGTGAAAAATATTATTCCATTAAGCGAAACCTCTGGCCGTGAAGACACCACTTGGTTGCACGGTTGGACTGTGTTCTATTGGGCGTGGTGGGTTGCGTATGCACCTTTCTTTGGTATGTTCGTAGCGCGTATCTCTAAAGGACGAACCGTTCGTGAGTTCCTACTTTGCGTAATGCTTATTCCGACAATGGTAACAACGGCTTGGATGTCTATCTTCGGCGGCGTGGCTATTCAACAAGTCATCGATAAAATTGGGCTATTAGGTGCTCAACAAGGTATTAGCGATGTCTCTCTAAGCTTGTTCCACATGCTAGATGCTTATCCGTTCGGGGATATTTTATCTTTTATTGCCGTAGCATTGATCATCGTTTTCTTTGTGACAACGTTGGATTCAGGCTCTATCGTTATTGATGGCATGACAGCGGGTGGTAAATTAGAAGTACCTGTTAAGCAGAAAGTAGTGTGGGCTGTTATCTCTGGTGCTATCGCCATGATTATGTTGTGGATTGGTGGTACGCAGTCTATTCAATCTCTGCAATCAATTACCATTATTGCAGCAATGCCGTTTACTATTATTCTGTTGCTTGGCAGTGCAAGTCTACTTAAAGGGCTATTGACGGAAGTTGAAAAACCAAAGGTAGCGACTAAGCGAGTTAACTAATTAGGTTAGTTTGTAGCTAGATTAAGAGCTAAAGTAAAAGTTAGATCTACAATAAAACTCTCTGGTACTTTGTGCTGGGGAGTTTTTTATAGAGTTTATAAACACTAAGCATGTAATAACAATGTAGAGGTAATAAATTATGAATACTAAGCCAATTAGAACTAAAGATGATTACAAAGCAGCGATGGCTCGTATCAGTGAGCTTACTAGCGGCGATCTTGATGCACTGTCTGATCATGAATTTGATGAATTAGAAATTTTAACCACATTAGCTGAAGCATACGAAAACGTTCACTATAAAATTTAAGTCTAGGGCTGCACAGCCGAGTTACAGAGAGCTTGAAGAGAAAGAGACGACTTTCACTTGCCATGATTAGAAATTTAAATCGTAAGTTGAACATTCTACTTGGGAGTCTTATTGGCGAATATCAACTTGCTAAATAATAATCTAACTCGTTTGTGCCCCAAAGTGAGTTTGAGGTGTCTTTCGTTTACATATCTACGATTCTAGTTTTGGCTTAATTAAAGTAATTTGACATAACTCTCATCTTGATTTGCTCTATTTACATTTAAATTGTTGCAGCTTCCGGTTAAAATAAAGGCTTTAAAATTTATAAGGTTTCACTATGAATGCAGGTGAGATTGGTACAGCAGCAGGGCGAATTTTTGAGTACAAAGCGCCGTTCAATTGGATTATCAGAAGTCAAGAAGACCAGAATGATCATGGTATTGACTGTGAAATTGAGCTGAAAGATTCAAACGGAAAAGCTCTTGGTCAAGAGAGCGTGTTCAAAATTCAGCTTAAAGGTCAAGAGAACTGTTCATTTATTGAGGATGGACAGAAACTGTCTTTCTCGGTTTCTCGCTCCCGTCTTCAGTATTATCTCAAGTTCAATATTCCAGTGATATTGGTAGTTGTTGAAGTGTCTAGCGAAGAAATTTACTGGGCTTCTGTTACTGACAATCAAGAGATCTTGGAGAAAGTAAGAGACTCATCTACTGATACTTTGACTGTCCATTTACCCGTTGAGAATAAGCTAGAAAGAAACGATTCCGTAGCATTCGATAAATTGTTGGTGGCTGTTCAAGAATGCTGGGATTTCCTGTCTTTACGAGATCTTAAGCTTGCGGTTAACAACTGTAAGACCTTGCAACCAGAAGCTTTGAATACACGTATCGAACAAGTCGGTGATGCTTTGTTTAAGGCTTACCATATCAAGTTAGACCAACTCTTACTTGCTAGATCATTTGATGACCTTTATCGGCAAGCTAGTGACATTATTCAATCGCGCATTGTGCCAGCTAAAGATAGATTCTTGGCTGCACTTTACTTTGATTACGCTTTTAAGATCGCTCCTTATAAACAAGTCAAAAATGAACAGATTGAGGAGCAACTTAAGTTATGCGAATACTTAGTTGCCTGTGCAAGAGAGCAAAAAGAGTCAGCTTACCGTCTAACAGCGATAGCTAAAGCAAGAAGCGCATTGTTTAGTATTCAAGTTGAACAGCTACATGCGCAACATCATTCAAATGAGAACTTTAAATCTGATAGTTTTGAATACTTGTTTATGAACCGAGAAATACACAAGCAATATCATGAGGCTTGTGCTCAGTTGCAGAAGATAATTAACATGTGCCACAGACTGGTTAACCTCAGTCAGTTTAATATCTTGGCAGATTTGATGTGTGATGTTAGTTTATCTATAGGTATGTTTAAAACCATTCACAATGCACGTGGGTCAAATGAAGCTATCGCATTCCTAGATGAGTGGTTTGAAAAGATGCTTCATACAGTATTGATGTACTCGTCAATTGTTAGTGAGATGAGAAAAATTGAGCAGCTGTATCTTATGGTCAACTTACAGTCTGAGCTTAAAACTATTGTGAAGTTTGACGTTAGATCTTTAATTCTTGAGCATTGTTCGAGTGCTGAAGAGTTATTGGATGCGCTTGATAATGTAATGGCTAATAAAGAAGAACGAAAGCCACTTTTTGAAGCTAGTATTGAAGAGCAAAAGCAGTTCTTTGCTGATATGGCTAAAAACCTTGGAATGGACCCAGACGATCCTACTTCGAGAGAAGGTCAGTTCATCGCAATAGGTTTAGCCAACTATGACCCTACAAATATTATTGGTCATTGTGAACATATGTTCGTTGATTACCGACCGAGAGGAATGATAGCCAAACAGTTGGGAATGCACTCTCTGAGTATGTCTATCATGACTTGTTTAAAGCATAAGTATACAGTTGGAACTGGGAACTTGCTGATCAAAGCATTTGATAACTCGGGTGGACCAGAGTTTATGTCAGGATTTAAACAAAGGCATTGTGATAAGTGTTCTGATTGCTCACCAAGATTTGATGATTGGATTTGGAATATGAAATGGCAGCAAGAAGAACGTACAAAGCATGTCGAGTGGCTTGATAAGATAGATTTTTAAACTGAACCGAGAATGGTTCTCTAATCATATTATGTCATAAACCTAGCTTATCCGAACTTCATGACTTAGAGCATCAATGCTCGCCCATTTCTATCCAGAAACAAGTTAACAGCTACACCCATAGAAAAAAGGTCGCTCACTTGCGACCTTTCCCTACAAAACCTTCAGCGCTCTTTCTTTAAGTTCTTCAGTATACCCATTAATCTTCCAATGCTCTGGGCTCCAGCCTTTTACAAAGCGTTGAAAATCAGCCCAAGCAATGCAAAACAGTGGTCGCCACGCTTGCTCAATATCGTCACTTGCTTTTGTGTGACCTAAACGTAATAGGGCGCTTTTAAGCTGACTAAAGTAATGATCTAACAGCTCACTCTCAAGCTCTGCGCACTGTTCTGGCTTTATTGCACTGCTGATAAACAAGATCACATCCTTCATACCGCAGCCTTTACCCACATATTGAAAATCAACAGCAGCGACTTGCTCGCCATCTTCAGAAAAGCAGAAGTTCGCTAACTTAGCATCACCATGAACCAAGGTTTGGTAACGGGTGTTTTTTAGTGTTTCATCAATCTTAAGCGCAGCGTCTTCTAATGGTATGTCCGTTAAGGCTTCAAGCTCATCAGGGCGCGTATCTAAATGCCAATAAGTGCCAGTTTGCCATAAGCCAATAGGCTCAACATTAAGGTGTGCTGCATGAAAGTTTGCAAGCCAAGTTAAGCAGGCTTTGGTTTCATTTATTGAGGCGCTGGTTTGTAATGGTCCAGTTTTTACGATTGGAAATCCGCAAGTCGCTAAATCTTCCAATACTAAGATGAGCTCGTTATCTCGCTGCTCTACATATAAACAGCGCGGCACAGGACAATGGGTAGAAACTGCATTGGCGTAATCTTGATACCAATTGAGTTCCACTTGGTATGAGTCGAGTTTACGTTGGTGTGATAAATCTGTATTCCAACCCCTAGGATGCACTTTAGGCTTGGGTAAGGTGATCTGTTTAATGATAATAGAAGAGATGGGTGCTTGGGTTAAATGCAAACGCACCAACTCCCCATAGCCGCCCCACAAGGTTTGTAGGGTATCGGTTTGGGTAATTGATGCGTTTTCGAAACCCGAAATACGTGATAAATCAAACATGTCGAGTTCCTTTATTCATCTAGCTTAACGTAGATTATTTATGGTTGGAGAAGTTTTCGCCTTTTGCCATGCGATCGTACATGATCACGTTCACAGCAGCGGCTAAGTTCATGCAGCCATTGGTTGGGACATAAATCGTCTCACGGCAGAAATCGGTGATCTCTTTTTTCAATGTGCCATCTTCTGGGCCAAAAATGTAAAACGCACGTGGTGGGTGCTTGTAATCTGGCAGTGGTTTAGCGCCTTCAATTAAATCAACCGCGACTGGCACACAATCTAAAGGAATGATGTCTTTTAGATCTTCAACGCCGATCAATGGAACGTTAAGATGCTGGCTTTTTGTATCCGTACAAAACTGCTTTGCAATATCGTAACGTCTGCCCGTGTAGAATACCGAGTTTACGCCATAGCAGCCTGCCGCTCGCATTACCGAGCCTACGTTTTCAGGTGTTTTTGGGTTTACCAATCCAATACAAGAGTAGCCTTTAGTCATTTTACCGTCTTTCCAATACAAAATTTGCGCGAAGTATACCTAAATTAAAGGGATTCATATAGACTCATTGGATAATTTCCTAGGAAGGCGAAATATGAAAACCGTTGCGATTCTTGTTGATGTACAAAATATTTATTACACCACGCGTGATGTTTACCAACGTCATTTTGATTACAACGCATTATGGGCAAAAGTGACCGATGGCCGTAAGGTGGTTGGGGCTAATGCGTATGCGATTGCGCGCAGTGATGACAAACAAAAGCAGTTTCATAATATCCTTCGTGGTATTGGTTTTGATGTAAAGCTTAAGCCTTTTATTCAGCGTCGTGATGGGTCAGCAAAAGGCGATTGGGACGTAGGTATCACCCTTGATGCGATTGAGTTAGCAGAGCAGGCGGATATTGTGGTTATTTTGTCTGGCGATGGGGATTTTGACTTACTCGTTAAGCGAATTCAGTCACGTTTTAATAAAGAAGTTGAAGTGTATGGCGTGCAAAATTTAACGGCTAATTCACTTATAGAAGCTGCTGATCGCTTTATCCCAATAGAAGATAACTTGTTATTATAGAGTGAGTTATCATTAGTATCCTTTACGGTATCGCTATAGAGTACTGCTTATCTTTCTCTTCTACGCCTAAGATCTCCTACTGGATTTTATCGATTAAGGGAGGAGGGAAGGAAAATGGGAACTTTTTATAATTGAATGATGTTATGTAATGGATAAAAAAATAATGAACCAGCAAACACAATGCCATTCAGCTGAAGTGCCAGCGATGAGTAATGTCATCCTACATGCTTTCGATTGGCGCTATGAACACATCACAGAGCAAGCAGAATTGATTGCCCGTTTGGGTTATCGCTCTGTGCTCGTTTCTCCTGCCATGAAATCATTAAGCTTGCCATCAGGCACTCAGTGGTGGCAGCGATACCAACCTCAAGATTACCGCTTAATAGATAACCCCCTTGGTAATACGCTTGATTTTACACGCATGGTAGAGCGATTGGCTGAGCTAGGGTTGTGGGTTTATGTTGATGTAGTGTTCAATCACATGGCGAATGAATCAGACATTAGAGCCGATCTTGAATACCCAAATCAGTGGGACAGAGAAGATTACGCTCGTAACCCTGAGAAGTATGAAGCATTAAAACTGTTTGGTGATTTATCTGAGCCGCTGTTTTCTGAATCTGATTTTGTCGAAGCCTTTGGTATTGAGAATTGGAATGACAAATGGGAAGTGCAGAACGGCCGAATCTCAGGTGGGCCTCATGACCCAGGTTTACCAACGTTAGCGGATAATGAGCATGTTATTGAGCAGCAACGTTCATACCTAAAGGCGCTAAAACAGATTGGTGTGAAAGGCTTTCGTATTGATGCCGCCAAGCACATGAGTTTAGAGCACCTTAGCAAAGTGTGGGATGATGAGATCACCCATGATATTCATATTTTTGGTGAGATCATTACCGATGGTGGTGCAACCAAAGAAGAGTACGAAACCTTTTTAAACCCATACCTAAAAGAAACAGAGTTAGGCGCTTATGACTTTCCTTTGTTTAATACTCTTTATCAAGCACTAGAAAAAGACGCCTCTTTTACGAGCTTAATTGACCCGTACATTTATGGGATGGCAATGTCTCCACTGCGCGCGATTACTTTTGCGACTACTCATGATATTCCCAATAACCAAGTGTTTCAGTCGCTTGTGATGAGTGAAGCAAATGAGTGGCTTGCGCATGCGTATTTGTTTGGCCGTGATGGTGGGATCCCTCTGATTTATTCTGAGCTTGATGTCAGTGGCATAAAAAATGGCGCAGGTGAACCAAGATGGAAAGATGAGTGGCATTCTGATCGCATGGCGACACTGATTGCTTTTCATCATGATATGTATGGTGAGCTACAAAAACACGTCGCTGCAAGTGATGATCATTTGATCTTCGAAAGAGGGGAAAGTGGTATCGTGGCAATCAATAAATCTGCCCATAATATTGAAGTGAATATGGCGGTAAAATCGGATGTGGTGTGGTTAGAAAGAACCTCGCACAGTTATTACGCACCTCAGCAGGGAAACCTTAGATTCTTTATTCCTGCAAACTCGTATCTGTTGTTTTCACGGTAACTATTACCAGAATAAAAACGCTAATAAGCAGACATAAAAAAGGTGGATAACGTATCCACCTTTTTTTGTTTTTGTCGCTTGGTTATTTGCTTAACTCTCTTAACTAAACCTTAAACTGATGCACGATATCACTTTGTTGGTGTGCCAACTCATTCAATGTTGAGCTGACATTGGCAATATCATTCATTGCGGTTTGGTTCTCTTCTGCAATGTGACTAATGTCTTCAAGACTGCGTGCAATTTCAGTTGTGGTTGCACTTTGCTCGTTAGCTGCTTGAGAAATATGGTTACTCATGTGGCTTATCTCATCAATCAGGCTTTGGATCATCACCATTGCATTGTTGGCTTCGTTGGTTTGAGTAACGCTCTGCTGCATGTCGACTACACAGCTTTCAATCACGGTGGTGGTAGTTTTAGAGCTGGATTGAAGGTTGGCAATCATGACTTCAATTTCAGAGGTTGATTTTGCAGTACGTTGAGCAAGAATACGAACCTCATCAGCTACTACGGCAAAGCCACGTCCTTGCTCACCTGCGCGTGCTGCTTCAATCGCGGCGTTTAGTGCAAGTAGGTTAGTTTGCTCTGCAATGTTATTGATCACATCAAGAATAGAACCAATTTCCCCGCTAACTTTTTGTAAATTACCTACGGCTTGAACTGATTCATCAAGACGACTTGATAGCTGCTCAATGGTTTGCAAGTTACTTTGCATCACTTGTTGACCATGTTCAGAGGCCGCTTCTACTTCTTGAACCTTAAGTAGTGAGCTTTCTGAGCTTGAGGCAACTTCAACAACTGAGTGTTCCATTTGAGTCATCGCCGCGGCAACGCTAGTGGTTTGTTCGCGTTGATTTAGCAGTTGTTGTTTTGCTCTTTCAGCCGTTGAGCTGTTATTTTGAGCAACCTCGGTCAATTCGTCTGAGGCAGCACTGAGTTGCAGTAGTACTTTTTGTAGATTATCAGCCAGTGTATTAATGTGACGAGAAACACGGCTGAATTCGGTATTTCTTTTGGTTTCAATTCGTTGAGTCATATCACCAGAAGTCAATGACTCTAAAATACGTAGCATATTTTTTAATGGTGTGCGAACTGATGATGCAAGGTGATAACCAATAAAGGTAGCAAGTAGCGAAACCACAATACCTAATACAATCGCTTTATATACGCTTTGTTGGTAGATATCTTCTGCAATTTGCAATGACTGTTGTAAGTCTTGATTTGCTAATTCATTAAATGAGGTTAATAAAACCAGTGCGCTATCAATTTGGCGAGCCAGATTAGAGATATTACTGTAAAGGGTATCGGTAGCATTTAGATAAGCAAAGTGTGTATTTAGGATGCCTTCTTTTTTACCGACTTCATTACTAAATTGATTAACGGGTTTATCAAAGGTTTCTTTTAATTGTGGTAAC
This sequence comes from Aliivibrio sp. S4MY1, assembly GCF_028765545.1. Classification (GTDB taxonomy): domain Bacteria; phylum Pseudomonadota; class Gammaproteobacteria; order Enterobacterales; family Vibrionaceae; genus Aliivibrio. The sequence goes on along the minus strand of NZ_JARACP010000009.1, from coordinate 168,554 downwards.
TGATTAACTAAACCGCGATACGCGTAGTTTAAATGGGTAACGGCTTTTTTGTTTTGGTTAACGGCTTTTTTTACAAACTCAATATCGTTGCTTGCTAGTGCGTCAGAGGTGATTAATTCTGCATCTTCTAGTTTAACAAAGTAACTTTTTGCCATCATTTTAACGGCAATGCTTTCTTGGTCGTTAACGTATTCCTTCATGCGAACACTTAATTCAGTGTAAAGGCGTTGGAAGTTACGGATTGATTTCTGTTTTTCATCTTCAGCAAGTAATAAAGCTTGGTAGTTGTTCATGGCTACTCTAGCTTCTGTGAAATACGCTTGTTGAATAGCGGCGAGTTCAGTTCGTTGCTGAGCGCCGGTATTTTTTTGTTCTGCTACCGTTGTTAAGCGCTTAAAGGTTGAGTTAAATGTTTCTTGTGCTGAAGTGAACTGCTCTCTTGACTGTTGCATTTGAGAAGGATCACGTGTCGTTAAAAAGTCTTTAAATGATTTGTCTGCAGCAAGAAGGGCAACGCTCGTTTCGTTGGATAAACTGACCAAAGGTAATGATTCAGAAGAAACGGATTTCATTTGAGTGTGAATATTACTCGTTCCATTGAGCATTAGTATAACCGTCGTTATAAACAGGATCACAATTAGTGAAAATCCTGCATACATTCGACGTACTACCGAACTGTTCATGTTCTATCTCTCTTATATAATAATTGTATTAAATGTAACATCGAAGCCTCAGTTGTGAGGCAGTGTCTTAATATGATGACAATATTATTGATAGTATGGTTATTTAGTATCACTAATTGTGACGATATCTATAAAATAGGTAATTCGTAGCGAGAGGTCACTCTCAAATTTTTAAATGGATTTTTATGTATCAAGACATTATTTGTGCTGAACTTATGATTCAAGTGATTGTTTTCGACAAATTTGTGACGCATACTAGAGCTAATAGTAAATAAAAAACTGTGTTTTATTGGAGAGGCTTCATGGCTGAAGAAACGATTTTTAGTAAAATTATTCGCAAAGAGATCCCTGCGGATGTGGTTTATCAAGATGATTTAGTTACTGCGTTTCGTGATATTAACCCGCGTGCGCCGAGCCACGTATTGATTATTCCTAATAAGCTGATCCCGACAACAAATGACGTAGAAGCTGAAGATGAGCTAGTTATGGGACGTTTGTTTACTGTAGCTAAGAAAATTGCGATTGACGAAGGTATTGCCAAAGATGGTTACCGCTTAATTGTTAATTGTAATCCTCATGGCGGCCAAGAGGTATACCATATTCATATGCACCTTGTGGGCGGACGTCCATTGGGTCCAATGCTATTAAGCTAATAGATCGCTAATATAAGGCTCTGATAGTTGGGGCCTTACTTTTCCAATCAAGAGCATTCTATTTTAATGACATCGATATCAAAAAAAACCATTGTATTGTCTTTTACTCTGCTAATGACAGGGTGTGCGAATCTGTCTGTCGGTAACTTGTTTAGCCATTATTCTGCACAAACAGATGACACTTATCAGTTAGTTAAAAATGGTGATTCTAAACTTGCCTATAGTGAAGAGCCTATTGAGATCGGCGGTCCTATTCTCGATAACTTAGAGCGTGGTCGAGTGGCTTTACTTAGTGAGCATTATACGGTCAGTAAATCTGATTTTGAAACCGCAGAGCAGGCGGCAAGAGTGCAAAGTGATCAAGCGGTTATCTCTGTTTCAGATTCGGCGAACCAAGTCGGCTCTCTGGTGACAAATGATAATTTAATTGACTATAAACCAGCGGATTATGAGCTCGGTTATTTGCACTTGTATCTTTCATTGAATTATTTAAAGAATAATGATTTAGACGGTGCTTTGGTTGAAATTCGTAAAGCAAACTATATTCAAGAACAAGCTAAAAGAGATCGTGAGAAAGACTTACGTTCTGCAGAGAAAGAAGCAAAGAAACAAGGTGTAGATGCGAATGTCGGCGCGATTTTAGCTAATTATCCTGATGTGGGTGATAAGCTGGCAGCGGTGCAAAATGGCTATTTGTTCTACTACTCTGGCTTGTTATATGAAACGAACCGCAATTACAGCGATGCGTATATCGACTATAAAAGAGCCTTAGCCGTTGCTCCAAATAATAAGACGGTTATTGAATCTGTGCAGCGCCTTGCTCGTCGTCTTGGTATGCGTAATGACATTCGAATGTTAGAGCAGAAGTATGGTGAATATCAGGTTCCTAATCGAACGGATAGCCGTGTCATTATTATTGATGAGCAAGGTATTTTGCCACAACTGTCAGATTGGCGATTACGATTGCCAATGTGGGATAGTCAAGGTAACTTTGTTCAATACAATCTAGCTCTGCCTTATTATAAAACGACAAACCGTGAAGTTTTTACGCCACTTAAAGTGAATGATAAAGCGTTAAATTCAGATCCTGTTGCTGATGTCACCTTGATGGCTCGTAATGATTTGAATGAGCGTATCCCCGCAATGGTTATTCGACAGGCTTTACGTGTTGTAGCAAAAGATGAACTACGAAAAACATCAAGAAACACCAAAGAGGAAGAGCTCGCTAATGCAGTGTTAACTATTTTTAACTCACTGACAGAGCAGCCAGATACGCGTAGTTGGCAAACATTGCCGGGTGTTATAAGTGTGACAAGTAAAAATATTGAACCTGGTGAGAATCAAATTCAATATTTAGGGAATGAACTAAACTTTACAGTAAAAGAAGGTCATACCGTGGTGGTTTGGGTCTCTAGGCAAGGAAAAGCTGTCACATGGTGGCATAAACAGTTAGGAGAAATATAATGAAGAAATGGCTTATCGTATTGTTACTACCATTGGCATTAGCAGCGTGTAGTTCAAGTCAAACCGCTGGTATTAGCGTAGACAGCAGTACTCAGAAAGTATTATTTGGTGATAATGTACTGGGTCACCGTTTATCGGTTGAACAGATAAGTACTCAAGACAACAATGGCTTGGTTCGAGGTATTGTGTCAGTTACAAGTAAATACTCTGGTGATCAACAACTTCAATACCGTTTTTATTGGTATGATGCTCAAGGGCTAGAAGTGAATGGTTCTGATTCACCTTGGCGCACTTTTATTGTTCGTGGTTTAGATACAATGAGCATTCAAGGTGTGGCTATAAAACCTGAAGCAACTCAATTCCGTGTTCAAATTCGTACATTAGAATAACCTTCTATAATTTAAGATAGAAACCACTTACTAGAGGTAAATAAAATGAAAAAAAGTGTTGTTGCATTATTAGGCTTGGCTGTATTACTCGGTGGTTGTTCTAATAAAGTAAGTTACGGTGATGCTCAAGCGGTTGAAACAACAACGGTAGACTTTGGCTCAACGGATCTACAAAAGATTGCGGGTGAAATGACTGAAAGCATGCTGTCTTCTGGTGCTGTTGCTCAAATTACTCAAGGTAATCGCCCAATTGTTTTTGTTGAGAGCATTAAGAACAAAACAAGTGAGCATATTGATACTGAATCAGTAACGGATTCAATCAGTACTAAGCTACTTAATTCTGGTAAGTTCCGTTTTGTTGATATGGATCGCGTAGAAGCGGTACGTTCACAACTTAACTTCCAAAACAATGATGAGTTAGTAAACCAAAATACAGCGATTCAGTTCGGTAAAATGGTTGGCGCTCAATACATGCTTTATGGCAACCTTTCTAGCATCGTGAAAAATGCAGGTAGCGACAAAGACGTATACTACAAAATGACAATGCGTTTAATGGATCTAGAAACTGGCCTTATCGAGTGGGCTGATGAAACTGAGATCCGTAAACAACAAGAGAAAAGCTTATTAGGTTGGTAATTACCCAACGTTAATTGATAGCTAAAGAAAGCCAGAGTAGGTAACTGCTCTGGCTTTTTTGTTTGTATAAACTTATTAATTTCTTGCAATCAAAGCTTGGGTAAATCTGACTAAAGGAGTATAAAGGTAGTAGATAAATCAAAGAGAGAAATGTCATGAAACTGAATAAGTTAGAAAACAAAAATCGTCGTATTCGTAAGAAATTATACTTAGGTGAATTTGCGATTCTTGGTTTTGAAGTAAGCTGCGCTACTGAATTTAAAGACTTTGACCAATACGATGCATTTGTTGATGATTTCATTGATTACATTAACAGCATTGACTTATGCTTTGGTGGCGGTGGTCTAGAGCTATTTGAAGGCTTTATCTGTTCGACAGAGCGTTACCGTTCAGCAACAGCAGACGAGCAACTTCTTGTGGCTAATTGGTTAGATAGCCGTCCTGAAGTAAATAAAGTAGAGCTTAGCGAATTGGTTGATGCTAACTACCTATAATATTTTTCAGAAATAGTTTTATTCTGATTACTAATTAGATAAAAATCCGCCTTGTTTGGCGGATTTTTTGTTTTAGCTATATGTATTATGGCTAAATAGATCATCAAATTGATGATATCGGTGTTTAAATTTATTTTTTCACACAAACCACAATGGCATTACCTGAGCCATCATTTAATGGTGTGATTTTTTCATAATCATGCTCAAACATATGAACGTCAAAGTACGGTTCTAGCAAAGCGTTCAGCTGTTTAAAATCAACCGCAACCATAGGGTGCTTGTCGTCCCAAACCTCTGTTACACCATCCGTTGTTTTTTCTATTTTTAGCAATAGGTGTTGTTGCTCACCTTCGCCACAATAGTTCCAGCCTGATTGGAAGCTAAATTGGCTGCCTTCGTGTTCTGCCGGATGTTTTACAAATGAGCGATTGTCGATCTTGTTTCTTGCTACAGAATTAAAGCAAAGTACGCCTTCTGGCTTTAACGCTGCATGAGCGCTTGCAATACATTCTGACAGCTTTTCAATATTCGCATTGTAGTGAATTGAATAAAGAAAACAGGTGATTAAATCCAATGGTTCTTCAACCTTGAAGTTACTCATGTCATGCAAAATAAACTCAGCTTCAGGGTTACGCTGCTTTGCAATATCAAGCATAGGTTGGTTTATGTCTAACCCTTTTGCTTGATATCCATAATTAATAAAATGTTTAACGTGCGGGCCTGTACCACACGCTAAATCTAGATAATCTCTTCCTTGATTACCAAAGATTTGATGTATACGGCGAACAAAATTACTTTGCTCTTGATAATCGATATCAGCACACATTAAATCGTAATAGCCAGATAAATCAGTATATAAAGCGTTAGAGGACATTATAGTCTATCCAAAATAACACCAGTCTACTTTAAGTGTTTGATTAACCGCTTATTTGGAAAGGTATATAGTAAATACGTCTGATGAGGAACTGTATAATAGTTAAGCCAGAAGAGACGCGTAGGGCGCGGATAATAATCCAATTTATTAGGTTTGAATAGCGAAAACTATTAAGATTTTAAAATCAATTTTTAATGCAAATTAGAGACAGAATAAAAGCGCTTGGTTAATTGTGATAAACTTTTATAAGCTTATGTTATTACGAGATTTATGGAGTAGATATGGATATTAATTTTGATGGCTTTGGGTTAAATACTAACAAAGTATCGTTACTGTCTGGTGGATTAACTAATGCCTGTTTAAAAGTCGAAGCGAAAGAGGGAACTTTTGTCTGGCGTCCAGTATCTGAGCAAGCGAAAGTACTTGGGGCAAATAGAGGCAAAGAACAAGTCATATTAACAGCATTGCAAGCAGTATCTTTTGCCCCTAATGTTTACGGTTCAAATGATGAGGGTTTATTGGTTGAATGGTTTAAGGGTGATGTGATTGAGCTTGATAAAGCCAAAGACGTTGCGGTTGAACTATTAGTGTCAGTTCATCAACTTGCTTTGGATGGGTTTAACAATGAAGTTAAAAATGATGTGATGAGCTTAAAATCACGTATTTTGAGTTATTGGTCATCATTAGAACCAGAAAACCAAACAAGTGAAATGCAAGTTTATGTTGATTACTTCTCTCAAGAAGAAGAACTGCCTTTATTTACTCCTTGTTTATGTCACTTCGATATTGGTGCTTATAATATTATTGTCAAAGAAAAAGGGTATGGCTTGATTGATTGGGAATACGCTTCTATCGGAGATCCTAGCCAAGACTTAGCAACCATGATCATTGCTAACCAGTTCGATGCTGATGAGGTTATTCATCGTTATTGCCTGCTACGAGGTTTTGATGAAAACAAATGGAAGCTGGCGGTAAATAAGTGGACGCCTTGGGTTTGTTTTATGGGGGCGTTATGGTTTTCTCTAGGCCATCAGTTATTGAAAGATACGCGTTACCAAGAGTTGGCTGAGCGAGAAATGAGCAAGTTAAAGAAATTAATGCCATTAATTAAAAAATAAATCGGTAATTATCTAGGCTAGATCACTGTTCTCAGTTTTGCTTAAGTTAATGGCTTTAAAACCATAATTTTCATGGTAGATTAAATTTACTTATATGGACTAATTCTTATTCAGGAACAGGGGGAAACATGATTATTTATCTTCACGGCTTTGACTCAACAAGCCCTGGTAATCATGAGAAAGTGGTACAGCTTCAATTTATTGATGAAGATGTTCGTTTCATTAATTACAGCACTCTGCATCCTAAGCATGATATGCAGCACTTATTAAAAGAAGTGCATAAGGTTATTGAGCAAGCTGGCGATCCAAACCCAATTATCTGTGGTGTTGGTCTTGGTGGCTTTTGGGCTGAACGTATTGGCTTTTTATGTGGGATCCGTCAGGTTATTTTTAATCCTAACTTGCACCCAGAAGTGAATATGGAAGGACGTATTGATCGTCCTGAAGAGTATGCAGACATTGCGACTAAGTGTGTAGAGAAGTTCCGTCAAAAGAATAAAGAGCATTGTTTATGTATTTTATCTAAGAGCGATGAGATACGTGATAACGCAGAGACAGCAGTAGAGCTTGAGCCTTATTACCAAATCATTTGGGATGAGAATGAAACGCATAAGTTCAAAAAAATCTCTCAACACTTGCAGGCAATGAAAGCATTTAAAGAAGCTGAAACTTTAATCTAGTACCTGTTTTGTAAATTCGATCTAGATATAAAAAACGGTTGCTACATAATAAAAACCTCACAATATCGTGAGGTTTTTTGATCTAAACCAAAGAAACGATCTCTCATAACAAAATAACACAATTCCATCATTTATTTTACACCTCAAAAGAAATCTTCTCTATAACATCTATATATGCTTGATAACATCCGAAATGCAGATATATAATGCTCATACCAATGTAATCATCTAATGAATCACATTGGTCTAAAACAAAGACAAGAAGCATACATTGCTCAAAATTAGCGTAACGTGAACGCTGTTTCCTCAAGACTCTTACTTTTTACGATAGTGTGTATGAAAAAGTAGAGAGCACACATTTTTTAATCTGAGTCGCTCAGGTTGATGCCGTTTTTATTTTTTAGAGGAAGATTGCAATGACTAAGATTGTTATTGTTGGTGGTGGAGCTGGTGGTCTAGAGCTTGCTACTAAATTTGGTCGTACATTAGGTCGTAAAGGTCGTGCAGAAGTTACTTTGGTTGATCGTAAAGCGAGCCATTTATGGAAACCATTACTTCATGAAGTAGCAACGGGTTCTTTAGATGAAGGTGTTGATGCAATCAGTTACCGTGCACATGCAAAAAACCATTCGTTTGATTTTCAGATGGGCAGCTTATGCGATATCAACCGTGAGCGTAAATTCATCACGCTGGCTGAAATTAAAGATGAGCATGACGAAGTTCTTATTCCGACAAGAGAAATCGAATACGATTACCTGATCCTTGCGATTGGCTCAACATCAAATGATTTTAATACTCCGGGTGTTCGTGAAAACTGTATCTTCCTAGATAGTCCAGAGCAAGCTCACCGTTTCCGTACTGAAATGAACAACCAGTTCTTAAAGCTTCATATGCACCCAACACAAAAAACCGTAGATATTGCGATTGTTGGTGCTGGTGCTACGGGTGTTGAACTGTCTGCTGAGTTACATAATGCAGTTAAAGAGCTACGTTTATACGGCTTTGGCGATTTGGATTCTGCAAAGCTAAACGTAAACCTTGTAGAAGCGGGTGAGCGTATTCTCCCTGCATTACCACCGCGTATCTCTGCTGCTGCTCACAGCGAGTTAACTAAACTTGGTGTTAATGTTCGTACGACGACAATGGTAACAAAGGCCGACTCTGAAGGTTTACATACTAAAGATGGAGAGCTTATCCCTGCTCAAATCATGGTATGGGCTGCGGGCATCAAAGCTCCTGATTTCATTAAAGACATCGCAGGCTTAGAAACGAACCGTATTAACCAACTTGTTGTTAAACCTACGCTTCAAACAACACGTGATGACGATATTTTTGTTATTGGTGATTTAGCATCATGTGAAAAGCCTGAGGGTGGTTTTGTTCCTCCTCGTGCACAAGCGGCACACCAAATGGCAAGCCATGCGTTTAAGAATATTGTGGCTAAGATGACTGATCGTGAAATGAAGCCGTATGTGTATAAAGATCACGGGTCTTTGGTTTCATTAAGTAACTTCTCAACAGTTGGTAGCTTAATGGGGAACCTGACAAAAGGCTCAATGATGGTTGAGGGTCGTATTGCTCGCGTGGTGTACATTTCTTTATATCGTATGCATCAGATTGCATTGCATGGTGTGTTTAAAACAACCTTGATTATGTTAGTCGGTCGTATTAACCGAGTACTTCGTCCAAACTTAAAACTTCACTAATCGGGTCGTTTTAAAACGAAATAGATAAAAAGGCAGGAATACTTCAGTGTTTCTGCCTTTTTTTATGATGGAATAACAAAAAATGTGCGCTAACTCACCGTAAATCATTTATAATGCGCGGCTAAATTATTATCCACTGAATACATAGACTGTTCGCTTAAGGAATCCACTTTATGTCATTTTCATCTCAAGGTTTCGCACCTGAAGTCGTAAAAGCATTAACTGAATGTGGTTATCAGAAATTAACCCCAATCCAGCAAAAAGCTATTCCTTTGGCACGTAAAGGTCATGATATTCTTGCAAATGCTCAAACAGGTACAGGCAAAACTGCTGCGTTTGCATTGCCAGTGATTCAGCAATTGCTTGATTCGAAAAAAACAGCAACGCGTCGTTCAGCTCGCGCTCTAATTTTAGCGCCAACGCGTGAACTAGCAGAGCAAATCGCAGTAAACATTGCGGATTACACAAAATACACATCGCTATCAGTAACGGCAGTATTTGGCGGTAAAAAAATGTCTTCTCAAGAGAGAGCATTAGATCCGGGTGTTGATATTTTAGTTGCTACTCCTGGTCGTCTTCAAGAGCACATTGAAGAGGGTAATATTTCGATCGCGAATCTTGAATTTTTAGTATTTGATGAAGCTGACCGTATGTTAGATATGGGCTTTGTTAATGCGATTCGTAACATCATGATGGAAGTAAATACAGCGCCACAAATCATGTTGTTCTCTGCGACGTCTTCTGCGCAAATGAACAAATTAGCGAGTGATATTTTACGTCGTCCTAAACGCATCTCAGTAGACCGTGAAAACATGACAGCAACGACAATTGCTCATGTGGTTTATCCGGTTGATGAAGAGCGTAAAACAGAATTACTTTCTGAGCTGATTGGTCGTAAAAACTGGCAACAAGTGCTGGTATTTGTAAACTACAAAGAAACAGCAAACAACATCGTTAAAGAGCTTAAGCTTGATGGTATTAAAGCGGTTATTTGTCATGGTGATAAAGCACAAAGTGCTCGTCGTCGTGCGTTAGAAGAGTTTAAAGAAGGCAAAGCTCGCGTAATGGTTGCAACCGATGTTGCTGCTCGCGGCCTTGATATTGCTGATTTACCACACGTAATTAACTACGATATGCCATTCTTGGCAGAAGACTATGTTCACCGTATTGGTCGTACTGGTCGTGCGGGTAAAAAAGGTCATGCGATTTCGTTTGTTAGTCGCGAAGAAGAGCTAACGGTTGTTCAAGTTGAAACGTTAATTCAGCAACGTATTCACCGTGTAGTTCAACCAGGTTACGAGCCTAAGAGTCGTGATGCGTATATTGAAAAAGTAAATACGAAAGCAGGCTTTAAAGATCGTAAAGGTCGTACCAACAATGCTAACGTTGATCAATCATCGGCAGAACGTCGTATGCGCTTAAAAAATGTGATCCAAAAGAAAGCTGGCATTACTAAGCTTAAAAAGTAGGAGAGAAAAATGGAACGTGATTATACTTTCTCTTGTTTAGTAACAATGCCACGCCATGAACTTGAAGAGTTTAGCCACCGTGTGATTAGTCGTATGGTGCCAGAAGAGACAATCCAAGAGATTTTCACTTTTGAACAGGAAGAAACAGCAGATCAAGATCGTATGCAAACGGCTCAATTAGACGCGATGTTACGTCTTGCCGCTGTTGCACTTGGTGAAGTGACTCATGCGTTTTCTGAATCTGAAAATTCACAACAAAACAGCTTACGAATGATGCGTCTTGTTTTATGGCATACCTATGCAATGCTATTTAATTTAGAAGAAGCGGTATCGTTAGAAGAGCACTGTGAATTGGTTGAGAAGATTTTAGCGAAACCACCGACAGATGCGTTAAATTGGTTGCCAATTTTATCTAAATTACTTGGTGATTACGCCGCGATTGCTGCGAAACAGAAGTAACGCTCTCCATAAACCAAAGCAACTAATTAAATTATATAAAGCGCCAGTGGTTACTACCACTGGCGCTTTTTATATGGGTATAAAAAAACCGAACCACGATTAATGGTCCGGTTTAAGTCTAACGGTATAGGGGGAAGGTTATAACGTTAGTTTAAGATTGAAGACTCTCTTCTTCTGAATCAATCTCACCTTTGCCTTTTGATTTCACAATAATCAAACCAGCAATTACAAACGCTGAAACCACACCTACAATGGTAGATAGTGTCATCGGTAATCCAAAACCTAGTTGGCTGTTGTTTAGAATGAAAGTGATACAAACACTTGTCATGAATACTGCTGGAACCGTTGTCACCCAGTGCAGTTTATTATGACGAACTAGGTAAGCGGTTGCAGTCCAAAGCATCATTACCGCTGTAGTCTGGTTAGCAAAACCGAAGTAGCGCCAGATAATACCGAAATCTACTTGAGTTAAGATACCACCAAGAACGAACAGTGGAAGCGCCATGAGTAGACGGTTACGCAGTGTTTTCTGCTCCATGTTGAAATATTCAGCAAGGATTAAACGGCTTGAGCGGAATGCAGTATCGCCAGAGGTAATTGGTAGAATAACTACACCTAAGAACGCTAGGATGCCACCAAATGTACCTAGAAGACCAAATGATGATGCGTAAACTACGTTACCAGGACCACCGTTTGCAACCGCTGCTTGAAGTGCTTCAATACCATCAAAGAAAGACAGAGCGATAGCACACCAGATCAGAGCGATAATACCTTCACCAATCATTGCGCCGTAGAATACAAAACGGCCATTCTTTTCATTTTCCATACAACGCGCCATTAGCGGAGATTGCGTTGCGTGGAAACCAGAGATAGCACCACAAGCGATAGTGATAAATAGTGCAGGCCACAATGGTAAGTCGTTCGGGTTCATGTTGGTAAACATCTCACTTGGCTCGTAGCCACCAAGTACAGAATGATCACTTGATAGTGCGATTGCAGAAATTAAGCCAACAGACATGAAGATGAGTAGAGCACCAAATAGCGGATAGAAGCGTCCGATAATTTTATCAACAGGTACAATGGTCGCCAAGATATAGTATCCAAAAATGATAACAACCATCGCCGTCATGGTGATGCCCAAATCAAATTGGTCATTCATTAGGTTGGTTAGCATGCTTGCAGGAGCAGAGACGAATACAACACCAACAAGAAGCAGCAGAACAATTGCAAACACATTCATAAAGTGTTTCGCGCCATTACCTAGGTATTTGCCTGTAATTGTTGGAACTGATGCACCACCATTACGGATAGATAACATCCCAGAGAAATAGTCGTGAACGGCACCTGCAAAAATGCAACCAAGTACAATCCATAACATAGCTGCAGGGCCGTAAAGGGCACCCATGATTGGGCCAAAAATTGGACCGACGCCTGCAATGTTAAGAAGTTGAACTAGGTATACTTTTGGTGTCGACATTGGAACATAATCAACGCCGTCTGTTTTAGTATGAGCGGGGGTTTTTCTGTCTTCTTTAATGCCAAAGATTTTTTCTATAAAAGCACCATATAAAAAGTAACCACCGATAAGTGCAGCAACACAAGTTAAAAACCAAAGCATAATCCATTCCTTTTAAGAGTTAGCTAAGTAAATTTTAAAATTAGATGCTGTGTATAATACTGCTGGGCGTAAAGAGTTCACGCCCAAAAAAGGTGAGTGGTTATGTTTTGCTAGTGAGTGGTTTTATAGCGGATTAAGTGGTTTTGGTGATACTCACATATTAATGGTGAATACCTAAACGCTCTTTTATTTCTTTAAGATACCGACGACTAACCTGAGCGATATGGCCATTTTGAGTAATGATCTCACTGGTACCGTTATCATGCAGTTTAATCTCTCTAATAAAGTGAGGGTTAATTAAAAACTGTCGATGGCAGCGGATAAGCGGGGTCTTTTCTTCAAGGACTTTTAATGTCAATTGTGTGCAAGCTTTCTCAGATTTGGTTACAAGCTCAACACCTGCCGCTTGAATACTGGCAACCTCAATCTCTTTAGACGGTAGAAGTAGAATACGGTTGTGCCCAGAGCAGGGGATTAACTCAATTTCAGGCGTAATAATAGGAGTGAGGTCGAGTTTGGTGTCTGCTGCCAATAATCGTTTTACGGTTTTTTTAAGGCGGCAAGGCTCTATCGGTTTGAGTAAATAATCAAAGGCGTTATCTTCAAAGGCTTTTACTGCAAATTCATCATAAGCGGTAACAAAAACGATATTTGGCATGGTCTCAGGATCAAGCATGCTGATTAAATCCATTCCTGTAATTTTAGGCATTTGAATATCAAGAAATACCACATCGGGTTTTAGTTGATTTATTTGCTTTAACCCATCAATAGCATTACCGCATTCAGCAATGATGTCGATGTGACCTATCTCGTTTAATTGCTCAATTAACTCTTCGCGAGCAAACAGTTCGTCGTCAATCACAATGGCTTTAAGCATGATTTATCGTCTCTAATGGTAAATGGATGGTGGCTTTGGTTTGTTGATTCTCAATACATGATAAAGTCAGCCCAAAAGCGTCGCCAAATTGATTTTTTAAGCGTTTATCAACAATGGTAGTGCCTAAACCATCACTGCTTGTTTTCTCTGTATATAGTCCGGCATTATCAATTACCTCAAGGATCACTTGGTGATGAGATAGATAACCTTTAATTTTTATTTCGCCATTTTCAAACATATTTGAAGTGCCATGTTTGATGGCGTTCTCAACTAAGGGTTGCAAGGTGAATGTGGGTAATTTGAGGTCGTACAGTTTTTCGTCAATACTTACGTCTACTGTCAGTCTGTCTGCAAATCGTGCTAGCTCAATTTCTAAGTAGGATTGTACGTGATGTAATTCTTCTTTTAAGGTGACTTGCTCAAAGTTCTGTTTTAAGTTTCGACGGAAAAACTGTGATAAGTGCTGAATTAATTCTCGAGCACGAGTTGGATCTCGTCGGATCACGGCACTAATCGTATTTAACGCATTAAATAGGAAATGAGGATTCACTTGAGCTTGTAATAGACGCAATTCAGCTTGAGTAAGTAAAGATTGCTGCTGTAAATAACGGCCCGTTAAAATTTGGTTGGAGAGCAATTTGGCGATGCCTTCTCCCAGCGTTATGTTGATATAGGAAAATAGTTTCAGTTTTGGCTCATACAGTTTTATGGTGCCAATCACCTCATTATTTGCACCAATAAGCGGAATAACGAGTGCTGAGCCGAGTTTGCATTTTTTATCAATAGAGCATTGATAGGGGTGTTCGTCCCCATCGATGTACATTACTTTACTCTGCTTTATGGCTTTTCGTGTGTAATCAGAGGCAATAGGAGTACCTGGTAAGTGATGATCATCACCAATGCCAATAAAGGCTAATATTTTCTCTTTATCAGTAATAGAAACAGCGCCTACGCCGGTCTCTTCATAGATGATTTTTGCGATTTGTTCACTGTTTTCTTGGTTGAAGCCTTGGCTTAATATTCCAACAGAACGTTGGGCGATGTTTAGCGCTTTATTAGAGAATGCGGCAGAGTATTTTTCATAAATGGCTTTTCTATCTTGGATAATACTCATGAACATGGCAGCACCAACTGAGTTGGCAACAACCATAGGTAAAATGATAGAGGAGACAAGTGCATAAGCTTGATCAAATGGTTTGGCAACGATTAGAATTATCGTCATTTGTAATAGCTCTGCAATAAAAGCAATCATTAAAACTGTTCTTGGTTTAAATAATTGATCTATTTGATTTTTACGTACGAAGTATAAATGAAATAACCCACCAAGAAGCCCTTCGGATGTGGTCGAAATAGCACAAGCAAGATCGGTAAATCCGCCCATTGAATAACGGTGTAATCCACCCGTTAGGCCGACAAAAAAACCAACTAAAGGCCCACCGAGAACGCCCCCCATGACAGCCCCAATTGCACGAGTATTTGCAATTGCATCTTGAATCGCGAGGCCGAAGTAGGTACCAAGAATACAGAAGCCTGAAAAGATGATGTAACAAAGAAAACGATGACTCCAACGCCCTGAAATAGTAGTAATTGGAAGAAATAGCGGTGTCTTACTTAATAAATAAGCAAGTACAAGATAAACGCTCAATTGCTGTAGTAGGGAAAACACTAATTCCATGTAGGTTCTCAATTAATATGCAGGAGCTCTAGTGTAATCGTAATTAAGAATGCTGTCTAAATAGAAGAGGGAAAACTGAATACAGTGGGCCATAAAAATCATCAATTTCGACTTAAATTTAAGAATGCAATAAATGAAATGTAAGATTTCATAAATGATAGTTGTGATCTTTGGTGCTCGTAAATAGAATGCGCTTCCTAAAACATTTTTTAATCATTACACTTTTTTTTGAGGCTTCGGCATGTCAAACAAACTTGCAAACCCAGCACCATTAGGCCTAATGGCTTTTGGTATGACAACTGTGCTACTAAACCTACATAATGCAGGTTTCTTTCCTTTAAATACTGCGATCTTATCGATGGGTATTTTTTACGGTGGTATCGCGCAAGTAATTGCAGGCATCATGGAGTATAAAAAAGGTAATACGTTTGGCACAACTGCGTTTACTTCTTATGGTTTCTTCTGGTTATCTCTTGTTGCTCTAATTCTTATGCCTGAAATGGGCCTAGGCCAAGCAACATCAGCAGCATTCATGGGTTGGTACCTTGCAATGTGGGGTGTGTTAACATTCTTCTTATTCTTAGGTACTTTTAACTACCCACGCGCTAAGCAAGTTGTATTTGGTAGCTTAACTATCTTATTCGCATTGCTTTCAGCTCGCGATTTCACAGGTAGTGTAGTAATTGGTCACATGGCTGGTTATGTTGGTTTATTCTGTGGTTTAAGCGCTATGTACTTCTCTATGGCGCAAGTAATTAACGGTGAATACGGTCGTACTGTATTACCTGTTGGTGAAATGAAAGCGAAAGAAGCTGCATCAGTTACTGCGTAACATTCAGCTCATAAAAAAGTAAAAGGCAGCTTACTATTAGTTAGTAAGCTGCCTTTTTTGTATGTGCTGTATTTTAATTAACGATATAAACCCATTAATCCTTCTTGGGTATCTGCTATCTGACTTTCGACCGTTGTTTGAACGTCGATTCCCAATTGCTCTTTGGCTTCTTCTTTTGATAGTCCTAGATGACAGCAAAGCATATCAATCGCCATTAAGTAAGTTTGTTGTTCTGCCATGTTCAATCCTTGATATCCATAATTTTTCTTGATTTACAAAGTAAAGTTAATTGCTTGTTTTGACAATACGACCAAAGTCTAAGGGTGGATTTATTCTTTGAGTTACAGAGAGGTAAAATTAAAAAGAATAGAAAGGTTAATAGGTAAAAGAAAGTGTATCAAAGTACGTCAAAGCCTTGTAATTACGACAAATGGTACTATCTTATGCTTATACTTTATAAACGTGCTAGATACGTTTGGTAGCAACTCAAAATATAAAAAATAAGTGAGTTGAATTGATTATTAATTGGAGAAAAAATAAATGAAGCGTATTGCGCTGTTTTTAGCAACAAACTTAGCTGTTATGATCGTATTCAGTATTGTCCTGAATATTGTTTATGCAGTAACGGGGATACAACAAGGTAGTTTATCTGGCTTGTTAGTTATGGCGGTATTGTTTGGTTTTGGTGGTTCATTAATCTCATTAATGATGTCTAAATCAATGGCATTGCGTTCTGTTGGCGGTGAGGTAATTGAACAACCTCGTAATGAAACAGAGCATTGGTTATTAGAGACGGTTTCTCGTCAAGCTCAACAAGTTGGTATTGGTATGCCAACGGTAGCTATCTATGATTCACCTGATATGAACGCTTTTGCTACTGGTGCAAAGCGTGATGATTCATTGGTTGCGGTATCTACTGGTTTATTACATAGCATGACTCGTGATGAAGCAGAAGCGGTGTTAGCACACGAAGTCAGTCATATTGCAAATGGTGATATGATCACAATGACGCTAATGCAAGGTGTAGTAAATACCTTCGTTATTTTCTTATCTCGCATGATTGCTAATGCAGTAAGTGGCTTTACATCAAGTGATGAAGAAGGTGAAGGTGAGGGCGGAAGCTTCATGACGTACTTCATTGTTTCTACTGTACTTGAATTAGCTTTTGGTTTCCTAGCAAGCTTCTTAACGATGTGGTTTAGCCGTCATCGTGAATTCCATGCTGATGCTGGTGCTGCTCAGTTGGTTGGAAAGCAAAAAATGATTTCAGCTCTTGAGCGCTTACGCATGGGTCAAGAGTCTCAGTTAGAAGGTTCAATGATGGCATTTGGTATTAATGGCAAAAAGTCGTTAACAGAACTGCTAATGAGCCACCCACCTCTTGAGAAACGCATTGACGCTTTACGTCAAATGTAATATTTGATAGAAATGAATTAAACCCGAGTTTGTCTCGGGTTTTTTTATGCATATAGATCACATAAATCTTTTACCAGAGTGGATTACAAGTTATAGTCTGCACCTAATTTAAATTTAATACATTTAGGATTTACCTTGACTAATAACGACATTTTACGACGCATTCGTTACGCTTTTGATTTTGATGATACTAAGATGATCGCACTGTTTGGTGCTGCTGATCTTAAAGTAACTCGTGAAGAAGTATGTAACTGGTTAAAAGCGGATGACGATAAAGACTATAAAAGTTGTCAAGATGTTCAATTAGCAACGTTTCTAAATGGTTTAATCAATGATCGTCGTGGTAAGCGTGAAGGCGAGCAACCAAAGCCTGAAGAAAAACTAACGAACAACATTATTCTTAAAAAATTACAAATTGCTTTAAACTTAAAAGCAGATGACGTTTTAGACTTAATGAAGTTAGTAAACTTCCGTCTAAGCAAGCACGAACTGAGTGCTTTCTTCCGTAAAGCAGATCATAAACACTACCGTATTTGTAAAGACCAAGTTTTACGTAACTTTTTACAAGGCGTGCAACAGAATTTACGTGGTGAAGCTGAAGTAGAAAGCGAATAAGCTTTTTCGTTTTACCATAAAAAAACCACGACGATCATTTGATGAGTCGTGGTTTTTATTTATTAGCCGCATTATATTGTCAGTATTGTTATGAAGCTAGAAACTCCATTGCATACTCATTACGATAATTCCGGGTAAGATAAAGCCAGCTTCTACGCCAAAATAGTCGGTAAAGTTGTATTGTGCTGCATGATAAATGTATGGGGCAAATGCAACGCCAACTTTTTCTTTTGATGTCTTATATATCCCGCCGTCACCACAGTCTTCAAATGCATCAATAAAGAACTCACCTGCATATGAATACATCCCTTTAATCACAAGTTTGCTATTTACACGATACCAGTCTTTTCGGACACCAATAAGCATACAACGATTCGCTTGGCTGTTTAAAAAAGTGCCTAGCATGAAGCTGTAATCAGAGTCTGCAGAAAATTTACGCTCAACAGAAAAGTATTGATTACCAAAGTATTGATGAGAGTCAGGATCGTAGGGTACTAAATGGTAGAGAAATGATCCCGTGTTTATAGAGTAAAGAGATAACTCACTAGCTTCCTCTTCCGCTTTGCTCTCTAAAGGAAAAAATAAAAAAAATAAAAAAGATAAAAAGTAAGGCTTCATAACTCAAAAATGTGAAAAAAATGTAGATGCATTATAAAGACATTTACTTGAATTAAAAGAGAGAGCAAGCTAGCTCTCTCATATATTTGCTTTTTTTGGAACACTTATTTAACTATTCACTTGTTGAGTGAATATTTCTTCTTCGATACCTTTATTAACCTTACCTTCCGACTTAGCAGCAAAATAGCAGCAAGGGTATTATTTTCAATAATTCTCACCCCTCGCTGAATCTTTAAAAATATGACATTGGTCACTACTTTGAAAATAAGGTAGGGCTGTTTATTGATAATTACCTTGATAAAAGGAATGTCACGTATATCATCCGCTCCTGAAATCTAGCTATCTATCTTTCTTTAGTGAGTATATTTATGTATTTAAAAAAAACCTTAGTTGCCATTGCTATAGCAGCAACTAGTTTTTCTACGTTGGCAGCACAACAAGTCGATTTACTGATCAAAGATGCAACATTGCTTACAATGAATGAATCTAAGCAAACGTTTGATAATGGTGTAATTGCCATCAAAGGTAATAAAATTGTTGCAGTTGGTGATGAAAGTATTGCAAAAAACTATGAAGCAAAAACCGTATTAGATGTTGATGGTGATATTGTTCTACCGGGTTTAATTAATACACATACTCACGCTTCAATGACTGTTTTTCGTTCATTAGGTGATGATGTTCCTGACCGTTTACACCGTTATATTTTTCCATTAGAGAAAAAATTAGTATCACGCGATATGGTTCGTATTGGTGCTAATCTAGGTAACGTAGAGATGGTTAAGGGTGGGGTAACCACTTATGCTGATATGTACTATTTTGAAGACGAAGTTGCAAAGACGGTCGACAAAATTGGTATGCGTGCAATTCTAGGTGAAAGTGTTATTAAATTCCCAGTGGCAGATGCTGCAAATGCAGATGAGGGCATTCAGTACGCACTAAACTTTATTGAAGAATACAAAGATCACCCTCGTATCACTCCAGCATTTGCTCCTCATGCACCATATACAAATACAACCGAGACGCTACAAAAAATTGCGAAGCTATCATTAGAGCTAGATGTTCCAGTCATGATCCATTTAGCAGAATCAGATCGCGAGGAAGAAGTGATTGCTGAGCGCTCTAATGGGATGTCTCCAGTGGAGTACATGCACAGTATTGGCGCGCTTAATAAGAACCTTATTGGTGCGCATATGATTCTTATTGATGATAAAGACATTGAGTTAGTCAAAGAATCGGATATGGGTGTTGCGCATAACATGAGTGCTAACATCAAATCAGCAAAAGGTGTGTCTCCAGCACTTAAAATGTACGATGAAGGCGTTCGTATCGGTTTAGGTACTGATGGCCCTATGTCTGGTAACACATTAAGCATTATTGATGAGTTTAACCAAGTTGCTAAAGTTCATAAATTAGTGAATAAAGATCGTGCAGCAATGCCTCCAATCAAGGTTATTGATATGGCAACGATGGGTGCAGCTAAAGCGCTTCATATGGAAGATAAAATTGGCTCTATTGAAGTTGGTAAGCTAGCAGACATTATTGTTGTTGATACGAAAGCACCAAATATGCTGCCAGTATATAACCCTTATTCTGCGTTAGTTTATTCGGCAAATTCAGGTAACGTTCGTCATACAATCGTTGATGGTGAAGTGATCATGAAAGATCGTGAAATATTAACCGTTAATGAAGATGAAATTCGTAAAGAAGTCATTGAGTTTACAAAAGTTGTTCGTAAAACAGTGATTGAAAGCGGCGAAGTTATTCAATAAAAAATAGTGAAAACTACCTAAAGGCTGGATTATCCGGCCTTTTTTATATCTGAATGAATGTATCCTATCAACTTGATATTTAATACTTAAAGACTATTATGAAAGTAATGATCTATTATTTGGTAGGGAGTGTTTATGATGAGATTTCTGCTTCTTACTGTCGTTTTTTTAATTCTTATGCCATTAAGCGTACAAGCGTCAAGTGGTGTAAGAAACGTTTTAAAGCAGTATGAAACAGAGTTATTTTACCCACAACAAGTTCTTCACTTTTATCAAAATGAACAGATAAAATGGTATTCATCGCAAGCTCGGAAAAATCTAGAAAATCAGTTAGCTTTACTGGTTCTTGCTGACCTAAATGATACACTTGAACAGCGTTATTACCATTTGCAGAATTCAAAAGAACTGGAATACGATGTTTTAGCAACAGATACCTTAATTTACCTTCTTACTTATCAATCTCAAGTACCAAAAAAAGGGAACAGTTGGTTTTTTGGTGGTCGCCTCGATGAGCACTTAGGTACACCATATCCTCAAATAATCTCCTCAATAAACCGTGCCTTTACTAGTGGTCAGTTGACTTATCTTACCGAGAGCTTAGTGCCAAGCTCGACACAGTATGAAGACTTTTATCTTCAGTTACTTAGCTATTATGATCCTTATAGCGAGCCGATGGAGAAGCTTTCCTCTAAAGTGTTACGACCGAACCAAGTGATATCGGATGCTTCTTTAATCAATCGTTTATATATTGCAGGAGAGCTTACGGAAGAAGAAAGTGCAGAATTGTTATCGCAAAGTAATGGGCTATATAACCCACAACTTGTGAGTGTTGTTAAGCGCTTTCAGAAGCGTCATGGTTTGGTTCCTGATGGTATTATTGGCCCTAAAACCAAATACTGGTTAAACATGTCAGCTAAAGAGCGGGTTAGGATTATGGCTCTTAATATTCAGCGATTACGGTTATGGGAGAATAAAAAAGAGCGTTATGTTTTAGTTAATATTCCTTCTTATGAAATGGGTTATTGGCAAGAAGATGAATTGTTGTTTCATAGTAAAGTGATTGTAGGGAAGCCAGAACGAAAAACACCTCTGCTATCCACTTATCTTAATTCCATTGTTTTTAATCCTAATTGGAAAGTACCAACGAAAATTATGAGAGAAGATATTTTACCTAAAGCCTTTAATGATAGAGATTTTTTATTATCACAAAATTTCGAAATTGTACCTACGTGGTTAAGTGATGATGTCATTCCGATTGATGATGTGGATTGGGAGCAAGTGAGCATTGAAACTTTTCCTTATAAGTTGAGACAAAAGTCAGGCAACAGTAATGCGCTTGGTCGTTATAAATTTAATACACCAAATCGAAATGCAATTTATTTGCATGACACTCCTTCTAAATCACTGTTTAGAAAACAAACCAGAGCGTATAGCTCTGGGTGTATTCGAGTTGAAAAAGCATCAGAATTTGCTCAGCTTTTAATGAAAGAATCTCATTTTTCTAAAAAAGAATACCGTAGCTATCATCAACTGCCTGAAACGAAAGAAGCGTTTTTATCTCAAATGATCTCGGTATATACGATTTACCAAACTGCGTGGATCGATGAAAAGAACCAAGTTCAGTTTAGAGATGATATTTATAAGTATGATCAATGGAGTAAGTCTAAAAATTGACCAATAATTGACATTCAAAATTAAGCCTAAAAAGTGTATTTAGTTCAATAAGTAAGCTAGTTATTATATAATTCAGGCGACAAAAAGAATTGTTTATTATTTGACCAATCAATGATTGGTGTGTATCTTTGCGCTCAGTTATTGACCGATCTATTTATAAGTGAGCCCTTTACTGCATGTCTGAATTTAGTCCATTACGCCGTAAAATCCTACTTGGTGGCGCAGCTACCGTTGGTTTAAGTCTATTTCCTACGTTATCTTTCGCATCACAATTTGAAGAGTCACCACGTAAGCTAGCGTTAAACAATTTACATACCGGTGAAGAGTTACAGACTGAATATTTCAATGGACGAGGTTATCAGAGCGCAGAGTTAGCAAAACTAAATCATTTATGTCGAGATTTCAGACGTAATGAAAGCATCGAAATGGATAAACGATTATTTGACCAATTGTCGGCGATTCAAAATGTCATTGGTTGTGATACACAGGTCCAAATTATTTCGGGTTATCGCTCACCAGCAACAAATGAAATGTTACGTGGTAAATCACATGGTGGCGTAGCGAAGAAAAGTTTACATATGTTAGGTCGAGCAATGGATTTTCGTCTAGAAGGTGTACCATTAGCGGAAGTACGAAAAGCCGCACTGTCATTAAAAGCGGGCGGAGTAGGGTATTACCCTGGTAGCAACTTTGTTCATATTGATACTGGGCGAGTTCGTTTTTGGTAATGAATGTCTAGGTTATATCGAATCGAGCTTAAATAGACAGTTAAAAAAATGGCGACCGCATTGGTCGCCATTTTTGTATTCATACTTTCTACTTACTCTATTCTTACAGAGCTAATGCCCTATAAGAAAAGCCAATTAGAAGTTAGCTGAACGTGGAGTACGTGGGAATGGGATAACGTCACGAACGTTGCCCATGCCAGTTACGTAAGACACTAGACGCTCAAAGCCAAGACCGAAGCCAGCATGAGGCACTGTGCCGTAACGACGTAAATCGCGGTACCAGCTCATGTGCTCAGGGTCTATGCCCATTTCAATCATACGAGCATCAAGAACGTCTAAACGCTCTTCACGTTGAGAACCACCAATGATCTCACCAATACCTGGTGCAAGAACATCCATCGCAGCAACCGTCTTACCATCGTCATTTTGACGCATGTAGAATGCTTTGATGTCTTTCGGGTAGTTCTTAACGATAACTGGTGCTTTGAAGTGCTCTTCAGCAAGGTAACGTTCATGCTCAGAAGACATATCGATGCCCCACTCAACATCAAACTCAAAGTCACGACCAGAATCTTTAAGGATTTGGATAGCGTCAGTGTAGTCTACTTGTGCGAAATCAGAGCTTACGAATTGCTCTAGACGAGTGATTGCTTGTTTGTCGATGCGAGAAGCAAAGAACTCAAGGTCATCACGACGCTCAGCAAGAACGGCTTCGAATACATACTTAAGCATGTCTTCAGCTAGTTTAGCTACGTCATCAAGAGTAGCGAAAGCAACTTCAGGCTCGACCATC
Source organism: Aliivibrio sp. S4MY1 (assembly GCF_028765545.1). Taxonomy (GTDB): domain Bacteria; phylum Pseudomonadota; class Gammaproteobacteria; order Enterobacterales; family Vibrionaceae; genus Aliivibrio. The sequence goes on along the minus strand of NZ_JARACP010000009.1, from coordinate 145,314 downwards.
CAGAATTCAGCTAGGTGGCGGCTTGTGTGTGAGTTTTCAGCACGGAAAGTAGGACCGAATGTGTAAACTTTGCTTAGTGCACAAGCGTAAGTTTCCGCATTAAGTTGACCAGATACGGTTAGGAATGTTTCTTTACCAAAGAAATCTTTGTCGTAATCAACATTGCCTTTGTCATCCATAGGAAGGTTCGCGTGATCTAGCGTAGAAACACGGAACATTTCACCAGCACCTTCAGCATCAGATGATGTGATTAGTGGAGCAGACATCCAGAAGTAGCCTTGCTCGTGGTAGAAACGGTGAATCGCTTGAGATAGACAGTTACGAACACGTGCAACCGCACCAATCACGTTAGTACGTGGGCGAAGGTGTGCAACTTCACGTAAATATTCAATTGAGTGACGAGTCTTAGCCATTGGGTAAGTGTCAGCATCTTCAACCCAACCTACAACTTTAACCTCAGTTGCAGCTAGCTCAAAATCTTGACCTTTAGCTGGAGAAGCTACGATAGTACCTGTCACTTCAACAGAACAACCTGTTGTTAGCTTAAGAACTTCATCATTGTAATTATTTAAGTCATTAGGAACTACGGCCTGAATCGGATCGAAACAAGAACCGTCATAGATAGCTAGGAAAGAGATTCCAGCTTTAGAGTCGCGACGTGAACGGATCCAACCGCGAACAGTCACTTCACTGTCAACCGCTAGTTTGCCGCTTAATACGTCTGTTACAGGCGCGTAAGTCATGTTAATTACATTCTCCATTGTTGTGCTACATGCACGAATATTTTTATTTCAAGAAATACATATTACCTTTCTTATTGATAGCTTCAAGTGTTGTTGTTCTATAAACGTGATTTTTCAGAATAAGAATCAATTTTCGTTGTAAATTCGCCGAAAAAATCGACAATATCATAAGGGAATAGGGAACTTACTGATTGTGAGTCTTGTTGTTTAGTAGGGAAGTAGAGTACTATCCCTGCTTCATAATATAGGTAATAGAGATTTTAACTAATGACAACTGAACTATATAAAGACTTCATGTTTGAAGCAGCACACCATTTACCACATGTACCAGAAGGTCATAAATGTGGTCGTCTTCATGGTCACTCTTTTTTAGTTCGTTTGTATGTTGAAGGTGAAGTTGACCAACATACGGGTTGGGTAATTGATTTCTCTGAAATTAAAGCTGCATTTAAACCAACGTATGACCGTCTTGACCATTATTACCTAAACGATATTGAAGGGCTAGAAAACCCAACAAGTGAAGTATTAGCTAAGTGGATTTGGAACGAAGTAAAACCAAGTCTTCCATTACTAAGTAAAATTGAAATTAAAGAGACATGTACAGCAGGTTGTACTTACCGCGGTGAGTAATCTACATTAACTGTCATGTTTAGAGAGGGCTGAATTATTCAGCCCTTTTTTATGCCTGCCGTATACAAGCGGTAATTGAAACCAATGCATGATCGGTACTGAATTGGTCAATATCAAATCTAGGATTCACAATGTGCTGATCTGTTACTGTGTAATCAATTATTTCTAAAATACTGCCCGAAAATGAGCTATCAAATTCGTTAGACAGCAGAATGTAATCCAATACAGACCCTTTTGCTCCGTAATAATGGGTACTTACTCGCTCTTCCAATAAATCTGCGCCTTTTAATCCACAATAAATATCCCAACTGTCTTTAAGCTGAAATCGAGTTAAATAATCAGTACTGAACTTATCAAACCGTAACTCATGAGACAGTAGCCCTTTAAATTCATCATGAAACAAAGGTTTATTAAAATCGCCCATTACAATTACAGGCTGGTTTGATTCTTTGCGCTGCTGAATTATATGGTTATGTAGAATATTCGCTTCTAATCCACGTTGTGCAGTAGAAAGCCAAGAACCTAGCTGTTCATCATGAAGCTGATGAAGCTGATGAAGAGGAGAGCTGTTGACTTCATCCGTTACATCACTTTCTTCAGGCTCTTTAGGGCGCTGAGATTTGAAGTGCACGACATAACAGTCAGTAATCCCAAGGTGAGGCAGTTCAATAGAGGCGTGAACAGGTACACGATTAAACTCAAATTCAATTCCGAATCGTTTTAATTGTTCTGGTTCTGCAACAACAGGTTGAGCATTTAAAATTGGATAACGCGAAGCAAAGGCAACTACAGGGGAATTAAAGACATAGCCATCTTCAGATTTTGGTTCATCGACAGTGGCAAAATATGAATAGCCAAGTTCGTTCACTAAAGCCTCTAAAGCGCTTGGACTAAAAACTTCTTGAAAACCAATTACATCAGAGTTTAATGCTGTGATCTTATCCTTAAACCAGCCTTGTTTCTTCAGCCATTCATCTTGAGTTAGTATATTTTCAAAATCGTAATACGCATTAGGCGGCTCAACAAAGTTGAACATATTGATGGTGGTGAATGTAAGGCTTTCAGGAGATGGCAAATTAGATACTCATGTTGTTATTATCGATGGGATCGACGTTTATTAAACAAAGTATAACAGCATGAAGTAAGGTCAACACCTGCTAATAGTTTTAAGTTTAAAAGCTTATAAAAGTACATAGTTTCTCTCCCAGATGGTATAAAAGGGGTATCGTCTTCTCTATCCATCAAACAAGTTGATATTTATGCGTATTTTACATACTTCTGATTGGCACCTAGGTCAAAATTTCTTCACAAAAAGTCGTCGTAATGAACATCAAAAATTCATTAGCTGGCTACTTGAACAAGTACAAGAAAATGCCATTAATGCGGTAATCATTGCCGGAGATGTATTTGATACGGGCGCGCCACCAAGTTACGCGCGCGAAATGTATAACCAATTTGTGGTGGAGATGAACAAAGTAAACTGCGAATTTATCGTGCTTGGTGGAAACCATGACTCAGTTTCAACGCTAAATGAATCTAAACAATTATTGGCTCACTTGAACGCTCGAGTGATTGCGAATACTAATGATGACTTATCCACTCAATTATTAACGCTTCCAAACAGTGATGGTGCAGTGGGCGCTATTTTATGCGCGGTTCCATTTATTCGTCCGCGTGACGTTGTCACCAGTGTTGCAGGATCAACGGGTGTAGAGAAACAACAAGCGCTCGGTGAAGCCATCAAACAGCATTATCATCAGCTATATCAGAAAGCGTTAGAGTTACGAAAAGAGTTAAATGTAGAAGTCCCTATTATTGCAACAGGTCATTTAACAGCACTTGGTGTTAAACAATCAGATTCGGTTCGTGATATCTACATTGGCACATTGGATGGCTTTGCTGCCGATGGTTTCCCGCCTGCAGATTACATCGCCCTTGGTCATATTCACCGCCCGCAATTGGTGGCTAAATCTGATCATATCCGCTATTCAGGCTCACCAATACCATTAAGTTTTGATGAGTTAAAATCTCAAAAACAAGTGGTGATGGTGGAGTTTGATAAAGCAAGCGTAACTCAAATTACACCAATTAATGTGCCTATGTTTCAACAAATGAAGGCATTAAAGGGCGATTTAGAAACGATTGAACAAGAGTTAGCACAATTTAAAGAGTGTGAAGATACGACTTGGCTATGCATTGAAGTCGAAGTGCAAGATTACCTGTCAGATCTACAACAACGCATTCAAGCACTAACTCAAGATCTTAACGTTGAAGTGTTGCAACTGCGTCGTGCAAGAAACCGCAGTGAACAAACGTTAGCACAAGAAAAAACAGAAACGCTAGCGGAGTTAACGCCTTTTGATGTGTTTACTAAACGGATAGAGCAAGAGACGTTTGAGACAGAGAAAGAGCAGCAACGGGCAGAAAGAATGACAATGAAATTTAAACAGATTTTGTCAGAAGTAGAACACAAAGATACCGATTCACAAGAAGGTGATGCATGAGAATTTTAAGTCTAAGTTTTTCAAATTTAAACTCATTAAAAGGTGAGTGGAAAATTGATTTCTCAGCATCTCCTTTTGCTGAAAACGGGTTGTTTGCGATTACTGGCCCAACGGGTGCGGGTAAAACGACGATTTTAGATGCGATCTGTTTAGCGCTTTATCATAAAACGCCTCGTCTTGGTGGTATTTCAACCTCAAGCAATGAAATCATGACGCGTGGCACGGCGGAATGTTCTGCGGAAGTGGAATTTGAAGTGAAAGGCAAAGCGTACCGTGCGTTTTGGAGCCAGCGTCGTTCACGTGGCAAAGTGGATGGCAACTTACAAGCCGCTACTGTTGAGCTTGCAGAAGTCGATTCTGAAAAAGTATTAGCAACACAAGTCAAAAAGAAAGATGAGTTGATTAATACCATTACAGGCTTAGATTTCTCTCGATTTACAAAATCAATGATGCTTTCTCAAGGTCAATTTGCGGCGTTTTTAAATGCCGATGCCAATGATCGTGCCGGTTTATTAGAAGAGCTAACCGGTACAGAAATCTACGGTCAGATCTCTGAAAAAGTGCATGAGCATTACAGCGCATCAAAGCAGAAATTAGCCGAGCTTAAAGCCAAAGCTGAAGGGGTTGAGCTGCTTTCTGAAGAAGATAAACAAGCGTTAATTGATGAGCAAGTTGAACTGCAAGCTATCCAAAAGCAGCAACAAGCTCAACTTGCAGATTGGCAAGCCCATGTTGAATGGTGGATTGCAGATGCGAAAAACCAACTCCAGTGGCAGCAAGCGGTTGATAATAATCAACTCGCGGTGGATAAGCAAAAATCAGCAAGTATTCAACTGCATCGTTTAGCGCAAAGTGAGCCAGCTGAAAAACTACGTACGCCATATCAACTATGGCAAGAAGCGCAAACTCGCTTTGAAGAGTTGGTTAAAGAATTAAAGACGACAGAGCAATCTCACCAACAAAAGGCTAGTGATAAAAAAGCACTTGAGTCTCATGTTACACAGCTAAAACAAGATCTTGATACTATTAAGGGTGAGAGTAAAGCATTAGAAAACTTAATTAATGATTCGGTGCAACCGTTAGATACTGCGATTGCTCAACTGGCTCAACAATCTCAAGAGAAGCAGCACCAAATCGCAAACCTTACTGCGCGTCTTGAGGACGGTAATAAAAAGCAACAAGGTTTAACAGCAACATTATCTGACATAACAGAGAAACTTTCTTTATTAGCAAATCATGTTGAAGAGCATAAAGCTGATCTGAAAATTGAACGTTATTTAGGTCAGTGGAAGAACCAAGTTAGCCATATTTTACAACAAGATAAAGATACTGCCTCTTTAGACAGTCAATTGACTTTAGCGAATGCAGCGCTAGAGACTCTGCTTGATGCTATCAACAAAAAAGAAGCAGAATTAAATCAAGCTCAAATTATGGTTAATAACGAAATAGAAGCGACGAAGTGCGCAGAGCTTGAATTACAACAATGGCAAGATAAAGGGTCAGAAGCACAACTGACTGAGCAGATAACTGCACTAACGACTCGTCATCAATACCGTGTTGAATTAACTCATACTAATAATGAGTATTTACGAGCGACAAAAGAGCTGAAAATGCTTGCCACTGTGCAGAAAACACAAGCGAATGACATTGAAAAATTGGATGTGCAGCGTACTGAACTAGCGACTCAGTTTAAGCAACAAGAGCAGCAAGTCATCGATTTAACTACCTTAATTGAGCAAGAAGGCGAGTTAGCAAAATATCGAGCAGAATTAGCAAAAGATCAAGATTGTCCGTTGTGTGGTTCAACGCATCATCCACTATTAGAACAAGCTCAATTGCTTGATTTGAGCGCGACAATACAACGTAAAAAAGAAGCCGAGCAGAAACGCGTAGAGATTGTCGAGCAAGGTAAATCAGTACGTGAACAATTAGATTCGCTTAAAATAAAACAAGATCATTGCCAATCTCAATCAGTGCAGTGGCAACAAACGGTTGAATCCACGCAAAAGCAATGGTCTACGTTATTAGAAACAACGCAACTCACTCTAACCTTAGGTGATACTGATTCGATTAATCAGTTCATTAGTGAGTGTGAAGCCTCTTTATCTACGCTTAATGAGCAAGCAAAGCAATTACGCCAAGTGGGTGATAAGGTTCGAGTGCAACAAAACCAATTACAACAAGTTCAGCATCGTCTTGACGCTGTCACTGCGGCGTTAAATTTTGATCGTCAATCACACCAAGCGGCGCTTCAACAGCAACAAGATAACAATCAAAAAAGAGAACAGCTGCAATTGCGTCAAACGGAACTTAAGCAGCAGTTGGTCACTGAAATTGAGCAAGCAGGCTTTAATGCACCAGAGTTGACTCAAATTACCTCTTGGTTTGTACAAAAAGAGCAAGACTTACAACAAATTCAGGAAAAAATCACACAGCAGCAAGTGCAAACCCAACAACAGCAAACGCTACAAAGTGATCACGCTCATTTAGCCGAGCAATTGGTTGAATTGAACACTCAACAGCAACAATCACAAACTGAAATGTCTGCATTAACAACAGAGTTAGAGAAGCAACAAGCAAAACGTATTGAGTTGTTTGGAACACAAGAGATCAAAACAGCGCGCTTTATGATGAGTGAGAAATTGTCAATTTCAGAGCAAACGTATGATGTTGAGCAACAGAAATTACAAGCATTAGTACAAGACCTTGCGGCTTTAGATGGCAAGTTGAATAGTCTTAAAGAGAGTTATTTAAGTTGTGAAAAACTATCGGTAGATCGTTCTGATGTATGGAAAGGTGCTTTATTACAAAGCCCATTTGAAACGCTTGAGTTATTCCAAGCGGCGTTGATTTCAGAAGAAGAACGCCAACAGCTACTCAGCTTAAAAACTGAAATACAACAAGCGATTGAGCGAACTGGTGCTTTGCTAGAGAGTGCACAGCAAATCAAAGAACATCATTATCAAGCGCCAAAAGCCGCAGAGTGGCAATTAATGCCAAAAGAAGCGGTTGAGGCTGAATTAGCTCAAGTGAAATCTCAATCTGAGACGTTAGTGAAGCGTGAAGGTGAAATCGCTCAAGCGTTGCGTTCAGACAGCGAGCGTAAAACCAATCAAAAAGCACTATTTGAAGCGATTGAAGCGTATCAATCAGAATACGATGATATTCAATATCTACACTCATTAATTGGTTCGCAAAAAGGGGATAAATTCCGTAAATTTGCCCAAGGGTTAACGTTAGAGAACTTGGTGTATTTAGCCAATAAGCAGTTAACTCGATTGCATGGCCGCTATGAGCTTAAACGTAAAGCCAGTGATGGATTAGAGCTTCAAGTGCTGGATACATGGCAAGGCGATGTGGTTCGTGATACAAAAACTTTATCTGGTGGTGAGAGCTTCCTTGTTAGTTTGGCGCTGGCATTGGCACTTTCTGATCTGGTTAGTCACAAAACAAGCATTGATTCACTGTTCTTAGATGAAGGGTTTGGTACGCTAGACAGTGAAACGTTAGACATGGCGCTTGATGCGTTAGATAACTTAAACGCCTCAGGAAAAATGATTGGTGTGATAAGCCACATCGAAGCGATGAAAGAACGTATTCCAGTCCAAATAAAAGTCACCAAACGCAGTGGTTTAGGCGTGAGTGAGCTAGAAAAACAATATAAAAAAGTCAGTTAATTTTGCACAATGTAATGCAGTAAAAAGGAATTTAAAATGGGAAAAACAAAACGAGAAATAACATTACGCTTTTTAGCTGAACCTGGGGATGTGAACTTTGGTGGTAAAGTTCACGGTGGTGCAGTGATGAAATGGATCGATTTAGCCGCTTATGCATCATCGGCAGGCTGGAGTGGTAAATATTGTATTACTGCATACGCAGGTGGTATTCGTTTTGTTGAGCCTATTTTTGTCGGCAACCTTGTAGAAGTCACCGGCAAAGTTATCTATACCGGAAAATCGTCTATGCACATCGCTATTGATGTGCAAGCGAGTGATCCTAAAGAGCAGAATAACCGTTTAACAACGCACTGTATCGTTATCATGGTGGCGGTTGATGGAAATGGTAAACCGACGTCAGTCCCTGAGTGGGTACCAGAGACAGAAGAAGACATTAAGTTAAGAGATTCAGCAATCAAACTAATGAATATGCGTAAAGAAATTGGCGAAGAGATGGAAGCGCATGTTCAATATCTAAAATAACGCTATATTTATTATTACTCTTTATATAAATAAGATGGTGGTTATGGTGGTTATGGTGGTTATGGTGGGTTGTCATAGTAATGTCAAGGTTCATATTCTTGCAATCGACCTAACTCTTTTTATACCTACTTATGAGTATTCTTGCGATTTTCGATACACTTAATTCACAACTTAAATTTAGTGGAAAAGAGTGTGAAAGAAATAAGCCCAAGTCTAATTCGTAATGTTTATAATCATGCTAATGGTGATTTTTTTCGTCGTCTATTTTTGATTGCTATTCCTATTACCCTTCAAAGTATTTTGTTATCCAGTAAAAGCTTAATCGACGTATTTATGCTCGGGCAACTTTCAGAAGCTGATATTGCTGCTGTTGGTGTAGGTAGCCGAGCAATTTTTTTTACAACCATAATACTGACAGGAATAACAACAACAGGTGCTTTATTGGCTGCTCAACATTGGGGCGCAAAGGATAATAAAGGGCTGAGAGAAACGACAGCATTAACTTGGCTTACTTCCACATTTTCAGCTGTGGTTATTATCTTTCTTTTACAATTCTTTGCCAGTTTTGTTATGCAGTTGGCGTCTAAAGATCCAAGCGTTATTGCACTTGGCGTGGAATATATTCAAATAACCAGTTGGAGTATGCTTGCTATTGCTTTTACTGCGAGTCTTGGTGCAGGGTTTCGTTCAATACAGCAGCCGGGTATAAGTACATTCTTTAGTGGGATAGGCATTGCTCTGAATATATTACTGAATTGGGTTTTGATTTTTGGTTATTTAGGCTTTCCTGCTTTAGGGATAAAAGGTGCAGCAATTGCTACTGTGGTGAGTTCTATCATTGAAGTTGGTTTGTTTTATCTTTATTTAATTATGAAGAGTCATCTTTTAAGGTTCGGGATAAAAGATATCATCCAAAGCCTTCAGGTAGACAAATTTAAATCATTTATTCGTTTAGCATTACCAACTACCACCAATTTTTTGTTATGGGCAGGTGGCTTATTTGCGTATACCGCGATTATGGGACAGACAGGAACCGAAGGTTTAGCTGCGTTTGCTGTTGTTACCCCTATTGAGGCGGTTTCTCTAAGCTTTTTAATGGGTATTGCAAATGCTTCTGGGGTACTTGTTGGGAATCATATTGGTGCAAAAGAATATGATAAGGTGTATTACCAAGCGATATTAATGATGATGGTTGGTTTTGCTGTAACCTTAATGGTGTCAATCACTCTTTATTTTTCAAAAGAGACCATCTTAGATCTGTTTACGGCATTAACGGCGGATACCAGAGAACTTGCTGATACATTCTTATCTATCCTGTGTGTAGGGATAATGCTTCGCTCTATTCCTACGACACTAGTTGTTGGTATTTTAAGAGCAGGTGGGGATGTTAAATTCTGCCTATATCAAGACGTATTAACTCAGTGGTTCTTTGGTATTCCTATCGCTGCTTTAGGTGCTGTCTATTTTGGTTATTCGGCTGAAGTTGTCTATAGTCTTTTCTTTTTAGAGACATTATTTAAGTGGTTTGCTTCTATCTATCGTTTAAAAAGTAAGAAATGGATAAATAACTTAGTAGAGGCTAAAGGATAGAGGAAACAAGTTTATTTAAGGGTTGCATTGCCAAGTTCATTATATAGAATGGATCGAACTACTAGTTTGGTAGTTCGGTCAGTAAAGGATTTACGACCTATTATTATAAATGGAATGTGACTAATTAGGATGTACACATGATTTTCCAACTAACATCAGGCCCATTATTGGAGCCTACAGAAGGTTCACCCCATAATACTGGTTTAAAATCATCAGTTGTTCTTTCTCTACGTTTTTTCTCGTCTCAGTTTCTCGCGTTTCACTTCTTCTCGTATTTTCGATTTCTCCGTTTCTATTCGTAATTAATCAGCTCTAATTTCAACCGCGTTATCTTTGTGGATGGCTTTTTGCGCGTTGAATTTGACAAAAAATAAAACTAAAGCTCAAACTCGAATATAGAACGAAGGAATAACAATGAATTTAAAACTAATCGGAAGCTCACTTATTATTTCAGGTACTGCGTTAGGCGCTGGTATGCTGGCAATCCCAATGGTATTGGCTCAGTTTGGCCTAATTTGGGGTACTGCATTGATGTTATTGATCTTTGTAGGAACGACTTATGCAGCTTTATTGCTGCTAGAAGCAAGTATTAATGTGGGTGGTGGTTTAGGTATGAACACCATCGCTCGTAAAAGTTTAGGTAAAGGAGGACAGCTAGTCACGAATGGTTTGTTGTATGCTTTACTTATTTGTCTTCTGATGGCTTACATTTTAGGCGCCGGAGATTTACTCAATAAATTACTTCGAAATGTTGGATTGAATTTATCCTTAGTACAAAGCCAAATTGCATTTACCTTGGTTTCAGGTGTGATTGTTGCTTCTGGAACTGCAGTAATTGATAAGTTAAACCGTGTACTTTTTGCTGTAATGCTATTCATGCTGTTGCTGACTCTTGTATTTTTGGTTCCAGGGATCGAATTAGATAATCTTCTTCAAGTATCAAATTCAAATGGTATTGAATTAGTTCAAACCAGTGCGATTATCTTTACCAGTTTTGGCTTTATGGTTGTAATCCCATCTTTGGTTTCATATAACCATGAAGCAACGCCAAAGCAATTAAGAAATATGGTGATCATTGGCTCTGCAATTCCATTGGTATGTTATTTAGTATGGTTATATGCAGTGGTTGGTAACCTAACACCTGAACAAATTACTCACTTTTCAAATGTATCAGAACTGATCTCAGTATTTAGTGCAGAGCATGCTTTTATTAATCTTGTGTTATCTAGCTTTACTGGACTTGCACTCTTGACGTCATTTTTAGGTGTTGCAATGGCGTTGTTCACTCAAAATGAAGATACGTTTAAGCAAAATAAAGCAGTAACTTATGTGATCAGTTTTATTTTACCGTTGCTTGGTGCTGTTTATGCAGCCGATCAGTTCTTATCTGTTTTAAGCTACGCCGGGATCATTTTAGTTTTCTTAGCAGTATTTGTTCCACTTGCAATGGTTGTCCAACTTCGAAAAGTTGAGACTCAGACGAAAGGCTATTTAGCTGAAGGAGGAGTTACAATGCTTATCTTCTCTTTTGTTTTTGGTACTTTTTTATTAGTTTCTCAAGTTATCTAGGTATAGCAATGTAACTGGTATTACATAGCACTCTACTTTTTTGAAACGGTAGAGTGCATTTTCTCGCTCTTAATGAGCTTATCATCTCTAAAATTAAGTAATAGTAATGAATTTTAAATTATTTGGCAGTGCATTGATTTTATCTGGCACAGCACTTGGCGCTGGAATGTTAGCAATTCCAATGGTATTGGCGCAATTTGGTCTTTTTTATAGCACATTTTTGATGCTAATCATTTGTGCCGGTACGACATATTCGGCTTTACTTTTAACTGAGGCATGCTCAAAGACTGAGTTGGCTTTTGGTATCAATACCGTTGCCAACAGAACGTTAGGTAAAGGTGGTCAAGTGATCACTAATGCTCTATTTTATTTGCTACTTATCTGTATGCTTATTGCTTATATCTTAGGGGCAGCCGATCTTTTAAAGCGCATATTTGCCATGTTTGATACTGAGATGAGTATAGAAGTAGCGCAAATCGGATTTACACTTGTCGCAAGTATGTTTGTGGTGTGTGGAACTCAAATTATAGATAAGCTTAACCGTGTTTTATTTCTATTTATGATATCAATGTTGGCGATTACTTTGATTATTTTGGTCCCAGGAATATCTGTCGATAACTTAACACAAGTAACAAATACAGATAAAGGCATGCTATTTGGTACAAGTACGATCCTGTTTACCAGTTTTGCTTCAATGCCTGTTATTCCATCGTTAGTTGCCTACAACAAAGAAGCAAGCCGTCAGCAGCTACGAAATATGATTATTCTCGGCTCAGTAATCCCTTTGATCTGTTATTTAGTATGGCTTTATGCAGTTGTGGGTAATTTGAATGCAGATGATATAACGCATTTTTCTAATATTTCAGATTTGATTCAAACGTTTAGTGCAAAAAATGAATACATTGAAATTATTCTTTCTATCTTTACTTCATTGGCGTTGTTGACTTCATTTCTTGGGGTAGCAATGGCGCTTTATAATCAAAATAAAGACATGATTTCACACAATAAGATAGTGACTTATGTGTGTACTTTTATATTACCTCTATTGGGCGCGAGTCTAGCAGCAGATCAGTTTCTATCAGTATTAGGTTATGCGGGCGTTATTTTAGTTTTCCTTGCTATTTTTATTCCATTAGCAATGGTGGTTTCGCTGAGAAAGAAAAAAGGCAATGACAATGAAACGTCAGCTCACATTTATGAAGCTGAAGGTGGTCATGTAGCGCTGGGGTTAACCTTATTATTTGGTTTTTTACTATTGGTTAGCCAAGTTTTATAAATATTAATGATCTGACCTGATACACTTAACGTAATAGATAATGTGTTTATTGTAGAGGGTCAGAATGATGAAATATTTAACGGTTCTTTTTACTGTTTTACTTTTAGCTGCATGCTCAACAACACCACCACCAAGTTCCCAGGTAGCTAGTGATTGGCAAGCCTTTGGTTATGACAGAGCAATGAAAGGCTGGATTGTCCAATCAGAAAGCAAATTAGTCAAATTGTCGGATGGTAAAGCGGTAAGCGAAGAGAATTATCAAGCTTATTTAGATGGATATACTAAAGGTCAGAAAGAATACTGCGATCAAAGTGCTTATATGCTAGGTGTCGTAGGGAAGCAGTACAATGGCATATGTGATCGAATAGATCCCTTTTTCCGCGAAGATTATGTTAATGGAATGCATTCAACCGCTGGTGGAATGTAATTTAGTTATACGGCACATGGATGAATAGATAAATAAGAGGGTAAGAAGTTATGAAAGCAATTTTAGTTATAATGGTTTCACTTTTTCTAGCAGCCTGTTCAAATACAGTACCATTAACATCTACACAGGACAGCGATTGGGCTACTTATGGTTTAGAAACAGGCCAAAAAGGTTGGAATTTTGAATCTAAAGAACAAATAGTTGATCTTTTAGATGGCAAGGAGCTTAAAGTCTCTAATTATGATGCGTACGTTGCGGGATATAAAAAGGGATTACAAGAATATTGCGGACAAGACGCATTTGAATTAGGAACTAAAGGTGGAGTTTATACTGGAGTGTGTGACGATATCAGTAAAGAGTTTAAATATGATTATTTACGAGGTTATAACTCGACTAAAAGAGGGATGTAGTATCTTTAAGGTTGATTTAATCGAAATATAAATGGCGGATAATTTTATCCGCCATTTTTGTATATGAAGATTTAAATTAGATCACTTTAACGATATTAAAGCGTCCCATTTTTTTCAAAATAGGTAAAAATTCTTTATTTACTTCAAGCATGACTTTCTTTGCTTTACTGTAAGCGCTTAATTTGTCGTTGCCGTTACCATGAGAGAACAATCGGCTCTTTGGCTTATATTCACCATCAACGATCTCTTTCCAACGAACGATATAGTAATCTGTTGTGCGCACTTCACCAGAAAGTAAGGTGCGTTTTTTCGTGATGATATCAGGCTCTAAGCTGTGAGGTAAGCGCTCAAACAGGCTAGGGTAGTTAAGAACCATGTTCCAACAATTTCCCCATAATTCTTTACCGACTTTATTTCGTTGTTTAATTGCTTCTTTTAGGGCTTTTTCTCGGCCCTCTTTTAGGCAACCAACAGAGCGGTTATACATACCGTCATCAGGTGTATGAATATGGATTTTAACGCAATTAAATGAGTGTGAAATGAAACGATGTTCACTTTCCATTCCTGTCCATTCTGCTCTTAATTTCTGAGCTCTTGGTGAAAGAGTATGTTTTTTCTTATTCATAATTGAAATGTACTAATTATTTGCATGACTGCATTATTGCAGTAACTGATTCATTTGTTAATAGTAAAGGTGATTTATTCATCAAATTGGTGCATATATTTAGTATAGAAGAGGAAAGTAGAATAGGAGAAATAAAAAGAGGGCGATATACGCCCTCATTATTGCTTTAAGTAAAGTTTGTTCTGATTAACAGATAACTTTAATCGCTAAGCCACCTTGAGAAGTCTCACGGTACTTGGCGTTCATGTCTTTACCTGTTTCAAGCATTGTTTCAATAACTTTATCAAGTGAAACACGAGGAGCAGATGAACGACGAAGTGCCATACGTGTTGCGTTGATTGCTTTAACGGCAGCAATACCATTACGCTCGATACAAGGTACTTGTACTTGTCCAGCAACAGGATCACAAGTTAAACCAAGGTTATGCTCCATTGCAATTTCAGCAGCCATACATACCTGCTCAGGACTTCCACCCATAAGTTCAGCAAGACCAGCAGCAGCCATAGAACAAGCTACACCAACTTCGCCCTGACAGCCAACTTCAGCACCAGAGATTGAAGCGTTTTGCTTATAAAGGCCACCAATAGCACCTGAAGCTGCAAAGTAACGGATGTAATCTTTCTCAGTTACTGTTTGAATAAACTTATCGTAGTAAGCTAAAACAGCAGGGATAATGCCACATGCACCATTTGTTGGGGCAGTAACAACTCGGCCACCTGCAGCATTCTCTTCGTTTACAGCGAATGCGTACATATTTACCCAATCAACGACTTCCATTGGGTCTTTAGACGTCTTTTCAGAAGTCAGTAGTTGCTGGCGAAGTGCCGCTGCACGACGAGGAACACGTAGAGGTCCAGGTAGGATACCTTCAGTGTTCATGCCTTTTTCCATACAGTCACGCATGGTTTTCCAGATTTTTGCAAAGTAAGTACGAACTTCATCTTCTGCAAGAATAGCGTGTTCGTTCTTCATTACTAATGTACTAATAGATAGTCCATTCTCTTTACATAAATCAATTAATTCAGAGGCATAATTAAATGCGTAAGGAACTTGGATTGATGATTCAACTTCTTTACCAAAGTTTTCTTCATCAACAATAAAACCACCACCGATAGAGTAGTATGTTTTAGAGTAAACAACGTCGCCATCAACCCACGCATGGATTTGCATACCATTTTCGTGAAGTGATAGGTTAGTTGTGTGGAAATTCATTCCACCTTCTTTTGGAAATTCAACCGTATGGCAGTGCATGCCAACAGGTAAGCGCTCTGTTTCTTCAACACGAGCGATGAAGCCCGGAATAGAGTCAATATCTACGTGTTCTGGCGTGTTACCTGCCAGACCCATAATGATAGCGATATCAGTATGGTGACCTTTCCCTGTCAGTGATAATGAACCGTAAACATCAACAGTGATTTTAGTGATATCACGCAGTTTGCCCATGCCACGTAAATCGTCGATAAACTCTTTACCAGCTTTCATTGGACCAACGGTGTGGGAGCTAGAAGGACCAACTCCGATTTTGTAGATATCAAAAACACTAATCATGTTATTACCTCGAATAAGCCCCCAAAAGAGGGGGCTTTATTATCATTATTATTAACTTCGTGTAACTAATGCTTATAAGGATTTATAAACTAGTTATTAAAGAGCGCCGTAGATTACAGAAGTAATTGCTGCAACACCACATAATGCTGTAAAGATTTGCACAGGTGCTGAAGTTTTGTACTTCGCCATTGCAGGAACTTTACGCATTGCGAATACAGGCATAAGGAATAGGATAGCGGCAATCATTGGCGCACCCATAGTTTCAATCATACCTAAGATACTTGGGTTGATGATAGAAACGATCCATGTAGTAACAACGATGAAGATAAGAGAGAATTTCTCAAGCTTAGCAACAGGTGCTTTTGAACGAGACTTAGCTAGACCAACAAGACCTTCATGAGCACCAAGAAAGTGACCGAAGTAGCTTGAAGTAATCGCAGCAAAAGCAACGATTGGACCTAAGTAAGAGATAAGTGGAGATTCATGTACGTTTGCTAAGTAAGAAAGTACAGAGATGTTTTGTGCTTGTGCTTGTGCTAGTTGCTCTGGAGATAGAGAAAGAACTACAGAGAAAACGAAGAACATAACGAAACCCATTAGCATCATTGCCGCACCGCCAGTGATCATGTCAGTTTTAGCAACTGCATTTTCACCGTATACACGACGTTGTTCTTTAGAGAACTGGCTGATAACTGGGCTGTGGTTGAAAGAGAAAACGATGATAGGGATTGCTAACCAAACAACAGAAGGCATTGAGCCCCAATCAGGAGAAACAGACATCATAGATGTGTTCCAACCAGGGATTAGGTATACAGAAAGTGCCATTAGGATGAATACAAGAGGGTAAACCATTGCAGAAGTTGCTTTCAGCATTAGTTCTTTACCAAATACAACACCACATGTCATCAGAGTGATAAGAACACCAGATAATAACCAGCGTGGAATAGATTCCATGCCCATTTGGTTAATCATGAAAGAGTCTACTGTGTTTGTGATGCCAACACCGTAAATCAGTACAATTGGGTAAATCGCGAAAAAGTAGGCAAAAGTGATTAGGTTCGCGCCTGTCTTACCGAAATGCTCTTCTACCGTATCGGTAATGTCAGAATCTGGGTTTTTAGCAGAAAGAACGAAACGAGCCAAACTTTTGTGTGCGAACCAAGTCATTGGTGCTGCGATTAATGCAAGGATAACTAGAGGCCAAAAACCACCAGCGCCAGCTTTAATTGGAAGGAATAAAACACCAGCACCTACCGCAGTACCGAAAAGAGAAAGACACCAAGTGAAGTCTTGATAAGTCCACTTTGTTTTTTTTGCATCTATTGATGCAGTATTTGTTGTTTGCATAATTTTACTCTTAATTTTTAGAACAGGAATTTTGGGAACGGCGCTATTGTCGTTATTTTGACGAGAAAAACTTTGACCCAGATCGGAAAATGAAAAAAGATGAACAAAGATCGAAAAATAATTGATATTGTTCACGGTAATTGTAAATCAAGTATTAGTAAAACTTATCGTTAATGATAATTTTTCTAAGTTGTAATGTAATTCATTGCGTGAATTATTTCAGCGGTCACACCCCAAATGAGTTTTTTGTCAAAAGGAATGAAAATCAGATCGTAGGTATGTTTTTTGTTAAATATGTGGTGTTTGTAGGTGTTTTTTGGGTTAATTAGATGATTTATCGGTGCTTCAAATGTGCTACTAACCTCACCGTAATCGATTGCGGTGGTATAATTTTCATCAATCAATGCAATGATTGGGGTTACTTTATAGCCAGATATTGTTGGTATTGTGTTAAGTTTTGCTAATGGTTTAATGTGAGCAGGATCAATGCCAATTTCTTCATTTGTTTCACGAATAGCAGTATGAATTAGGGATAAATCGAAGGGTTCAACCTTGCCTCCAGGGAAGCTAATTTGGCTAGGATGATGACGTAAATGTGACGCTCGTTGAGTTAAAATTAGGTTGAAACCAGATTCTCTTTTTACGATAGGGACAAGAACAGCAGCAGACTTAAAGTTGCCGCTCGTTAGTCGTGGATGGGAGAGTAAACTGGAACTGTAATCAATTGGTTTATGAAGTAACAAATAAGAAAGTAAATGCGTATCCATAAACCGATCCTTATAATTATAAAATGGGTAAAATTTTGCTTAACTTATGCAGTGTCTCTTCATATTCTAGTTCAGTTTGGCTATCGGCAACAATACCGCCACCCGCTGAAGCGTATATTGTATCTTGGTAGGCGATTAAGGTACGTATAGTAATACTCGTATCCATATTCCCACAACGGCTAATATAACCAATACTGCCACAATATAAGTTACGGCGATGAGGCTCTAATTCTTCAATAATTTCCATAGCTCGGATTTTAGGGGCTCCGGTGATCGATCCGCCAGGGAAAGAAGCACTAAGTAAATCACTAATAGTATAGTTATCATCTAATTGACCAGTAATAGTGCTGACTAAATGGTGTACAGCTGGAAAACTTTCGATATCAAATAACTTAGGCACTTTGACTGAGCCAGGAGTGGAGACTCGGCCAATATCATTACGCAATAAATCCACAATCATTAAGTTTTCAGAGCGATCTTTAGCACTATGGCGAAGAATATCTGCTTCTTTAGCATCTAGCTCCGGATCGCTTGAGCGAGGGCGAGTTCCTTTAATTGGTTTGGTTTCTATTTTACGATCTTTTACCTGTAAAAAACGCTCTGGTGAGACGGATAAGATGGCAAGTTCAGGGGTTCTAATAAATGCAGAGAAGGGTGCACCATTTTGGGTTGCCAATTTTTGATACGCTAGCCATTCTGAACCTTGGTATTGAGCATGAAAACGTTGAGCAAGATTAATTTGATAGCAATCTCCTGATTTAAGGTATTCCTGAATCGTGTCAAATTTAGTGCTATATTCCGCTTGAGTCATATTTGATTGCCATTTAGACACTAAACTAAAATCAGCTTTCTTTTCTTTTATAGCTATAAATTGCTGTAGCCAATCGAGACGATTACTCCCGTGTGGTTGTATTAAAGTGAGGGTACACGTTTTATGATCAGCAATTAGAGCCCAGTCATAGATCCCAACAGCCATATCAGCGGTTGGAATATCTCGCTCAGCAATACTAGGTATAGATTCAACCCGGCGACCTAAGTCATAACTGAAGTAACCTAACGCTCCGCCAATAAAAGGAAGATCTTTTATTGAATGGCAATGAGGCGTTAGTCGTTCTTGATAATGAGCAAGCAGTTTAAAAGGGCAGGCTTCACTGGTTACTGGCTGCTTTCCTATGACATTAATACAAGTAACCTTTTGGTGGGTTTGCAATGTCGCGATTGGATCTGCCACTAAAATATCGTAACGATTATCAACATGTTCTTTGGCTGATGAATGCAGCAGCATTGCCCAAGGTTGGCTTTCAATGGCAGAAAATAAATCAACCACAGAAGTAGATTGATAATCAAGTAGGGTAATAAGTGGTTTTGCATCTAATTGATTGTTCATTTTAAGTTTTATAACCAGAATGTGATGAGCAACGATAGCCTTGGATGGGGAGCAAGAGTATCATATTGGCTGTTCTAAAAGAAAATAATAGATTGGTGAACACTCACGTCACTAAGTAAAAAAACAGACTTAACACGCCATGGAAGCATATATATAAGAGGATTTAATGATGACTGTTGGTAAAGAAACTATCATCCGCAATGAAGACGTGATCAGCTCAGTGGCTGATGCATTACAGTATATTTCTTACTACCACCCACTTGATTTTGTTCAAGCACTAGAAAAAGCATATCACAGAGAACAAAGCCAAGCGGCAAAAGATGCGATTGCTCAAATTTTAATAAATTCACGTATGTCGGCTGAAGGGCATCGTCCTATTTGTCAGGATACGGGGATAGTAACTTGCTTTGTTAATATAGGCATGAATGTACGCTGGGAAGGAGATTTAACCGTCCAGCAAATGATTGATGAAGGAACTCGTCAGGCGTACACGAATCCAGATAACCCACTTCGAGCTTCAGTACTTTCTGATCCTGCGGGTAAGCGAATTAATACAAAAGACAATACGCCTGCGGTAGTTCATATTAATATGGTACCAGGTAATAAGGTTGAGATTCAGATTGCAGCAAAAGGCGGCGGCTCTGAAAATAAAACAAAAATGGTGATGTTAAATCCTTCAGATGATGTGGCTGAATGGGTAGAAAAAACCTTACCATTAATGGGAGCAGGTTGGTGTCCACCAGGAATGCTAGGTATAGGTATTGGTGGAACCGCTGAAAAAGCAGCAGTATTAGCAAAAGAATCATTAATGGAGCATATCGACATTCAAGAGTTGATCGATCGTGGTCCTAAAAACGCAGAAGAAGAGCTTCGCCTTGATATCTTTAATCGCGTGAATAAGCTTGGTATTGGTGCACAAGGCCTTGGTGGTTTAACAACCGTTGTTGATGTAAAAATCAAATCAGCACCAACTCATGCAGCATCAAAACCCGTATGCATGATCCCAAACTGTGCTGCGACTCGTCATGTTCACTTTACACTTGATGGTTCAGGTCCGGCAGACTTACAGCCACCAAAACTTGAAGAGTGGCCAGATATTACATGGGAAGCCGGTGCTAATACACGCCGAGTTAATCTTGATACGATCACAAAAGAAGACGTACAAGAATGGCGAACAGGTGAAACGGTTCTGTTAACAGGGAAGATATTAACAGGGCGTGATGCGGCACATAAACGCCTTCAAAGCATGATTGAAAGCGGTGAGGGTTTACCTAAGGGCGTCGATTTCAATGGGAAGTTTATTTACTACGTCGGCCCAGTTGATGCGGTTGGTGATGAAGCCGTAGGTCCTGCTGGCCCAACAACGTCCACTCGTATGGATAAATTTACCGATATGATGCTTGATACGGGCTTAATGGGTATGATCGGTAAAGCAGAGCGTGGCCCAGCAACGGTTGCTTCTATTAAAGATAAAAAAGCCGTGTATTTGATGGCAGTAGGCGGTGCAGCTTATTTAGTAGCTAAAGCGATTAAAAAAGCACGAGTAGTGGCTTTTGAAGACTTAGGAATGGAAGCTATTTATGAGTTTGAAGTGGAAGATATGCCAGTAACGGTTGCTGTTGATTCAACAGGGGAAAATGCACATCAAATCGGCCCAGATACATGGAAAGTTAAAATCGCTGAAATGAATTAATTGATTTTATATTTCTAGGATTTAAGAAAGCACTCATAAATAGAGTGCTTTTTTTATACTTGTGTTTTTAATGTTAACTATTTAAGTCTAAACTGAGTTATTATGTTGTTGATATTGTGTGATTTAGATTGTTCTTGGAGGAAGTATGAAACAGAAAGTTGTTAGTCTAATGATGTTGTTATTAGTTGGCTGTACAGCTTCACAATCTGAAGTAAAAGAAAAAAATACGGATGATTGGTTCCAATATGGAGAGCAAAGAGCAAAAAATGGCTTTTTAGTTCAAGAAAAGGAAACTCTAGAAAGTGTAAAGCCAGAGGAGGAGGTTACGGAAGCATTCTATAATGCGTACTTAGAAGGGCATACCTCTGGAACGACTATCTATTGTTCTCAAGAAGCCTATATTTTAGGGTTACGTGAAGCTCCATATTTTGGTATTTGCGATCAAATTATGCCTGATTTTCGTGCTGAGTATGAAAAAGGGAAAAATCATAAAAAAGAATAAATAAGACTATTTTTATAACTTATTATTCTTATTGACTGGATGACGGTAGGGATATGAGGAATAATTCTTTTATATACCATTACAAGGAACGGTTTATGTTCAAAAAAACGATGGTAGCGACGGTGTTAAGTTCAACGCTTCTTATTGGGTGTGGAAAACAAGCCCCAGAGATCGCTGAACCAGAGTCGCGACCAGCTAAAATAATGACCGTCACTGTTGGCGATCATGAAACCTCTCGATTGTTTCCAGCGCAAGCTGAAGCCGGAGATAAAGCGGTTCTTGCCTTTCGAGTTCCCGGTCAACTTAATAGCTTAGATGTTCATGCAGGTCAATTAGTTACCAAAGGGCAGTTACTAGCAACAATAAACCCTGATGAGTACCGTTTGATTCAAAAGCAGGCACAAGCACAGTACAGACTGATTGATGTTCAATACCAACGTATTAAAAAACTGCGTAAAGACAAAGTCGTCTCAGAGCAAGATTACGACAGTGCTGTAGCGAACAGAAAAACAGCGAAAGCGACGTTAGATCAAGCCAGTGCTAATTTAAGCTATACCCAATTAAGTGCTCCTTATGATGGCACCATTTCGTTATTACCTGCTGAAAATTACGAATACGTCACTGCGAAACAACCCATTATGCATATTCAAACTAATGATATCTTATATGTGGCCTTTCAACTTCCTGATTATCTATTGCAACGCTTTAGTTTTACTCAAGTCTCCGCTTCCGTTACTTTCGATTCATTCCCAACGGTTAGTTTTCCTTTAGAATTTGAAGAAATTGATACCGAAGCAGATAGCAAGACATCAAGTTACACGGTAAAAATGAGCATGCCAAGACCAAAAGACTTAGGCATATTACCGGGAATGTCAGGCCAAGTGAAAGTAACGATTCCAAAAGGTGGTAGTGAGAAGCTTCCGCTTTCAGCGATTGAACAAGACGGTGAGACCACTTATGTCTGGCGTGTATCTGAGCAAGGTATTGTTGAGAAAGTCGCGATAGAGTTGAATGAAAAACGACAAGTAGTTTCGGGGCTTAATGATTCTGAGCAAATTGTATCTTCAGGTATTTCTGGGCTAGAAGAAGGAATGAAAGTACGTAAATGGGTTAAGGAGAGAGGATTATAATTATGCAAAAATTAATGAGATTTTCTTTACTTTCTACCTCGTTATTACTGACCGCTTGCAGTCCTGCCCCTATGGATTCAGAAATAGAAGCTCCTAACGTTATCGTTAAAAATATTGATTCAGGTTTAGTTAGCGATAGTCTTTATCTTCCAGCTGTTGCAACAGCGGCCGATCGTTCTCATTTAAGTTTTAGACTTTCTGGTGAAGTTAAAGAGCTTAATGTTCGTGCAGGTGAGACGGTTAAAAAAGGACAAGTATTAGCAGTTCTAGATAAAACCGACTTCAACATTGATGTCGATAATGCGCGCGCAAGATACAGCGTTGCAAACAGTCAATATAAACGTTCAAAACCGTTAGTTGAGAAAGGTCTGCTTGCTAAATCTCAATTTGATGAGTTGGCAGCACAGCGTCAAATTGCATTAGCAGACTTAGAGCTAGCAAAACTACGACTCAGTTTTACTGAACTAAAAGCACCAATAGATGGTGTTATTTCACGAGTTAGTGTTGAGCAATTTGAAACGATTCAAGTTGGTCAGCAGATAGTGAATATACATAATCGAAATGAAGTGGATATTATTGTTCAAGTCCCAGATAAATTATATTCAAAGCAACCAAATCAAGGGGTTGTAGAGCAAATCCAAGCATCTGTTCGTCTTGATAATGGGCAGTCTTACGATGCAAAAGTGAAAGAGTATACAACAGAACCTGATCCAGAATCTGGAGCGTATCTCGTTACTTTAACGATGCCAATGCCAGAAGATCAATTCATTTTGGATGGTATGGCTGTTGAAGTCACTACAGAGCAGAGCTCATTAAATGTAGCAAGCCAATTTGGGTTAATCATTCCTATTGAAGCGATCTTTAATGAAGATGGTGATGAAATTGATAAAAAAGAAAAATACATTTGGGTAGTCGATTCTGACAATAAAGTAAGAAAGCAAAAAGTGGTAACAAGTAAAGCCACCTCGTTTGGATTACGAGTTGTCGATGGTGTTTCAACAGGAGATCGTATTGTTATTGCCGGTGTCTCGCGATTACGTGACGGCCTAAAAGTGAATATCATCAATACGGAGGATAAATAATGAGTCAAGAAAAAGGAATTGCGGCTTACTTTATACAAAATAAAGTGATTAGCTGGATGTTGACTCTGATCTTTATGATTGGTGGTACATCTGCTTTCTTTGGCTTGGGGCGATTAGAAGACCCAGCCTTCACCATTAAAGACGCCATGGTGGTAACCAATTATCCAGGAGCAACCCCTGAACAGGTTGAAGAAGAGGTTACTTATCCTTTAGAGAAAGCAATTCAACAATTAACTTATGTTGATGAAGTAAATTCACTTTCAAGTCGTGGTTTATCACAAATAACGGTAACCATGAAAAACAATTATGGGCCTGATGATCTTCCTCAAATTTGGGATGAACTGCGTCGAAAAGTAAATGACTTGAAACGTCAATTACCTCCGGGTGTTGGTGAACCGTCCGTTATTGATGATTTTGGTGACGTATATGGCGTACTTTTAGCCGTTACTGGGCAAGGGTATTCTTATAAAGAGTTGCTTGATTATGTTGATTATTTACGTCGTGAACTGGAATTAGTTGATGGGGTAAGTAAAGTCTCTGTTTCTGGTGTGCAACAAGAGCAAGTCTTTATTGAAGCGTCATTAAAACGCATGACAAGCCTTGGTATTTCACCTCAAACTTTATACGGCTTACTATCAAACCAAAATACAGTATCGAGTGCAGGTGCAGTAAAAATAGGATCTGAATACATTCAAATACACCCAACGGGCGAGTTTGAAGATGTGTCACAACTTGGTGATTTAATTATTACCGAAGGCGGGGCACAAGGCCTTATTTATCTAAAAGACATTGCCGAAGTTAAACGTGGTTATGTTGAAGTACCAAGCAATTTAGTTAACTTTAATGGTAACTTTGCTTTGAATATGGGGATTTCTTTTAGTGCTGGCGTTAACGTTGTCGAGATCGGGAAACTGGTTGATCAGCGAATGTTAGAGCTGAAAGAACAACAGCCCATTGGTATTGATATTTCAGAGATCTACAGCCAACCAAAAGAAGTAGATAAATCAGTAAGTGGTTTTGTGGTCAGTCTTGGTCAAGCCGTTGCTATCGTTATCATCGTTTTACTGTTCTTCATGGGCGTACGTTCAGGTTTATTGATTGGCCTTATTTTATTACTGACAGTGTCAGGTACATTTGTCTTTATGAAGTACTTTGCGATTGACTTACAGCGTATTTCTCTTGGTGCCTTGGTTATTGCTCTTGGTATGCTCGTGGATAACGCCATTGTGGTGGTCGAAGGCATACTCATTGGTATGCAAAAAGGACGAACTCGCCTGCAAGCCGCTACCGATATTGTTACGCAAACTAAATGGCCATTATTAGGTGCAACCGTTATTGCGGTAACTGCTTTTGCGCCTATTGGTCTATCGGATGATGCAACCGGTGAATATTGTGGAACCTTATTTACTGTTCTGCTTATTTCACTGATGCTGAGTTGGTTTACTGCCATTTCTCTTACTCCGTTTTTCGCTTCTTTGTTCTTTAAAGAGACAGTGCAAAATGACGAGGAAAGCTTAGAAGAAAAAGATCCATACAATGGCATGATCTTTGTTATTTATAAGCGATTCCTTGAGTTCTGTATGCGTTACTCAGCGGTGACGATGATCATTTTGGTTATTGCACTTGGTGGAAGCATGTATGGCTTTACTAAAGTTAAACAGTCTTTCTTCCCATCTTCTACAACACCAATCTTCATGGTGGATGTGTGGATGCCTGAAGGGACGGATATTCGTTCAACCAATGCAACATTAAAAGAGTTAGAAGAGTGGATCTTAGAGCAAAAACATATTGAACATGTAACAACAACCGCAGGTAAAGGTCTACAACGATTCATGCTGACTTACGCACCAGAGAAGAGCTATGCAGCTTATGGTGAGATAATGACGCGTGTGGATGATTACTTAGCGTTACCTGATTTAATGGACAAGCTTCGTCAACATATCGAAGCCAACTATCCTCAAATTCAATACAAGTTAAAACTGATTGAGTTAGGGCCAGGTGGTGGTGCAAAAGTGGAAGCGCGTATTGTAGGTGCTGATCCAACTATATTGCGTGGTTTAGCTGCACAAGTCATTGAAGTCATGCACCAAGATCCAGGCGCAACAAACGTACGTCATGATTGGCGTGAGCGTACTAAAGTGCTTGAACCTCAATTTAATGAAAGTCAGGCGCGTCGATACGGTATTTCCAAAACGGATGTTAATGAACTGCTTGAAATGGCGTTCTCAGGTAAAGCCATTGGTGTGTATCGTGATGGGACAACATTGATGCCAATCGTTACTCGTTTGCCTGAAAATGAACGTGTAGATATTAGCACCATTGAAGGAATGAAGATCTGGAGTCCAGCGCTGTCACAATACATACCATTACAACAAGTGGTGCTAGGTTATGACGTAATTTGGGAAGATCCACTGGTTGTACGTAAAAACCGTAAACGTATGCTAACGGTAATGGCTGACCCTGATATTTTAGGGGAAGAAACGGCCGCAACATTACAAAAGCGTTTACAGCCACAAATTGAAGCGATTGATTTCCCGACTGGTTATAGTTTGGAGTGGGGCGGTGAATATGAATCGTCTCGTGATGCACAAGCGTCATTGTTCCAAACCATGCCAATGGGTTACTTGTTCATGTTCTTAGTGACTGTGTTCTTGTTTAACAGTGTGAAAGAGTCGGTGATTGTTTGGTTAACGGTGCCATTGGCACTCATTGGTGTAACCAGTGGTCTGCTCTTACTCAATACCCCATTTGGCTTTATGGCACTGCTTGGCTTCTTGAGTTTAAGTGGCATGCTGTTGAAAAATGGTATCGTACTGCTTGATCAAATAGAGATAGAAATACACTCAGGAAAAGAACCTTACCATGCAGTCGTTGATGCCGCGTTAAGCCGTGTTCGTCCGGTTTGTATGGCAGCAATTACGACCATTTTAGGTATGATCCCACTATTACCAGATACCTTCTTTAAACCAATGGCGGTAACCATTATGTTTGGTCTAGGTTTCGCAACCGTACTGACCTTAATTGTGGTTCCTGTGTTGTATCGCATGTTCCATAAAATTAAAGTCGTCGAATATTAATCAAAGATTGGTATAAACTCTAATTGAAGCTCACATTGTCATACGCAGTGTGGGCTTTTTTTGGTATTATGCACGGGAAAGTCTTTCCCACTGATAGGAATTGGTAATGAGCCAACTAGATCAACAAGCAATGGACAAAATCGTAAATTCTCATGAAGAAGAGCGTTTTACTTACTTTATGAAAGAAGTTGTCGCTAATCGTGAAATTTGGATTTTGACTGATGAACACGGTTGTGTGATGTTGAATACCGAAGAAGAAGATTGCGTTCCTGTATGGCCAAATAAAGAGTTTGCAGAAGCATGGGCAACAGGCGAATGGGACGTATGTAAAGCTGAATCTATTTCATTAAACAAATGGCACAGTCGCTGGACAACAGGTCTTGAAGATGATGAATTAGCGGTTGTTGTATTCCCAAATCAAAACGAAGAAGGGCAAATCCTTTTTCCCGACGAATTCGATTTTGAATTAACAAAACAAGAAAGAAAGCGTTAATTTCTTAGTGTTAACTAGGCTGTTTTATTGCGAACTAGCCTAGTTCATGATGCCATATACCATGACGGTAGAGTCTTTATATGGGTTTTCAATACGTGCCGCTCGGTAAGGGGAGCACATCGGCTTTAAGTGATTTGCTACAAAGAAAGGTGAATTAGCATCACACTCTTCTTGTGTATAATCAAACCACTCAGGACAATGCTCCAACATATCCTTCCAAATGATATTATCTTCTAATGGCATAGTAAATTGGCCCACCATCTTTCCAAGGTATTGCAGAGAGCTTAATTTACCATTGATAAAAATGGCTTTAACTAAGTTGGTTGCAGTATTGTCTATATTCTTCATTTTATACTCCAGCCAATACAGCGATACCAGCACCAGCGGTGATAGTACCAAAAATAACAGCCATCACTTTGTAGACTTGTTGCCACGCTTTTGATTGGGATTTATCTCGACAAGCGAGAACGAGTAGTGCAGTGCAGGGGGAAAGAGTAATGAATAAAGATGAGGTCATAGCGGTCGCCTTATTGATAAGTATTAATGTGAAACACGAAATAAGTATTTCATAATCAATCATTCATAAGGGTAAAAACTAATGGTAAGGAAGTCTAATTGCGGTTAGTAATATCGCTGATAAGCAGTACTTATGAGAGTGTTTCCCCATACCCATAAGTACTTTAGTTATCTTATCTGATAATTACTGTATGTCTAATGTCGCTTGATAACGGCATAAACCTTCTTCTAAATCTTGAATCAAATCATCCACATCTTCTAATCCAATATGAACACGGATCAAAGTCCCTTCAAACTGAGGATGAGCCACCGTTCTTAATGCATTAAAGCTTTTTGGTTCATTAGCTAAGATCAAACTTTCAAATCCGCCCCAAGAATAACCCATACTAAAATGACTCATGCCATCAAGCAGCGCAGTTGTCGCCTTGGTGTTAGATTGTTTTAGAACAAAAGAGAACAAGCCATTACAGCCTTTAAAATCACGTTGATAAAACTCATTACCCGGGCAGCTTTCAAGTGCAGGGTGACGAACGTGATCAACCAGTGGATGCAGCTCAAGCCACTTAGCCACTTTAATGCTGCTAGCTTCGTGCTGTTTTAGACGTACGCCCATGGTACGCAAACCACGCATCGCTAAATAGGCATCATCTGGCGAGATACATTGGCCCATTAAGTAACTTTGCTCGCGCAGTTGGTCCCAATGCTTTTCATTCGCTACCGCTGTACCAAGCATCACATCAGAGTGACCAACAATATATTTAGTGGCTGCTTGAATAGAGATATCAACACCATGGTCAAAAGGAGAGAAATTCACACCCGCAGCCCATGTGTTATCAAGCATAACCACAATATCGGATTCATGCGCGATACGAGAAAGTAGCGGAACGTCTTGAACTTCCATCGTGATAGAGCAAGGCGATTCAGTAAACAGCACCGTTGTATTCGGCTTAATTAAATCACGAATGCCTTCACCAATCATTGGGTCGTAATAGGTGGTTTCAATGCCCATTTTCTTCAAGATGGAGTCACAGTAATCACGAGTCGGCTCGTAACAGCCATCGACCATTAAAATATGATCGCCGGTTTTTACAAAACATAAAATAGCATTGGCAATCGCAGCCGTACCACAAGGATAAAGGGCACAACCTGCGCCACCTTCAAGTTCAACCATCGCATCTTGGAATGCAAAGTGAGTTTCTGTGCCACGGCGGCCATAAAAAAGCGTTTGTTTTGCGCGGTTAATCATGGCGTGCGTTTTTTCAGCAACAGTATTAAATACCACGGTAGAAGCGCGTTGAACGGGAGGGTTTACTACGCCTTTTGTCCATTTTTTGCTACGACCAGCAGTGACGTATTTGGTCTCTAATTTATCTGACATCTGAATCCATTCAATTATAAGTAAATAATACCTCCATAAAGCCAAAGTGAAGGCGAAATATCAAGGATTAAAACGAATTCCTGTCGAATAAATTTTAATTACTGCTAAAATTGCGCTATCTAGATGACATGTTGACTAAAAGAGTTAAATTAAAATGCAACAGAATGAATTTGAAACACTAGTTAAAGAACTATGCCAAAAAGAAAATCTTCCTCAAGTGCTAGAAGCATTAAAAACGTGTGAAGACCAAGACATCGTTGAAGCGGCACAATCGCTAGCGGGTCAATTCCGTCTTGCTGAAGTTGAAGGCGAGCAACGTATTTATCACGTATTTAATGATGAAGACGAAAATGGCGAAGCACAAGAGCTTGCAGAGTGGATCATGAACGAAGGTGATGATGTTATCAAATTCATCGCTTGGTTCTTCTACGCAATGTTCGATATGAAGCAAAAAGAAACGTATCAAGCCGCAGGTAAAACGTACCAACAGCCAAAGCGTTCTTAATCGCTGTTTAGTTATCCCATGACTTCCAAAAGCCAATGAATTGATTCGTTGGCTTTTTTCTTATCTATTGTCTACGTTTATCTTACGGTTCGATTGCCCCCAACGGCATAACCTCGTAAAATCCACCACATATCAATTCGTTTGAATAGACGTGTTACTTGATACACGTTACCTCTTATTTTATTAGGCTCTATTGCATGACTAACAAGCTATCTCTTCAACAGCTCGAATCCTTCTTATGGGAAACCGCCGACATTCTTCGTGGCAACATGGATGCGTCTGAATTTAAAGATTACATCTTCGGCATGATGTTTTTAAAGCGTCTATCGGATGCGTTTGAAGAATCTCAAGAAAAAGTCATTCAATACTACCTCGACAAAGGCAAAACTCAGGCTCAAGCTGAAGATCTAGCTAATGATGAAGACGAATACGACAGTACCTTTTTTATCCCAGAAAATGCCCGTTGGTCAGCACTTAAAGATTTAAAGCACAACATTGGTGAAACGCTAAACAAAGCGACAGAATCGATTGAAGAGTTCAACTCGGCGCTAGAAGGCGTGTTAGTGACGATTGATTTCAACATCAAAAACAAACTGTCAGATAAAAAGCTGCAAGATTTACTGTCGCATTTCAATAAGCATCGCTTACGTAATGAAGACTTTGAGCGTCCTGATTTACTGGGTACGGCTTACGAATACCTGATTAAAATGTTTGCCGATAGCGCAGGCAAAAAAGGCGGCGAGTTTTATACCCCAAGTGAAGTGGTTCAGCTATTGGTTGAGCTATTAAAGCCTCATGCCGGAATGCGTATTTACGATCCAACATCTGGGTCGGGCGGCATGCTTGTTCAAACACGTAACCAATTAGAAAAGCAGGGTGAAAACGCCGCTAACTTGTCACTGTATGGGCAAGAGATGAACTTGAACACATGGGCAATTTGTAAGATGAACATGTTCTTACATGGCGTACAAAATGCTGATATTCGTAAAGGCGATACACTGCGTGACCCACAGCACACCGAAGGCGGCAAGCTAATGAGCTTTGACCGCGTTATTGCCAACCCTCCGTTCTCACTGAAAAAGTGGGGTAAAGACGAGTGTGATAACGACGGTTTTGGACGTTTCCCTTACGGCACACCACCAAAAGACGCGGGTGATTTAGCTTTTGTGCAACACATGATCGCCAGCACCAACAGCGAAGGCATGGTAGGCGTGGTAATGCCTCATGGGGTGTTATTCCGTGGCTCAAGTGAAAAGGCGATTCGTCAAGGGATTTTAGAAGACGATTTATTAGAAGCCGTGGTGGGTTTACCATCAGGATTATTTTACGGCACGGGCATTCCTGCGTGTTTGCTTATCATCAATAAAAACAAACCAAGCGCACGTAAAGGCAAGGTGTTGTTCATTAATGGTGAATTGGAATTTGCAGAGGGTAAAAACCAAAACAAACTGCGCCCAGAAGACATTGCTAAAGTTGTCGCCACCTTTGAAAACCACTCGTTTGAAAGCAAGTGTGATATTAAGCGTTATGCGCGAGTGGTGCCATTCTCTGAAATTGCTGAAAACGATTTTAACCTCAATATTCGCCGTTATGCTGATACGTCACCTCCGGCGGAGATCTTTGATGTACGTGCAATCCTTCACGGTGGCATTCCACTGCGTGAAGTGAATGATGCTTACATTCAAGAAGAGATGTTAAACGGCTTTGATGTGTCGGCCGTCTTCGATAAAAAAGACAACGACTATTATGCATTCAAACCAAGCATTGAAAGCAAAGAGCAGATCCGTCTGGTTATTGAAGAACAAGTGGGTGATGTTGATGCAAAGATCATCAGCCAACTAGAACACTGGTGGGACAAATACCAAGTATCGCTGCATGAGTTAGATGTACAAGTGACCGAAGCTGAACAAGTAATGCAAAGTTACTTGAAGGAGTTGGGTTATGAGTGAGTTTGTGCCAGAAGGGTGGGTATTATTAGAGGTGCAAAAAGCATTTAAGTTAGGTCGAGGGCGTGTAATAAGTAAGCCTGAAATTAGGGATAATCCTGGGCACTACCCTGTTTTTTCATCCCAATCGAAAGATAATGGAAAAATGGGGTCCATTAATACGTATGATTTTGATGGTGAATATATAACATGGACAACTGATGGAGCATACGCTGGGACTGTTTTTCATAGAAAAGGTCAATTTAACTGCACTAATGTATGTGGAACATTACAAGATAATGGGAATTACGATGTATTTCCTAACTTTGTCGCACGTTATTTGAGTACGGTAGCTAAAAGCCACGTATCTTATGTTGGTAACCCTAAATTAATGAATGGTACTTTTGGAGAAATTGAATTTTTACTCCCACCACTCCCAGAACAACAAAAAATCGCCGCTATTCTCACTTCAGTCGATGAAGTGATAGAAAAAACACAGGCGCAAATAAACAAGC
Source organism: Aliivibrio sp. S4MY1 (assembly GCF_028765545.1). Lineage (GTDB taxonomy): Bacteria > Pseudomonadota > Gammaproteobacteria > Enterobacterales > Vibrionaceae > Aliivibrio. The sequence goes on along the minus strand of NZ_JARACP010000009.1, from coordinate 113,476 downwards.
TCAAAGACCTAAAAACAGGCATGATGCAAGAGCTATTAACCCGCGGTGTCGGTGTAGATGGAAAACCACATACTGAGTTTAAAGATTCGCCAGTGGGCAGGATTCCGAAGGCGTGGGCGGTTGAATTAATCGGTAACTTGTTCTCAGTGCAACTTGGTAAGATGCTAAGTAAAGCCTCGAAGATAACGGACTCTCCGCTATCATACTTAGGTAATAAGAATATCCAATGGGGAAGAGTTGTTATTGATGATCTAGAGAAAATGGATTTCTCAGAGAAAGAAAAGCAAAAATTCTCATTGGAAACTGGTGACCTTTTGATGTGTGAGGGTGGGGATGTTGGCCGTTGCGCTATTTGGATGAATGAAATATCAGATTGTTATTACCAAAAAGCAATTCATCGTTTACGACCAATTGAGAATCGGTATAAACCAGTTTTACTCATGGAATATATGAAATTTGCCAAAGAAAACGGGTTACTTGTTGATTATATATCTCAAACTAGCATAGCTCACCTGACAAAGGAAAAGTTAATATCTATTCCAGTACCTGTCCCATCAATCACAGAGCAAGAAGTTATAATTAGAGTGCTTGAGACGCTGTCGAATCGGTTGAAAGCTGCTGACGGCAAACTAAAGAAAAATAGAAACCTCAAAAAAGCCCTTATGCAAGATCTCCTAACAGGTAAAGTACGAGTAAAGGTAGACAGCTAATGACATACTCTCCTCCTTTCACATTAAACAATAAAATCGTGTCACTGGTTGCTAATGTCAGTGAACAACTTGGTCGCTTATCCGCAACTCAAAGCGCAGAGCAATCGCTCTTATTGCGTAAAGTAAACCGAGTGCGAACCATTCAAGGCTCACTAGCCATTGAAGGTAATCAGCTAAGTGAAGAGCAAATCACCGCGATTTTAGATGGGAAGAGAGTCATAGCACCTGCACGAGAAGTGCAAGAAGCCAGTAATGCATTAACCGTTTATGAGCAATTAGATAGTTTTCAATTTGATAATGAGAAAGCACTGTTACTTGCTCATAAACAACTGATGTTAGGGTTAATCGACAGCGCAGGCCAATACCGTTCAACTGGCGTTGGCGTGTTTAAAAACGATCAAGTGATCCACATGGCACCACCAGAAGGGTTAGTCCCTCGATTAATGAATGATCTGTTTGCATGGTTAGCCACCAGTGACGATCATCCACTAATAAAAAGCTGTGTGTTTCATTACGAGTTTGAGTTTATTCACCCGTTCGCCGATGGCAATGGAAGAATGGGGCGTTTATGGCAAACCCTTATTCTAAAACAGTACCATGAGGTGTTTACCTATTTGCCTGTCGAAAGCTTAATTTCATCGCATCAAGATGATTATTACAAAGCCATTGCTGACAGCACCAATGGAACAAACAGCGCACCATTTATTGAATTTATGCTATCGATGATAGAGAAATCATTACAGCAATTACATCATAATAATCAAGCAGTAGAATACGCGACCCCCCAAGTCACCCCCCAAGTCACCCCCCAAGTCGCAGCGTTATTAAAAGCGATGGTTTCAGCACAAGAAAAACAACAACTATCACCTAAAGTCATTACCTTTAAACGTGAAGAGTTACAGCAATTACTTGGTTTAAAAGATAAGAAATCATTCAATCAACTTTATCTTAAACCTGCCTTAAATGAGGGGGTTATTGAAATGACCATCCCAGATAAACCAACCAGTCGATTACAACAATATCAACTCACTGAGTTAGGTAAATTAACGCAGTCACAGCAAGGGTAGAGGCATGAAAAATAACGAATTCAATAAAGTAGAAGCCCCTGCCATTGCTCAGTTGGTTCAACTAGGGTGGACTTACATTCCAGGTAAACAACTGTCGCCAGATTATGCCTGTGCTGATGGTGTTCCTGAGCGTACTTACCTGCGTGATGTGGTGTTAGTCAAACGCCTTGAAGCTGCGATTAAACGCATTAACCCGTGGATAAGCGACGAGAACCTTCGCAAAGTCTCTCGTGAAGTCACGCATCCCAATTTCGCCGCCTTAATGGAATATAACCACGCCTTCTATCAAACCATGGTTAATTATCTCTCAGTAGAACAAGACTTAGGTAAAGGGCGAAAAGGGCAGACGGTTAAACTGGTTGATTTTGAAACCCCAAGCAATAACGAATTCTTATGTACCAACCAATTTAAAGTAGAAGGTACAAACCAAAGCATCATTCCAGATATTGTCTGCTTTGTTAATGGCATTCCACTAGCCGTGATTGAATGCAAATCACCGTATATCTCCGCGCCAATGAGTGATGGCATTAATCAATTACGCCGTTACGCGAATCTACGTCATACCGATGATCACGAAGGGGCCGAAAAACTGTTTTGGTATAACCAACTCATGGTATCGACTTGTCGAGATCAAGCCAAAGTGGGCACCATCAGCTCAAACAGTCAGCATTATGGTGATTGGAAAGACGCGTATCCTTTTTCTGATGCGCAATTAGCACAACAGTCATTACGCGATAATATCGTTCCACTTCATTCTGCGATTACGGTTCAAATCCCTGATGATGCGTTAGACGAGAGTGAAGATAACTCAACAGAGCATGATGAATGGCAACAAGCCGCTGAGCCAGCAGCAAGTTACGAGGTATTAACAGAAGTTACCGCGCAACAGCGTTTGTTGGCGGGCATATTCAGTATTTCAAACTTTCTCGATATTCTGCAAAATTTCATTTTATTTGAAACTGATGACGGTCGCTTAATTAAAAAAGTGGCGCGTTATCAGCAATATCGTGCGGTTAATAAAGTGATTGAACGCTTGAAATCAGGCAAGGATCGAAAAGAAAGAAGTGGTGTAGTTTGGCATACACAGGGCAGTGGTAAATCGCTGACCATGGTGATGCTTGCCGTAAAAATGCGTCGTGATGCCGAATTAAAACAGTATAAATTGGTGTTTATTACCGACCGAACTCAACTTGATGAGCAGCTATCAAATACCTTCCGTGATGCGCAGGGTGAGACGGTGTATAACGCAGGTTCAGTGGCAGAATTAAAAGAATTACTAAAGAAAGACAGCTCTGATCTTGTGACCGCGATGGTACAAAAATTTGCCGATCTCGAAAAAGAACAAGAGAAGCAAAAAACGGTAGCAGAAGGTTTTGTTGATTTAAACCCAAGTGACAAAATCATTGTCTTGGCTGATGAGGCGCACCGAACCCAATTTGGTGGTTTGGCAATGACGATTAATGCCGCGTTACCTAATGCGCCTAAAATTGGTTTCACCGGAACGCCATTGCTGAAAACTCAAAAAATGAGTCAAGCGTTTGGTGGTTACATTGATGAATACAAAATAAACCAAGCGGTAGAAGATGGGGCAACGGTTAAATTGCTTTATGAAGGCCGTGAAGTGAAATCGGAAGTCGCAGGTGATTCACTCGATAAACTTTTTGAGGAATACTTTGGTGAATACACTGAAGAAGAACAACGTGAGATCAAAAGAAAATACGGTGTAGAAAAGGCGGTTCGTGAAGCTCCAGCTCGTATTCGTTGGGTGTGTATTGATTTAATCAAACACTATAAAGAACATATTCGTCCTGATGGCTTTAAAGCCATGATCGTGGTGGGCAGTCGTCATGCGGCGGCTATTTTTAAAAAGACCTTAGATGAATTAGGTGCGCCTCACTCAGAGGTGATTATCTCTGGCGATCACAATGATGAAAAGTACCTCACTCAATACACAGATAAAGTGCATCAAAAGAAAGTCATCGCCAATTTTAAAAAGCCTTTTGGTATCGATAAACAAGGCACTGAAGAGAAAAATAAAAAGTTTAATAATACCGCTTTTTTGATAGTCAAAGACATGCTGTTAACGGGCTTTGATGCACCTATTGCTCAAGTGATGTACATCGACAGAAAGCTGCAAGATCACACTTTAATGCAGGCAATTGCTCGTGTGAACCGAACCTATAAAGGCAAAGAGTGTGGTTATGTAGTGGATTATCATGGCTTAGCGATGCATCTTACTGAGGCGTTAGAGTTGTTCAGCAGTGATGATATAGAAGGTTCGTATCAAAGCTTAAAAGATGAAATACCAAAGCTGAAAGCCAAGCATACGCGTGCCATGTCGTTCTTTAAGCAGGTACTTAAAAATGGCAAACCGAGTGACGATATTGATGATTACGTTTTAGCATTAAAAGATGAAACAGTGCGAGCGCAATTTGACATGGCATTTAAGCAGTTTGCCAAGCAATTAAACGTTATTTTACCTGATGCTGAGGCCGCTCCGTTTATTCCTGATATGAAGTTATTAGGCAAAATTTATCACAATTCAAAACGCAAATTTCGAGACGAAGGGCTAGATATGAGCGAGATTGGTGCCAAAGTGCGCCAATTGGTGGATGAGCATATTCTCAGCACGGGTGTTGACCCGAAAATCGCACCGATTGATTTGTTAGCGGCTAATTTTAAAGAAAGCATTACAGCGATTAAATCGGACGAATCAAAAGCCTCTGAAATAGAAAGTGCCATTAAGCACCACATTACAATTAATTTGGATGAAGACCCAGAATATTACCGTTCGTTGAGTTTACGCTTGCGTGACATTATCGAAAAAACCGCAGGCAAGTGGGCACAACAGCTTGAGTTAATGTTAGAAATGAGAGGGGATATTGGGTCACAGTATCAGCAAGCAGCACAGGATGTCGGCTTGTCTGAAACGGAGTTTGCTTTTTACAATATCCTTATCGCTGAAGTCACCAACGTCAGTGATGGCGATGTGATTGCCGAATCAACCCATGATGAGATTAAAGCGGTAACCCAAGCATTAGTGGTTATGCTTGATGAAGCGACGGAAACTGTCGATTTCTTCAATAAGCAAGATGAAATAAAACGCATGAAGAAAGAGATCAAACGTGCTGTGCTTGACCAACCCTTTGGTGATAAAGCGTTGGTGACGGTTCTACAAGATCGCTTTATGGACTTGGCGAAAACCAAGTTTGGAAATAAGTAGCATGGCAAAAGAGAAAAAGGCAGAGATGATCCAGCGAGAAAGTTATTGCGTTTACATCGAGCGCACTTCTCGCAGAAAAACCGCGTCCATTAAAGTGGAAGAGGGAAAGGTCACTGTTGTTGTGCCAAGAAGGCTCGATCTTGATCGCATAGAAAAGGTTATTACAGATAAGCACGCGTGGATTATCGAAAAGCTCGCGTTAAATCAGCATGCGACACCAACGAATACGAGAGAGTATGTATCGGGTGAAGCTTTCCCTTACCTTGGGCGAAATTATCGTTTAAAAGTAGTGGCTGGTGAGCTGACTCAAACTAAATTGGTCGCAGGGCGTATTTTGATCACCGTGCCTGAACCTAAACATCAACCGCAGTATATTAATCGCGCTTTGGTGAATTGGTATAAGCGGAATGCTGAAAAGAAAATTCGTGAAAAAGTTCACCGCTATGCGCCGATAGTGGGGGTTGAAACCGCGGTTATTCGTATTAAAGAGTTTAAAAGCCGCTGGGGAAGTTGTACGCCTTACGGGGATTTAGAGTTTAATTGGTTAATTATGCAAGCGCCAAATCGCGTAGTGGATTATGTGGTGATTCATGAACTGTGTCATCTCATTCATCACGATCATTCACCTCTGTTTTGGAAAGAAGTCGAACGAGTAATGCCAGATTTTCAAGAGTGTAAAAGATGGCTTAAAGATAATGGTCATTTATTAAGTGTTTAATCTATTGTTTTTATTATCAATAAATTATTGCGTTTTTATGTGACCTTGCGCATTAGTGTAAATGCTCTACTTCACAGTTTTGTTGCAATAAAATAAACCTGTTTCATTTTTTGTCTTAGATCAAAAAGTTATTACCTGCATCGATGTTAAAACATAAACAGTTCTTAAAAATTTATATAAATACTAATGGAGTTGGTTATGAGTGCATTTTTTATCCCTACTGTAAATTTAATGGGTGCAGGTTGTCTTACAGAAGCAATGGACAGCATTAAATCTCAAGGCTACAAAAAAGCGTTAATCGTTACTGATAACGTGCTAGTTGCAATTGGTATGGTTAAGCAGGTATCTGATCTACTAGCCGAGCGCGGTGTAGACGTTGCAGTGTTCGATGGAACACAACCAAACCCAACTATCGGTAATGTAAATGCTGGCTTAAAAATTCTTAAAGAAAATGAGTGTGATCTTGTTATTTCGCTTGGTGGTGGCTCTCCACACGATTGTGCGAAAGGCATCGCTTTAGTTGCCGCTAATGGTGGTGAAATTGCTGACTATGAAGGTGTAGATCAATCACCTAAACCACAAATGCCATTAGTTGCTATTAATACAACGGCAGGTACGGCATCTGAAATGACTCGTTTCTGTATTATTACTGATGAAGCGCGTCATATTAAAATGGCTATTGTTGATAAACACACAACGCCATTAATGTCGGTAAATGATCCTGAGTTAATGCTTGCTAAGCCTGCGTCATTAACGGCAGCAACGGGGATGGATGCATTAACGCATGCGATTGAAGCGTATGTCTCTATTGCAGCAACGCCAATTACAGACGCTGTTGCGATTAAAGCGATGGAGTTAATTCAAGCGCATTTACGTACTGCAGTAGAAGATGGCCAAAACCTAGAAGCGCGTGAGCAAATGGCTTACGCACAGTTCATGGCGGGTATGGCGTTTAACAATGCTTCTTTAGGTTATGTTCATGCAATGGCGCACCAACTAGGTGGCTTCTATGATCTTCCACACGGTGTATGTAATGCGATTCTTCTTCCACACGTACAAAGTTACAACGCAAAAGTATGTCCAGAGCGTCTAAAAGATGTTGCAAAAGCAATGGGCGTAAATGTTGAAGGCATGACAAATGAAGAGGGTGCTCAAGCTGCACTAGAAGCGATTAAACAATTATCACAAGATGTTGGTATTCCTTCTGGCCTAACAGAGCTTAACGCTAAAGAAGAAGATTTTGATACCCTAGCTGAAAACGCACTGAAAGATGCTTGTGGTTTTACTAACCCTAAACAAGCGACGCACGAAGAAATCGTAAGTATCTTCAAAGCAGCAATGTAATTCTTATAGATAAAAGTATTAATTAGTTTAGAAAGGTCTAACATTTGTTAGGCCTTTTTTTTGATTCTTGCATATTTGCTAGGTATGCTTATGATCTTTTTATCAGATTAAATCGTAGAAGATCTGATCTTCTCATTGAAAAAGGCAGTAAATCAGCATGGCAAACGTAAGAGCCCGTATAGAGTTAAAAGTAGGGCAAAAAAGTAATATCCCTGCAGAAATGCTTTCATTTGAAGGCCTAGAGACTGAAAAAGAACATGTCGCTGTTATCTTTAATCACGCTGATAAGAATCAAACATCCCCTCTGGTTCGTATGCATTCAGAATGCTTAACGGGAGACGTATTTCATTCATCACGCTGTGATTGTGGTGAACAGTTAGAAGAAACTATTAATCGTATGTCTGAAAGTGGCGGTATTATTTTATATCTTCGCCAAGAGGGACGCGGTATTGGTTTGTATAATAAACTGGATGCTTATGAGCTTCAAAGCCAAGGAATGAACACCTATGAGGCTAATAACCACTTAGGTTTTGGTGATGACTTACGTGATTTTAAAGAAGCAGCTCAGATGCTTGAAGCATTAGGGCTTTCTAAAATTAAACTCGTCACCAATAATCCTAAGAAAATTGAAGATATTCAAAACTACGGTATTGAGTTAGAAGAAGTGGTTAATACGCATGCACATATTAAACAAGGTAATGAGCATTATTTAAAAGCAAAGGCAGCTCATGGGCATAACCTTGATTTAGATAAATAACTGCTATTTAACTAACGGCAAAAAGTACTTACTAGAGCCTCATCATTGGATGGGGCTTTTTTATATTCCATTGATGGCTTGTTAATCTAAATGATAAATATTTGCATTCCTATTTCTTTTCGGTATATTACGCAAATAAAAATTATTATCATTAATAAATTCTTACAGATTTCAATTAATGGTTTACAAACTCTATTCATTTGCTCAACAAGGACGATTTATGAACCACGTCAAATTTGCTCGAAATATTGTTACCATCTCACTTTTTGCTTTACCTGCGTTTTCTTATGCCGCGACTCAAACAGAAGTTGTTGAACATTACGCAGATATTGCTCATGCGGTATACAGTGATTCTTTAACGACAGCTCAGCAACTTGATAAAGCCATTCACACTTTTTTGAATAACCCATCTGAGAAAGGCTTACAAACGGTTAAAACAGCATGGAAAGCAGCGCGTGTGCCTTACCAACAATCAGAAGTATTCCGTTTTGGTAATGCCATTGTTGATGATTGGGAAGGGCAACTAAACGCATGGCCACTAGATGAAGGCTTAATTGATTACGTTGCCGATGATTACCAATATGAATTAGGCAATGACGGTGCTAAAGCTAATATCATTGCTTCTACCTCAATAAAAATTGGTGCAGAAACGCTTGATGTGAAAAACATAGAAGCAGATAAATTAGCGGATCTTAATGAGCTAGGCGGGTCAGAAGCAAATGTAGCGACGGGTTATCATGCCATTGAGTTTCTTTTATGGGGGCAAGATTTAAATGGCACAAATGCCGGTGCAGGTGAGCGACCATATACCGATTATGTTATTGGTTCTGCTTGTACTAACGGTAACTGTGAGCGCCGTGCTGAGTATTTAAAATCAGCTTCTGAGTTACTAATTAAAGATTTATCTTGGATGGAAAAGCAGTGGAAAGAAGGTGAGAAAAATTACCGTGCAGAGCTATTATCTGAATCATCAGAGCAAGGTTTGCGTAAGATGCTGTTTGGCATGGGCTCTTTATCATTAGGTGAGCTAGCGGGTGAACGCATGAAGGTAGCCTTAGAAGCCAATTCTACAGAAGATGAGCACGATTGTTTCTCTGATAATACGCACAACTCTCATTACTATAATGAACAAGGTATCTATAACGTATATACAGGCACTTACACTCGTGCAGATGGCTCTCAATTATCAGGCCCAAGTATTCACGATTTAGTTGCTAAGAAAGACGCAAAGGCAGCTAAAGAGATTCAGCAGCAATTTGATGCAACACGCACTCAAGTTGGAACGTTAGTATCGGCAGCTGAAAAAGATAACCAACATTTCGATCAGTTGATTGCTTCAGACAATGCAGCAGGTAATGCGTTGGTGAATAAATCCATCATGTCTTTAGTGCTACAAACCGCGTCGATTGAGCGCGCAGCAAATGTGATTGGTATTACAAGCTTAAACCCTGATACCGCAGATCACGAATTTTAATTATAACGTTAAGAAAAAGCAGTAGTACTCAGCTCAATCACTTCTCCCTCCCGATATAGTGATTGAGCTCTTTTATTTTCTAATATTGTCCTTATCGTAAAAAAAACAACTAAATAATACCAATCTAGGTATATGGATAAGAACAATATTAATGATGATCAGGATGTTCGATATCATGAAACCCGCAATGCTTGGAGCAATCGCTTTATTATCAATTCTTTCTTTCCCATCTTTTTCTGCCGATATCGCTTCTGGTGGAAAAACCAGCGTAAAGAAAAACGGTCAAAATGCCTTTTCTCTACCTGCCGCTAACCTACCAATGAGTAAACGACTAGATTTTAGTGTAGGTAATAGCTTTTTTCGTAATCCTTGGGTGCAAGCGCCTGCGTCTACCGATGCCCGTGATGGATTAGGCCCGTTCTTTAATACCAATGGTTGTCAGAGTTGTCATATTAAAGATGGGCGAGGCCATACGCCGAAAGAGGGGGATACTAATGCGGTTTCTATGTTAGTGCGGTTAAGTGTCCCTGCTTTAACTGCGGAGCAGAAAAAACGTGTCATTTTAGACGGGGTGATCCCAGAGCCAATTTACGGCGGTCAATTACAAGACTTTGCTTTACCAGGAATTGAACCAGAAGGCCAAATTAAAATAACTTATACAGCCCATCCAATCACTTTGGCTGATGGTGACGTTGTCACGTTACGTAAGCCTAATTTATCAATCACAAAGCTAGCGTATGGAGATATGGCAGATAATGTATTGCTCTCGGCACGGGTTGCTCCGCCAATGATTGGTTTGGGGTTATTAGAATCTATCTCCGAATCCACTATTTTAGGTTTTGCTGAACAACAAAAAAAAGAGGATCAAGGCATTTCTGGTAAGGCTAATCGCGTATGGAGTGTAGAAACCAATCAACTAGAGTTAGGTCGCTTTGGCTGGAAGGCTGGACAACCAACACTTATGCAGCAAAATGCTGCGGCGTTTAATGGTGATTTGGGTTTAACCAGTAATATGTTCCCTAAAGATGATTGTACTGAAGCTCAGGGGATTTGTGAGAAATTGCCTCACGGTGGTACACCTGAAGTGAGTGATAAGATTTTAAATTTTGTCGAGTTTTATTCTCAGCACTTAGCGGTTCCTATTCGTCGTAATGTTAATGCTCCTCAAGTAATTAAAGGACAACAGTTATTTAAAGATATCGGTTGTGAAAGTTGCCATAAAACAAATATCAAAACGGCAAAAGTTGAAGATAGGCCTGCGTTATCTAATCAGTTAATTCACCCTTATACGGACATGCTGCTTCATGATATGGGAGAAGGGCTTGCTGATAATAGACCAGAGTTTTTGGCTAATGGTCAAGAATGGCGAACACCACCACTGTGGGGGCTAGGTTATACAAAAGAAGTCAATGGACATACAGAGTTCTTGCATGATGGTCGAGCTCGAAATGTACTAGAAGCAATTTTATGGCATGGCGGTGAGGCTCAGCCATCTAAAGATAAAGTCATTCAATTATCGACAAAAGATCGTAATGCGTTATTAGCATTTTTAGATTCGTTATAAGGTGTAAGTAATGAAAACTATCTATTTATTGTTAAGCAGCACGGTGTTACTGACTGCCTGCCAAAGTACGAATGAGGCTAATCAAGTTCCTAACTCTACAAGTATGATTGACCATGTTTATTATATTGAGCAGCAGTCAGCCCAGCGTTTAGTTGAATCTAGTCAACGATTGGCGGAGAATTTTGAAGGGTATTGTACGAATAAAACTGAAAAAGAAATGCTGGTTATGCAGTGGCAGCAAACAATGCAAGCGTGGATGGCACTGCAAGGTCAAGAGCGAGGGCCAGAGGCAGCACTTAGTGTTAATTGGAATATTCAGTTTTGGCCTGATAAGAAAAACACCACTGGGCGTAAAATGTCTCAGTTGTTGAAAACAGAACAAACTTGGAATAGTGAGTTAATTCAGCAACAGAGTGTGACGACTCAAGGTTTAGGTGCGGTTGAGTGGTTATTATTTGATAAAGCCTCGATATTGCCAGCATCAGAGTCATGTCATCTAGGCCAAGCGATTACTGCAAATTTAGCGCTTAACACTCAAAAAGTCGCGAAAGCATGGCAAGTTAATCCATGGTCTCAATTAGATGAAACCATGTGGTTAAATGAATACATTGCGTTACTAGCTAATCAGCTTGATTACAGCATGAAAAAGCTCAGTCGCCCGCTTGCAAAGATAGGGCAACCTCGACCTTATTTCTCGGAATCATGGCGTTCAGAAACCTCCCTTACTTGGCTTAAATATAATGTAGAAGCGATGAAAAATTTGTATTTGGCAAATGGTGTTGGACTTGATGATTATTTACGTAAGCAAGGGTATGCTGATTTGGCTGATAGAATTGAAGACCATTTTAATTCTACGTTAGAAACATGGCCTGAATCGTCATCACTATTTGCTGAGTTACAGACAAAATCTGGTTATCAAAATACTTTGGCTCTATATAACAAATTCGAGTATTTGAAATACCTAATTCATGAAGAAGTGGCTATCGAATTGAACATTGCTATAGGATTTAATGCAACCGATGGCGATTAATAACCAAAGACGAAAACTGCTAAAATGTAGCCTAGGGGCCATAACATTGTCACCGTGGCTAACGGCGTGTTCATCCGTACCGAGTTCAGATAAAAATGCGGCTTTAATCTCTTGCTCTCGAACTTCAAATGGACATTTTGGTGCTGTGGTGGCTGATAATGAGGGAAACCCGATTCATTCTATCCCTTTACCGGAAAGAGGGCATGGCGTTGCAATTACGCCGAATGGTGAATTGGCCGTTGCATTTGCTCGTCGCCCCGGCAATTACATGCAATTATTTAATATAACGACGGGTGTAAGTTATCCAATTACGCCATCAATGCCAAATCGTTACTTCTATGGTCATGGTGTGTTTTCTTCTGATGGGTTAACGCTTTACACCACTGAAGGAGAGAAAGAAACCAGTCAGGGAGTTATCGGGGTTTATCAATTGCAGGGGACTCAATTAATAAAAGTGAGAGAGTTCTCAGGGTTTGGTATTGGTCCACATGAGGTAATTCGTGTTGATGATACGACCTTAGCCATTGGAGTTGGTGGTGTTCATACTAAAGGCCGAGTTCCTCTTAATTTAGAATCAATGAAACCAGCACTTGTGTATTTATCGACAAGTTCTGGTGAAGTTCTTGAACGCGTTGGATTAGCGGATCATAAATTAAGTATTCGTCACTTATCCTTAATGGATGATGGCCGAGTATTGTGTGGACAGCAATATCGAGGAGAGCCAGAAGATGGTGTGCCATTGGTTGCTGTACATCGACGTGGAGAAGCTCTACAACAATTAAATGCGGAACCAGAGGAGTGGTTGCGATTTAATCATTATATAGCGAGTATTGCTGTGCTTGGCGAACACGTTGTTGCTACGTCACCCAGAGGGAATTGTTACGGTGTTTGGAATTTAAAAAATAATCAATTGGTCGAGATCGCCTCGTTAGCTGATGCGTCAGGCGTGGTAGTCAATAATAGAGATAGTCGTTTATTACAATGGCACATTAGCTCTGGCACTGGCAAAGTGATTACTCGTTCTGAAAATGGTGAGGTGATTAGTCATCAAACTAATGTCATGTGGGATAACCATTGGAGTCAGATCACACAAACTGTGGTTTAACGATTACCATTAAAAGAAACATCATAATTCCCCTAAAATAAGAGCCGTGCTATTCTTGGAGTAACTATTTTAGGAAGAGAAAGCTATGAGTTTACAATATCAAATTATTCCAGTGACTCCTTATGAACAAAACTGCTCAATTGTATGGTGCGATGAAACTATGAAAGGGGTTGTTATCGATCCCGGCGGTGATGTTCAATTGCTAAAACAAGCGATTGATGCGTTAAATATTGATGTTGTACACATGGTACTAACTCATGGTCATCTCGATCATGTTGGTGGCACTGAAGACCTAGCTGCGATTACTAATGCATCGATTATTGGCCCACATAAAGAAGATAACTTTTGGTTACAAGGGCTTCCTAATCAAAGTGAACGATTTGGTTTCCCTCACACTGAAGCATTCGAGCCTAATCAATGGCTAAATGAAGGCGATGTGATTGAATTCGGTAATCAAAAGTTAGATGTTTTACACACTCCTGGTCATACACCGGGACATGTTGTTTTGTTTAACCAAGAAGCTAAGATGGCATTTGTTGGTGATGTATTATTTAAAGGTGCCATTGGTCGCTCTGATTTCCCTAAAGGTGATTTTGATACGCTGATTGCATCGATCAAAACAAAACTATGGCCTTTAGGTAATGAGATGAAATTTGTACCGGGCCATGGACCAGAGTCAACTTTTGGTCATGAGCGCAGAACAAACCCGTTTGTTGCGGATGAAATGCCATTCTGGTAAGAAAATTGGCAAAATTGCCGTACTTTTCGCCATACAGTGTCATCCTCTCTATAAATATTGCGCGTTTTTTGGTATAAAACGCGCTTCGCCAATTCCAATACGACTATTTGAGTTTCACTTTAGGAATTGACATCTTTTTTCCGCTATCATTTTTGAGTCTTAACGGCTTAAAAATAGAGTTAGCGCAACGGAGTTTAAGTTTCATGAAAATTGCTCACAAACGTAAAGTACAGTCTAAGCTGCATAAACGAATTAAAGCAACTGCACCAAAAACTGAAGTGAAAAAAGCAGCTAAACCTGCAAAAGTAGCTAAACCAGTTGAGAAGAAAGTGGAAGCAGTAGTTGCAGCAGCACCTAAAGCGGCAACAGTAGCGACAGATATCGCTCTTACGCCAAAGCAACAGACTGTATTTGATATTGTTTGCCAGAATCCTGAAGGTATCAATTCAAAAGAGATCGGTGTTAAAGCTGGTCAAGAAGAAGCAAAAGCAGCTGCATGGGCAACAGGTGGCTTGAAAAAGCTAGTTGAAGAAAACCTAGTTGTGCGTGAGCAGCTTGCTGGTAATAAAGTAATTTACAAAGCAGCATAATGCTTTAGTAACTCACTTTAAGACACAAAGAAGCCGAGACTGTCTCGGTTTTTTTGTGCCTGTGATATTTTGATATAAAAAAGGGCACTACAAAGAGTGCCCTTAATCGTTAAACTAAGAAAGGTTTAAAATTTTAATTTAACTTCAAGACCCACAAACTGATCGGTATAAGGCATACCTGCATCATAAGCAAATTGTGCGGCATCACCATTACTGAACCATGCATTATAAGCCAAGTTAACTTCAGTATCGCCACCCCATGCGTCCGTTACCCAATAGTGGATATGTCCGACAGGGTTTAAGAAGAACAGACTTACGCTACCTAAGGTATCTGAGCCCATGACTTCACCACCATTTTCTGTAATGCGTAGTTCTTGTTGTAACATTAGCTCACCAACAACAGCACCAAAGAATGGGGTTACGAATAAATCTTGAATAGAAGGTACTTCAGCAAATGCTTCTACCCCATACTCCCAAAAGAAAGTAGACATGGTTGTTGAGTATAAGAAAGATTCGAACTCATTAAAGCCTGCGTGACGTGCGGCAGTATAGTAAACACCACCAAAGTATGGGTGCATAATGTAATTTAAGAAATGCTCATCTTTATCCCAAACAGGGCCAGCACTTACGTTATCTTTCCATTTAGAACCCAGACCTTTAATGCTTGAATCTTCTGAATCCCATTTAGTAATGCTTTCAGGAAGAAAAGTCATTAAACCAACAGTTGCAACACTCAAGCCAAGGATGGTGTACGACTGCTCCATTAGGTAGTCCCAATCACGCTCGTCCGACACACGTAAATAGTGTGGTAATTGAGTGCTGTCTGCATACGTATCATTTTCTGAAACTTTAGACGGAGTAATATCACCATCTAATCGCATTGGAGAGAAATCAAAAGAGGCCGTTGAACAATAGCTAGAATAAATGTTGGTGGAGCAATCATTTTGATATTCCATGTCATAGGCGCTATTAGTATCTAATGCAAATGCTGGTGATGAAGCTGCACATCCTAAAAGCAAACTGGCTATTGCTTGTTTTTTCACGGAAAGTCCTTAATTAAATCAAATACTGAGCTAGATCACAATTATCTACTATTAGGCAGAAAATGCAAAACATAAAAGCAGTAAATGCCCAATTATGACTCTGTTAAAAAGAGAAATAGGCATTTACTTCAGATGGTTACAGTTAGCTTTTTTAGTTCAGTGTATTTGACGTTAGAATGAACTTAATACCTGACTACCAATAATGGTTAAGCCAAACAGTACGACAAGTGTAAGTGCAATATTACCACCTGCGACTGTGTATTCTGCATTATTATGTATTTTTCGAGCAGAAAAGACTAAAGCAACAGGTAAAAATAGAGCAAGAATTACAAGTGCGATAGCTGCATACCCTAGAGCGGTGATAAAACCTTGTGGGTAAAATAAAGCGAACATCAGTGGTGGAGTGTAGGTTAAAACAGCAGTTATGATAGATGATTTTTGCCATTTTTTTGAAGAGTCACGTAAAAACTCAAAAAGACCTAAACTCACACCAATAAACGAAGTTAATAGTGCTAAATCTGCGAATAATGATAAGGCAATCTGAATAAATTGATGATCGATTGATTGTTGAATCGTAGTAATGAACTGATTTAGACCATTAATTTGTTCAAATTCAGACTGAGATAATTGACCTAAAGTAATCCCTTGCCAAAACAAGTAAATGATTAAAGGAAGAGAAGAACCAATTAACAAGCTTATTTTTATCTTTTTGATATCAAGGTCAAGGTAATTAACGATTGCCGGGATACTGCCATGAAAACCAAATGAGGTGAAAATAACAGGCAAAGCAGTAATAAAGACCCCTTGATGTACAGGAAGTGACATTAAGTACTCGCCAGTAATGTTTGGTGTTAAGAAAAATAGAATCGACACCAGCATGATGAGTTTTAATGCAAATAACCCACGGTTAATGACATCAACCGTTTTTGTTCCAAGCGCAATAATTACTGCGACAATTATGGTAAACAGAATTGTTGAGAATGTTTTTGGTAGCTGAAAAGGACTCACTAGATTAATTTTCTCATGAAATTGTTCACTGCCACCTGCGATATATGCAGCGCATAATGCGTAAAAGAGAAATAACATTGAAAAAGTAGCGATTCGCTGCCCATTTTTTCCTAAAAATTGAAGTGCAAGGCTGTGTAGTGTTGCGCTTTGGTGCCCATGCTGATGAACTTCTAGCATTAACAAGCTTGTGTAACTCATGATCGCCCAAATACCGACCATTAACACACTTGCTGTAAAGAAACCAAGACTCGCAGAGACAAGAGGTAAGGCTAACATACCTGCGCCAATCGTTGTTCCTGCAATAATGAGAGAGCTTCCTAATACTTTTGTCTTCATTTATACCACTTCTATACTAAATCAAACCTTTTTTAATGGTGAGAATGTACGCGTATTTTAATATTAACTCAATCATTTTGTATTGATTGAATTACAGTTTTTGTAAATTAATATTTACACTTGGTTTTTTGGTGGATATTTATCTGAATTAAAACAAGATTAGTTTTTTAAAACGATTAATGTGATAAATTAGGAGGAATTATAGAAATATCAAAGAGGAAGAGTGCATGTTGCAAGTAGCAATGATTAGCACAGGCGAAGAAGTCCTTCATGGTGACATTGTTGATACCAATGCCGCGTGGATGTCTCAACTATTTTATCAACATGGTTTTAAGTTATCTAACCGCTCAACCGTCGGTGATAGCATTGATGCGTTGGTTGCTGAAATACAACACCAAACTCAAACCGCATCTATTGTTATAGTTAATGGTGGGTTAGGGCCAACATCTGATGATATTTCTAGTGAAGCAGCAGCAAAGGTGATGAATACGCCACTAGTCATGTCTCATTATTGGCTAGAACGAATGCAAGCTCGTTATTTAGAGCAAGGCCGAGAAATGCCAAATAGCAATATTAAACAGGCTATGCTACCTGAAGGGGCTCAGATAATTGATAACCCAGTGGGTACGGCTTGTGGCTTTTTTATCGAAGTAAATAAATCGATCGTATTGTTTACACCTGGTGTTCCTTCTGAATTTAAAGTAATGGTTGAACATCAAATATTGCCTCGTATGAAGCAGTGGCATCCAATGGTTGAAGCGTCTGAATGTAGCCGATTATTTACTTTTGGTTTATCTGAATCGGGCATTCAAGATAAACTGCAACAATTACGTTTACCTTATGGTTTTGAAATTGGTTATCGCTCGTCACTGCCTTTTATTGAAGTAAAACTGTTTGGACCTGCAAATCATGATGGCCGTTTCCCTGTACTAGAGCGTATGTATCATTTACTTGGCGATAATGTCGTTAGTGTTGATGAATCTATGTTGCCAAATGTAGGGGCGTTATTAAGTGAGTTTTCATTAAATCTTACTGTGGCAGAACAGGCGACAGGAGGGTGGTTAACCAACTGGTTACAAGAAGATGACCAAATCCGTGTAAATATGAAGCAAGGCTGGATTCTCTCTTCACAAGTCGATCAACAGATGGCAGGTCAAGATCCTTTAGCCGCCGCTTTAGCACTTGCAGCAGCAACACGTGAAAGAACTCAAACCGCCATTGGTTTAGCATCTGGACCAATTATTCAGGGAAAGGTTGCCGTTGCGTTATCTACTCCTTATGGAGAGTGGGGCCAGTTAGTGAGTCTGAAACGTAATTATGTTTATAATGACATGCGAGCGATTTTATCAACATTAATGCTTGATATGTTGCGTCGCTGTTTAGAAAAGAAACCAATGTTTGGTCAATATGAATCTCTGAATAGAGAATCTGAGATTTATGTACCACAAAGTGCATTGCAGTAATATTAGCTAAATATAAAATACTAAAGAGCGATCCTATAGGGTCGTTTTTTTATGCTTTTTTTTCAGTAAGTTGAAAGGTTACCCCTTCAATTATAAGATCTGATTTTGCTTTGCATACACATGGTAATATTTCGTTGGTAGATAAAAAGGCAAGAGGGAAACTCTGATAACTGACCTCACCTGATATCAATGTGCATCGACATGTACCACAGTCACCATTCCGACATTGTGACTCCACAATCATCCCGTTGCTTTCCATTATCTCTAGCAGGGTTTTATTTTCTTGATTGTGGAGCGTAGTTATTTTATTAATGTGGATTTTTGACATGTAATGGAAGCTCAGCTCATTAAATTGAACAAAATAATAGCATAAGTTTCACAGTAATGGGTGTGTCATTTTATTGAATCAGCGCTTCTGTATGAGAAAAATCATAGTAGCAATCTCGGCCCATCTCTTTAGCTTTATAGAGAGCCTTGTCTGCACGATCAACAACCTGAGAAAGTGTTAATGTATTTAAGCCTTCTTCTATGTAGCTAATGCCAATCGATGCCGAAACATAATGAGAGCATGTTGATTTTTCATGAGGGATAAATAAATACTTGATCGCTTTTAACAACGAATGTAATTTTCCCTGAGTTTTTTCTTTATTAATATCTGCGATTAAAATGAAAAACTCATCGCCGCCATAACGATAAACTTCAGTATTTAAACAATGAAAGTGCTCTTTGATTAATTTGCTGATATTAATCAGTACGTTATCGCCAGCAATATGCCCATAGGTGTCGTTATATTCTTTATAGTGATCAATATCAATCATTATAGAGGTGTAGGCATTAGAGGGCTGTTTTTTTAATTGTAGGAAATGTGCATCAAGTGATTTACGATTCCACACCTGTGTAAGGTGATCTGTTTGGGAAAGATAAAGCAGTTGTTGTCTGTTATATTGGTTTTCAAGCGCTATAGAAATATAGTTGATCAGCTGTGTAAACAGTTCAAAATGAAATGCTTGGTATTGATAGCTCTCTTTTGCTTGAACCGTAAATCCGGCTTGTATCTCACCATTGATTTTTATTGGTGAGAACATGACTGATTTAAAGTGAACCTTTTTATCGCACTTATCACCAAGCATGGTAACTTTTTGCTCGCTATTCATATGATTAAAATAAAAAGCTGAATCACTTTTTATACAATAGCTCATGTAAGTCGCTTCACTTTTGCAGTTGACCACATAGGGCGCTTTTGGTGTGTGATTCTCATCAAGGTAATGGATTGAAATAGAATCAGCTTTTTTATCGTAGAAGCCTAATGCTAGAGTATCTGTTTGAAATAAAGTAGAAAGGTCTTGTTGAATAGTAGGAAGAATACTCTGAAGATCAGTACTGTTATTAATGTATTGCCCAATTTTATTCACTAATGCTAAGTTATCTGACAATGACTTCATCGTGCTTAATTGTAATTTAGCTGTATTCAAGCGATACAATTGTTGTAGGTAATCACTTTCTCTTTTAAGTAATTCTCTTCGTGAATTAAGCAGCGAAGATGTTAATGTTTGGTAATGCTGTTCACGAATTTCAATTGCTGGGATATCTTTAATTCTAAGTAAGATTATGTCATTAAACCCATCAATTAATTTATCGCTTTCAATGCTTTTTGCAATGGATAAACCGCTTTCAATATAGGCATCTAACGTTTCGTACTTATGGTGACTTGTTAAATATTGGCAATATTCAAGGATCATTTCAGCTTGATAGTAGTTGTTTTGACAGCGACACATATTTTCAATAGATAAAAGATGAAAGGCACCTGCTTCATCAATATTATTATGGCCATTTGCAATTTCCGCTTTTATTTTGTAATAAAACCCTAACAATCGCGGTTCTTCTTTTATATCATCAAATAGGTTATCGAGAATATTTAACGCTTCATCAAAGTGGCATTGTTTCGCTTTAATTTCGGCTATGTTAAATTGAGATGTTGCGGCTGACAATTTATGAGCGTGCTGCTGCAGAAGCAAAGTGGCTTCTTCAAAATGTGTAAGGGCTTCATTGAAATTACCAAGCTGGAGAAAGATATCACCAATATTGTTTTTTATAAGGCCAATTATATAGTCATCACCAATCGGATTTGATTTTTCTGCTTTTGTTAAGAACTTATGAGCATAAAAATAGTTACCGAGCATGCCATAAATGGTGCCGATATTATAATGACAAAAACAAATAAGAAATTCTTGCTTATTTTGTTGAGCAAAAGTAATAGCATCGAAAAATAAGTTAATGGACTCGATTAGTCTTCCTGAGCGAGAATATAAGAACCTTTGAAAAATAAATTCAAATTGGGGGGGAATACTTTGGTTCTGCCTTAAAGATTCAGACGTAATAGTATTGAGGCGAAATTGCACCTGCTGTTTTGATGAAGCAATAGGCAGTTGCCTTACTTGCTCCAATAGATAACTTGTCCATTGTTCATTAGCCATAATTTATATTTATATTTTTTGTTCTATTACAATAGATTATGGCATATAAGTAATTTTACATGAAGCGACGTCTCGTTTCTGATACTTTTATATTGATGAAAATGTGGAGTGCGTCAAATTTTTGTCAAAAAAAAGCCGAAATAAAATTCGGCTTTTTAAAGAAAGAGGTGAAATGAAATTATAATTCAAAGTCGCCTAAATCATCAGCATCCACATCATTATCAATTTGTCCTACAAGATAAGAGCTGATCTCTGTTTCTTGAGGGGCAACTTGAACGTTATCAGAACTTAACCAAGAATTTATCCATGGAATTGGATTTTGTGTCGCACCTTCGTAAGCACTGTTAAGTCCAACCGCTTTCATGCGTAAGTTGGTAATATATTCAACGTATTGGCAAAGAATATCCTTGTTTAGGCCAATCATTGAGCCGTCTTTGAATAGATAGCTTGCCCACTCTTTTTCTTGCTCAGCAGCCGCTTTAAATAGATCAAAACACTCTTGCTCACATTCTGATGCAATTTCAACAAACTCAGGATCGTCTTGACCTGTACGAAGAAGATTTAGCATGTGCTGAGTACTGGTTAGGTGTAATGATTCATCACGAGCGATCAGTTTAATAATTTTAGCATTACCTTCCATTAATTCACGTTCAGCAAAAGCAAATGAACAAGCAAAGCTTACGTAGAATCGAATGGCTTCTAATGCGTTTACAGACATTAAGCAAAGGTATAATTTCTTTTTCAGCTCACGTTTAGAAATAGTAACTTCTTCACCATTTAAAACATGAGTACCTTCACCGAAACGATGGTAATCATTTGTTGCTTGGATTAGATTATCATAATAGTGAGCAATGTCTTTTGCACGCTTTAAAATTTCTTCATTTTCAACAATATCATCAAAAATTACAGAAGGGTTATTAACGATATTACGAATAATATGAGTATAAGAGCGTGAATGAATCGTTTCAGAGAATGACCATGTTTCAATCCAAGTTTCTAGTTCAGGAATAGAAACCAAAGGAAGCAGTGCCACATTTGGACTTCGACCTTGGATTGAATCTAATAAGGTTTGGTATTTTAGATTACTGATGAAGATATGTTGTTCATGCTCTGGTAGATTATTGTAATCAATGCGATCACCAGATACATCAACTTCTTCCGGACGCCAAAAGAACGAAAGTTGCTTTTCGATAAGTTTTTCAAAGATCTGAAATTTTTGTTGGTCATAACGAGCAACATTTACCGAGTTACCTAAGAACATAGGTTCTTTCAATTGATCATTTTTTTCTTGTCGAAAAGTACTGTACGCCATGGAAACCTCAATGTGATTAAAGCCAAAGAAATAGAGAAGGGCTTCTTAATTTAAAAATTATGCCGATAGATACCTATACGAACTTAGGTACATATTGGATTAATAATTACAGATATGGAGCTAAAAGATAAATAAGCCCGCTAATGAAAGCGGGCTTGATTTTAAAATGGAAACTTAGATCTTACAACCACCGCCTGCACAATCGTCATCTTGTCCAAGATCACCTTGTGAGTCGCTAGCACCATCACGGGTGTTATGATAATAAAGAGTTTTAAGACCTAGTTTATAAGCCGTTAATAGATCTTTTAACAGCAGCTTCATTGGCACTTTACCATTTGGCTGAATGTTTGGATCATAGTTTGTATTTGCTGAGATAGCTTGGTCAATAAACTTCTGCATAATACCTACAAGCTGCAAATACCCGTCGTTTGAACCGATATTCCAAAGTAACTCATAGTTATCTTTTAGATTTACGTAATCAGGAACAACTTGCTTCAAGATACCATCTTTAGATGCTTTTACTGACACAAACCCACGTGGCGGCTCAATACCATTAGTTGCATTAGAGATTTGAGAAGAGGTCTCAGAAGGCATTAATGCTGACAATGTTGAGTTACGTAGACCGTGAGTTTTGATTTCTTCTCGCAGTGTTTCCCAATCTAAATGCAGTTGCTCAGAACATACATTATCGATGTCTTTCTTATAAGAATCGATTGGTAAGATACCTTGTGCATACGTAGTTTCATTGAATGCAGGACAAGCACCTTGTTCTTTTGCTAAACCAACTGACGCTTTTAGAAGATAGAATTGAATAGCTTCAAACGTTTTATGTGTTAAGCCATTTGCACTACCATCAGAGTATTTAACGCCATTTTTTGCAAGGTAGTAAGCATAGTTAATTACACCAACCCCTAACGTACGACGATTCATTGTTGACTTGTATGCTGCTGGAAGAGGGTAGTCTTGGTAATCAAGCAGTGCATCAAGAGCACGTACTGCAAGTTCAGCTAATTCTTCAAGCTCTTCAAGTTTTTCAATAGCACCTAAGTTAAATGCAGAAAGCGTACATAATGCAATCTCGCCTTCTTCGTCATTTACGTGAGTTAGTGGTTTAGTCGGAAGCGCGATTTCTAAACATAAGTTCGATTGACGTACTGGTGCAACACTTGGATCAAATGGGCTGTGTGTATTACAGTGATCGACATTTTGAATATAGATACGACCTGTTGAAGCACGCTCTTGCATAAGTAGAGAGAATAATTCGATAGCTTTAACCGTTTCACGTTTAATCGAAGTATCTTGCTCATAGATCTCATATAGACGCTCAAATTCTATTTGGTCAGCAAAGAATGCATCGTATAGACCAGGAACATCAGATGGTGAGAATAAGCTAATGTGGCCACCTTTAATAAGGCGTGTGTACATTAATTTATTGATTTGTACACCGTAATCCATATGACGAACACGGTTCTCTTCAACACCACGGTTGTTTTTAAGAACCAATAGCGATTCTACTTCACGGTGCCAGATAGGGTAGAACAATGTTGCTGCACCACCACGAACACCACCTTGAGAACAACATTTTACCGCTGTTTGGAAATATTTGTAGAATGGGATACAACCAGTATGGAAAGCTTCACCATCACGGATCTCTGAGCCAAGAGCACGAATACGTCCAGCATTGATACCAATACCAGCACGTTGAGATACGTAACGTACAATCGAACCTGCAGTTGCATTGATAGAGTCTAAGCTATCATCACATTCAATTAATACACAAGAGCTAAACTGACGAGTAGGCGTACGTACACCAGACATGATTGGTGTAGGTAGTGAAATCTTGAATCGTGATGTTGCATCATAGAAACGTTGAATGTATTCAAGGCGCGTATCTTTAGGGTATTTAGCAAATAAACACGCCGCAACTAAGATATAAAGGAATTGTGCGCTTTCGTAAATCGCGCCCGTTACACGGTTCTGAACAAAATATTTACCTTCAAGCTGCTTAACTGCAGCGTATGAAAAATCCATATCACGGTTATGATCGATCATTTGATCCATCATATTAAATTCTGCTTCTGTGTAATCTTCGATAATGTGTTTATCGTATTTACCCAGTTCGATTAAGTTATTTACGTGCTTAAATAGTGTTGGTGGCTCAAATTGGCCATATGCTTTTTTACGAAGGTGGAAAACAGACAAACGAGCTGCTAAGTATTGATAATCAGGTGTTTCTTCAGAGATAAGGTCAGCAGCTGCTTTGATGATAGTCTCATGGATATCTGAGGTCTTCATACCTTCATAGAATTGGATATGAGACTTCATTTCAACTTGTGATACTGAAACGTTATCTAGACCTTCTGCAGCCCAGGTGATCACTTTATGGATCTTGTCTAAGTTGATCTTTTCTGTGGTGCCATTTCGCTTCGTAACGGTAAGCTGATGAGTCATTTGTCTACTTTTCCTTAGAATGAGGAACGAAAGATGTAATATTTGTAATTTTCGTTATTAATTTGTGATCAAGCTCATAGTGTTAAATTTGGAACTAAACACTATATATAGGGCTTAATAAATAATTGACTACAAGATAATGATAAAATGGACAGTGATCAAGTCTGAAATTAAGAGAGACCTGTGGATAACCTATGAATTAAAAAAAACAGTAAGTAGATACTAACCGAGTGAGATTAGCTATATCAAGACATCAGAAATAACGTATTTCAGAATGGTGGATAAGTAGGCAGTAAAAAAAATATTTTTCTTGATTTTTATGGTTTCGGTGGATCTCTAAGAATCAAAAAAAATTGCTGATTTGTTGTTCTAAATTTAGCATTAATGCAGCTTTAGTAAACAAGATAAGAATTAGAAAATTTAGCAAAAAAATCCCTTTTTATTTGTATTAAGGACACAGATAAAGAGGGATAAATATGATATGTAAACGAGTAGGACTTATAAAGTAGTATGGATGATGTAATTTACATCAACATTTTTGCCTAATGAATAAACGTCTGTTAACGGGTTGTAATGTAAGCCAGTAATGCCTTGTTCTTGCAATTCGGTTTGATCGAGCATCTTTAATAATTCAGAAGGGCGAATGAATTTATTATGGTCATGTGTCCCTTTTGGTACGAGCTTTAGCAATTGCTCTGCACCAACAATGGCAAACAAATACGATTTGATATTACGATTTAACGTAGAGAAAAATACGTGCCCGCCAGGTTTAACCATTTTTGCACATGAACGAATAACAGAAAGTGGATCAGGAACATGTTCAAGCATTTCCATGCAGGTTACTATATCGTATGTCTCTGGGTTTTCTTCAGCGTGTTGTTCAGCCGTTGATTGAATGTATTCTAATGTAGTTCCTGTTTCCAGAGCATGTAAACGAGCAACCGTTAAAGGTTCTTTTCCCATGTCTAAACCAACAACATCAGCGCCTTGGTTTGCCATGCTCTCAGCTAAAATTCCACCACCACAGCCAACATCTAATACTTTTTTACCAAACAAACCATTGGCATTATTTAATACATAATTAAGGCGTAATGGGTTGATTTGATGTAATGGTTTAAATTCACCTTCAAGATCCCACCAACGAGACGCCATATCTTCAAACTTTTTGATTTCTGCCGGATCGACATTTAACTGTTGAGTCATAGTTCATATTCCTTTTTAATCTTCTTCTATTATATACAGAAAAAAAACAGAAAGAGAGCGATAAAAGTGGTGATTTTTTAGTCGTATTTGCTATGTTTTTCAAGAATATGATGATCTGATATGTGACTTGCTCCTGATTTCGTAGGATTCTTAAGCTTAAGAGTTGTTTTGCGAATTAAAACGATGCGAAATTGAAGTGTTATGTGCTATATTTTGCAATCTTGCACGTTTATCAGTATCAATTACTTTATCTTTATAGATGGTATGATTGATAAAGTAATTGATATTGATACGACAGAACTAATTGAGGGATATTGGCTCTATGAGCGATCTTGCTAAAGGGATCACGCCCGTAAATATTGAAGATGAGCTTCGAGGTTCATACCTAGACTATGCGATGTCAGTAATCGTTGGTCGTGCTCTTCCAGATGTGCGTGATGGTCTAAAACCTGTACACCGCCGTGTTTTATTTGCGATGGATGTATTAGGTAATGATTGGAATAAACCATATAAAAAATCTGCCCGTGTAGTCGGCGACGTAATTGGTAAGTATCACCCACACGGTGATAGTGCTGTATACGACACGATAGTACGTATGGCGCAGCCGTTCTCACTACGCTATATGCTTGTTGATGGCCAAGGTAACTTTGGTTCTATCGATGGGGATTCAGCGGCGGCGATGCGTTATACCGAAGTTCGTATGTCGAAAATTGCTCACGAACTGTTGGCAGATTTAGACAAAGAAACCGTAGACTACGTTCCTAACTATGATGGTACAGAACAAATCCCTGCGGTATTACCTACTCGCGTACCTAACTTATTAGTTAATGGTGCATCAGGTATCGCTGTTGGTATGGCAACAAACATTCCACCTCATAACTTAACTGAAGTGGTTAATGGTTGTTTAGCATTCATCGAGAATGAAGATATCACTATCGATGAGCTGATAAACTACATTCCAGGTCCTGACTTTCCGACAGCTGCATTAATTAGCGGTCGTAAAGGCATCGTTGATGCATATAAAACAGGCCGTGGTAAAGTTTACATGCGTTCTAAAGCAAACATCGAAGCTGACAAGAATGGTAAAGAAACTATTATTGTTACGGAGATCCCTTATCAAGTAAACAAGGCCCGTGTAATTGAAAAAATTGCAGAGCTTGTTAAAGATAAGAAAGTAGAAGGCATTTCAGCACTGCGTGACGAATCTGATAAAGATGGTATGCGTATTGTTATCGAATGTAAGCGTGATGCAGTAGGTGAGGTGGTTCTTAATAACCTGTACTCATTAACTCAGCTTCAAACAACATTCGGCGTAAACATGGTTGCACTAGACAATGGCCAACCAAAACTGTTCAACCTGAAAGAAATGTTGAAGTGTTTTGTTGATCACCGTCGTGAAGTGGTAACTCGTCGTACTATTTTTGAATTACGCAAAGCGCGTGATCGTGCTCATATCCTTGAAGGTTTAGCACTAGCATTAGCAAACATTGATGAAATCATTGAGCTAATCAAAAATGCTCCGACACCTGCTGATGCAAAACAAGGCTTAATCGATCGTGGTTGGGATCTTGGCAACGTAGCTGACATGCTAGAGCGTGCAGGTACAGATGCTGCTCGCCCTGATTGGTTAGAGCCAGAGTTTGGTATCCGTGAAGGTAAATACTTCTTAACGGAGCAACAAGCTCAAGCTATCCTAGAATTACGTCTACACCGTTTAACTGGTTTAGAACATGAAAAGATTCTAGATGAATACAAAGCTTTATTAGATGAAATCGCAGAGCTAATGCATATCCTTGCAAGCACTGAACGTCTGATGGAAGTTATCCGTGACGAATTAGTAGCCGTTCGTGATACTTATGGTGATGAGCGTCGCACTGAAATTGGTGCTGCAATTCACGATATTGACATGGAAGACTTAATCACACAAGAAGACGTAGTAGTAACACTTTCTCGTGAAGGTTATGTTAAGTACCAAATCCTAGGTGACTACGAAGCTCAGCGTCGTGGTGGTAAGGGTAAGAGTGCAACTAAGATGAAAGACACCGATTATATCGAGCGTCTACTTGTTGCTAATACTCATGATAATATCCTTTGCTTCTCTACTCGTGGTAAAGCATACAGCTTGAAAGTATTCCAACTTCCTCAAGCTAGCCGTACTGCTCGTGGTAAGCCTATCGTTAACATTCTTCCTCTAGAAGAAGGTGAGCGTATTACAGCGATTCTACCAGTATCTGAATACTCTGAAGATAAGTTCATCTTCATGGCAACAGGTGATGGTACGGTTAAGAAAACATCACTGGATCAATTTGCTAAAGTTCGTGCAAACGGCCTGATTGCAGTTAATCTACGTGAAGATGATTCATTGATCGGTGTTGATATCACTGATGGTTCAAATGAAATCATGCTGTTCTCTAAAGCAGGTAAAGTGGTTCGTTTCAACGAAGAACATGTTCGTGGAATGGGTCGTACTGCTTCGGGTGTTCGTGGTATGAAACTGACTGGTGAAGATCAGGTCGTTTCGTTAATTGTTCCTTCAAATGAAGGTGACATTTTAACAGTGACAGAAAATGGTTACGGTAAACGTACTAAACTTTCTGAATACCCAACGAAGAGCCGTGCAACACAAGGTGTTGTATCTATCAAGGTTTCTGAGCGTAACGGCAGTGTTGTTGGTGCCGTTCAAACTGAAGATGGTGATGAGTTCATGATGATCACTGATGCAGGTACGTTAGTTCGTACTCGCGTATCAGAAGTAAGTCAAGTGGGTCGTAATACCCAAGGTGTTACTCTGATCCGTACTGCTGAAGATGAGAATGTAGTTGGTCTACAACGCATTGATGAGCCAGAAGAGATTGAAGTCCTTGAAGGTGAAGAGAGCGAAGTAACAGAAGCGACAGAAAATACTGAAGCAACTGAAGCGCCTCAAACTGATGATTCAGACACTGAAAGCACAGAAGAATAAGTAATTACTTAATCTAGAAATTAAAAAGCCTGCCTAGAAATAAGCGGGCTTTTTTATTATTAAAAAACGTCGAAAATGCCTTGTTCTGAATATAAATTTGATGCAATGACAAACGTTTTTTTGCCGCAAGAAATACAAACAGGTGGTCCAAACCACGCAGCATAGCATTCACCACATGAGTAATGAGCATTAATTAAACGTAAATGAGTTTTATTAGGAATTACATTTAAAGTTACTTGTTGTAATTTAATTTGCCTTTCATCTTTTATTATTGTTTTCATACTAGCCAACTTTACGGTGCTAATAAAATACCTATAAAGGAGTATGATATGGTATGGCTCGTAAAACAATAATGCAGATCGTGACTTAGGTTGCCTTTTTAAAAATAAAAAAGAGCGCAAGAGCACTCTTTTATAAGCCATTATTTAATTTATAAATTTTAGTTATTATATGCTGCTTTAAGATCAACAAAACGCTCAACAAGATCATCAATTGCCGCTTGATCATAAGCTTTCAAACCTGTTGCGATCATTCGTTTAGTACCATGACCAACTTCTTCACCGTTTTCAGTGAATTTAAAGTTTAATTTAACAAGGCCACGTTTTCCTTCAATGTCCATTGTCGCACCAGTGAATTCAACCTTAGGTGTGGAAATATCTAAACGAGTGAATTCAAGATCCATACTTTCATAAATAACCAAAGGACGTTGGCAGTTGATCATTAACTGCTTTTCTTCCATCAATGGCACCATTATGTGAGGAAAGTTCATACCTGAAAACTGAACATATTGCTTCACTACGTATTCAATAAATTCAGGATTACGGTTTTTCTCACCGCTACGCTTTACGTGCAGGTACTGCTTGTCATTATCATCAGATAAAGAATAAACACCTTCTTCAGCATGATTAATGTGGAGAGCTGTTCCGCCAGATACCATGCCTGCAAAGTCAAAGTGCATTTTGTTACTAATGCCTGTTTTAGAAAGCAAAACAGCAAACAATAAATCCCCAGGAACACAGAAACGTTTTGAATCTACGTCGTGTATCGGGTTGAAATCACGGGCTACTTTTTTAGCAAAATCACTTGCTTGTTGACGGGTGAATTCGAATGAATTATCTGTTTGTGAAAAATATTGATTTAACTGCATATATATTTGGTAAAACCTAGATAATGAAATAACTGCGGTAGTATAACCAATCTCTCATCGTTAAATGGTCTATCCAGTCATAATAAACGTAAAAACAGCGAGTTAAACGTTTCAAAATGTAGAAAAATTGACAATTACTTCACGATTACCTCGATATAATTATAGGTGAAATATTTATATGCATTGAGATTACATCTGTGATTAACAATTAAGGTTAAAGAATGAGAACGTTAATATCTGTAGGAGTTACTTGTTCATTGTTAGCATCAAGTTATTGTGTACAAGCAGAGGAGAGGAAATCTGGTGATCTTGCCGCAGACATTGGTGCGGTTGGAATCCCAGTTATTGCGGGGTCGATAGCTCTATATAAAGAAGACTATGATGGTTTTTGGATGTTTGCTAAAGGAGCAACCTACACGTTAGTTGCAACACAAGCATTAAAATATACCGTGAAAGAAGAGCGTCCGAATGGCGAAGATAATCTTAGTTTTCCATCGGGGCATTCATCATCAGCATTCCAAGGCGCATCATATCTACAATTTCGTTATGGGTGGGAATATGGTCTTCCTGCTTATATTGGTGCAGGGTTAGTTGGTTATTCACGAGTAGAGAATGAGCATCACTATTGGCGAGATGTTATTGCCGGTGCGGTATTGGCAACAACGATTCAGTATTTAGTTACAGATAAGTACCTTAATGCAAATAACCTAATGATTGCTCCTATAATTAATCAAGATCAGGTAGGAATAGCAGCATCTTTCTCATTTTGATTGGCAAAGCGGCAACAAGCGAGTAAAATCAGCTCCCTTTTATCGAAGCTAGGTGTACAACAATGTTTATTGGATTTGACTACGGAACCGCTAACTGCTCAGTAGCGACCATTCTAGATAATCAAGCGAAACTATTAAAGTTAGAAGGAGATAGCACGTTTATTCCTTCTGCATTATGTGCGCCTACACGAGAAGCGGTTTCTGAATATCTTTTCCGTATTTGGGGCGTTCAACCAAGCACAGATATTAATGAGCGTTTACTTCATACTGCAATTTCTTTTAACCGCGAAGAAGATATCGATGTTGATGCTGAGTCGATGACATTCGGCCAAGCCGCTCTAAATACTTATATTGATGATCCTGAAGAGGTGTATTACGTAAAATCACCAAAGTCTTTCCTTGGTGTTTCTGGTTTACGTGATGTTCAAGTAAGCTTATTTGAAGATCTTGTTACTGCAATGATGAAAAACATCAAAAATAATGCAGAGCAGGAATTACAACAAGACATCACATCGACCGTGATTGGCCGTCCTGTTAACTTTCAAGGCGCAGCAAGTGATGACGCCAATACACAGGCGATCTCAATCTTAACTCGTGCAGCTATCCGTGTCGGTTTTAAAAATATTGAGTTTCAATTTGAACCTGTTGCTGCCGGTCTAGATTATGAACAAACACTGACCGAAGATAAAACGGTACTAATCGTTGATATTGGTGGTGGTACAACAGACTGCTCAATGATTCAAATGGGACCATCATGGCGTGATTATCATGATCGTACTAAAGGCATTTTATCTCATAGTGGTTCACGTATTGGCGGTAACGATTTAGACATTCATTTAGCGCATCGTCAATTAATGCCACTATTAGGTTCTCAAAGCCGCACTCATAAAGGCCTTGAGTTACCAATGACACAGTTCTGGAACCCAATTGCAATTAATAATATTGTTGCTCAACTGGATTTCTTTGGATTTGGTAATCGCAAGCACCTTTTACAGATGATGAACGATACTCAAGAACCGGAAAAATTGGCTCGCTTAATCAAGCTGTATGATGAGAAACTAAGCTACAAATTATTGCGTGATGCAGAGCAAACGAAAATCGCGTTATCAGAGCATTTAGAGCATGCGATTGATCTAAGTTACTTAGATGAAGGTTTATCATTATCTCTTAATCAGTCTGATTTAGCAGAAGCGATTGCAAAACCACAAGATAACATCAATAAGTTAGTAAAAGAAGCGATTCAACAAGCGGGTAAAACGCCTGATATTATTTATGTTACAGGTGGTTCAGCGCGCTCTCCAATT
Organism: Aliivibrio sp. S4MY1; assembly: GCF_028765545.1. Taxonomy (GTDB): domain Bacteria; phylum Pseudomonadota; class Gammaproteobacteria; order Enterobacterales; family Vibrionaceae; genus Aliivibrio. The sequence goes on along the minus strand of NZ_JARACP010000009.1, from coordinate 81,682 downwards.
TTACGTGCAGCCTTACAGCAACAGTTGCCAAACATCGAAATTGTAGGCGGTAACTACTTTGGTTCGGTTACCGCTGGTTTAGCGCATTGGGCAAATTACTGCTTTGGTTAATGAACAGTATTATATCAATAATTAATTTTCGAGCTGCATTGTCGCAGCTCGAATTACATTAGGAAAACACAATGAAAGTAGCACCAGCAACAATGACATTCTTTGAGCGTTTTGAATCAGATATTTTATCGAGTAAAAAAGTCATTACTATCCGTGACGAATCTGAAAAAGATTACGTTGTAGGAACAGAAGTTGAAGTGAGCACTTATGAAGACAACCGTCGTTTTTGTCGTTTAGCGATTGATGCTGTTGATCCAATTAGCTTTGATGATCTTAACCAGTACCATGCTGAGCAAGAAAACATGACGCTAGAAGAACTTAAAAATATTATTGAAGAGATCTATCCAAATAAAGGTCAACTGTACGTTATTTCATACCATTTAGTATAAGAAAGTAAAGGTAAGTAATGGAATTATTATCTATTGATTTTTTAGGCCAACCATTGCGCTTAGAAGGTTCTATGGCGGGTTGGCAGCAAGTATTTTGGAGCAATACTTTAGTTGCACAACAAGCGGCGTCTGCTGATCATCAAGATCATTACGTGCATGAATTCCAGCTCAATCAAGGCGAAAGTGTATTAACTTGCCGCTTAGAAGCTACAGTGACATGGCAGCCTTTTCTTATTGAGTATCGTGCAATGGTTGATGGTCAGTTGATTGCAGAAGGCTCTCGTAATACTAAAGATATCGAGCAGCAAGTACCGCATACGCCAATTAAAGCAGAAAGAAAATTCAGCTTGATAGGGCTTGTTTCGTTAGGGATGAAAGCGTTAAAAAGTGCAAAGTTAATTAAAGTGGCTTTAGCTTCCGCCAGTATTGCCGCGTACTCATGGCTCTTTTCTATTGAGTTTGCATTATCACTTATTGCTTGCCTTGTTTTTCATGAATACGGCCATATTCGCGCAATGAAATACTTTGGTATGAAAACTAAAGGTATCTACTTAATCCCGTTCCTTGGTGGTTTAGCACTCAGTGATGAGAAAATAAATACACGTTGGCAAGATGTTGTTATCTCTATTATGGGGCCATTCTTTGGTTTGATCCTCTCCTTAATATTGATGGTAGTTTATTGGATAACCGGCGAGATGTTCTTTGCTGGCCTTGCTGTATTTAACGCCTTTTTAAATCTATTTAATTTATTGCCAATATTGCCGTTAGATGGGGGGCACGTACTTAAAAGTATCAGTTTCTCAATGAACAGTAAGTTAGGTATTACATTATGCGCATTAGCTGCAGTAGGTGGTGTTATATTAAGTTACCAATTAGGTCTCGCACTTTTTGGTTTCTTACTTATTATGGGAAGTCTTGAAATCGTATTTGAATGGCGTGCTCGTCATCATAGCCATTTACTGCCTCTCGATAAGTATGGCCAATTGGTATCAGCGGCATGGTATGTAGGTTTAGTTAGTTCACTTATAGGAATTATTTGGTACTTTGCTAGCAGTGGTGATGCCTTGTTACAATTACCAATGCAGATTTTAGGAACTTAATCTTTAATACCATACTAAGACTCTATATAAGCCATATATATAGATGAAGTAAAATAAGAATAAACATAGAATAAACATAGAAAAAGGACGAAAGGATGTTTAAAAAGCTAAAGGCGTCATTAGGTATAGGTGCTGCAAAAGTAGATACCATTTTAGAAAACCCAGAATTATTTCAAGGTGATACACTAATTGGTACGGTTCACATCCAAGGTGGGGATATTGAACAGCAGATTGATGCTATTCATCTAAAACTTAATACGGAAGTGAAAGTTGAAAGTGACAGCGGAACCAGTTATCAAACTCTAACCTTATTCCATACTCAGGCTGTGAATCCATTTACTATTCAAGCCAATGAGAAAAAGGAAATGCAATTTACGATTAAATTGCCAGATGAGACACCAATTACAGCATTAAATATTCGTGATAACCATTGTGATGTTTGGGTTGAAACTGTTCTAGATATTGATTTTGCGATTGACCCAACCGACCGTGATTTACTGATTGTAAAACCAATGCCTGTTGCCGCTGCCATTATTAGTCAAATAGAGCAGGCCGGCTTTGGTATGGTGAAAGCGGATGTAGAGCAGGGCTACCTTAACGGTGGTCACTTTAAATCTCATTCAGGCGGCTACCAAGAGATTGAATTTAGAAGTAATGGATTCATGAATAAAAAAGAGATTGAGCTGTCGTTTATTCTTGATGGGCAAGTACTTCATTGTTTAGCTGAAGTCGATCGTTCGATGGGCTTTAATCGTGGTGACCAATATGTCTCTTTTTCACTAAATACAAATGCTTCAAGTGCAGAAATTCATAATGCAGTGCAAAAAATATTACGCGTTTAATTAATACTCATTGCTTATAATTTTAAAAAGAATCGACATCATTTTTGTGATCTCGATTCTTTTTTGCATTAGCAGATTAAGAGTCGTACAATGACCGACTTGTAAGTGTTCCCGACCTTTGTGTGGTTGATTGATCCTTACATCTTAGACAATCTATTATTTAGACTTATTAATTTTTAGCATGTGTTGCTTCGTGTAAAACTTCATACTGTACATACATACAGTTATTACTATTCAGTGTTTTTCCTTACATTTCTAATTCTCTTCAAAAACAGCATCTTAACAAAAATAGAAAATACTGTGTAAATATACAGTTGATATCTCATTTTCATGTTTCATCCCTTGTATTCATCTACAATTTGTACCAAGTTTGTACTAAAGATTTGGTGGAATTGAACAATTATGGCTATTACAGATGCGTGGTTAAGAGCCACAGTAAATAAACCTTACAAGGGTAAACTAGAAGTTACTCATCGAGACGGCTTAGGTGTGCGAGTTAGCCCTAAAGGTAAAGTTACCTGGATATATCGAGTTCTATTTAGAAGTAAACCAATTAAATTAACATTAGGTCAGTACCCAGCGTTAAAAATGCGTGAAGCAATAGCTCTGAAAGATAAAAAAGCAGAGCTTGTAATGATGGGAGTTGATCCAAGAGTTGGGTTGAATCTTAGTCAAACCAATGTGCCTACGACAATCAATGAGATCATAGATTATTGGTTGGAAAACCACGCAAAAGATAACATCCTTCGTTGGAAACCATTAATTCAAATGTTTGATACTGATATTCGTCCCTATATCGGCGAGTATCAAGCAAAGCACTTAGAGCTGATAGATTATATGCCAGTGTTTAGAAAAGCGCGTGAGCGTGTTAGCCCGAAGCATTCAGCAAACCTAATGGCACGATTTAAACAAGTCCTTTCATTTGCGGTTCGTCACGGCCTAATTAAATACAATGCACTTTCAGAACTAAAGAAAACAGATGTAGGTGTTCAAAGCAGCGTTAAAAAAAGCAAACAAAGTGAAGAAGCGGTTCCTGTGCTTTGGAATGCCATATCAGAAATACATGTTCATGAAAGCAACTGTAATTTTTTACGCTTAATGATGATCTTTGCTTGCCGTAGTAATGAGTTGCGTTTAGCGAAAAAGAGTGATTTTGATTTAGATAAGCTGGTATGGACTGTTCCAGAAGAGAATAACAAGACACGTAAGAAGAAGGGAGGAGATATTATCCGTCCTATTCCAAAATTGGCTGAAGAGGTTATCCGCTTTCAAATGGGGATATGGCAAGATCATAAAATCATGTTTCCACCAGTAATCAGTGAAGATGATAGACCAATGTCGGCCAATGTTCCTGTCGCGTTTGGCAGAACATTAGCAGATAAAATAGAAAGCATGGGTTACCCGAGAACCACTAACCACGATATGAGACGAACGGCCCGTAATATTTGGGAGTCGATAGGGATTAAATACCATGTAGCCGAAGTGATGCTAGGTCATAAGGTGCATACAGGCGTACAAAGTCATTATCTTGATTATAACTACCTTGAAGAGCAGAGAGAGGGGTATGAGTTATGGTGTTGTATTATTTACACGACAGAGTAATACTTACTTATTTATAAATATCATTTGGTATAATTTTGTAAATGTGTTTCAAGTCATTGTTTTTTATTATTCTAAAGGTAATATCATGTGAAGGTTTATGAATTATTGATAATATACAGTAGGTAATAATGCGCAAGAATTTAGTTTTGTTCATACATGGTTTAACAGGAGGTACTGATACTTGGAAGAATAGTAACAGTGAATCATTTTCTGATCTTTTAATGAGAAATGAACAAATAAAAGAAAAATTCGATTTTATGGAGTTTGAGTATTTTACTAAAATTGTGAATGTAAAGAATTCCATGATATCACAAGGGTTAGTTAAATTAGTTAATTATGTACCAGGGGTTAATTTTAAAGGTCCACAAAGAAAGAAGAACGTTTCTTTTATGACACTTAGTGAGGAACTCGCTACATTTATCCAATTTGATTGTAATGAATACAGTAATATATTAATAGTAGCTCATAGTATGGGGGGGCTAATCGGAAAGAAATTTATTTTAGATTTAAATAGTAATAATTATGATGACATTCAAAGTGAAGTTCTTGGCTACATTTCATTAGCTACACCTCATAAGGGCTCTATCCCTGCGGCACTATTTGGGAAAGTTAATGTTAACCTTAAAGAGTTAGGGCCTTTAAGCAAAGAAGTAAGTGATGTTAATGATTGTTGGGTTGAAAATATAGAGTCAATGCCTAACTCGCGTTATGTTATTGCAAAAAATGATGATTATGTGAATCAGATTAGTTCAGTACCTTCCAGTACTAATAAAAAGAAATTTAAGTCATTTCTTGTAGATCATGATCATACATCTATTTGTAAGCCTGAATCAGTAGCGGATCTATCTCTTAAAATTGTAGAGAAATTTATTCTTGAAACAATCCAAGAAATAGATCTTAATCAATCGTTAAAGCTGAAATATGATCCAAGCTTAAATTCTTATGACAAAGAAATATTTGTAGTTAAAATGCTACTTGCACAGATAGATGATAAGTTGATTGATGATGCAAAAGAAAGTTTTTTTTATGCTGATGTTATACTTAAATCAGCACCTAAAAAAGATCGAGATATTTTTGATGATTTAAAAATTAAAGTCCTCAGTATGTATAAAACATATTCATCATGTTCAAGTAATAAATCTAATAGTGAAGTTGTTCAATATATACATAAAAAAATTATAGAACTAGATAAGTCAGCAATTGATTGTGTATTACAATATGTTAGCTTTATTCATAAAAAGGGACTTCTTCATCACGAATCAAATAAAAAAAACTTAAAGGTTAATTGGTGTAAAAGTATAGATTTAGAACAAATTCATGAAGAGATAAAAACAAATGCATGATTTTAGAGAAGAAAGGTATTTTAAAGTGTATTTGGTTTTATTTATTACTAATTTTTGTGGTAAAAATAATAATGGTAGAAATATACTTACATTAAAAAAATTAGAGATTATATATTTTTTAATTCAGAACCCTGCTAAGTTTAAGGAATTCTGTAATTTATTAAATTTAGGAAATATAACTGGCTATAAACCTACGCTTTATGATCAATCTGTAAGTTTGATCGATTATTTAGATTTAGATAATATAAAACTTACTGTGTGCTATTTAATAAATATAGGTAAGTTAAAATATACTAATGTTAAGGGTATTCAGTATATTGATATTGTGGATGATGGAGATAGTGATTTTTTTACTGATTCATATGAATTACTCACATCGAATATTAATAAATTAAAGAAAATTACCTCTATGACAGAGCCAAAATTACTAAAATCATTAATGGGCCTTTAAATGAATAGAATAAGTATGGTTTTTAAACAACTAATTATTGTCGGTGTCAATAAAGAGTACGTTTGTAAATTTGATTATGGTCTTAATCTTATTTGGGGAGACATGGATTCTGGGAAATCAAGCATTCTTAATTTAATCGATTATGCGCTTGGTGGTGGTTTTAATGAACTTCAATTAGATTATGATGAGTTAAGAAGTAAGGGGCGATATATACAGCTTGAAGTTGAGTTTAATAATAAACCAATTACTTTAGAGAGGGTGCTAGGTACGGATTCAAATATTATAAAGCTTTATCATTCTGAGCGAGATAATATTAGTAACGTATATCCATTAATTTGTGGCGCTTCATCATCTTCAAATGAACCTGATGGTTGGATTTCTGATGCTATCCTTGATTTGTTAGGAATTCCAAAGGTAAAAATTAAAGAATCAAAGAAAAGTGAAAATACTAATTCAGATAGGTTAAGTTTCAGAGATTTAATGAAATTAATTTATTTAAAACAAAAAAAAGTAGCTAATGATACTTTGATGGATGCAGCAAATCCTTATGTACATAATAAAAATATTGAGGTTCAAAAATTTATTTATGGTGTTCATGATGATCAATTATCAGAACTTAATCAGCAATTAAAACATGAAATTGAACTAATAACGTCACTTAAAACGCAAGTAAATAATATTAGAGATTTTTTAAAGTCAACAAGTTCTTTATCTGTAGCCAATGATGAATATGAAAGTTTATCAATTGAAATAAATAAAATAGATGAAGAGATTTGTAAGCTTAAAAGTAATAAAACTCATGCGTCTATTGTTTCTAATAAAATCAAGTTAGAAATAGATCTTCTTCAAAAAGAAATTAATAAATTAATAAATGACATAGAGATGAGTGAATCTCAATTGAAAATTTATTCTAAGTTAAAGACTACTTATAGCCATGATATTACTTGTCTTAAAGCATCTAAAAAAATGCGTGGAGTACTAACTGTTGATGAGATGAGTAAAAAAGATGTTTCATGCCCGATGTGCCATTCAGAAGTCAAATTGTCAGATCCAACTTTAGATAACGATAATATTGACTATGAAATTAACTCTTTGAAAAATCGTTTATCAGGATGTGATGCGTCAATAAGTATTCAACTAGAAAAAATAAAAGAAAATGTTATTTTAAAAGATGCATTGAATAATAATCTTAGTGAGATTAGAATTAAATTTGACACTGATAATATAGAAAAGTTATCTCCGACGATTGATGCCATTTCTAGGGCTGAATCAATTAAACGTTCATTGGTTAGTCATTATGCCATTCTAAAAAAGAATATGATGTTAACTAAAAAGCTTGATGAGAAATACACTCAAGTAGAAAGCAGAGAAATTAATGTAGGAAAAATTAAGGCTGAGATATCTAAAGTAGAGGAAAATTTAGGAAGCATTGATGATGTGCTTACGGGTATATCTAGTGAATTTAAAAAATTGATAAATCAATCGAAACTTACTAATAATTATGGCGCGTCGATTGATTCTAAGTTTATGCCAATATTTAGAGGACGTAAATATAGCCATATTTCATCAGGAGGCGTTAGAACAATTCTTTCTGTAAACCTTTACTTGGCCAGACTGAGATATATTTTAGAAAATGGTGCGTATTTACCCACTACTTTACTTTTAGATACTCCTGGACAAAATATAGGGAGATATGCTCGACTTTTAGATATGGATAAGAATGAAGAAAATTTATCAGACCCTTCTATTTATGAAGGTATTTATATGCAATTAAAGGCTATTTCTGAATTAGCTAATGGTAACCCTTATCAAATAATAGTTGTAGATAATGATTTACCAAACTGTTTAGATGAAGATAATTATAATCTTGTAAAGCGATTTGATAAAAGCGACTCGCAATATGAAAAAGGTTTGATTAATGATATGTAAGTAATTATTAATTAAATAGCCAATCTAATCTATGGATTGGCTATTTTTTAATTAAACCAAACCTTTCCCTACCATCCATTCCATAAATGCTTTGTACGAACGGCGACCACGCATAACTGGCTTTGGAAAATCTCTTTTCTTTGTCCAGCGCCATAGAGTAGGCTGGCTAATATCTAAAGTTTTCATTACTTCAGCATCAGTAATGTACAGTGGTATCTTTTTAACTTCAGTTTGAGTTGTCATAAATCTGTCCTTATTTTTAATCGAAGTAGCTTTTTGGAACGATAAGTTTATTTTTCGTGGTGGTTCCATGTGTAAAAGGCATAAAAAATCAAACAGCCAATACCATAAATTGTGAAGCTCATTGTGAAGCCTCCTTGCTTGGTTCAAATATTCGTACACGGTTAATAGTATGGAAACAGTTGCTATCGCCTTTAAAAAGGCCGCCATCTTTTAATTTCGCGCAACCTTGTGGTAATTGCTCACCACACATTTCACACGTACCAAGATCATTTTCAATCTTTGGTATCTCGGAATAAACCCGATGAATTAACGATTGGAGAGCTTCTTCACTGCTATACGCTTTATCAGGAAAGGCGAAGAACTCACAAATCTTGCTTAACTTGTTTTGCTCAACAGAGTGCAAAGGAACGCGAAGATCAATCACACCGTGTTTCTTTTTGTTATTACGTAACTTTTGAGCGCGTTTACGGTTTTGTTCTTTGATTTTGTCTATTGAAGGCATAGTCTTTCACCTTCTGAACCATGTATTGGCGTGTTTACGCGAACGTTCTTACCATCATGAGATCCAGTAAGATAATCAGAGATAGAACCGCCTTTACGCTGTCTTGATTTAGCCTTTTTCTCACTGTATGAACCAATGTGTTTACGATAATTTGTAATGCGCTCTTTCTCTTCTGGTGGTAACTCTTCAACATCTAAGTTACGTACAACAGAATTTACCCAGCCGTCACAATAACAATCTGCTCGTTTTGTTTTATTCTGCTTAGAAGTGCGAGGGTGGATAGTAGCCAAGAACGCTTTACGAGCCAGTTTCAATTGACGGAAAAGCACATCAAACGCATAAGCAGACATCATGGCCGTGTCTTTTCTACCGATGAATTTAAAATTATTTCCATGATACGAATACTGAAGAAGTACCTCACACTTAAACGAGCTGGCAATACTTGTCCCAAGATTTACAGCGTAAGCAACTGGCTTTTTCTGGATCTTAGAAGCAGTGGTGGTGGCTCCCATTTCAATAAAGTTAATATCATCTTCTGAAAGACCATATTTACGCATTAATTTATGAGCCATTGCCAAAGCGGTTGCAGCTTCGTTTGGGTTGCCTGATTTACCAAGCTCAAAACACTTTTTGATTTTTTCTAAATGACGTGGATTCATGTCGCTTTACCTTTCTTTGTTGGCTTCTTAATTGGCTTAAGAAGATTACGAGCTTTTGCTAAGCATGAATCAAACACTCGGCCTTTGGTGAAAGTACAAGTGGTGCGATAGAAACGGAGAGCTTCTTGAATGCCTCGGTTAATATCAGACGTTTCATAGCCGTCAGTTTGTAAAGCGGCATGTATATGCTTGCCAATAAACGCTTCTTGGCTGTTTTGATAAGTTAATAGACTCATTACACATTTCCTTTTGGGTGAAACCCAGCAATCAGCATAAGTACTTGTAATTGGTGGTCAGCCAGTTATATACTGATTGCGAGTTGAAAGACTCATTGCACAAAGTTAACCCTTATTGGTTTGGTCACTAATAAGGGTTTTCTTCTTTTTAATCCCAGCCAATATGAACGCTCTCACCATAAACAGCATCAAAGCCAGATATCGTTGTCCCAGCACAATACAATTTATATAAATACCCACGTAAACCACTGTTATGAGTTGCGCCATTTAGTGTTCCAGATAAACGGCCTGAACTTTCTTCAGATAAGTATCCGATAGTGAAAATGCCTGGGGTTCTATGGTCGTAACAACTAATTTTTATTGTTTCCCAATCATACTCAGGATGCTTAATTTTAAGATGCATTCCATGACTATCACTCCATTCAATTTCGATTTCTTCATGTCCTTCTTCGTTACAAGGCTCTCTCCAATATTGTGCTATTTTCCCTAAAAGCTCATTAGCCGTAATCTCCTTAGGAACAGCTTCTAACCGTTGCTCAATAGCCGCTACAATTTTAGGTTTAGCCTGTTCAGTTAAAACGTCGTTATAAGCCTGTATTGCAACTTCACTAACAAACTTGTTGTATTCAGGGAAGGTGACGTTTTTAAGTGCCTGATTTAGAGAGGCATTCATTTTCTCTTTTAGTGCTTTGCCAAAATCGCCGTATGAACGCATTGAATCATCAACAGATTCTTTGATTGCTTGGTTAAGTCGCTCGGCGATCATGTCGTTCAGTGCGCCATTTTCAATCATCGATGTGATGTGTGAATTAACAACTTCGTGTAGTTCTTTCATGGTTTAATCCTGTTTTGGGTAAATGGGTGGTATCAATAACTCAATCTGCTATTAATATTCTCAGCGGTGATTTGCAGCTTCTCAATTTTCGAGATCAGCTCATCACTTACTTCTGCTGTGAATGTCTCCAACAGCGACTTCGCCTCAATTTCAAAAGCCTTAAACTCATCGCGGATTGGGTGGTTTTGTGCTGTCTGGCTTACAGCGATATTGCCTAAAGTAATACTCTGGCGAACTTGCTCAGCCGTTGAGGCAAGCTTTGATAAATGGATTAACGTAAGTGTTTTCATACATTACCTTTGTTGATTACGATTTATTGCATTCGTTAAATGTCGTCGATGCACATAATATTACATATTGAAATAATAAAGTAAATTGCAAAATGTAATATTTTTATGGTTTGAGAAATTTTAGACATAAAAAAACCGCCAAGAGGGCGGTTTTTAAAACAAAAAATTTTGGTTATTTGCTATATTTTCTTGAAAGCCGTCATTACTTTTGGATGACTTCCATCATCGTATAAATCAACTGTTTGTAAGTCTTTAAAGCGATCTGCATATTGCTTTGATTTACCATTAACGTTGTATACAACGTACTGGACATTATTTGAATTACTTTCTAGTGAATCAATCCAAAAAACAGCTTTGTTATCGGAATTACTTTTTGATTTACATACGACAAACCAGAGTTTATCTATTTCAACAGGTTCACATTGGGCTGAATTAATATTTTGTATTTCTAACCAAATACTTGTTTTAGCAGCGGTAACACTTTGTGGGGTGCCTTTTGAAGCAATAAGAAAATAGCCTAATATAATAATTGTAAAACTGCCGATAAGTAATTTTTTTGACATGATTTATAATCCTAATTAGTTAAAATAATTGAATTTTCGCATCAACTACAACACCAATGATCTTACAGTTATCGTTGATTTCTAGCATGGAATAATCGCGGTTTAAAGGTTTAAGATATTTTTTCCCTGCATCAATGACTAGACGCTTAAAGGTTGCTTCATTTTCATCAGTGAGCTTTGCGACAACAAATTTACCATTTTCAGGTTCTATTGTAGGGTCAACTAAAACTGCTGTTCCTTCAGGAAAACTAGGGGAGGTAAGAGATGTCATTGAATCACCCTTAACTCGCAACCAAAATGAAGAGTCACTTACGCGTTCTGTTGTTGGTAAGTATTCATCAATATCATAAAATGTGTAAGCTTCACAAGCTTCAGTCCATAATCCTGCTTGGACAGCACTTATTACAGGGAAGGAATTTTTGTAAGTTAGATTTTTTGAATCTATTTTTTCAGTATTTCCAATACCAATAGAGCTAGATTCAACGCTACGATCAGAGTTAAGTATTATTGTACTTAGACCAACTTCTTTCATGATATCTGCAATATCATCCAAGCTAGGTTCTCTTTTCTTATTGAGCCATAAATTAACTGCACCCTGAGACTTACCGAGCTTTTCAGCTAGTATTTCTTGGGTTATACCGCACTCTTTCATCCTAGTTTTAACCAGGTCATTCCAATTCATTTTCATACCTTGATTATTACGGTTAGTAATAATTTGTTAAATGGACAAAATGAAATAATTATTGATTAATTTTATTGCATAATGTAATAGTAAGTATTTAAAGGGGGTCGTGATGACACAATTAAAAAGAATTCGTAATAACGCTTCGATTTCTCAGAAAAAGTTATCTGAAAAAATTGGAGTTAGTCAGGGGCAAATCGCTCTTTTAGAAAATGGTAAGCGTAACTTTAGCTTGAATGTATGTTGGAAAATTATAACAGCACTTAATGAACTAGGGACTAAGTGTAAATTTTCTGATGTCTTTCCTAATCCAACTGAAATTAATTATATCGAAGATCAAGAAAAACAGGTGAGCCATAACATTCTGGATAAATAACCAGTACTAAGGACAAACCATGATAACCAGTTTAAAAGGCGTTATGCGTAACGCCATAGAAGGGTGGCGATGCGAAGTAAGCAAAGAGTTTATTGCTCAGAAAGTCGCAAGCGCTTATTTCAAAATGGGCTTACCGCAAGAAGTCGATGCACAACGTAAAGAACTGCTGAAAGTTCCTGGTGCGGATGACAAGAACAACACTCAAAACTTCTTTCGCTACAACGAACGAAGCAGTGTTGAAGCCAAAGCAACCATTATGGATTTATTGCCAGCCATTATCAGCGTTATGCCAGTGGATAGGGCGTGTACTGCATTAAACCAATTTTTAAACCCACTTGGGTTCTCTGTTGCTGCCATTGGAGCAAATCAAACTCAAGTCAGCCGAGATCAACTCTTGGCACAATTTAGTAAAGAATCGGGTGAGGCACTTCGTTCTGTACTTCTATTAAGTGAAAACGCAAGCATTGACCAGCTACGCGCCGCTTTCAAAGAAGTTCAGGAAAGCGAGGGCGCTCATGAACCCATTTTAAATTATCTAGAAACTTTAATTTCTAATAAGAAATAAGGACTTTGTGCAATGAGTCTTTCATATCAAAACATCCACGGCCAAATGCAGTGGATAGCAAGTAATCGTTTCATGCGCTGCGTTGTGACCAAATGCGAAGCTGAAGCCATTTTTAACCAGATGAAACAAAGGGTTAATCAATGAGTATGATCTTAATGGCAAAGGCCATGAGCATAAAAGTGGGTAATCCTACTCGTAAGCTTGTTTTACTTAAATTAGCCGATAACGCGAACGATAATGGTAAGTGCTGGCCGTCGTATGATCACATTGCTGAAATGTGTGAAATCGACCGTCGAACGGCCATGCGTCACATCAAATTATTATGTGATTCAGGACTCATCTCATTGACATATCGGAAGGGTGAAAAGGGCAATTCTAGCAATCTTTATCAACTCAATTTAGATGGTGACAAATTGTCACCCCCTAGTGACACACGATCACCAGGGGTAGTGTCAGAGGATCACCCCCCTAGTGATCCTGTGTCACCCAGAACCAGTCATAGAACCAGTCAATTAGAACCAGTAAAAAATATAAAAAAATCTTTGGTCGAAAACTCTGAAATTCCTGAAGAGTTAAATTTGGTTGCATGGCAGCAATGGCTTGAGTATCGAGAAGCTATCAAGAAGAAATACAAAACCCAACGTGGTGAGCTTACTGGCATCACCAAGCTGCTTGAATTATCTCGCAACGATAAAAAACTACAGCAACGAATTATCGATCAATCCATCGACAACGAATGGCAAGGGTTGTTTGAACTCAAGACGAACACAGCAAGCCGCATGAACGAGATTGCGGAATATTCACCAGAGCTTGATGCGTCGCAGTTTGCCGCTCCCAAAGGTTACTAAGGAATTATTATGAATTTAATGGCTAGATTACAACAAATCATTCCAGTGCATATTGTTCCCCACACACCAGAACGCATGGCACAAATTGCGAAGGAGTGCGAGAAAGCCGCATCAGACAAAGCGCGTGACAACTATCGAACAAGCCAAATGCAATCCATCTTTGGTCGAAGCGGTATCAAAAAACGTCACCTAAATTGCAGCTTTGAAAATTACATTACTGAGAACCAAGGTCAGCGTCAAGCGTACAAACAAGCAAAGAACTGGCTAGTGAATTACCGCAAGGGTGCAACAAGCAGTTTTGTTTTTTCTGGTACACCTGGCACAGGTAAAAATCATTTGGCGTGTGCCATTGCGAAGCGATTGATGGCACGTAAAACTTCAGTGCTTGTGATCACCGTAGCCGATTTGATGCTTAAAATTCGTGACAAGTACAAACCAAACTCAACCACAACTGAAGCGCAGTTTATGAAGTACCTCGGCAATCTGGATGTATTAATTCTTGATGAGGTAGGGCTGCAACGCATGAGCGACCATGAAAAACTGATGATGAATATGATCATCGATGCGCGTTACACCAACGAGAAACCAACGGGCATTCTTACCAATCTTCAAACTGAAAACTTAACTGAGATGTTAGGGCCACGAATGATGGAGCGTTTACTAGAAAATAACGGTGAGTGGGTAACGTTCTCATGGCCGAGCTTCAGAAAGAACAAGAAATTACAGGCGGTGTCATGAAAGGTTTTTTTTACGACGTAGGTGGCCAAGCCGTCAACATGAAACCATTAGCACTAAGCGCTGATTGGGACCAAGCGATTGAAGAAGCCGCTAAACATATCAAAGGTGAGGTGATCACCATCGCAAACCGTTTTGTTCTTGTTGGTACTGGTAAAACAAGAGTGCTTATTGTGGATGAGAGTAACAAATGAATATTGAACGCGTAATCGCAAAGTTTGATTTAAAAGGGATTAACTATGAGCCATCAAAAGGCAGCAAAGCGTTAATGACATTAGAAGAGTATCTCGCCACAGTAGGGATAGCATGGAAGCAATCACCAGTAGGGTTCTTGGTGTTGTTCGTAGAATGTTTGAATGATGCCCAATCAGCAAAGCAGTTATTCAAAGCTACAATGATTGAAGCAAATGAGATCATGAAAACATGGCGCGGAACCTATCCAGATAAAGCTCTTAATGCAATGTGCATCACCGCGATAGCAGAGGCAACCCAGCCATTAGGTCAAATCTGCCCAGAGTGTAATGGCTCAGGAAAGGTGAAGGCCAAGAACCGCGTAACACGTAAGTGCCCATGTTGTGATGATGGCCGTATTCAGTGGACTCAAGAAACCCGTTTTGCATACTTTTGTTTAACCTTGAGGATCACGTATTCACGCTTTCGCCGCTACATACCAGTTATCAAAGCCTTGGTGGATTGGCTTTCTGATAAGAGGAATGCAGCGGCGTTGTCAGTGCAGGGATCGATTGCCGAAGATGAGAAAGCGGAAGCATTGACGTATTGAGAACTAACACTTAACTTTGTGAATTTTTAAAGATTTTTTTGATAATCGGCACTATTATTTTTTCTAAAGTTAGTTAATATTACATGATTATTCAGATGTTTATTTATAGGGCAGTTAATGGCAATTAATCATGTGATACTTCATGAAGTAAAAAGAGATAAAGATGGTGAGCATGCGACTAAAAACTTGCGTATTGTAGAAAATAATGTGCAGGGTTTAGGTAAAAAACTGACTGACCAGTTGATGAATCTTTTTGCCATGGCTAACTTAAATATTGGTGAGTTTGGACTAAATTCTGATCCCACTTTAGAGCCAGCGTTTGAACAAAAGTTAAATCAGTTCTATAAACCCAAAAAACTTGAATGCCGTTCATTTGTTGATATGACTAGAGACATGGCAGTCATGTATCAAGATATAATTAATGAACAAGCTCTCTACAGTGTAAAAGGTGGGATTTTAGTTTTTTACGAGTATGAGCAAAAAAATAATACTTATCTAGGTATAGCTGTTGTTGACAGAATTGATGGAATAAATGCTGATAATAAATCTTTAGATTTAACAGATTCAACGATTATTGATCTTAATAGGTTGCACTTAGGTGCGTCGATTAACCTCACTAAATGGAAAGAAGAAGGAAATACACGTTACATTCGTTTCAAGACAGGCCGAGCTGTAGAAGTTAGAGACTATTTTGAGCGTTTTATTGGATGTCAGCGTGATAAAAAAGCTGCGATTAAAGAAACTAGAGCTTTAAAAAACGTTATCCAAGCATATGGAAAAAGTAAAGATTTAAATGACGATGAAATCGCGATTAAAATACAAGATGCTCATAGTTTCATCTCTCATCAGCAAAAGAAGGGTAAGGAAGTTTTATTATCATCAATTGCTAATAGCGTTTTCCCTGATTCCCCAGAAGATTTCTTGGTGCTAGCTAAATCAGAAAAGTATGAGATTAGTGAGCAGATTGCAATAAGTAGTGCTGAATTGAAACGATATGTTAGATTGGCCGGTAGAAGTAAGACTATGTCCATTAGTTTTGACATGGATTTATTAGACGATGTGGTGCAATTTGATGAAAAAAATGGAACGTTAATTTTTAATGAAATTCCAGTAAGTTTAAAAGATGCAATATTGGCACAAAAAAAAACAAAAAAAGAATAGTGATAAGTAGTTATTATGGATCTTGAAATATTAAAATTATATAAAAACATAAGGGAGAGCATTATAAATCCTATCATCGAAGATAAAGATGTTAGGGGTTTAGTGCCTTATTACCCTAATATAATTGATGATATAGAAAAATTACATAATCATGATCTATGTACTGGTATTTATACTCTTGTATATCCTGACGGTGAAGAAGAATTCTCAGTAGAGGATAGCGTTAATACTTCCAAATTAAAGGATTGCGAAAATGTTAAGGTTGAGATGATTATTCAATCTAAACAAAATGTTATAGATGGATTTATTTGTCAATCATGGAATGATGTCCTTAAATATAAAACGCATTTAACAAGGCATATAAAAAATATCTATATCAGTGATTTAAACATAATTGTAGGCGAGAGTAATAGCACTAATGAATATGTGGCTTACACAAAGATTTCAGATGTTTTAGGTTTGCTTGATAGAGTTTCTTATTCAAGTACAGCAGATAAATACCTTGTTGTTTGCGGTCAAGCATTAGAAATAGATATAGTTTTGACAGAAGAAGTTCTACAGTCTGAAATTGATACCCAGGTGATTGAAGAATTTTTTAATCATGATATGCATAAAGAAGCAATGTTAAGTTTGATGAGAGAGTGTCTACTTGAACAATTGAATCCCCTTGATCGTAAACATCGATTAAAGCACCTAATTCAGCACTTTAACGCTTTTTCTGCGAAAATATTATGTGGTTATCAGCAATTTATTCGTAATTATTCATTTGATAAAGTAAGAAAAGAGTATCAAGAGAAAACAACAGAATATATATCTAAGATAAATAAATCTTTTGATGATGTATCAGCAAAGGCTCTATCAATTCCAGCCGGGGTTTGGTTGGCAGCAATGCAAATTAATGAAAGCCCTATTGATAGTTTCCAATTTTTAAAAAATTCAGTGTACTGTTTAATGGTTCTTATTTTAGTTTGTATTGTATGCTTTACTTTTTTTGGGCAATTTTCTTTTATTAATGCATTGAAAGCTGAATATGTAGGTCTCTTTGAAAGATTACATGATGATCTAGACCAGTCACAAAGTATTGAACTTTTAGAATTAAAAGGAAAATTGAATTGTAGATATTGGATGACATTTTTTAAGTTGTTAATTACTATTTTATTTACGTTCTTACTTCTTATTGTGACAGTTGGCCTAGCTATGCATGCTATAACATAAGTATTCGTTATGTGAGTGTTGACTTTAACGTCAATATAATGCACATTTACCACATTGAAAAACCTCGCCCATCCGGCGGGGTTTTTTTATACCTGCAATTTATGACGTTTACTGGCACCTTTCGGGGTGCTTTTTTTATGGGTGAAATATGCAAGAAAAGATAAGTTCTTTATCCGCGTATGTCTCTGGTTGTGCTTTTGCTTTGTTTGGTGCGTATTCATTGCAAGATTGGATGAGCATCATTGGCGGGGTATGTGTCGTGTTTACCGCTTTAGTGAATCGTTACTACAAAAAGAAAATGCTCGAAGAAATTCGCAAACGTCCCATCAGCGAGAAATTATATGAAGAGATTAGCGACTAAAGCCATTTGTTCAGTGGGCGTCATACTGGGCGTTGTCTTTGGCATTGACTCCAATTTGGCGACCAGCGAACAAGGTTTATCGCATATCGCAAATTTGGAGGGCTGCCGAACACAGGCCTACCAATGCAGTGCCAATGTATGGACTGTCGGGGTAGGCCACACCAAATCAGTAAACCCCAATACTGAACTTTCAAACCAAGATATTGCGATCCATTTTGTAAACGACATTTCCTCTGCAGAAACCATTGTAAACAACGCGCTCAGTGTTGATGTTACCCAAGCTCAATACGATGTGATGGTGAGCTTTGTGTTTAACCTTGGTGCTGACAACTTCCAACGTTCAACACTGCTTAAAAAATTCAATCAAAACGACATCACCGGCGCGTGCAACGAGTTGCTTCGTTGGGTGTATGTCGATGGCAAAGATTGTCGAGTAAAAGAAAGCAATTGCGCTGGCATCGTCAAGCGTCGTCACATAGAACAACAAGCGTGTTTAAACGGGTGGTGATATGGCATTTTCAATCAAGAACGTGGCGTTGTATTTGTCTTCTGGCTTATTACTCGCTTGTGGGCTTTCTATTGCTTACTTATTTGATGTGATCGAGAGCCAAGCGATCCACAACGGCAAGCTTGAAAACAAGTTGCTAGATACAGCAACCAAGAATCTGTCGTTGGCCTTAACCATTAGTGACTTAAACCAAGAAATCAAACAAGCTCAAATGGCCGCTGATGCATTGGCGCTTGAGCATTCCAAACAAAAACAACAAACCATCCAAACGATAACCGTGATTAAAGAGGTGATTAAGCATGAAACTTGTCGTGATGTGCCTATCCCTAATGCTGATAAGTGGCTGTACTACCAAACAGGTGGTAACTGAGTATCAAGACCGTTTGATTGTTCCGCCATCCGCTTATCTTGTTCAATGCCAAATTCCATTTACATCACCACCTAAAACTTACGGTGAAGCGGTATTACGTGATCCTGTTTGGTTAGAAGCGTGGCGCTTGTGTGCGAATCAAATTCAGCATTTACGCCGCTTTTATGGATACGGTGAGGACTCGACTCAGTGAGGCTTTATGAATAATGAAAAACGTCTGTGGAATCTCTCTGAGCTTGAAGGGTTTAATTATCATCGTTCAACCATACGCAAGAAACTAAAACAAGCCGGTATCGAGCCCATCGCCAATAAAGGCAATACGCCACTGTATGACATCATTCAAGTGGCTCCGTATTTATGCAAAGCCCCAATGAAAGAAACCGATGCACCTGATCTAATGGGGTTTAAAACCGCCGCTGAGCTTCGTGCGTTTGTTCAGGCTGAGCGTGAAAAGCTAAGTCTACAACAAGACGCTTTGCAATTAGTGGCAACCCCTGAGATGGAAAGTCAGTTGGGTTTGGTGATTGCTTCAATGAAAACCTTTGCGGTTAACGCCATTACACGGATTGAAACCGCCATCCCTAACGCTCAGCCTGAAGAGTTAGAGCTGTTAGAAGATTTGTTTAATAAAGACTTAAAGCAGGTGTGTGATGAAGTTTCCTCCGTTCCATCCTAAATTAGGTGTGGTGTTCGCAGATGCCGAAGCAATAAGAAAGTCCCTAGCGTATCTTTGTTTACCAGCAGATAAAACGCCCGTTGAAGCGGCAGATCATGGGTTGTGGGTGTCAGATGGTATCGATATTACTAAATTCATGTCTTCTCAAGCGCCTTATATGCGTGAGCCCATGAATTGCTTGCCTCGTCGTATCTATGAAGCGGTGATTGTGGTTGGCCCTGCACGTTCGGGCAAAACCAAAGCCATGATTGAAGGGTGGGTGAATTATGCCATTACTCAAGCGCCAGGTGACATGTTGCTGATCTACAGTACCAAAACAAAAGCCAATGAAATGAGTAAGGTTGATTTGGCTCGCTGTTTTTCAGCGACTGAAGAGATTGCAAAGTTACGAACAGGGCGAAAGGCTGACGACAATATTGCTCATAAACGCTTTAAAAACGGCATGAATTTGAAGTTAGATTCCGCAACCGAAACCAGTTTATCTGCCGCAACGTATCGTTATGCCGGTTGCACCGATTATGATCGTGGAGACGATTCTGTTGGTGAAGAAGGTTCAAAGTTTCAGCTCATGTTAATGCGTGTTCAGAATGCCAAAAGCTCTGGCATGGCGATGGCTGAAAGCTCTCCTGGTCGTGTGGTTCGTATGCCAAAACGTGCTGAGGATTTAAAACCGCATGAAGCACAACCTTGTGGCGGTATTGCTGAGTTGTATAACCAAGGGGATAGACGTCGTTTTTATTGGTGCTGTCCTGATTGCGAAGCGTATTTTTTACCGCATTTTGAAGTGTTGAAATGGGAGCCGTTAGAGGATTTCCAAGAGGCGGCAAAAACGGCGTATGTTGAATGTCCGCGATGCAGTCATGTGATCACTGAAAATAAAAAACGAGCATTAAATCTGGATGGAAAATGGTTCCGTGAAGGGGAAGTGAACCAGTTTGGTGAAGTGGTTGCGGACGAAAACAAAATACGTAAATCCAAATGGGCAACGTTTTGGTTTGAAGGCATCATTGCAGCCTATGCGAGCTGGGATAAGTTGGTGTATCGTTTTTTAAATGCAGAGGAGCTATATAATAATTCTGGTGATGAAGAGTCACTGAAAAGTTTCATGAACGTCAATATTGGCCGTCCTTACATCATACAAGGCCGTGGCTTTGAGATTGGTGCTCATGAATTGATGGAGCGTGCCAGCAGTTACCCTCGAGGGATTATTCCTTATGGTGGGCGCTTCTTAATCATGTCTATCGATGTTCAAGGGGGTAAATCAAACCCTCGTTTCATTGTTCAAGCGCAAGTGTTTGGTGAAGGGCTGCAACGTTGGATCATTGATCGCTTTGAAATCGTCATGAACCCACATCGAAATGGTGATCGCATTAACCCCGCTATCTATGCCGAAGATTGGGATTTGTTGATTGACCAAGTCATCGCAAAAACCTATCCCTTGGCGGATGAGTCAGGGCGCAGCATGAAGCCTGTTTTAACCTTGTGTGATTCTGGCGGTTCGGGTGCTGAGAAAGACGGTAAAGCCACCAGTGTGACGGAGTTGTCTTATCAGTTCTTTAAGCGCTTAAAACACAAACGTCTTGAACACTTATTTCGATTAGTTAAAGGCTCAAGCCACAACCAAAAAGACTTGGTCAAAGAAAGCTTCCCTGATGAGCGAAGCCAACACGCTCACGGTGAAATTCCGTTATTGCTGCTCAACACCAACCGATTAAAAAACCGTGTCTCATCCAGCTATGAGCGTGAAGAGTTTGGGGCGCGTTTCTTTCATCTTCCTGCCTGGGCTGAACGTTCATGGTTTGATGAGCTGACCGCCGAATTTGTTAATGAAAAAGGGCTGTGGGAATGTCCACCCAAGGTGAGAAACGAATCCTTTGATTTATGTAACTACGCCGAAGCCGGTATGCATTACAAAGGCGGTGACAGTATCAATTGGGATAATCCACCGGCGTGGGCCGCCGAATGGCAATTTAACAGCAATGTGTGTGATTCAATCGAGCAGCATGAGTTTGTTCGTAAACCTAAACGTCGTTACAAACACTCAAAAGGAATTTACGGATGATAACAACACCAACAACCCAAGAGCGTTTGTCGTGGTATTACGACGCTGAGCGCAAGATATTAAAAGGCCAAGCGGTTGAAACGGCGGATGGGGAGAAGTTAACTCGAGCCAATTTAGCCCACGTTCGTGCTGAGATCTTGCGTCTTGAAGGGCAATTGAATCGCTCTCGGCAAGGTGGTCGTCGCTCCATGATACGGAGAAATTATCTTGAGTAATTTTATCGATAAAATAGTGGAATACTTTCACCCGAAATCTGGACTTCAACGGCAATACGACAGAAAGCTTCTTAACAAATACAACGCCTCACTCCCTAGTAATCCTCATACCAAGCGACCTAATAAGAAATCATCCGGCTCTGCTAATAGCGTCAATCGTGGCGCTAAAGCGGTGCGTGAGCGTGTTCGTCACATGGATGAAAACAATCCGTTAGTGACAGGTATTTTGGATGAGCTCTGCTCTAACGTCATTGGTCCTAATGGGATCATGATTGAACCACAACCACTCGATATGAAAGGAGAGGTACACACTGAGTTTGCTCAAGCCATCAGTAAATGGTTAGAGCTGTTTTCACTCAATCAAAACATCGATGCTGAGCATTCTCGAAGTGAAACCGAGTGGTTAGCGTGTCGAACTTGGCTGCGTGATGGTGAAGTGTTTGGTCGTTTATACATGGGTAAGCATAAAGATCTGTTATACCCAACCAATACACCGTTTGCCATTCAGCCGTTTGAGCCTGATTTTATTCCTCATCGAATTAATGAGCCTGAAAATGGCGTGTTAGAGGGGATTAAGCGCAACAAGTTAGGCCAAGCCATCAGCTATCTCATTCAACAAGACGCGCATGGGTTTGAGTTTGTCGAAATCGATGCGTTCTTTATGGTGCATTTGAAGTTCTCACGGCGGTTTCATCAAAACCGTGGCATTTCATTGCTTCACTCGATTGTCGATTTAATTGATGACATTGACGATTACGATCAATCCGAACGAGTCAGCGCACAAATTGCCAGTCGCTTTACCTACTTCATTAAACGTGAGGTGGGCGGTGATGAATCACTAGAGCGTGATGGTGACATGTTCCTTGGCATGGGTAATAGCTTTGAGCTTTCACCTGGTGAAGACGCTGGCATGGTGGAGAGTAACCGCAAAGAAGCGATGAGCTCGCCATTTCGTGATGCTCAACTTCGTTTAGCAAGCTCTGGTGCCGGTGTGAATAACTCAAGCGTAACCCGAGATTACAGCAACGGCAGTTATTCATCGCAGCGACAAGAGCTGGTCGATAGCTATTCACGTTATCGAGTGCTTCAACGTAAGTTCATTCTTAATTGGACCCGTCCTCAATACCGTCATGCGCTCAATATGGCAATCCTTTCTGGTGAAGTGAATGTGCCAAAAGGCGTGGATAAAACTTCCATTTTTAATGCGATTTACCAAGCACCGGTGATGCCGTGGATTGACCCAACAAGAGAAATGGCAGGAATTGAAAAAGGCACTCGCTTATCGCTGTTTTCATTAAGCCAGGCACAACGTGAGCGGAACATCAGCCCACTGGCAACGCGCCTTGAAGTGCAATCGGAGCGTAAGCAGCTCAATGAGATGAATATTGTCAGCACATCCGATCCTGCTCATAGCTTGATTTCATCTAACTCAAACAAAGAGGTTAATAATGCCAAAGGAAAGCAACGCTAAATCGTGGTTTACGTTAAAGAGCCAGGGTGACGCAGAGCCAGTGAAAGTCTGGATACACGGCGACATTGGGAGCTATGACATTGAGGCGATTGATTTAATTCGAGCGCTTCAATCGGTTGGCACTCAAGACGTCGTTTTTCATGTGAAAAGCTTTGGAGGCTCAGTCTATGAAGGCTTAGCCATGTTTAACGCCATTAAGGCACACAAAGGAAAAACCATAGGGGTTGTGGATGGACTCGCGGCGTCCATTGCGACGTATTTCTTGATGGCGTGTGATCATATTCAGATGCCAGAGAACGCCAGCTTTATGATCCACGACCCATCGATTGGGGCATGGGGAGGAGAGAAAGAACTTGAAAGCGCACTCACTCAGATTAAGAACGCCAAACAAACCATTGCGGATGCGTATGTTGAAAAGACAGGCCAATCAAATGAAGACATATTGGCGGCAATGGCAAAAGAAACGTGGTTTACCGCAGACGAAGCGCTCGCGTTTGGCTTGGTGGACGAAGTCATTGACCCCGTTAATTTAACCAACTGCTTTGATGGCATTAAAAAAGAAGCATTGAGCGCGTTTAAACATACGCCAGATGCACTGTTAAACGCCATATCAGCGGAGCCAAAACCAAACGCTGAGCCGTTATCTAATTCAATTCCACCCTCTACCCAAGAGCCCAAACAGGTAAGTACTATGCCAAAACCAAATGAAGATCTGCAAAATGCAGTAAAGAAAGAAAACCAACGCCAAGCGGCCATTCGTGGGCTGTGCGCTCAACATAAAGTGAAAGACGAATTACTCAATTCAATGCTTAATGACATGGAGTGTGATGAAGCCAATGCAGCGGCTCAGATCCTTGCTGCCATTGGTCAACAAAGTGCGACTGGCAAAGAAACCCCAACGCCTTCAAATCTAACACCAACCCACATTCATGCAGGTAATGGCAATCACATCAAAGCGGAATTACAAAACGCCTTAAATGCGCGTTTAGGCACTGAAACGGTTGAGAAGGATAACTCATTCTCAAGTGATTCATTGCTTAACATGGCAAAAGCGTCATTAGGTAATGAAGGTAAAGGGCTAAGTAAGCAAGATTTGGTGGCCCGAGCGTTTAATACCAGTGATTTCTCTGAGATTTTAACCGAAGGGGTAAGAACGGTTATTCGTGATGAAGTGAAGGTAAAAGCGCCGTTGTGGCGTCAATTTGCAAGTACTGAGCATTTACCTAACTTTAAAGAAACCGAACTTATCACCATCAATGATGCACCTGATCTAATGGGTATTCAGGAAGATGGTGAATACAAACAAGCCCTAATCAAAGGAACCGGCGAGAAAATTCAACTGGCAACCTTTGGTCGTGAGTTCCGCATTACTCGCCAAGCCATCATCAATGATGAAATTGCCTTGCTGAGTAAAATTCCGCGTAAGTTCTTCCAATCAGGCCGTCGTTTATCCGATAAGTTGATCTTCAATGCCATCCTTGCAGGAAAGATGAGTGATGGTGACTCCGTGTTTTATGGTGCTAACAATCAAACGGGGATCACCGCAGGGGATTATCAAGCGCTTATTCTTGCGATGCACAAAGCCCTGGCAACAACAGAAACCAGTGGCGGTGATGTTTTAGATTTAGAAAGCCAATTCATTCTGGCAAGTCACGATCATGCGCCAATGATTGAAGCGGTATTGGCAACGGCCAGTAAGCCGGATGCATTTAACCCTGCGTTCAATAAGTTCAAAGAAGTGATCAGTACCGGTCGCATGAAGGAGGTGAATGGTGCGATTGGTTTAACCACCAAAGACTTTGAAGCGGTAGTGATGGGCTTCTTGGATGGTCAAGAAGAACCATGGTTGGAGACGGGTGATGGCTTTACCTCTGATGGTGCCAAGATGCGTATCACCTATGACATTGTGGCGAAGGTGACTGATCGCCGTGGTTTATGTAAAGGCACATTTGCAGCGACTAAGTAAGGTTGTTGTGTTCATTTATAGGCGCTTTCGGGCTCCTTTTTTTATAGGTAATGATTATGCATTTATGTGATGGAAACAAACTCAGTATTGCGGCTCCTGCAGGTGGTTTTGTAAAAGATGAGCCGTGTTTAGTGGGGGCTTTGCTTGTTGTTCCAAGCTTTAGCGCCAAAGAAGGGGTTGTGGTGAGCTGCATGATCCGCGGTTTATTCGATGGTCCGATTAAAGCCGGTGATAATCCGATGTTTGATTGCTCACCTGCGTATTTTGATGGTGTTGAGTTTACAAAAACGCTGCCAACGGAAGTGGACGCAGTCATTCAACCAATTGGTGTGTTCGTCGATGGTGGTGTGCTGTTAACGGGTGGCTTAATCACTGAGATTAAAACGGCGTAATAAGGGGCGGTAATGTCTGATTTTGATGAAAACAGAGCGGATGCTTATGAAGCCATTTTAGAGGCTATGGGGGATGAGAAAACGGTGATCTCTCCGAGTGAAGAAAGCTCAGTCATTACCGCTTATGTTAAGGCTCGCCAAAAAGACGGATTGCAGCGTTTAGCGATGATCACCGATAGCAAAATAGAGGAGCAATCCACTGTGGAGCATAAAGGCAAAACCTATCGTGTGAGTTTTCAACGTGGCTGTAATGGGATGTTTGAATACGCGTTGATGATGGAAAGTGCATCAACACGTCGAGATTGGGCAAAATAATATGCTGAGTGTTGATACGGCTTGGCTCAAGGAGTTGGCCTATCTTCCTGAGCATATAGAGCAAGCGGCCATGAAGGCGGCACGACGAACTAACCAATGGCTAAAGGTGAAAACTAAAGCGGAGATGAAAACGGAATTAAAACTGAAAACGTTTAATGATCGTTTAAAGCCATTTAATCGGGTGAAGAGCCGCAATTACATCGGCAAGCTTTGGATTGGTACCAATGATTTGGCGGCTCATCGTTTTGGTGAGCCTATCCAATTGGGTGGTTCAGTGGTTCGTGTGGGGAATAACGAATATGACAACGCCTTTGTTCGTTACCTTGGCAATGGTCGAACGCCTGTGGTTTTCGAGCGGTACGCGCCTCATTCTGGCAGTGCGAAAGCAAGACGCCAAATACGTGCGGTTACAGAGCCCATTGATAAAGAAACGGCAGACATCATTGCCACATTAACCCCTCAAGTGGATGCCCAATTTAGGACGTTTTTTGATGAAGAGATCCTATCAATTACTGCGAAATCCGTCTGATTATGTCAAGGCGGTGATTGACCATTTAGAAACGACATTAGCGCTTGACATTACTAGCTCATACAAACGGATGGCAAGCAGTCCTGAAACGGTTGAGATCACTTATCGATGTGGTCAATCTAAAATAATGAAAGAAGACACCAACGATGGCAGAGAAAAGCACAGCATTGAGCTGATTTTTTCCATTACGGTGAACACCTCCAATGAGGGCTTTGATTTAGAAGCCTTGGATGCCTCGTCACGTATCGAGCGAGAATTTCAGAACAGTTATTTTGGTTTGGGTGACTCGGTTGAATTACCAGATTATATCGTTAATGAGCCTCAAATTATTGATGATGAGCATGGGTATCTTATTCGAGCGGTCACGGTGAGACAGTCGGTGTCGATTGGTGAAGTGGATGAGGAGTACTTTGAAATGATGCCTGGTGGTGTTTATGTTTCAGACAATAATTAATCGGATCTTATCTTTAGAAAATAAAGTGCTTGAACAAGGGGATGAACTTGAAGAATTACGAGGCAATCTGGCCAATCTCATTCGTCTTGCTGTGGTTGAAAAGGCCAGTAAAACCACCGTCGATATAAAAACGGGTGACAACGACGTGAAAGGCGTACCGTTCTTTGTCTTTTGCAGCGGTAAGGTGAGCCATTATCGTCGTCCTTCAGTCGGTGAATTGTGTTTATTGATTAACCTTGGCTCTGGCACTAATTTGAATAATGCCGTGGCTTTAATGGGATTACCTTCTAGTCAATACCCAGTACCAACCACTAAGGAAAATGAAGTGATGGTGGATTATGGCAATGGCATGACGGAGCTTTATGACATCGAGAGCCGAAAGCTTGTGGCCAAGTACCCAGGTGGTTATGAAATCCATGCGGACAGTAAACAGATTGGTGATCTACAAATTGAAGGGGACACCAAACAAAAAGGCAATATTGAAGCAACCAAAGAGATCTCTGATGGCGTTCGCAGTATGTCTGAAGATAGAAACCTCTTTAATGCACATGATCATATCAGCTCTAAACCCGGTGATCCATCCATGCCCCCAGGAGTAAATCAATAATGACACTTAATCTTAATATCTATCAGCACATCATGAACAATGGACTGACTATTTCAAATCCGGCGGTGAATGCTGGGCGTGAAACCAGTAACCAATTAATGGCGTTAGAAATGGCGTTAAATAATCCGGCATTAGATTTACTTGGCATTGATTTAACGGTGCTGACTTCGGCTAGAGACAGCATTGCAAGCACTAATACCAATATTATAGGCAGTGTAAACGCCATGGCGACCACAGCCGATAATGCCATTCAAATGAGTTCGATGGCGCAGCAAGTGAACCGATTGGATGCGATGAGCAGTGGTATTTCTAGCAGTTGTTCAAATACCACTGAATTATTTGGGTCAATCCAAGGTGAAAATGATGCGGCCTTTGCGATTGTGTATGAGTCAGCCAGAGCCTTAGTTCAAGGCATTATTGATGTAATGGGTGGGCTTATTGCACTTGATGAGTTTGAAACCTTATTAACAACGTTGAGTGATTATATGTCAGTGGCTGATGGTGAGATCTCGTCCTTGCTCAGTAAGGAAGCGGCGAAAGTATTAGAGATAAAGAACAAAATCACCTCGTCGGCCATCGCGCAAACCATTGCCATGCTTTGGGATAACCCTTGTTCAAAAGCGGTGATGAACGACGTGTTACCCGATGAGATAAAAAGGCTTTTACCATGATAGGGATTGACCCAAAGACAGGCAAAACAGTGACAGGATTTGAAGCGCTTAAACGGCGCTTCAGTCGTATTTTAACCACAGAAATTTCAAGCCGAGTGAAACGACGAAAGGTGGGAAATCCAGCGTTACGTTGTCTCGGTAAGCTGCAAACGCCACAAACTACGTTAATCATTCAAAACCTTACGTTATCGGCCTTTACTGAGCATCAAAACGGGTTGTCTGAGTTTAAAGCCACTCAATGTGTCGCCCAACCAACCTCGACGGGGTATTCCATTAAAGTGATTGGCAAGTGGAAAGGCAATCAACTCAAACTTGAAGGTGAATTATGACCATCCCTAATGCGTTTAAAGAGCCATCGTTTGAAGCCTTGTTTGATGATTATGTGGCCTTTGCGGTTAATTACGTTCAAGAGTCGAACCCAGAAATGGCGGTTCAACTTGAAGAGGCGTTTCGTAATGAAGCGGAAACCTTAGCGCAAGTGACGCAAGCCTTCATGCTAAAGCGATTAGCTGAAATTCGTGAGCAGAACTATTGGGCTCTGCAGATGTTCAGAAAGTTTGTGACTGAAACCGATATGGTGGACTTGTTAGCGGCGCAATATCAGCTTAAACGCCAAGTACTCATCCCTGAAAACATCAATGTTTTCCCACCTAAAGCGGCGGTGATGGAGAGTAATGACAGTTTATTGCAGCGCTTTGACTTAGCGCCGTACATGTTTCACACCACTGGTACTCGCGCCGGTTATCGTTTTCATGCACTGACTTTGGATGAACGGCCAACCATGACGGTCAGCTCAGAGCCTGATGCGGTAGTGATGCGCTTTGAGTTTCCAAAAGAGAGTCAACCGGCACTGGTTAAAGATGCCAGAGCCAAAATGCTGGTACCAAACAGCGGTCAAGTTCAGGTGGCGTTGGTCAGTCGTGAAAATCCAGATGGAACGGCAAGCCCTGAATTGATTAAACGCGCTAGAGATTATTTAAATCGTGATGACATTGCCCAAGAAACGGATGACCTCACAGTGAAAAGCTGTGTGCCAAAACCCTATGTAATTGAAGCGACGTTATTCACAGGAGGTGATCCAGTCAATGATATTTCAAAAGAAGAAGCCCAAAGCGCAGCATTACATTTTGCGGATAAAAGCCAGTTACTTGAAGGGCGAGTGGAGCGGCTTGAACTTGGCCATGTGTTTTATTCATTAGGGGCAAAGCGTGTCGAGATAACCAAACCCTCTGTGGATATTTTTTGTTTATGGGATGAAGCGCCGCACTGCACAGAGGTGATCATTAATGTTAAAGCCCAATGAGTTTGTGTCGGTTCAACCTGAGAATCGAACCTTGATTGAAGAGGGATTAGAGTTTGCCTGGCATAGTTTATTAAGTGCATCAGAAAACCCTTATCCAGAATTGAAGCAACCCCTTTTAACTTCTGATGAATTTGTGTCGTTACTTGCCTCTGAGCGTGGCGTATTGGATTGGCAACCCAATGACACCATGAAGCAACGGCGAGAAACCACAGAGCAATCCTTTACTATTCATCGAAAAGCAGGAACACGCTTTGGTTTATCTCAAGCCTTGAGTGTGTTGAACATTACCACAGAAATAAAAAAGGGGGCATTGGCGTATTCGCTAAAAATTGATGGGATTTTATCAGACTTACCTATTGATAAAGAAACGACCACACGAGTTGGTTCACGAATAGATAACTACAAATCAGAGCGTGACACGGTGGAGATTGCCCTTATTCGCTCTGCTGATTCACACGCCTTTATCGGCTCAACCATTCAAACTGGGGTTGTTATAGAAATAGGTGCCGCATGAGTACAGAATATTTAAATTACATTACGTTGGCAGGGCTTGATGAAGAAGCACTGGCCAAAGAAGAAGGCCGTAAGGTTACGATTAAAAAAGTCGTTATTGGGCTTGGATTGTTGTCTGATACTAAACAACCACAACACCAAGCGGCGTTATTACAATCTAAAGCGGAAGCGGTTTGTTTTGTCAAAGCGATAGATACTGAGCGTGGTTTTTATCGTGTTGAAGCAGATATACCTATTCCTGATACGGGTTACCACTATTTTGAAATTGGCACTTTGACTGATACTGGCGTTCTTTATTCATACGCACGCTCACGTGGTGATTATGTTGCTGGAAAGGTAGATTCAGATGGGAAACTCACCCGAATTAGACTGAACTTTAGAACGAATAATTCAGAGTTAATGACTATTACCCAAGATGATTCAGTGCTCTATACACCGATTACGGATTTTGACGCGCACGTTGTTGAGTTTAATGCGCATTGCGAGGCAGATAATCCACACCCTCAGTACCTTCATAACGATGAGCACGCAACAAAAGTCCAAGCGGAGGAAATGACATCAACGGCGGTTTGGATTTCGGCACTTCGTTGGAAAGAGGCTTTTTTGTCTCGGTTATCTCACTCGTTTACTAGAGCAAGAGCTGGTTATGCCGTGAGTGAAAAAGCGCTTAGTAATGGGTTAGAAACAAAAGCAAACTCGTCACATAAACACGATGCCAGTGATGTGAACTCAGGTATTTTAGCCATCGAGCGATTACCTAATGCGAGTACGGAAGCCAAAGGGGCGGTGCAGTTAAATGATACGGTGACATCAACCTCAACAACACAAGCATTAACCGCAAATAAAGGGACAACGATTTGGGATAGAGCAAATGATGCATTCAGGGTTGCTCGTAGTAAATGGACTTATGTTGAAGCCAGTTTAACCGCGTATGGAGCAACTAAACTATCCAGTGCTATTAACTCAACCAGTCAATCATTAGCGGCAACATCAAAGGCGGTGAAGTTAGTCGCCGATATTGCAAACAGTAAGGTAACGAAAGAGCAGGGGGATAGTTGGTATTGGAAGCGTGATGAAACAGTAACAAACTCATCGCGCTTAAATAATAAAATTAATACAACAATGGCAACATCAAACACGATTGCCACAAGGGACTCTTCAGGTGATATATCTGCTCGATTATTTCGTTCTAATTATGCCAATGAGCGCACAATCAGTGGCGGTTTAGCTTTCCGTAACAGTACATCTGATAACTACATCCGGTTTTGTAATAACCTCACAGAGATCAGAGAATGGTTGAGTGTTTTTAGTAAAGCGGATGGTGATAGACGTTATGTATTAAAGTCTTCAATAGGAGGGGTGGAGACTTATGTTATGGCTCGTACTCTGGGCGAACGGACGTATTTTGGGGAGATACAGCAGGGGTCTGGGTTAGTACCGACTAATGCATGGGGTTATGATAATGGTGGCACGTTGCAAGGTACTTGGCAATGCATGGGCGTCACTTCAGACCTTCTAACAAACGATAACTATTCTCCCCAAACCACCCTTTGGTTACGAATTTCATAGGAGAAAACACATGTTCACGGTATTGCAAGTAAAAAACCCAGTATGGATTAACGAAGACAACACGGTACTTAATTTAGAAGTGCTGTTTGAAGAGTTAAAAGACTTAGATTTTATCCCTCATTCTACCCAAGATAACGCTGACACGGAGCATGGTCAAACTTTATGGAAGGAGGCAATGAAAGGCAGTTACGGTGAGATTAAACCTTATGAACCTTACGTTAAAACTGAAGAAGATTTAGCAGAAGAAGCGAGAATGTTCTTTGGATCAGAGAAAGTGGTTGCGCTTCGTATTGAAGAAGATTATCGCTTAGAACTCGCTGATATTTCAGATGAACAAATGCGAGAAGTAAAAGAATACATAAGAGCGATAAAGCCAAATACGGTTACTCGACGCATTCCGAACCGTCCAGAGATTATGAATCAATACTCACAATTAAACACAACGTTAGAAGAGTAGATTTATATTTTAATTCATTACCAACCCAGCCATTACGCTGGGTTTTCTTTTATCTAGCCACAGGAAAACCCTATGGACAAAAACAGCAAAATCGATGGGCGCATTGAATATCAAATTCTAACCCCCTTTCGATTGGCCAAGCGTTGGGTTCTGCTCAATGAAAAGACCATTCGTCTTCATCCACGACAAGCTGGCTTTCTTCTTCTCAATGGAAAGATTGCCAAAATTGTTGCTCAACTTACTAAAGCCGAGGTGAAATAATGGCAGACATGATCCCAATTCAGGATTTTGAATTAAACGGCGCAGAAGTCATTGCGATTGAGCCATTACCAAGCATGGGGCCATTGGCTCAGCATGTGGTGTGCTTAGTGGGTACAGCACCGAATAAACATGCAGGTATTGCTTACAATGAGCCGGTGCGTTTGTTTGATTACCCACAAGCCAAAATGATGTTAGATACCACAAACACCAGTGAAGGGACGTTGCCGTTATTAGCGCGTTATCTACTGGGTTATGTTCGTGCGGTGTTCTATGTAATTGTGGTTGAAGAAGGTGTAGATAAACCAGCCACAGAAACCAATATCATTGGTGGTGTGGATGCAAACACCGGCGCGACTTCTGGCTTGTTTTCAATTAAAGGTTGTCCTGAAACTCCAACCTTGATTGGCGCACCAGGCTTTAATTCCATTCCGTTTGTTCAAAAGCTTTGCACCGTGGCGCGTGATATTCATTGTCGTCCCATTGTTGATGGACCAAATACCAACGATACCGAAGCCGCAGAGTTTGCCGGTGAATTTGGTGCTGAAGGAACAGGGCAAGATAAGCTCAGCATTATCGACCCATGGTTTATTAAAACCTACGACGGCTTACCAACGGTATTACCAGCATCAATCGCTCTTATCTCTGCCATGGCCGCAGTTGAAGGGTATGAATCACCACAAAACCAAGGCGTGTTGTGTGATGAGCCTTGTCGTTTAGTTACTTACAAGATTGGCGATAAGACCACTCAAGCCAATTTCTTGAACAAACACGGCGTGACCACCATGGCAAAAACGCGCATGGGTGGCGTGTCTATCATTGGTAATCGAACCAACACAGGGCGCTTTATGGCTCATGTGGGTTTAGAAGATCTGATGGTACGTAAACTCGAAGAGACTTCTCAGCCCTACATGGGCAAATTGCTTACTGAAGAGTTCATGGACAGCGTGGTTGAGCGCTTGAGCAATTGGGGTCAATCTTTAGTGGCTGATGGGGTTATTCCTGTCTTTCGTGCTTATTTGCACCCAAGTAAAAACAACCTTGAAAACTACAATTCAGGCCGTTGGTTCTTGTGTGTGGATTATGGTCGTTATAGCCCGAATGAACACATGGTGTATGAAATGTCCGTGGATAACGGATTGATTGAACAATGGCTTGAGGAGGTCGTAAATGGTTGATCGCGTTCGATTACGATTATCAGCAGTGGTGCAGGATGTGCCATTGGTGAATGAGATTGTGGAATTTAGTGCGCCAGAAGTGACGTTTAAGACCGCCGCGAACGAAGGCAGTTTTGTTCAAAATGAAGACGTTGTGGGTATGGATTTGCTCAAATGGTCCATGAAGGTTCGTGGTAAGCATGCAGATCTGGTGATGTCGCTCGGTCGTTATGCGTTATCTGAAGCGCAAGTTAACGTGACGGAAAAAGGCAAAGACAGCAATAACGGTGGGTATAAAGCGCAATACTCACTCTATTCCACCATTAGCTCTATTAAGCAAGAAACAGTAAAGATGGGAGAAAAGCCGGTGTGTACCATTGAAGGTACCTGTAAATCTTACAAGCTGATTGATAACGGTAAAACTGTGTATGACATTGATACCCGAACCGGCAAAACCATCATTGGTGGTGTGGATCTTATGGGTCAATACGGCGCGACGGCTTAACCACATTGTGACATTACTTTTACTAGGGGCTTCGGCTCCTTTTTTTGATCGAGATAATTATGAAAAAGACTTCTGCATTGCCATTTTTTCGTTTAAATGACAGCGATACCCTGAGCATTTCTTCTATGACGCTTGACGTGTTTCGAAAACTCCCATTCATCAACAAAGAAGAAAAACTCACTGATAAAGAGCTGTTTGAGCAACAAAAAGCGGTCATCCTTGAAACGACAGTATTAACAGAAGAGCAGTTTGAAGAATTAACCGCCCCCGATTTTAATACCTTAGCCAATGATTGTACGGCGTATATCTTAACGGGCAGTGATGAGCTCCAAGGTAAGAAACTGGCGAACGACTGCTATGAATTTGATTTACTTTTCCCCTTTGAAAATGAAGTGGGTGAGAAGATTGAACACATCAAATTTACGGTACCTAAAGTGAAGCATTCACAAGCGCTGACGGACATCAGTGAAAAGCAATTGCGTGAAGATTTCATGTTCCAGGTGGTGTGTGATCTAGATAAAGAAGATCTGCAGAAGATGTCGGTAAATGATTACTTAACGATTAAACCGAAGGTCGGTGATTTTTTTCTACAGTCGGCGGCTTACTTTCAAGTGACGACGTCGAAAACTTAATTGATGTGATCCCGATGTACCGCAACACCTCCGAAACCGAGTTAAAGGAATGGCGGCAGGATTTAGCGGTGCATCGATACGAGCTGATTTTAACTAAGCTGGGGATTAAGAAACGATGAGCAATCAAAAAAGCAAAGTGTCCTTGCTGCTTGATGTAACAACCAGAGGCTTGGGGGATGTGGTATCAACCACCAAAGCCACTGAAAAGTTAAATAATACGCTTGAGCAACAACGTAATGATGTGGCCGCCTTAAATCGAGACTTAAAAAAGGTCGAAGGCTATCAAGCCACAGAGCAATCACTACAAAAAGTGAACGCCAAACTTGATGCTTCAAAGGTTAAATTATCAGGACTTGGCGCAGAGCTTAGCGACAGCCAGAAGAAAACCCGAACTCTGGCTGAAAGCTATAAAAGCACTGAACAATCACTGGGTTTACTTCATAAAAAGTTAGCCGATCCCACGGCGTTTAATCTCTCTCAATTTGAAACAAAATCGTTAGGTGTTGAGATTGCAAAAACAGAGTTACGGCTTGAAAAACTCTCTGATGAAATGGCCAGCAACGCGATTCACACCAACAAACTGCGCTCATCCCAATATCAAGCCAAGAAACAGATAGACCGTTATTCCTCAAGCAGTGATACCCAATCGGCCAAACTTAAAAAGCTGCAGAGTGAATTGAAAGGTGCTGGCCTTAATACTGATAAGTTATCTGATGAGCAACAACGATTAAAAACCGCTAGTGAGCGAGCCACCGGCGCGTTAGAAAAACAAGGACGACAACTTAAAGAGCTTAATTCTATTCAAAGCCGAATAGATAAACGAAACGCCAAACTTGGTGAGTTACAAAGCCAAGCATCAGGTCTTGCGATGGCCGCTGCTCCTATTGCCGGTACCATGTATGCAGCTATCAAGAATGAATCTTCTTTTGCGGATGTGAAGAAGGTGCTCTCTGATAAAAATGATCCTCAAGATGCTGCCAAAATGAAAGCATTGAGAGAGTGGTCATTAAAAGAGTCGGGCAATATGCCGATGTCGGCCACTGAAATCAACGCCATGTTGGCGGCTGGTGGTCAAAGTGGTATTAAGGATCATGAAAAGCTCAAAGCGTTTGTGCTTGATTCCGCCAAGATGGGTGTAGCGTTTGATATGGAGGCAGGTGAAGCCGGTGAAACGCTCGCCACCTTTAAAGCCTCGATGGGATTAGATCAAAAAGGAGCGGTTGGCTTAGCCGGTCTTTCAAATTATCTCTCGAATAATTCCAACGCAAAGGCCAAAGACATTGCTGGTGTCATGGCGCGTGAAGGAGCAACCGCCAAAACGGGTGGTTTTAAAGTTAATGAATCCGCAGCATTAGCGGCTTCACTGCTTTCTACTGGTATGAATGAAGAGCGAGCAGCAACAGCTCTGAAAAACATTTCAGGACGTTTGACACTAGGTGATGCGGCCAGTGGTAATCAACA
This sequence comes from Aliivibrio sp. S4MY1, assembly GCF_028765545.1. Lineage (GTDB taxonomy): Bacteria > Pseudomonadota > Gammaproteobacteria > Enterobacterales > Vibrionaceae > Aliivibrio. Next base: position 45,772 of record NZ_JARACP010000009.1, on the reverse strand, counting down.
AAAAGCTTTGAGTTCACTTGGCTTTGATTCAGGATCATTAGCGGCCGATATGCAAACCGATGCATCAGGAACCTTGTTAGAAGTGCTTGATGCCTTAAAGAACGCGCCACTTGAAGAGCAAAGTGCGCTCATTTCTCAAATCTTTGGAGAAGAGGCCAAAGGCGCGGTGGCAGCGTTAGCCGGTAACACCAAAAACTTCACTGATATTTTAAAACTCGCCAATGAAAGCCAAGAAGTACACGTTCAATCACTGCAAGATGAATACGATGCGCGTGTGAACACCACTGAAAATGGCATTAAACAGTTTGTAAATAAACTCAATGCGTTGGCGGTGGTGCTGGGTGAGAAGTTATTACCAGGACTGAACTGGGTATTAACTCCATTAGGTGCCGTGGTTGATGGTGTCACCGCATTTGCACAAGAAAGTGATGTGCTTGTACCGGTTATCATGGGCGGTATTGGAGCAATCTTAGCGTTTAAAACTGCATTGATAGCAGGAAAAGCCGCGTCATTAATTTTTGGTAATACGGTTGATAAAACTCGCCTGTTTAAAAAAGGATTAAACCGAGAAACTCAAGAAAGTGGAAAGGCGGCTTCGTATGCGACTAAGGCATTTAAAGGCTTAAACCAAGAGCTTAGACGCTCTGGCGGCTCAAGAGGAGCACGCAGTGGTTCAGGTAAACGTTCCCGAGGTCGTTCAAAATCCAGAAATCCATTGTCTCGTATTGCTGGTTCATTTTCTCATTCAAAAAGAGGCATTCCATTAGCCTTGGCTGGCGGAGCGATTGCCAGTTTACCAGGTATGGCGATGGCGCAAGATGCCATTGATATGGGGGCTGATGCGGCGCAGTCTGCAGGACGATTTGGTCTTGCTAAAGTATTGCGACCATTAAACATGGCCATCAGTGGTGTCGATGCAGTGCAATCATTATCTGAAGGGGATATGGAAGGCGCAGGCAGCTCACTTGGCAGTTTAGCCGGAGGCATGGGCGGCGCATCGTTGGGGGCGGCGATTGGTACCATGATTTTGCCAGGCATTGGCACCATGCTTGGTGGTCTTGCTGGTTCAATGATTGGGGACATGGGCGGCGAAATGCTCGGGGGTTGGTTTGGCAGTAAACTTGCCTCATCCGATGAAGTCAGCCAAAAGGTCGAAGAGAAAGCCAACAAAGAAGCACTGCAGGAAAAGAACTCAGCTGTTCACTTTGCGCCACAAATCAACATCACCCCATCCAAAGGCCAAGATGAAATGGCCATAGCCAAACAAGTGACAGAGCAAATGCAGCAACAATTCAGTTATCTCATGGGCGGTCATTCAATTGAATCACGCTTTAATTATGCCGGAATAGACAGAGGATAAGGAGCCATACATGCATCACCTTGTTATTGGTGAGTTTGTATTTTCGGTGGGGGATAAAACCCCCATTATGAAAATGAACCGTGTCACAACAGGCCGCTTTACTGAAATAAGTCTGGTTGATGGTGCGATGTCATCACCCACAGGAAAACCCCTTGAAACCCTCTCTATTACGGCTAAATGGTTACGCCAAACCGCAGAAGATAATGTGGAACGTTTACGTCAAATGGTCGATGAGCCACAACAAGTCAGCAATGGTGGAGGGGTAAACCTAGGTCAATGGACCATTAAAAGCATCAATGAAGGGAAATCAGAATTGGTGCATAACGGCTCGGCGCAAGTTACCGACGTCACTCTTGAGTTATTGGAGTATCGATGAAAGTCACCGTACATAAAGGGGATCTCATTACGGATGTTCTCTTTAAACACACAGGTCAAGATGATGACCAATTAGAAGCCGATTTCTATCAATTAAATCCTCATGTTCGTGGGGATTTTTTTATGGAAGAAACCATGGTCACCATTCCTGAAGTCAGCTTTAAACAAAATATCAAAGAGGTAAATCGCTCATGGGACTAGAACTCAAAGGCAAGCACAGTGAAATGATGCTCTCTTTACTGCAAAGCTGGACACTGCGTGATGAGAACGGCATCGATGGTGATGATCTAAAGTTAGTCATTCACTCATCAGACATTGATGGTTTACCGCCAAAGGGCGAGAAGTACACCGTTTATCTTGATGAGGTAAATCGTGGGGTGTTTCAAATCTCAGGCCGTCAATTCTCAGTAGAGCCAAGAACCATCACGATCACCATGACGGTGTCACCATTCTCAATCAAAGATAACTCAGGTTTTAGAGAAAGAAAGAGCATGAGTTGGAACAAGGCAACGCTAGGCCAAGTGGTCTCTGATTGCGTTTCTCCACATGGGTTCGTTCCTTTTGTCGCACCTGAATTACAAAAAATTGAAATCGAGAGTTTACATAGGCTCGATGAAAGCACGTTGCCTTTTTTGCGTAAATTAGCAAAACGTTATGATGCGATTGCAAAGCCGGTGGAAGATCGTTTTGTCTTTGTGCCAATTGGCCAACGTTCAACTTCAAGTGGTAAAGAGATTCAATCCATTACGTTGTCACTTCCTGATGAAAACAAAAGCCTTAACTCAAACTTTGTGAATGTCTCGGGTGACTTGGATGGCCGTAATGATTTCGCAGGGGTTAAAGCGTTCTATTTGGATCCAACGGACAGTTCAAGAAAGGAAGTCAGTATTGGGGCCGCACCGTTTAAACGTCTAGGTCAGGATAAGAACAACCAGCAAGAAGCCGATCAAGCGTGTCATGCCGAGCTTAGAAAAATACAAAGACAAGGCCGCAAAGTCACCATTCAAGCTCCGGCCATTGCCACGGCTTTTGCTGAAGGTCATGTGATTTTAGATGGTTCATTTCCAAGTGTGGCACAAGGGACGTACTCCATTGATTCAGTCAGTCTCAGCGGAGCAGGAAAACAAGCCACACGAATGACATTGCAAGCCACGTTATTGGGGGAATGATGATCACAATGAATCAAAACGTACTGTTTCAAACCACGGTGCGATGCAAAATATCAGAAGCTCAAATCAAGAAATACAGCCGTGACAGCCAAGTAAGACAGCTTAAAGATGAGCGCTATTCGTTGTATTTGCGCTTTAAACAGAATCGAATTCAAGGTGCTTGGTTCTTCATGGAGTATAAGAACGGCAAGCAAAAGTCACATCGTCTTGGCCAATATCCGAATTTATCGGCAGCTCATGCATTTACAGTGCTTCAAAACCTTGTTGCTGATCTCTCTACTGGTAGCCGTTCATCAACCAATGAATTTCAAACGATTGATGAATTGTTGATATGGAATCTAGATAGAGAGATCCGCTCAGAGCAGCTATCAAAAGAAAGGTTGGTAATGCTCAAATCAATTACAGAAGGGCACTTAATCCCTAACTTACACGGCACTTCGATTAATGGACTTCAACATAAGGACATTGAATCTTTACTGATGAAGCCATTAAGAGAGAAGCACTATTCCATTAGCTATATGCGAGTTATCTTCCAAGCACTAAAAACGGCTTTTACTAAGGCGTTAAAGCTTCGATTACTTACTTATAATCCGCTAAATAATATGATATTCACTGATTTTGTATCAACACCCATTGATGTAAAAGGCTGCAAAGTTCGTCCGAGTGATATACCTAATATCCTAGAACAGATCCAAAATGCCGATCCATTTGCTCGTATACTATCTTTGCTTATGCTGACACATGGCACTCGCATTGGTGAAACCAGAAAAGCCAAATGGCGACATATTTGTTTTAAAACCAAAAGATGGACCATACCCAAGCACAACACGAAAACAAAAAAGGAAATGACCTACCCATTAAGCAATGAAATGGTGCTACTGCTTCAAAGCTTTAAGCAATGGCAACTGGATCATTATTACCAGGGGAACAATGTCTTTCCTAATTCAAAATACGATAAGGCACCAATCCATCGTGGTACTGCGAGTGATTTTGTTAAGTCAGTAAGCAAAGGGGAATGGACCGCTCATGATTTAAGAAAGCTGGCTAGAACGGTTTGGGCTGATATTGGTATTGATTACCTAGTAGCAGAGACTCTGCTTAACCATGCTAAGGGAAAACTCGATCAGGCTTACATTCATACTCATATTGAATTTCAGAAGTCAGAAGCCCTTAATCGCTACCATTTATGGCTAAAAAAGAGCTGTTGCAACTGTTTATCGCCTGTTTTTCAGAAATAGATGAGCAGTAAAATGATCTTTAAGATCAATTAATAAAGTTAAAATAAATATCAATCACAGGGGGTAATCATAGGATGGCAATTTTGGGCAAAAATGACCATATTTCGGCTGATTTATTGAAATGCGCACGTTCGGCTCCACACCAAGTTGGAGCGCTTAAATTGAGTAAGACACAGTTAATTGTTCTGCAGTCGATTAAAGAGGGCGAAGAGGTGACACTGTCACAGATTGCGGATAGGTGCGGTTTGTCATCAAGCTGGGCAAGTTCGTTGTTGAAGAGGCTGGCGGAGAAGTATTATTTAACTCGAAGTTGTATGCAGCAGTTAACGGGTGGGGTTGAGTATCGGTATTGTAAAGCGTTAGCTTAATTATAAATTGTGAATTTGATTGCTGAAAACAAGAGTAAATACGGTAAACTTCTTTTATCGTATTTTTATTTATATTTGAGTTATATGGGAAGTGAACTTTCTGTTGAAATGAAAATCATGTTTTCGACTTTGGCGGTGTTAATTCCGGTTCTGTTTTTTTGTTACAAAGCGCTCAGTAAGGGTAAAAATTTAAGTTCAGAAGAGTGCATTCATTATAGTATTTTTCTTTTTGCCTCATCACTTATATGCGCTCTACTTAATGAAGGGTATATCGATATAATTAACACAGTAACACAAGATTTTTCTAATTATAAATATATGGAGATAATAATTAGCAATCAACATTTATTAGTAGAGGCTATAACTAAAGGCTCAGGCGATGTGTCATTAGAACCATTCAAGAAGTTTATAACGGAAGAAGAACAAAAAAGAATTGATCTGTTAATTATGCCATTGAATATTATTCGTATGTTTGTGTCATTCTTTGGCTTCTCATTAAGTGCTATTTTGCTTGGTTTTGGTTTAACTAAATCACCACCAGAGATAAATATGATAGTTCAAAATGAAGTAGATGAGCGTTTGACTCTATTAGAAAAGAAAACTGATCACTTGTTAAAAGTATTGTATTGCATTCTAGGTATGATGATTTTGTTTGCAGTCTTTTATCTATTTGATAGGTACTTCTAGAGCTTAAATCCCTACCTACGGGGCTACATCCCGGGGAATAAAAATTTTTCGGGCTCTATGGTCACCACCAACAGCTTAGAAATTACCACCTTAGTTACTTCATTCTGAGTTAGCGTGATGCGTAACGCTGATTAAAAAGGCATTATATAAAGACACTAGCTAATATTAGTCAGTGTCTTTATGTCGTAGGCTAAACTATTTAAGAATGTTACTGACTGCATTTTGATAAGTATCTTCTTCCATTTCTATTCCAATAAATGGTCTCTTTAATTTCACGCATGATTTGCCAGTAGAACCTGATCCCATAAAAGCATCCAATACGACTTGGCCTTTGCGGCTGCTGGTTTGAATTATGTGCTCGAGTAAATCCGCAGGTTTTTCACAAGGGTGTTTACCTGGATAGTATTGAACAGGAGCAAAAGTCCAAACATCAGTATAAGGAACTTCATCTGTAACTTTGAATGGGCGTCTTAATAATTCATACTCTCGCTTTAAATCATCATATTCTTTCAGTAGTACCGTGAACTTTGTTTGTAGAGCTGAATATTCGTTACATAACTCATTATGACTTTTATTTAACTCATGATTACGTTTAGAAAAGAGCAGTTGTAGCTGGGTGTATTGTTTCTCTGTAGGGAGTTTCCATTGACTGTATGAAAACCAATGAGAGCACATTTGTGTGCCGGTAGCTTCATTAATCTCTTTAGCTGAAATACCCAGGACTTCTCGAGCATTTTTAAAATAATCGATAAGAGGTTTAAAAACTTCTGCTTTTAATTCATTACACTTGATTGAATATTGACTGGCACCTTTGGCAAACCCTTCTGAATCATAATGTCCTGCAAATATGATCCGTTCTGTTGATGGAAAAAAAGATCGCAGATTAGGTTTATGTGCTCGTTTCCATATCCCGGATGGCTTAGCCCATACAATGTGATTATATACATCGAAACGAGCTTTAATTAAAAGCTCAGTATTTGCGGCCAACTTAGGCCCACAGAATAGATATAGACTTCCAGAGGGTTTTAGAACTCGCCAAAGTTCAACTAAGACATCATCAAGCCAAGCTATGAAGCTTTCCACATTAGGCCATTGATTGTCCCAAGCGTTCTTCTTTACTTGAAAGTAGGGTGGGTCAGTTAAAATGAGATCAACAGAATTGGTTGGTAATGTTTTTAAGTGATTAAGGCAATCGCCATTGATTAGGTGTAACAAGTTACTTTTTACGATAGGTGCGTGCATTCGATACTCCATAAATAATAGAGCCTTGAATTAAAGATACCTAGCCACATGATGTGGCTAGGTTGGTCTTTATGCTTCCTCTCCAAAATAGTTTGGGTCTCAGGTACTCAAGGCATAAACACCAAGAAAGAGTATCAAAAACAAATATGACTGTATATATATACAGTTATATTTTGTTGGGTTTGACTCTCTCTATATATAGAGGGAATATTTCTAGACTTACCTATGCAAGCTGCGTGTTGTTATTTCATTTAAATTCGTTACAATGCTCACACACTAAGCAACGTACATCTGTATTTGTACCTAGCTTTGTACCAACGGTAAAGATATATAGAAAATTCGCAATTAAGTATTTAATTTTAAATGCTTTATTAATTTAACAAGTGTTGCTTCGTGTGCAACACCACTGTAAAGGATAAAACATGCCTGTAATTACTCTTCCAGACGGTTCTCAACGTCAATTCGATAATGCTGTTTCTACTATGGATGTTGCTGCTGACATCGGTCCAGGTCTTGCGAAAGCTTGTATCGCTGGTCGTGTTGATGGCGTTCGTGTTGATGCGTGTGATTTAATTGAAAATGACGCACAACTTGAAATCATCACAGCAAAAGATGAAGACGGTTTAGAAATTATTCGTCACTCTTGTGCGCACCTTTTAGGTCACGCAGTTAAGCAGCTTTTCCCTGAAGCTAAAATGGCGATTGGTCCAACTATTGATAACGGTTTCTACTACGATATCGATATGGAGCATTCTTTAACGCAAGAAGATCTTGATAAGATTGAAAAGCGTATGAAAGACCTTGCTAAAACCAAGTACCAAGTAATCAAGAAGAACGTAAGCTGGCAAGAAGCGCGCGATGCATTCGATGCTCGTGGCGAAACGTACAAAATTGAAATCCTTGACGAAAACGTATCTAAAGACGATCGTCCAGGTTTATACCATCATGAAGAATACATCGACATGTGTCGTGGTCCTCACGTTCCAAACATGAGCTTCTGCCAGAACTTTAAGATTCTGAGTGTGGCTGGTGCATACTGGCGTGGTAATAGCGACAACAAAATGCTTCAACGTATCTATGGCACTGCATTCCAAGATAAGAAACTGCTTAAAGCACACCTTATCCGCCTAGAAGAAGCAGCAAAGCGTGACCACCGTAAGATTGGTAAGCATCTTGATCTGTTCCATATGCAACAAGAAGCACCAGGTATGGTTTTCTGGCACCACAACGGTTGGACTATCTTCCGTGAGCTAGAAGTATTCGTACGTGAAAAACTAACAGAATACGATTACCAAGAAGTTAAAGGCCCATTAATGATGGACCGTGTACTTTGGGAGCGTTCTGGTCACTGGGATAAATACGCTGAGGCGATGTTCACAACAAGCTCTGAGAACCGTGAATACGCTATCAAGCCTATGAACTGTCCTGGTCACGTTCAAATCTTTAACCAAGGTCTGAAATCATACCGTGATCTGCCATTACGTATGGCTGAGTTCGGTTCATGTCACCGTAACGAGCCATCAGGTGCTTTACACGGCATCATGCGTGTTCGTGGCTTTACTCAAGATGATGCACATATCTTCTGTACAGAAGCACAAGTGCAAGATGAAGTGAAATCATGTATTGAGATGGTTTATGATACATATACAACGTTCGGTTTTGAAAACATCGTAGTTAAGTTATCTACACGTCCTGAACAACGTGTGGGTTCTGACGAAATGTGGGACAAAGCAGAAGCCGATTTAATCCTTGCTCTAGAGTCGATGGAAATCGCTTATGAGATTCAAGAGGGTGAAGGTGCATTCTACGGACCGAAAATTGAATTTACTTTGCATGATTGTCTGGACCGTGCGTGGCAATGTGGTACAGTACAACTCGATTTTGCATTACCAGAGCGTTTAGGGGCAACTTACGTAGGTGAAGATAACGAACGTCACACACCAGTGATGATTCACCGCGCGATTTTAGGTTCTCTTGAGCGATTCATTGGTATCTTAATTGAAGATTACGCAGGCTTTTTCCCAACATGGTTGGCTCCAGAACAAGCAATTGTAATGGGCATTACAGACAAACAAGCTGATTATGTACAAGAAATTGCAAAAAAACTGCAAAAAAATGGATTTAGAGCCAAAGCGGACTTGAGAAATGAGAAGATTGGCTTTAAAATCAGGGAACATACTTTGAAACGTGTTCCGTACATGCTTGTTTGTGGTGACCAAGAAATGGAAGCTGGCGAAATTGCAGTACGTACTCGTAAAGGTAAAGATTTGGGTAAATTTAAAATTGATGATTTTGTTGCATTCCTGCAGCAAGAAGTTAGTGCCCGAACGCTCAATACTGTGGAGGAATAAGGTATTAAAGGCGGAAAAAGAGCCCAACAGCCGGCTAAACAAAATGCTCATCGTCTAAACGGTGAAATTACTGGCGTTAAAGAAGTGCGCCTTACAGGTCTAGATGGCGAATCAGTTGGTGTCGTTTCACTAAATGAAGCGTTAGACGTTGCACTTGAAGCAGGTGTCGATCTAGTTGAAATCAGCCCGAATGCCGAGCCACCAGTTTGTCGTGTGATGGACTATGGCAAATTCCTCTTCGAAAAGGCTAAGGCTGCTAAAGAACAGAAGAAAAAACAAAAACAGGTTCAGACTAAAGAAATTAAATTTAGACCTGGAACTGATATTGGAGACTATCAGGTAAAACTACGCAACCTGACTGGTTTCCTTGAAGACGGCAACAAAGTGAAGGTAACAATTCGCTTCCGTGGCCGCGAAATGGCTCACCAAAACATCGGTGTTGACGTTCTTAATCGTTTGAAAGCGGATACTGAAGAGTTTGCTCTAGTTGAATCTTTCCCATCGAGAATTGAAGGTCGCCAGATGATTATGGTGTTGGCCCCTAAGAAGAAGTAATTTAGTGCATTCAAGTAGTAAAGTGGGGTAACTGCTCGCAGTTATCCTGTTTTATTCGCCTAATTACTATATGTTTAATCACGCAACAATGCGGAGTTATATTCATCATGCCTAAGATGAAATCAAACAAAGGTGCTTCTAAGCGTTTTAAGAAAACTGCTGGTGGTATCAAATTTAAGCACGCTACGAAACGTCACATCCTGACTAAACGTACTACTAAAAACAAGCGTCAGCTTCGTCCAAACTCTCTACTTCCAAAATGTGAAGTAGCAGCAGTTGCACGTATGCTTCCATACGCATAATTTTTAGTATTTATTTAATTTTAGTTTAGGAGAGACACAATGCCTCGCGTAAAACGTGGTGTACAAGCTCGTGCACGTCATAAGAAAGTTCTAAAACAAGCTAAAGGTTACTACGGAGCACGTTCACGTGTTTACCGTGTAGCTTTCCAGGCAGTTACTAAAGCAGGTCAATATGCTTACCGTGACCGTCGCAACAAAAAGCGTGTTTTCCGTCAACTTTGGATCGCTCGTATCAATGCTGCAGCTCGTCAAAACGAGATGTCTTACAGCCGTTTCATTAACGGTCTTAAGAAAGCATCTATTGAAATCGATCGTAAGATCCTAGCTGACATCGCTGTATTCGACAAAGTAGCATTCGCTGCTCTTGTTGCTAAGGCGAAAGCTGCTCTTTAATTAGAACAGTTTCAAAGGCTTTAAGACTAAATAAGGAGAGCACTAGCTCTCCTTTTTTTATGCCTCCAATTTATTCATATACCATCTTATTAATCTCTTGTTTCTCCCTCTGTCAGTTTCTGTAAAGCTTATACAACTAACGTAAAGTTACTTTTGATTTAACAACAAAAGTCTATTATTCACTCAATTAATTCATTTAATGAGTATTGAAAATGCGCAAATTTACTGTTCTGTTGCTTTTGCTATGGCTGCCATCTTTTGTTTCATCACTTACTCAATTTGATAGTGTGATGGATTTACGTAAACAATTAATCGTCTTAACTGGTTGGCTTGGTTTTGCTTATATGGGCGCCGCTATTGTTCTTTCCGCTCGCTTTAAATGGACAGAACGATTAGTAAAAGGGCTAGATAAGGCTTATGGTTTACATAAAAAATTAGGGATTTCAGCTTTTATTGCTCTGCTCTTGCACTGGTTAGTGATTAAATCTGCACACTGGGCTGTGCAACTAGGTTGGCTTGTACGTCCATCTCATGCAGGAAAAGAGAGAGTAATTACTGGGGTTGACTGGGTATCTCTTGCAGAGAAAGTGGGTGATATATCGTTTAAGTTTTTTATACTTTTTATCATCATTAGTTTGGTTGAAAGAGTCAGTTATAAAAAATTTAAAGGGATCCACAAAATTGGTGGGGCATTAATGTTGGCTGGTGTGTTTCATACGCTGTTTTTGATCAAATGGGATCTTTCATTAATCCCAATGAATATTGCAATAATACTGATATCTGTTATTTCAGTTTGGTGTGCAATACTTTCACTAACGGGTTCTATTGGTAATAAAAGTAAAATAGACGGTGAGGTGGTTCAGGTTGATCTATTTAAAGATGAGTCTGAGTTTACTGTGGTGGCTCGTCTTCAAATTAAACTTGAGAGTGAATTGCGATATAAAGAGGGACAGTTTGCTTATATCAATTTTCATGACGGTGAAGCACCGCATCCATTTTCTATTTTAAATTATAACGAAAAGACAAGATTGGTTGAGTTTGGGATTAAAGATCTTGGGGATTATACGCATCAATTAATTAACCAAATTGCAGTAGGAAAAAAAGCAACAGTTGAAGGCGGTTATGGTTACTTTCAAGTCCCATCTGATATGAACCAAGTATGGGTAGGGGCAGGAATTGGGATCGTACCATTATTATCGCGATTATATTGGTTACAAAAGGCCACCGATAAAGCTACAAAAAATATTGAAAAAATACACCTTTTTTATTGTGTAAATAATGAGAAAGAAGCCTTTTTCAGTGCCGAAATTACAACTATTTTGCGTCATATGGATTTTATTGAATTACATCTTATAGAGTCAGATAAGGGCTGTAGATTAACTACTGAGCAGATTCTAAAGAAAATCGATAGTGATTCATTTTCTGTTAGTTTTTGCGGACCTGAAGGGTTTGGAATGAGTTTAAAACAAGGTTTGATGGCTAACGGTCTTCCTGAAGCATCATTTCATAAAGAAATATTTAAGATGCGTTGATCTGTATTTTTATTCAATCTAATCCTAAAGAGCCAACATAAACATATTGGCTCTTTTATTGAAACCTCTTTGGTTTTTATGCCGCAAAAACCACAGGGAAATTCAATGTAGGGTGGGCTTGCACTAAGGTTTTATGTCCATACACATTCTCTATCATTTCTGATGTTATTGCCTCCCATGGAGCGCCGTCTGCTTGGAGTTTTCCATCTTGGAGTACAATCACTCGATCAGAATATTGTGCAGCCAAATTCAAGTCATGCAGTACCACAATAACTGCAGCACCTTCGCTCGCTAACTCTCTTGCTAACTTTAATGTATTGTGTTGATGCGAAAGATCTAACGCTGACGTCGGTTCATCTAACATCACGATTTTCTGCTGATGTTGGCTTACTTGAGTTAGCACTCGTGCTAAATGAACTCGTTGCTTTTCACCACCAGATAAAGAGGGGTAGGATCTTTCAGCTAAATGACTTATTCCCGTTTTTTGCATCATGCCTGATGTGATTTCTCGTAATGCTTGATTCGATAGTGCTAATGGTAATCCTCCAAGCTCTACCACTTCATTTACATTAAAAGCAAAAGAGAGGGTACTGTGCTGAGGGAGAACCCCAAGCCGTTTTGCTAGTTCATTACTATCCCATTGGTCTTTTGCTTTTCCGAAATAACTGATGTCATTAAAAGAGGTGATTTCATCACATAACAATTTCAGTAATGTACTTTTTCCGGCACCATTTGGCCCAAGTAGTGTTGTGACTTCACCACAACGAAGATCTAAGTTAATGTCATCTAAAATTATTTTAGAACCAATACGATAGGAAATATTTTTGGCTGAGATTGCTAATGAAGAATGGCTCATTAAATTTTACCTCGCTGGGTAAAGAGTAAATACAAAAAGAAAGGCGCACCAATAATGGCCGTCACGATACCAACAGGCAGTTCAGCAGGGCTAACGGCAACACGAGCAAACATATCTGCTGCAGTTAATAAAAGACCGCCAAGTAATGCTGAAAGAGGCAGTAAGGTTTTATGATTAGGACCTGACAACATGCGACCAAGGTGAGGGATGATTAATCCAATAAACCCAATCATTCCAGATAAGCTAACGGTAATACCAACACCTACAGCACTTAAAATGATCATACGTTTCTTTAATGATTGAACATTAATGCCTAAATGTTTTGCTTCTGCTTCACCAAGAAGTAGGGCGTTAAGTCCTGATGCATTCTTCATAAATAAAATAAGCAGAGTGATAAGACCAATACCTGCAAGCAGTAGGTCATTCCATTTTGCTCCGGCTAGTGATCCCATAGACCATAAAGAGAGGTCGCGAAGCATTTGATCATCGGCAATGAAATTCAAATAGCCAATTCCAGCACCAGATAAAGCGCTAATAGCCACACCAGCGAGTAGCATAACGGTAATTGAGGTGCCAAATTTACTGGTACCTAATCGATAGACAATTAGCGTGGTTATTGCGCCACCAAGAAAAGCAAAAATAGGTACAGCGGCAAAATTCATAAAAATAGGAAATTGCTGAGCAACGGATGAAAATAATACGATTGCCATTGCAGCGCCCAGTGCAGCCCCAGCAGATACACCAATGATCCCAGGTTCAGCAAGAGGATTTCGAAATAACCCCTGCATGACAACACCAGAAATAGCCAATATGGCACCAACAAGCATACAAAGGATGGTTCTTGGTAGACGAACTTGATGAATGATCAAATTAATGTGCGTCGGAATTTCATCTGTTGACCAAGGCATAAGACTATGAAAACTATCATTTAGAGTAATGTTCATTGGTCCTGTCGCAATGGAGCTGACAGCGATAATAAGTAGAGAAAAGCCACTTAACCACAGTAATTTTGAATAAGAGATGTACTTTAACAACATAATAATCACTTAAGGGTAAAGAAGGGTATTCAAACGAGCAGCCTCATCAAGTGTCGCCAACCCAAGACCACCGACGAGTGCAGAGCCATCAATACCAATAATTTGTTTATTAATACCAGCAGGCGTGGAGGCTAAGGTTGGAATCGATTCAATAATGTTATCAATGCCTTTTAACTTCTTGATGCTGCGGTTACTGACTAAAACAACGTCAGGTTGCATTGATATCATTGCCTCCATTGAAATGGGTTTAAACGATGATATCGATGAGTTTGCAGGGTTATTTGCTCCTGCTAAATGGATCAATTCATCCATTGTCGTATCACTGCCTGCCACATAAGGTGCTCTACCTTCATGTAATAAAAGGTAAATGACTTTTTTCTGTTTCGCTTTACTTGGAATATTACTGCTTAGTAACGCGACTTTTTTATTTACTTGATCCTTGATGGCTTCTGCTTGCGATTGATGTTGAGTAATAGAGGCGATTTCGTCAATACGATTTAATAAGCCTTGAACCGTTGGTGTCGTGTTTACGATATTCACCTTTACATTCGATTGAGAAAGCAAATCTAGTGTACTTTGAGGTCCCATTTCGTCGGAACCAATGATTTGTGTTGGTTGTAAGGCTAATAATCCTTCTGTCGATAATTGGCGGTGATAACCAATTTTAGGTAAGGATTGGGTCTGCGGCATTTTGCTCGTTACATCAACGGCAATAAGAGAGTCTTCTGCACCTAGCGCGTAAATTAACTCCGTAACGGCACTTCCAGCACTAATAATACGTTCTTGTGCCGTACTAATGGATGAGAATGAAAGTAATGCAATAGTTAGAAGAGAAGAGGTAAGCTTTGAGTTAATCATGATTTATTTTCGTCCATTAAAATTTGAGTCGCTTTAATATTGTTGTCTTGTAAAAAGGCTAATAATTTCACCATATGCTGAATTTCAGCTGTCTTATCTGAGGCGATAACCACTTGAAACTCAGGCTTACTTTTTACTTTTTGCAATAATGCGGTAGTAAAAGAGTCCCACGTTGAATAGGAATGGCCATCCAATCCCCAATATGGAGGTTGTTCTAATATATTGATGGTAAAAGATTTACTGTCTACGTCACTTACCGATTCGGTATCCGCTGTCGGTAAGCTCACTTCTAAAGATTGAAGTTTCACTGTCGCGGTCAGTAATAAAAAGACCATTACGATGAAAATAATATCGAGTAAAGGGGTCAGATCAGGCTGAATGGATTCTTCAGCAGCAGAGGACGGTGACTTAATCATGCATTCACCTTGATGATTTTATGTTGGTTAATCTCCGTCATTGAATCACTTGAGCTGAATACGCCTTCAATCCACAAATTAGTGTAATTTAATGAATGCTCCAAACGTGACAAGATACGATCAGCCCATAAGCCTAGAAGTTGTGAGCTTGCGATAGCGGGTAAGGCAATGATCAAACCAATCGCAGTCGTACGCATTGCTAGTCCCAAGCCATCCGCCAGAATATTCGGTGTAATAGAGCCCGTCGTTGCCGCTACATCTTTAAACATATCAATTAAACCAAGAACGGTACCTAATAGTCCTAACAATGGACTGATCATGCCAATAAGAGCTAAAAGGCGCAGTCCAGATCGTAATTGATGGCGTTTTTCTTGAAGCCATAATCCTGCCACATCCTCTCGTAATCCTTTTTCAAAATCACGATGAGCAAGTAGCATGGCATTGCCTTTTGCCGAGAGAGCACGGCGTTTTTTTAATTCTTTAATAAAGGATTGAATGCCATGTGCATCGTCTTTTTCTAATTGATTTAGCGTTGACTGTATCTTTTTATGAGAGCAGCCAGAGAAAAGTAAAAGCTGAATAGTTCGTTCAAGTAACAAGGCGAGAGTGAGTAATGAACACCCTAATAGCGGTAATGCCATAATGCCAAGCTGTGAATATAAGTGTGAAAAGTTAAGCATAGTTAAATCCGGTATAACTGATTAATTAAGTGAAAATCGGACAGGGATCTGCACACGATGTGCAATCGCTTGGCCATTAATAACTTGAGGTGAAAATTGCCAATCACGAATTGCATTAAGAGCGGCTTCATCAAGAACTTGTGCCCCTGATGAGGTGATTAACTCTTGTTTAATTTGTTTTCCATTTTCATTTAACCAAATCTCATATAACGCAGTACCTTCAATACCTTTGCGTTGTGCTATGCGAGGGTAACGCGGTGCGTTTGGGCGTTTTAAGAAACTCGGTTTTTGGACTAATTGTGGTTTTTCTGTTGCCCCTGATTTAGAAGCAACTGGTTCCGCTGTTGACTCTTTTTCAACATGTTTTTCTGTTTTCTTAGCCGTTTCAGTTGTTGGTTTGGTTTCTATTTTTTCTTTAAGAATCTTTTTTTCTGGTTTAATTAGTTTTGAAACGGTTGGTTTCTTTTTCATCACTTGTTTTTGAACTTTCTTTTCAACCGTCGCTTGTTGCTTTGTTTGTTCTTTAGGCTTTGTTACCTCATTCTTTTTCGTTTGTACTGATTGCGGGGTAGGAACACTTGGTACGACAAACTGGATATTGACTTGTGATGAGGTACTACCTGTAGGCATAGCAAAGGCTTTTTTTTCAGGAACAGACCAAATAAGCGCGGTATGAATAGCTAATGAAATACCAGCTGCCGCTAGATAACGAAAGTTCAGCACGAATGTCTCCATTTAATTCAGTACTTTTTTAAGATGACAACATTATAAACAAAACAAGAATGAGATCAATTATCAATTGCATTCTCATTTGAAAATACTTTATGATATAAAAAGAAGCAAAACTCTTTGAAGTAACGAGTTAAAAAG
The DNA here is from genome assembly GCF_028765545.1 of Aliivibrio sp. S4MY1. Lineage (GTDB taxonomy): Bacteria > Pseudomonadota > Gammaproteobacteria > Enterobacterales > Vibrionaceae > Aliivibrio. Next base: position 29,483 of record NZ_JARACP010000009.1, on the reverse strand, counting down.
AATTGAAATCATGAGAACAGAAATTGACTTAAATCAGCTACCTATTTCACTTGTCGGTGAAAGTACACCAGAGCCATTGCTGTATGCCTTTCAAAGAAAAGCATCCGCTCATGCTGGGGGAGGCGCAACACCAATCTCGGCAGATTTGTTTAATGAGCGTTTTTCTTCCGTTTCATCGGAAACCACACAGATCAGTACGCATCGTTGCCTCTATGTACATATTCCTTTTTGTCGTGTGCGATGCACTTACTGCAATTTCTTTCAACACGCTTCAAGCAAGCAACTAGTACAAGAATATTTTGATGCCTTATTAGTTGAGTTGAAATGGAAAGCGCAGCTCGCTTGGACTCAAGCTGCGCCATTTCATGCGGTATATATTGGTGGTGGAACGCCTACGGATCTTACTGCAGATCAAATTGAACAATTGGGTAAAGCCATTCGCTCTCAGTTCCCATTAACCCCTGATTGTGAAATTACGCTAGAAGGGCGAATTAACCGTTTTGACGAAGAGATGTTTGATAAGTCATTAGAAGGTGGCTTTAATCGTTTTTCATTTGGTGTACAGAGCTTTAATACAAAAGTAAGACGCTCAGCCAAGAGGCTTGATGATAAAGAGTATGTATTACGTCGTATTCAAGAATTGAGTGATTCAGAGCAAGCCCCCATTGTGGTTGATTTACTTTATGGCCTTCCTTATCAAACAGCAGAGATCTGGCAGCAAGACCTTAATGATTTTTTAGAGACAAATGCACATGGTGTTGATCTTTATCAGTTGATTGAAATGGGAGGAACACCCATGAAAGGCATGATTGATAAAGGTAAACTGCCACAACCCGCATCAACCGAAGAAAAAGCGTATATGTATAAATATGGTGTGGAGTTTATGAACAAACATCATCTGAATCGCTTGAGCGTTAACCACTGGGCACGCAGTAATCGTGAAAGAAGCATTTATAACAGTTTAGCTAAAACCACTGCAGAGGTATTGCCTGTAGGGTGTGGTGCTGGTGGTAATCTTGGCGGTGTAGGCATTATGCAACATCGCACGTTAGACGCCTATATTCAGTCAATTAACGCTCAACAAATGCCGATTGCAATGATGACACAATCCGCTTCTTCAGCAGGATTATTCTCAATGATTAAAGCAGGGTTTGATCGTGGTGTTCTATCAAGAAAAGCATTAATGCAGCAGACATCAGAGGATGTCTATCAATACTTAATGCCGCTATTTAAACAGTGGCAAAACAATGGATTAGTTAAGGTTAATGCCGATTATTTAAGTTTAACGCTAGCGGGTGAATTTTGGGCAGTGACTTTAGCACAAAGTGTGATATCTGCTTTATCAATGACGAACAAACAGCCTGTTTTTAATGAACATGCTGCATAAATTTAATCAATATAATAAGAGTATTCCAGTGAATAAACACGTTATCGAATTATTAGAAAATGACCCATCATTATTACCAAGTGATATAGCTAAGCAACTGTCTATTAGTGAAGTCGAAGTGGTTAAATCATTACCTAAAGAGATGGTGACCATGGTATCAGGCCAGAAAACCCAAGAGATTTTAGAAGGGCTAGTAGGTTTTGGTGATGTAACAACCATCGTACATTCATTTGGTTCTATCTTTGAAGTTAAAGCCCCATTTCCAAAAGGGAAAATAGCGCATGGTTATTATAATCTGATGGGGCGAGAAGGACAGTTACACGGTCACTTAAAATTAGATTTAATTCAGGATATCGCACTGATTAGCAAGCCGTTCAGAGGAACTGAAAGCCATTACTTTGGCTTCTTTAATCATGAAGGCCACTCGGTATTTAAGATCTATTTAGGTCGAGATAAAAAGCGTCAACTTATTCCAGAACAAGTTGCAGCGTTTACTGTCTTAAAACAAGAATATAAATAAAAAATAGTCAGCTCAGCATACAACTCAGCACCAAATTTAAAAGGAAAGAAAAATGAATTCAAATGTTAAGCAGGAAAGATTACAAAATCGTCTTGGTCCTGAAATTCAAGAGTTTCGTGATTCACGTAAAACCCTTCAATTAGCAACAGTCGATTGCGAAGGAAAGCCAAACGTAAGCTACGCTCCTTTTGTGTTATTAGAAGATGGTTACTATGTGCTGATCTCAGAGATAGCACGTCATGCAAGAAATCTGCTACAAAACCCTGATGTGTCGTTAATGCTTGTCGAAGATGAAGATTCATCGAAACAACTGTTTGCTCGTAAAAGATTAACGTTTGATGCGACGGCGATTTTAATTGATAGAGAAGAAGCCAATTGGCAACTTGCGGTTGATGAAATGAAACAACGCTTTGGCGACATTATCGACGGCTTGAGTTCGTTAGAAGATTTTAAAATGTTTCGTTTAAAGCCAATTCAAGGATTGTTCGTAAAAGGATTTGGTCAAGCGTTTCAAGTGAGTGGTGATGATCTTGTCGATTTTGTCCATCTAGATGAAGGTCATAAGAAAAGAACCGCATAACGAATTGTTTTTTATACATCGTCAATAGATTTAAAGCTCAAGCAATTGGGCTTTTTTTATGTCTATTGATTTTGAACGTTGGTTGATTTTTTAAATGGTATTAGTGACTAATAATTTTGGCATGAATTTTAGTTTGATTGATTTTCAAGCGTGGAAGTGTCGTTGATCGCATATTTATTCATCAAATTAGAAACTAAATATTAACTTGATATCATTCAGTGTGAATTTTACTAAGTAACTGATTAATCTGTTAATTAAGGGCTGAGTTGACCATGCAGGATGCTAATCAATCAAAGTTTGATTTGGATGTAACAACGGTAGATATGCCGCTTCAAGTCTATGAATTTACTGGTGACGAAAAAATAGGTGAAGGCTACCAGTTTGATATTACCTTCATTTGCGAGGAGCCAGATCTTATTTTAGAAGAGTGGCTACAGCTGCCTGCTCGATTAAGTATTAATGGGGATAATGCGAATAGTGACGCTAATACTCGGTTTGTTCATGGTGTGATTCAATCTATGGAGCAGATTAATACATCATTTCGATTTAGTACGTATCGACTGTCATTAGTTCCTGTATTTTCTTTGTTATCACTTCGACATAATTATCAGATTTTTCAACACAAGCCAGTACACGATATTATTTCTGAAATGTATTCTAAAGCCGGAATTTTAAATCATCATTATGAAATTGAACTTCATTATGCTCATGAGAACCGAGATTATTGTGTGCAATATGGTGAAACTGATGCGCAATTTGTGCAACGTTTAATGGCTGAAGAAGGATTAATTTCTTATTTTGAACATACAGAATCGCAATCCAAATTAATTATTTCTGATGGCAAAGAAACCCACACAAACCTTCCTGAACTTGAATTTATGCCTGAAAATGGCATGGCACAAGAGAGCGATGTGATTTATTCACTGGCTAAAGAACAGAACATTCAAACTGGTAAATATTCAATAAAAGATTATGCTTTTCATCAACCAAAGCAAATAATCAAAGCAGAAAAAAGTTCTGAGCAGAAAGAAAACACCGCCAGTGAAGAGGCGTTAGAGCATTACGATTATCAAGCTTTAGAACAAGCCAACCTTTATCTTGAAAGTAAACGTACTAATCAAACCATATTACGTGGAGAGAGCGACAGTCCGCAATTAACACCAGGGTATTTTCAACCCATATCAAACCATCCGATAGAAGAGTGGAATACCAATTGGTTAATTACTTCGGTTAATTACGAAGGTAGACAACCGCAAGTGTTAGAAGAACTGGCAGAGGGAACTTCTCATTTTGAATCTCGTTTTCAATGTATTCCTTGGTCAGTCCCTTATCGTTTAGCAAAAATAGAGAAACCTCATATTTATAATATTGATACTGCAATAGTCACAGGCCCTGAGAGTGAAGAGATCTATTGTGATGAACATGGACGAGTCAAAGTTCAATTTCATTGGGACAGAAATGGCCAAGCCGATGAGAAAACCAGTTGTTGGCTTCGTACTTCACAAGGATGGGCTGGTAATCAATACGGTCAGTTTGTATTGCCAAGAATAGGACACGAAGTGATCGTTAGCTTCATTCAGGGGGATCCCGATAAACCCATCATCACAGGTTCACTGTATAACGGGGATAATAAACCACCATATACACTGCCAGAGCATAAAACACGCAGTACATTTAAAACATCAAGCTCAATTGGTGCGGATAATTTTAATGAGTTGCGCTTTGAGGATAAAAAAGCGTCAGAGCAGATCTATATTCATGCAGCGAAAGACATGGATAGCCAAATTCAAAACAACCGTACTAGCGAGATATTTAATGATGATCACTCTGTTGTGCATCATGATCAATTTCATCAAGTCACCAAAGATAATCACTTAACCGTGCAATCAGATAATTTAAGTTCAATTAAAGGTGACGCACACCAGCAAGTATCAGGCTCTGTTCAACAAAAAATCCAAGGAAGTCGGCTTGAACAAATAGGCACCGAGTTACACATTAAGGTGGGTAATAAAGCAGTCCTTGATGCCGGTAGTGAACTGACCATCACCACTGGCAGTAGCACAATGAAGCTAGATTCAGGTGGTATTCATCTACTTGGTGCTGCCATTGACTTAAATAAAGGCGGAAGTGCAGGAAGCGGCAGTGGGTATGCAGGTATTACAGCAACCCAACCAATCATGAAGCAGAGTGAAATGGCAGGCAGTGTGGCTGAAAGCGCAACGGTCTCTGAATACACAAGAAGTAAAATTCACGCCATTCGTCAGATCGAGGCATTAAAAACATTGGATCCAATCTGCGAGGAATGCGAGCAAGATCAGGGGCAAGAGTAATGGAAACAGAGTGCTTTGATTCTCTGAATATTGATGATTTCTCCTCTTTCTATTTGATGATAGATACAAGTCAGGAAGGCGACGTATTAAAACAGCTATATCGATTAGATACAGCAGTAGAGCAAGAACCACTGTATTTGTATGAGCCTTGGGATGACATGATATCAGTCTCTCCTTATTTGGTAAAAGCAACGCCTGTTATTGCACAATGGTTTGAAAGCCAACTTGATCAGCTAGACGGTTTCTTATTCAGTTCACCATTAGAACTAGAAAGCCTTGCAGAGCATTTAAGAAGTGTGATTAAGGTTCAATCGCCTTATGGTTCATCCATTATATTAAAATCAGCACATTCAGGGTGCGCCAATGTTTTATTCTCGACAGGAACTGATTGGTATTGGCAACACATTGATGAAGTTTGGCTTCCATATAAAAAGGGATGGGCGCATTACTTATCGCCTTGCACTGAGATGAAAAGCATCAAACCTTATCGTTTAACGGATGAACAATGGCAAGCGTTAGGAGAGTTAGCGACAGAAAATGCCTATGCCTATGTACTTAATCATGTGGAATATTTCTTCCCACATTGTCTAGAGGGCGTGATAGATAAACAAAAATGGATTCAGTATTGGTTCGATGCCGCTTACAGCAGAGGGTTTCAAAATGAGACTGAAGTCTGCTTCTTTATGAATGTGATGGGATATTTAGGAAAAGAAGCGATCACAACCGATAAATACCCGAAAATCACAGAATTGATCTATCAAACATCGCAGCAAACCCCAGAACAAAGAATTAAACAAGCGGCGGATTTGGCCTATCAATATCGTCACTCTATGCAAAAGGATTTACAAGAATGAGCGAAGCAAACAATGCCGCCATGTGTGGCAGTAAAAAAGATGCGAAAAACCCGGTAGGAGCTTGCCCTGTAAAGTTTGGCGTTATTGACATTATTCCGGTTCGTTATGCGATTGATGATATGGATGATGAAGAGAAAGAGCAGATACACCCATTACTTGATACCCATAAAGGTCACGGCTTTTTTGATGTTGCTCATTCAAAATATACATTAAGACAATTAAGAGATGGCTGGCTTTACGTTTATAGCAATAGAGATAAAACCTTTCATGAATATCAGGTGAAAGGTACTCAATTCATTAAGATTGATTGGGGCTCAGATGAAGCCGACAAAGCACCAGAAGAGAGAGGTCAAGCAGGAGAGGCTAAAAGCTGTTTGTCTTACTCTAAGAATGACACATTAACCATATCATTTTCTCACCAACGTTGGACATGGCGCTTATGTGAGCACATGCGATCAAATACTCAGTGTCGAAACGAATGGATGCGAACTGTCGACTTAAAAACCTATTCAAACATATTAGAGATAGAACACGGTGGTGGCATGCGTGATTTTGTCCATGCCGTTGCTGATATTGGTACGCCAAAGCCCTCCGATATCTTGTTTGAAAAAACATGTTCACCATTAAAAGCCGATGATTCTTCTGATGATGAGTTTCATCTCGCTACTTATAAGAAACCCGTATTAGAAACCGATTATCAATGCGATTTATTAGAAAAGAACAGCGCTTTGTATATTGCACTGGATGATCAGTTGGCAGATATAACGGATCTGTTTTTTAAGTTGTCAGAAACATACGTGCGTATTGTTGAACTACAAGGAACAGAGGAGGATGAGTACAAAGCTCAAATGGCTGAATTAACACGATCTTTAGCAAGGGTAACATTTAGTGATGATCAACTTCCTGAACATATTAAATCAGATCCAATTGAACGGTTAAAGCTAGAAATAGAGATCAATGAGTATTTATACCAAGAGCAAAATGTCCAACAATCTTCAGCATCTTATGAATATCATGTCGGCGAAGGGGTAGAAAATACCTCATGGTATAAGGCGTTAGAAGCGAAAAAACAAACCATAAAAGAGCGGTTTAATTTTGAAATCAAAAAGGAACATACTTCTCAGTGGAAAAGGCAATATCGAAATTTTGATGAAATTCGATGGAATGAATTAAACGAATACCTATTTGAACAATACGATAAATTATCAGAAGTAGAAACATTAAATAGTAAGTTAGTTTATCAACATAAAGAGGTAACCGATGCCATTGAACAGATGGGTATCGATCCTATGTATTTCGGGATTGATAACCAAACAGAGGTTGGTCAACGCTATTTATCCGAACTATTTTCACCAATAACCGTAGAGCTTGTTCAATCAGGCTTTAATGTTCCTGAGATTAAGCATTACCTAGAAAAAATGTTAGATCTGAGTAAACCAAATAATTTATTAGCACTAGCCCCATTTGCCTATTCCAAAGAAGTGGTGGATGAGTTAACCATTTACTCTGAAGGTGGCGCTGGACTTAATATGAGCAGTCCTAGTGACATGATCGCACTGCATACTCGATTATCAGAATTCGATACATTAACAGGTGACGTAAGAATTCAAGATTCTGATTGGTACAAGCTACTTCATATCGATATTAAAGTCGTGTTTGCTGCATTTATTGCAAGTAATAAAGCCAATCCGATACTGCAATTTCGACCTTCGATGGAGATGCTCAATGCAATTCAACCTCGTACAAATCAATTCAGTGCACTTAGCTTTATGGCTCGCTTCAGAGTTCTCATCATGGAAAATCTAGCAGATAGCAGTTTTATTGTTTCTGTAAACCCTAATTACCCTAAAGAACTGGCGGCATTTAATAAAAAATATGATCAGTTTTTATTATCTAACAGTAAAACAATGGCTGCGATTATTCGGAAAGAACAATTTGCTGCCGTGCTAGTACAAAAAACGTCTGAATTTATTTCAGAGAACATGCCTCAAATGCTTAAGGTTTCACAAAACGGCTCAATGTTAAACGTAAAAGGAGCAATCAGCAAAGGCGTAGCAGAGAGTTGGGCTGCATATAAGAATACAAAGGCAGATCTTGTTAGTTTTTCGGAAAGGAAGTGGAAAGGCTCAGCAAGTTGGAATGGGGTTGTTGCAGCATTAAACATTTGGAACTCAATAACCGTTTTTTCAAATTTACTTCAAAGAAACCAAGAGAGTAAGACGACAGAGGAATATAAATCAGTTGCCGCAGAGGTTGTTTATACGGCTTCTTGGACAGTCAATGCCTGCGCCTTGGTATCAAGAGATGCGGCATGGGCTGAAGTGATGAAAGATAAAGATTTATTGAATGAAAGAAGAAAGCAAGCTTTAAAAACAAATAAAAAACTCATTACTAAATTCGTTAATCTAACTCGATTAGTAGCTGTTACTGGATTAATCGCCAGTGTGTCTGAAATTTATTATGTCTATAAGCGATTAGACAACTCTCTTTTGTCAAAAGAAGAAAGAATAGCTGAGAAACTTAAATTATTCGCATTAGGCGGGCAAGTAGTAGTCTTTTCTGTTCAGCTAATTTCATGTTTTATGAATGGGTCAATAGGCGCGATTTTTGCTCCTTGGATGGTTATTTGGTTAAGTGTATTTGGTATTGCTTATATTGCAGCAACGGTATTCATTAATATGTTTAAACGAACCGATATGGAGTTGTGGTTAGTACAGTCCATATGGGGAGTAAAGACGGCTAAGTGGGCACCAGAAATAGAGCTAGTTAACTTGCAAAACATATTAAATAAACCTGTTGCCCAGATAGACACTGGAATACTTAGAACGTATCAGTCAAGCTCTGATTCAGACAAACAATGGACATTAACAATTGATTTACCTGATTACTTATCCGATAAATGGTTTGGAATTAAAGTGATTAAAAGCGCATCTAAAAAAGCAATAAAACATTATAATTTCATTGGAAATAAAGAGATGAGTCAATCAGAAGTAGAAGTCAATTTTACGAAAGTAAATAATAATTGTTATGAAATGAAAGTTGAACGAAACCATTCAGAAGATATTTCTAATATAATCATTTGTTTAGATGTTTTAGCCAATAGAACACCTCATGTTATTTCTTATTCAGGTTTTCAAGGTGGTAGCGGGGATATAAAGCTAAATGTAAATAAGGTTACTTCATTTAATGATTATTCAAAAAAAGAAAACTTAGGTATGGAGATTGTGAGGTTAAATAATGCTAACTCATAAAGATATAGACAATAAAGACAAAATAGAAACCATGAGAATGGCCTTATACAACGAAGAAGTGCTTTATGAGTATGAAACCATAGAGCATCAATATTTAGGGTATTTTGCGGCTGCTGGTTTTTTCAGTGTGATGCTTTGGTTTTTATATGATTTTAGTGATGATGGAATAGACGCAGGTGAAGCCATTATATTTGGTGGTGGTGGGACCATAATGACACTATTTTTAATTTTTTTTGCATCCGCCGATATAAAACGGCTTTACAAGTTCACTAAAAACGGAATAGTAACCGAGCAAGCAGATGTGGTGCCTGAGTACGCTTATCAATGCATACGAATGATAGGTCGAGTGGGTGTCGTTGTATGTTTGATTGCCGTTGTTTTTGTTGGCCCTATGGCGTTCATTGGAGTAGGGGCCAGTGCGTTACTTTCATTTAAATTGGTTAACTTTAGATTAAAACCTATGCTGTTTGAAACGTTGTATTTTGATGAAACGGTATTAATTAAAGCTTCGGATGTGAGTTATATATCAGTAATACCTAATGGAAAAATATCAGCCTCTAGAATGGGCTTTTTTTGTAATAAAGAAAATGTAGATGATATTTTTAATACTTTAAAAGAATTCTATCCAAATGGTCATTTTTATGAGGTTGAGAAAGAAGATGATATTTATGAGCATGAAAAATTTAAAGAGTTCTTACATCCAATGGATCAAGATTGATGTGAAATTGTAAGGATGCGTTAAATAATGCTAACTCATAAAGATATAGACAATAACGACAAAATAGAAACCATGAGAATGGATTTATACAACGAAGAAGTGCTTTATGAGTATGAAACCATAGAGCATCAATATTTGGGATATTTTGTGGCATTGTTATGTTCATTATTTATTGTTTGGATGTCGTATGATTCTAGTTATGATGGGCTTGACATCGGGGAGATTATTATTTACGCAGGAGGTGGGCTTTTACTCAATTTGGTTTTTATTTTTTTTGCATCAGCAGACATAAAGCGGATTTACAAGTTCACTAAAAACGGAATAGTAACCGAGCAAGCAGATGTGGTACCAGAGTACGCTTATCAATGCATACGAATGATAGGCCGAGTGGGTGTCGTTGTATGTTTGATTGCAGTTGTTTTTGTTGGTCCTATGGCGTTCATTGGAGCAGGGGCCAGTGCGTTACTCTCATTCAAACTGGTTAACTTTAGATTAAAACCTATGATGTTTGAAACGTTGTATTTTGATGAGTCAGTAATATTTAAAACAAGCAAAGAAAATTATATAGATATTACAGCAAATACTAATGATACCTGCTCTTCGATGGGATTTTTTTGTAATAAAGATAACGTAGAAGAAATTTTTAATACAATAAAAATATTTTATCCAAATGGATATTTTTTTGAAGTGATGAGTGTCGAAGATATTTGTGAACATGAAAAGTTTAATGAATTCTTACATCCAGCAGGTCAAGATTGATGTGAAATTATAAGGGATGCTTTAAATGGTGCATGATAAAGACAATGAATTAAAGCTAGAGAAAGAACTTTATAATTCTCCAGTACTTTACGAGTGGGAATATAGTGGATTTCATGGAAATAAAACATCATTAACTCAATGGTTATTAGGTATATTTATTCCGTTCTTTCCAATAAGTATATTATTGTTATTAATCAACGATATCAATGCGGTGGTACCATTTCTTTTTATTGCATCCATAATGATGTTTGTTGTTCGTTATTTATGGTTTTCAGATTGCTATTATAAATTTTATCTAACTCAAATAGGACTCTATTATACCTATGAACAAATCATTCCTGATTCAGCTTATAAAGTTGTACGAGGATTTGCATGGTTTGGCGTTGCAGTTTGCATTGTTTCTGTGGCTATTATTGGACCTATGGCCTTTGTTGGAGCTGGTGCATGTGCGTTACTTTCATTTAAGGTGACAGGCTTTCAATCTCAAGTTAGAGACTCATATGTTTTGTTCTTGGATGAATACACACTATTTGATATTCAGAAAGAGAGTGCATTTTCGATAAGAAGCCACCCTGATAGGTTATTTAACTCGTTTGATGGGCTGTATTATCAATTAAAAGATAAAAATGAAATTAGAGATAATTTATTGAATGTATTTAAGAAAAGTTATTTTATTGAAGTGGAACGTTTGAAAGAAATAGATAACTACGGCCCATTTGAACCCTCTGAAATAGTAAAATCATAATACAACAAACATAAAAAAAGCGGCGATGACGCCGCTTTGAACTAGCCAATTAACGTTGAATTTTATTCATTTTTAGAATTTGTAATCTAACTCAATGCCCCAATTACGACCTGCTTGAGCTTGACGGTCAATCCCATCTTCACCGGCTTCAGTACCAATCATGTCGTTGTATAGCCAGTACTGTTTATCAAACGCATTAAATAAACCACCACGAAGGGTTAAATCCTTCATTGGTTTATAGTAAGCCGTTAAATCAACCAAGGTGTAACCAGCAACATTGATGTTTTCATGACCAATATTTGACCATTTGTCTTTTGCTGCCACCATATTGATGTTTAATAAAGCACCGTAAGTATAACCAATGGAGTCATAACCTAAGCCTAGGTTTGAAGTTAGCGGGGCAACACTGTCTATTGATGCGCCAGTTTTTTTATCTCGGCCTTCAGCATAAGCAATACTTAGCTTCGAGTAGGTTCCTTGAGGTGCATTAAACGCTTCATCCAATAAGTAAGTAGAACTAAATTCAACCCCATAAATTTCTACAGAATCGATATTCTCTTTTGTGTAATGTTCTTTTCCATCGTTCGGGCCACCAACGACTTTACCTAAGTATTGTTGATTGATGAAATCAGAATAATCATTGTAGAAAGCGATTAATTCAACTTGTGCGGCATTCGATTGTGCTCGAATCCCGGCCTCATAAGAGACACTGCTTTCTGCTTTAAGATCTGGGTTTGCATCAATGACGGCGCCACTGTCATAGAAGTAATACATGTCTTGTAGAGTAGGGGCTTTAAAGCCTTGGCTCACCTGAGCAAGTACGCTAACGTTATTATTTATATGATAAACCGATCCTAATTTCGCCGTAAAAGCGTCATTTTTGCTGTCAGGATATTCTGTTTTAAAACCGTCATTGGTTTCTGGTTTTGCTTCAAATGAGTCATAACGTAAACCAGCAGTTAGCACCAATTGTTCATCAAGTAAGAAAGCTTGGTCCTGCGCAAAAATACCATATTGCGTCATGGTTGCATCAGGCATATCGGTATGGCCGGGGCCAGATGTGCCTTGGTCGTATTTATAATCGGTATTTTCAGTTGCGAACTTGTTTTGTCTAAAGCTCAGGCCATAAGTGATTTGATGGAATCCTTCTCCAAACTCGGCGATTTTATCAAACTGTGCGTCAAACTGGATAGAATCATCGTTAGCAATACGTTCACGCATACGGCGACCACTGCCGTAAGGCCCAGTTGAAGTATCGTAGTTTTCAGATAATGATTCAGTTTGTTGTACATTTAATTTTGATTCTAGCGTATCGAATAGCGCATTATTAGCTGTCCATTCATGCTCTAAACCAACGCGTAATCGAGTTGTTGTGTCCTTATTGTAGTTATCGTAATAAGTAATGATAGGCACCCCTCTACTCATCATAGAATAACCATTTTGGGAAAGTTCATCTTCATCATATTGTGATGTGTAATATTCCACAGTCGTACCGATGCGGTGTGAATCATTTAATTGGTAAAAGGCTTTTGCTAATAAGTTGCCAATTTGTGCATCTGCTGGGTTTGCTGCACCACGATCTGGGCCTTCAATATCTGCACCGTTAGAATGGGTTTGTGATTCACTGCCTTTTTTATACGTCAGCATGACTAGAGTTTCTAGCTCAGCAGCACGCATTGCCCATGTCCCCGTAGTTTTCGTGCTTGAATCTACGCTGTTATAGCCTGTTTTGACTTCAAAAGCGTTTTCGTCTCCCTCGGTTCTTAAAATATCTTCAGGATTTTTAGTCTCCATTAGAACGGTACCGCCAAGAGAATCTGAACCATATAGAGTAGAAGATGGGCCTTTATTTACTTCAATTGCTTTTAAGGTGTCAATTTCAATAGCACTTGGGTATTTACGTTGTTCATTGGAGCCTGGATTGTATGGGGTAGGTTGTTGAACTCCATCAACTAACATTTTAATACGGCTGTCACTCATACCACGAATAGTGAACCCTGATAAACCAAAACGACCGCCACCATTTGCAGTTACCCCTGGTGTATATTTTAAAGCATCTTGAACACTGGTTGCCATTGTCTTATCAATGTCTTCAGCAGTTACTTTTGATATAGAGCTTGATACATCTTTGATGCTTTGTTCTGTTCGAGTTGCCGATACCACAACCTCATCAAACATTGTTGAATTCCCATCAGAAGAGCTTTCAGCGTGAAGAGTGGGAGAGATAGCAACTAAAATAGACGCAGCTAAAAGTGTTTTTTTATTAGACATGTTAATTCCTTGAAAGTGTCTGGTCTCATAATTCGGGAAAGATAATACATACTGCGAATGATAATTACTATCATTTTCATTTGATCTTTTGTTTTTTTGTTCTATGGCGTGAAAAATTGAATAAAATAAAAATGATAGCCATATAAAAAGAGGGGAATTGATAGGCGTTCTATAGGCATTTGGCTAAGAAAAGTACTTTTTTCTATTAGATCAGCTATTTTATCCAATTCAGTTTGGATTTAGCGCTGTGATTTATTACTATGTGCTGATATGTATTTTACTCGCAACGGATACCACCTATAAGTGGATGAGGAAACGATGCAACATCTAGACGAGATCATTGCCAATGCAACGGCAGAAATTGAACAAGCAGGCTCTTTAGTCGCTCTGGACGAAGTCCGTGTTCAATACTTAGGTAAAAAAGGGCATTTGACACTTCAGCTTCAAGGACTAGGTAAACTAGATCCTTCAGAGCGTCGTGAAGCAGGTCAACTGATCAATAAAGCAAAGCAAGCGGTTCAAACGTTATTAGTTGAACGTAAAGACTCTCTTCAAACTGCAGAGCTTGAAGCGAAACTTGCTGCTGAAACTATCGATGTAAGCCTTCCAGGCCGTCGTATTGAGAACGGTGGTTTACACCCAGTAACTCGTACCGTTGAGCGTATTGAGCAATTCTTTGGTGAATTAGGTTTCAGCACAGAATCTGGCCCTGAAATCGAAGATGCATTCCATAACTTCGATGCACTAAACATTGCAGACGATCACCCAGCGCGTACTGACCACGATACGTTCTTCTTTAATCCTGATCTAATGCTACGTACGCATACATCAGGTGTTCAGATCCGTACAATGGAAAATGGCAAACCACCATTCCGTTTCATCGCTCCGGGCCGTGTTTACCGTAACGATTACGATCAAACTCACACACCAATGTTCCACCAAGTGGAAGGTATGTTAGTTGATGAGAACGTAAACTTTGCACAACTTAAAGGTATTCTTCACGATTTCCTTTGTAATTTCTTTGAAGAAGAAGTTGAAGTGCGTTTCCGCCCTTCATTTTTCCCATTCACAGAACCTTCTGCTGAAGTTGATGTGAAGCGTAAAGATGGCAAATGGCTAGAAGTATTAGGTTGTGGCATGGTTCACCCTAACGTACTTCGCTCTGTTGGCATCGACCCTGAAAAATACTCAGGCTTTGCGTTTGGTATGGGTGTTGAGCGTCTAACTATGCTTCGTTATGGCGTAAATGACCTTCGTGCGTTCTTCGAGAACGACCTTCGTTTCCTTAAACAATTCAAGTAATTCGGGGCTAGAAATTTATGAAATTCAGTGAATCTTGGCTACGCGAGTGGGTTAAACCTGCTATTAACAGCGAAGAGCTAGCTCACCAAATCACAATGGCAGGTTTGGAAGTTGATGAAGTTGCACCTGTTGCTGGTGAGTTCACCGGCGTTAAAGTAGGTAAAGTGGTTGAGTGTGGACAACACCCAGACGCAGACAAACTTCGTGTAACTAAAATTGATATCGGTGAAGTCGATCTTGATGGAAATAAACAGCTTTTAGACATCGTTTGTGGTGCATCTAACTGTCGTCTTGGCCTAACGGTTGCTGTTGCGACGGTTGGTGCTGTACTTCCTGGTGACTTCAAAATTAAGAAAGCAAAACTACGTGGCGTTCCATCACACGGTATGCTTTGTTCTTTCTCTGAGCTAGGTATTGATGTTGAATCTGAAGGTATTTTAGAATTACCTGAAGGCTCTACATTAGGAATGGACGTTCGTGAGCTTCTTGAGCTTAATGACGTTGCTATCGATGTTGACTTAACAGCAAACCGTGCTGACTGTTTCAGCATTCGTGGTTTAGCCCGTGAAGTGGGTGTACTTAACCGTGCAGACGTAGTTGAACCAACTATTGAAGCAGTAGCAACAAGTATTGAAGATACGGTTTCTATTGAAGTTAAAGCAACTGAAGCGTGTCCACGTTACCTTGGTCGTGTAATCAAGAACGTAAATACAAAAGCTGAAACACCAATCTGGATGCAAGAGAAACTGCGTCGTTGTGGTATCCGTTCAATCGATGCGATTGTTGATATCACAAACTACGTAATGCTTGAGCAAGGCCAACCAATGCACGCGTTTGATCTTGCTAAGATCGACGGCGGCATTGTGGTTCGTATGGCTGAACAAGATGAGAAACTAACTCTTCTTGATGGCAACGAAGCGAAGCTAAACAACAATACATTAGTTATTGCAGACCAAAACAAAGCATTAGCAATCGCTGGTATCTTTGGTGGTAAAGAGTCTGGTGTAACGACTGAAACAACTGACATCATGCTTGAGTGTGCATTCTTCGCACCTGATCACATTCGTGGTCGTGCGCGTGCATACGGTCTACACACTGATTCTTCTCTACGTTTTGAGCGTGGGGTTGACTCTACATTACAAGCAACAGCGATGGAGCGTGCAACACAGCTTCTTGTTGAACTTTGTGGTGGCGAAGTAGCTCCTATCTCTGCAGCAGAATCTGACGCTGATCTTCCAACAGCAAACACAGTTGAATTACGTCGCAGCAAGTTAGATGGTCTATTAGGTCATCACATCCCATCAACAGATGTGGTTGAGATCTTAACGCGTCTAGGTTGTTCTGTTGAAACGACGGATACTGGCTGGACTGCAACATCTCCATCATGGCGTTTTGATATTGCAATCGAGCAAGACCTAATTGAAGAAGTAGGTCGTATCTACGGTTACAATAACATTCCAAACCAAGCACCTGTTGCTGCACTAAACATGAACGATCACAAAGAAGCAAACCAACCGCTTAAGCGTGTTCGTGATCTTCTTGTTGACCGTGGTTACCACGAAGCAATTACTTATAGCTTCGTAGAGCCTGAGCAACAAAAACTGATCGTGCCTGAGATTGAGCCGTTAATTCTGCCATTCCCAATTTCAGCTGACATGTCAGCAATGCGCCTAAGCCTATGGACTGGTTTGATCAACACTGTTGTTCATAACCAAAAACGTCAACAACCACGTGTTCGTTTATTCGAATCTGGTCTACGTTTTATTCCTGAAGAATCAGCAGAAAACGGCATGCGTCAAGAAATGATGCTTGCTGGTATCATCGCTGGTACTCGTGGTGAAGAACACTGGGATATCGCAACAAACACTGTTGATTTCTTTGATCTTAAAGGCGATTTAGAAGCAGTTCTTGAACTAACTGCTAACGAATTAGCGTATGAGTTTAAAGCAGCTAAGCACCCAGCACTTCACCCAGGCCAAACAGCAGCTATCGTTGTTGATGGTAAAGAAGTTGGTTTCATTGGTACAGTACACCCAGAGTTAGAGCGTAAGTTTGGCTTAAACGGTCGTACAATTATGTTTGAAATCGAGTGGGACGCAATCAATACTCGCGTTATCCCAGAAGCTGCATCAGTATCTAAGTTCCCTGCAAACCGTCGTGATATCGCGATCGTTGCAGACGAAGCAATTGCTTCTGGTGACATCGTTGCTGAATGTCTAGCATCAGGTGGCGAGCTATTAACTAGCGCGAAACTGTTCGATGTGTACCGTGGCCAAGGTGTTGAAGAAGGTAAGAAGAGTCTTGCTATCGCACTGACACTTCAATCTATTGAGCGTACGCTAGAAGAGGCTGATATCACTTCAGCTGTTGATGCTATTGTTGCTGCAATTGGTGAGAAGTTCTCAGCAACACTGCGTGACTAACTAATACACATCTTTTTTAACGAAAGACTATAAAATCCAGTGCTGACGTTTGTTGGTGCTGGATTTTTTTTATTATAAAATAACGCGAAGGTAAAGATTTACGTTTTAGGCTTCGCTTTATATCAAGCAAGAGAGAAAGCTGCAATCCAGTATCAGTATATAATGCTGAAGAAAAACTCGATTAGTATCTATAGATTAGAAAATAGTAATAGAGGTCTAAAGCTTACTTGTTCACAATCAAACAGATGGCTTACTTTCAAATTTGTTAATAATTATTTGGGTAGCATCACAATTTTACATACGAACGAATATTCTAAATAACCACGTATTATTAGTGGTATATACTAAATCAATGACTTAGGTTAGGCTGATATAAGATATCTAAGTAGATTAAGCTTATAAATTTGATCGCCATCTCATAAATGCATCATGATTTTTGAGAAAAAAGTTGGCGAAAATCAGTCAGTTGGCATACACTGTCAAGAGTTGAACGAATGTTAAGTTGTTGTTCTAACTGTTCAGTTTCCAGTTACAGTAAATACTGTAGCTCTGTCTAACGTAACTTGAGGGTAGTTTTTATGGCACTCACTAAAGCTGATTTGGCTGAGACCTTATTTGAAAAAGTTGGATTAAGTAAACGCGACGCCAAGGAAACGGTAGAAGTATTTTTCGAAGAGATTAAGCAAGCTCTAGAGAGTGGTGAGCAAGTTAAATTATCTGGATTTGGTAATTTTGACTTACGCGAAAAGAGTGAGCGACCTGGACGTAACCCAAAAACTGGGGAAGATATTCCAATTTCTGCACGCCGCGTAGTAACATTTAAACCGGGCCAGAAACTGAAAGCTCGCGTTGAGAATCTACCAGTAGAAAAATAATCTTGCCATCTTTGGCTGAAGAAAATGAAAGCTGTATGACAATTATTTGTTATGCAGCTTTTTTATTGCCTTCATTTTTCTAACTTAGAGTTCCATTGTGTTTGAATTCACACAATTGTTTGTATTTTGTTAAATAACATTGACGTAAATGGTACAGTTTTTTGGTTGAATATTTTACCAAGGAAGAGAAGTACCAATGGATCATATTTCATTTATTCAAAATACCTTAGATTTATCTGTCTCTGTAAAAGAAAAAAGTTGGTTACTTACGGATGGCACTCAGGTTATTTATCATAGTCGAGGTGTCGTAGAGTTTGTCCCAAGTTTAGATTTTACCTCTAACCGTGCTGTTGTATTGTCATCGGGGGTTCACGGTAATGAAACATCTCCAATAGAACTGCTTGATACTATCATTGAAGATATTCAAAGCGGTAAGCTCTCATTGACTCAACCTTGTTTATTTATTTATGGACATCCTGCAGCAACACACCAACATACTCGATTTATTGATACAAATTTGAATCGTTTATTTAGCGGGTATCAAACTCCTGACGATAGCGTTGTAGAAGTAGCCTTAGCGAATAGACTGATGGAAAGTGTGGACCGCTTTTTTACCAAACATGACGCACAAGAAAAATGGCATTTAGATCTCCATTGTGCAATTCGTTCATCGCAGCATTACACTTTTGCAATTCATCCATATAACAGGCATTACAAAAGATCAGATCCATTACTTCGCTTTTTATCACAAAGTAAAATCGAAGCCTGCTTATTTTCAGAAGCGCCAGCATCAACCTTTAGTTGGTACAGTGCAGAGCATCATGGTGCTCATGCTGCGACTGTTGAGCTAGGTAAAGTGGCAAAAATGGGCGAAAATGACTTAACCTTACTGGCTGATTTTGAAAAAGAACTCCGACATTTTATTAGCCATGATAGCCATACAGATAATGAGAAGGTTATATCGAGTGTCATTGAATACCAAGTAACCCGAAGCATTATGAAACACAGTGAGCAGTTTGAATTTCACTTTCCATCTGACTTAGCGAACTTTACTCAATTTAACGAGAATGAATTACTTGCCGAAGATGAAGGGGTTAAATACCGGGCTCAACGTGGTGGCGAAAGTGTTGTGTTTCCAAATGCGAAAGTAGAAAACGGACACAGGGCGTGTTTATTGGTTCAAAAAATAGAAAATTAAGACG
Source organism: Aliivibrio sp. S4MY1 (assembly GCF_028765545.1). Classification (GTDB taxonomy): domain Bacteria; phylum Pseudomonadota; class Gammaproteobacteria; order Enterobacterales; family Vibrionaceae; genus Aliivibrio. The sequence goes on along the minus strand of NZ_JARACP010000009.1, from coordinate 10,266 downwards.
AATTAACTTAAAAAATGCGTCTCTATCAATAAATCCTTTATCCAATGAATTCAATTGTTATGATGTAAAAAACAAAATAAAAGGACATGATAATGACAGCACCAAGTTGGGATCTCTCTATTGCATTTCAATCGCTTGATGATCCAAAGCTAGTAAATACCATTACTTCAATTGAAGAGCGTATTCTTCATTTCGCTGCTGATGATATTAATGTCAACGTTGATGGATTGCAGCAGGCGATTATTGAGAAAGAATCCATTTCTGTGCAACTGGCCACGGTGGGGAGCTATGGTAACTGCATCGCTTCTGTGGATGGATCAAATTCTCAAGCTAAAGCATTGGTTAATCAAGTAACAAAGCTTGCGTCTGATCTGTCTCAAGCTTTTAGCCCGTATCTAGATGCGATTGTAAATGCGCCAACGGAATGCTTTGAGCAAGTATTGTCACTAAACGATGAATTAGAAGCACAACGTTTCCTGCTCGAAGAAGAAAGAAAACTGGTTGCAACCAGACTAAGCGTGAAAGAAGAGCAGTTATTATCAGCCATGAGTGTTGATGGTAAAAATGCCTGGGGTCGTTTGTATGACAATATTACAGGCTCTATGAAAGTGACACTGCAACTTCCAAATGGAACAGAGGAAACCATTGGCTTGTCTCAAGCGGCAAGTATTCTCTATGGCAGCGATACACTACGTAGAGAGCCTGCATGGCACGCAATACAATTGGCAATGAAACAACACCAAGAAAGCTTTTCTGCCATCTTAAATGCACTGGCAGGTTGGCGTTTAACAGAATACCAAAAGCGTAGCGCTGCGAATAAGTTGCACTTTCTTGAACCAAGTCTACATGGTAGCCGTATTGAGCAACAAACGCTGGATAGCATGATCTCGGTAGCAAAAAAGAACCGCGCAGTAGGACAAAAAGCAGGACGCTTAATGGCAAAAATGTTTGGAACTGAGCAGTTAACGCCATGGGATCAACAAGCGTCAATGCCACCATTAGTAGGAGAGGCCTCTAATTACAGCTTTGATGAAGCCATTGAAATCATAAAAGACGCTTTTTCTGGTGTGTCTCAAGAGATGGCAGATTTTGTTGATTTGATGGTTAAAAATGGCAGGATTGATGCCGCACCACAAGAAACTAAACGTCTTGGCGCTTATTGTACAAAATTTGCAGATACACGTACTCCTCTAGTCTTTATGACTTGGGGTAATAGCATGTCTGATGTATTAACGCTTGCACATGAGTTAGGTCACGCCTTCCATAACTGGGTAATGCGAGACATGCCATTATGTAAAACCAAGTATCCAATGACGTTAGCGGAGACTGCGTCAATCTTTGCAGAAAACGTTGTTCGTGATGCATTATTGGCTAAAGCAAAAACCAAAGAAGATAAAATCGAAATGCTATGGGAAGAGTTATCTTCGGCACTCGCATTAACCATTAATATTCCTGTTCGCTATGAGTTTGAAAAAGCATTTTATGAGCAACGTGCAACGAAAGAGCTTGGGCCAACCCAGCTCTCTGATTTAATGAGCCAAACATGGTCTGAATGGTATGGTGAAGCAATGTCTGAGCCCGATCCCATGTTCTGGGCAAGTAAGCTGCATTTTAGTATTCCAGAGGTTAGCTTTTATAATTATCCATATTTGTTTGGTTACTTATTTAGTATTGGTGTATACGCTCAGAGGGAAGCAAAAGGAGAACGCTTCTACAGTGATTATGTAAGTTTACTGCGTGATACAGGCTCTATGCGAGCAGAAGAGGTAGTTAAAAAGCATTTACAGATGGATTTAACCAAAGAGGATTTTTGGCAACAGAGTTTAGACAGAGTAAGTCAACAAATTGATGAATTTGAGCGATTAGTCAGCTAATTTTAAACTAGAGACTAACGAAAAATATAACCGAAAATAATAAAAAGCGTCTCACTGATAAACAGTAGAGACGCTTTTTCTATATCTATCAAACAGCAATGTTTTTTAGAACAACACTATGTGAAAATTGGATTAGTCACGGAAGTTTGTGAACTGGAAAGGCTGACCAAAGTCACCTTCACGTACAAGTGCCATTGCAGCTTGTAGATCGTCACGATTTTTACCAGTAATACGCAGTTGCTCGCCTTGAATTGCAGCTTGTACTTTAATTTTTGATGCTTTGATTTCTTTTACTAATTTCTTAGCGATAAGCGTATCAACACCTTGCTTAAAGTCGATATCTTGATAAAAGTTTTTACCAGAGTGAACGGCGTCTTTGATCTCCATAGCACGAGCATCAACACCACGTTTTGCAAGGTTACCACGTAAAATATCTACTAATTGAGACAGCTGGAAGTCATCTTCCGCTTTAATCTTGATGTTTTCGCCTTTTAATTCAAAGCTAGCATCAACGCCACGAAAATCGAAACGAGTAGCTAATTCACGAGTAGCATTGTCTACTGCATTTTTTAGTTCAACATTATCAACTTCAGAAACGATATCAAAAGCAGGCATAGTTTTAATCCTTAAATTAACGAGATGTTTTAATTGTGTTTGATAACATGTCTAACATAGTCACGGTATCTTCCCAGCTTAGGCATGGGTCAGTAATTGATTGGCCATAAGTCAGGTTATTTAAATCAGTCATTGGTTGGTTGCCTTCAATAATGAAGCTTTCGGCCATAATACCAACCACTTTATTGCTACCAGACTCTATTTGAGCGCAAATATCTTTGGCTACATCAAGTTGGCGACGGTGTTTCTTCTCACAGTTTGCGTGGCTGAAGTCTACAATCAGATGAGGCGGTAAATCTACGTCCGCTAAGCGTTGACACGCATCCGTTACCGAATCAATATCAAAGTTAGGCTTATCGTTACCACCACGTAAGATAACGTGACCAAAAGGGTTACCAGCAGTACGGTAAACCGTCATACGACCTTGCTTGTCTGGAGAGTAGAAAAAGTGAGAAGCTTTCGCTGCACGAATCGCATCCATTGCTATTTGTACATTGCCATTTGTGCCGTTTTTAAAGCCAACAGGGCAAGATAGGGCAGAAGCCATTTCACGGTGAATTTGAGACTCAGTCGTACGAGCGCCAACAGCACCCCAAGTGATTAAGTCAGCAATATATTGACCCGTGATCATATCTAAAAACTCAGTCGCCGTAGCTAAACCCAGTTTGTTGATATCAAGCAGGAGCTTACGCGCTTTATGAAGACCAGCTTCAAGTGCATAACTGCCATCTAAGTTAGGATCGGTAATTAAGCCTTTCCAACCCACAATGGTACGTGGTTTTTCAAAATAAGTGCGCATAACGATGAAAAGCTCATCTTTATACTGATCTTGTATATTGGCTAAGCGTTGTGCGTAATCTAAAGCTGCATCTGTATCATGAACAGAGCATGGACCCACAACGACTAAAAGACGTTTATCTTTGCCAGTTAAAATTGCTTCAACCTGTGCGCGAGAGTGCTCAATATGTTCAGCAACCTCATCTGTAATAGGGTGAGCAGTCGTAAGCTCAGCAGGAGTTGGCATAGGGCCTAATGGCTGAGTACGAAGTTCATCTGTTTGAAATGGCATAGTTTCGCCCGTTAATTCTTTAATACACAAGGATAAGATAACGGAAAATCAAAGGGGATGAAACCCAAAATTTTTGTATAACGAAAGATAGAGTAAAGAAAAGTTAACGTATTGTATCTTTTAGACTTGAGTTGTTGCTCATGTATCGGTATGTTCAACATAAATAACATTAAATAATGAAACCGACTTATTGAGTTCATTGGAGCAAGCATGACAGATACAATTTTACCAACGCTAACTCGTGTGGCAAGTTTACCTTCATATCAGTCTCAAACCGATTCAGAAGCTACTTTGTATGTTTCTATTGCAGGGTTAATCCAAGAGCATTTGTTTTATCACCCAAAAGCCGTTATTAAAGCACCAAAAATGAGCGATATTGATGCGCAAAGTTTAGCCATTATTATTGAAGGGGCGGCAGATGGTAAAACACATTTTGTAGATACTTTAGCTAATGAGATCCTAGCGAATATCAAAGCATCAACAAAAGAAGTGAAAATTGCGTTCTCAGACGCTGACAGTGCTGCATTTTCAGGGTTACTGGGAGGCCAACTAGAAGCACATGAAGAAAACCCAAAAATGGGCGTTCGTGGTGTTACTCGCTTTGCCTCTGATGCGAGTACAGAGCAATTTGCTTTAGAGTGTGAAGTGATAAAGAAAGTCATCGCAGCGACAACAGCAAGTGTGCAAATTGTGGTGCCATTTGTGCGTAATTTAAGTGATGCAGCAACCATCATTGATCGTTTAGCGATTCAAGGTTTGCCACGTGGTTTAAATGGTTTACAAGTTCACTTTGTGTGTGATGTGCCTGCCGCTGCTTTAATGGCAGATAAATTACTCCAGTACTTTGATGGTTTAATTATTAATGTGGATACATTGACGCAATTTACGTTAGGCGTAGACAAACAAAATGAAGCGCTAGAACACCACTTTGATCCACAAAACGAAGCCGTCCTACATCTTGTGGGTAACGCAATCCAAGCAGCAAATAAAGCGAACAAGCCAGTATTAACAACCATTGATGAATTGGCTCAAAATCCGCGTATTCAAGAGTTGTTAGAGCAACTGACAGCGACAGAGGTTGTAGTTACGGCGTGACGATAATTGGCTACCGTTAAGATAAAAAACGCTTTTAGGTGATTAAACCTAAAAGTGTTTTTATTGTTTGGATTTAATTAGTATTACTTATCGATAGCAATTTTTTCAATATCGATAATTTTTGAGCGGTTTACAATGATCTTCCAGCGATGTAGTTTGGTGCTGTAATCATCCATGGTTTCCCGCACGATTAAATTAATTAAGTGGCGTTTTTCAACCGACTCTTTACTTACTTGTCCTTCATTCAATTGATAAATCTTTTGAGAGCCTTTTTCCATTAAACGAGCGATAGGGCGAAGATCCACCAACATGGTTTCTCGTGTCTGTTCATAACCACTCATAAACTTAGTGATCGCCATTTTGGTCTGGCTTTTGTATGACAGAACCACTTCTTCACGCTGTACTACACGGTGTTTACGTAATTTTTGAATGTCAGAGTCCAATTCAGAGAACGTCATATAATCAAGCCACTCTAGCTTACGGCCAACATAAGTGTTGGTGGTAGGGTCAAGATAGCGCTTACGCCATTTTGGTTGGCCTTTACGTATCCAACGCCACATAACATCACGTAAATCATCTTTAAAGACTTCACGCATGGCATAAATAAATGATACCGCAAAGATAAAAGAGGCGGTAATTTCACCTAAGAAGCCGCGTGCTTGGATCACCATTAATGAAACGAAGATCATCACAACAGCCGTTGCGCCACCTTTAACCATACGTTTAATGTGTTTACCAAGAGCCAGATTTTTCTCTTTTAATACGATAGGGAACTCAATTAAACGACGAAGTAAGCGCATTTTATTCGACATACGAGTCATATCCTCACGCGCTTTACGAGAGTTATAACTCTTATCTAAACGATGGAGATCTTCTTTTTCACAAAAATCGATAAGCTTCTCTTTTATTTCTTTATATTCTTCATTGCGTGGCATATGTGCAATCAGAGAAAGAAATTTTTGCTCGGTATACCAAGAAAGGTAATTATCAATATTGGCATAGTAACGCTTTAATGCATCGTCATAAGGCACGTTACGTCGTAACTTTCTAAGGATATCAATCGCCAATTCAATCGCATCTTCCACTTCATCATGTGTAATGTCGTCACGAGTTGTATCGCTCAGTTGCTGCATGGCTTTCTCTAATGCCAAAGCATATTGATAAGCATACAGACTCAAACTTAAACGGTATTGTTCAGTAGACAAGCGTCCGCGTTGTGCAAGACGAGAGTGTACAAGAGGGAGATGGTTTTTATCACTGAAATATGTGCGTTGGCTCTGAATGGAGTTGTAATAAAACTCAGATTCAGAAACCATATCTTTGTTAAGCCCGAGTTCTCCAGGCACAAAAAGAAACATTTCTAATTCATGTTGTTTTGACTCTTCAACAATATGAGAAATTTTAAGTGATAAGCCATCCTTCTTACCAACTGTAATCACAGGAAATTCCTATAAAAATGCTAATTCATACAGCAAGCATATCAGAGTTAAGGTATAATCGCCGAGTATTTTATTTAGGAATTGAAGTAATGATTAAAATTGGTCAAATCAACAAATTAGAAGTAACAAAAATCGTAGACTTTGGCGTCTTTTTAGATGGTGATGATTATGGTTCAATTCTTCTTCCAAGTCGTTTTGTTCCAGAAGGCACAGAAGTTGGCGAAGCGCTTGATGTGTTTATTTATCTTGATTCAGAAAATGAAGTGGTAGCCTCAACTGAAACACCAAAAGCTCAAGTTGGCCAATTTGGTTTAATGAATGTCATTGGTACTAACAGTATCGGTGCATTTGTTGATTGGGGTATTGCGAAGAAAGATTTATTAGTTCCGTTTAGTGAACAACGTGGTCGCTTAAACGAAGGCCAATCTATTCTTGTTTATGTGTATATCGATAAAGCGTCTAGCCGTATTGTAGGTACAACTCGTTTTAATAAATGGTTAGATAAAACACCAGCAAATTATGAGAAAGGTCAACAAGTCGATATCATTATCGCTGAGTGTACCGACCTTGGCTATAAAGCCGTAGTAAATAGCGAGCATTGGGGTCTAATCTTTCATTCAGATGTATTTGGTAAGCTATTTATTGGTAAGCAGTTAAAGGCGTTTATTAATGATATGCGTGAAGATGGTAAAATCTCATTGTCATTACAACGTCCAGGTGTTGCACGTATGGATGATTTAAGCGAAAAAGTATTGGCGACATTAGAGAAAAAAGACGGCTTCTTACCATTAAGTGATAAATCATCCCCAGAAGCGATTTTTTCTGAGTTTAGAACCAGTAAAGGGACGTTCAAAAAGACCATCGGTGGCCTATATAAAGCAGGCAAAATCACCATTACAAAAGAAGGCATCAGCCTCGTTAAATAACCGAGAGTTAAACTAATATTGCCCTAAAAAATAGCCCGTAACGATTCCTGGTTACGGGCTTAGGGAAATGGCTCAAATCACTGAGCCTTGCGCTAATAAAATGGAGAACTTACTTTATTTAGCGTAGTACAGCTTCTTAGCTTGTCTATTATTTATTCCCTTTTTATTTATCTTACTATTCACCTTACAGCTCTCGATAATGAGTAATCTTATTTCTTCCCGTATTTTTTGAGTGGTATAACGCTTTATCTGCCTGCTCAATTACATCGTCTAATAGTACATTTGGTTTATTGATTGTGGTTATCCCTGCACTTAATGTTACTTTCTCATGCAGTGTATTGTACTGATCGATTTTCTTTCGGACTTGCTCTGTAAATCGAACCGCTTGCTTTGGATCGCTTTCTTTCGTAAATAACACAAACTCTTCACCGCCATAGCGTGCCGCTAAAATATTTGGGTATTGGGAGATAGCTTTACCTACTATCGCAATGATTTTATCACCGACAGTATGGCCATAGGTATCATTGATTCTTTTAAAGAAATCAATATCTAACAAAATGATAGAGTAAGGTTTAAAGCCTGTCGGGTGCTGCGTGTCCTTAGTGAGCTTTGATGCCATATAGTGAAAAGCACGGCGGTTAAATAAACCAGTCAAATAGTCACGATTAAGAACGTTAACAAGCTTTTTATGGCGATGGTTAAGCAATAATAATAAAATAACGATTATCGCAGTTAGACTTAAAACCAAGGTTAACAAGCTATAGAGAAGCGTATTGGTGGGGCGATGGAGTTCATCGCGAGAAATTCCCGAGACAATAGCCCAGTCAAGATAAGGGTAATAAATATAAAGAACATCTTTTTGATAGGTATTATTATCGATAGTAATTTGATATGAATAATCTTCAACATTTGCACTATGAAAAACCGTCTCTGGTGAACCATTAACTAGATTCATTTGTAAACTGTAACTGTGTGCTGATTGTTGGATCTTTTTAAGTAAACCATCAGCATTTTCACCAATCAAACTACGAATGTTTTCTCCTTCATAGCTAGGGTGGAGGATAAGTTCACCAACTAAGTCAATGACATAAACGTAACCAGTTTTACCATATTGATACTTATTTAATTTATCTTTTAGGATAGTTTTATCAATGAAGTGTAAAAGCTCATCTTTATAAGCGCTAGCAGAGATAACAAAGTCTAATTCTTCTACATAAATAGAATAAGCCAGCTTTCTGCGTGGTTTCTCTTCACCTGGATTTATCCATAAGTACTCAACAAAATGATCATCATTATCTATTTGCTCTTGAATGTGACGATACTCACTGACGTTACGACCCTGAAAAATAGGATGATACACCAATTGACCTTTAGAGTTTAAGATATAAGGGTAGCCAGTATCACCAATTTTATTAGAGTTAATGTAATTTTGAATTAACGTGTTCTTTTGTTTTTGCGTTAAAAAAGACGAGGTCTGAATTTGAGTAATAAACTTAGCAGAGGTAGTTACAATACCTCTTAAATAACGTTTAATTGACTCATTAAGTGCGGTATCAACAATATCATAACTGGCTTCAATAGAGTTATTAAACGCTTTAAATGAAGAGGTGCGAATTGTTTTTTCAACCGTTTGAAAGCTTTGAATGCTAAACGTTAAAGAAATTGCAGCAATACCAATTAATAGTAGAATTAAAATAGGTTGTAAAAAGAGTAAATGATGAAAACGAGATTGAGGCATGAAATAAGTCCTATTAACAGTATGCTGATTCTATTTTAAAAGACGCCAAGTATCAAGTTGCTCTGTTTTTGCACGCTTTGATCGAAAAATGGTCAAATGATTGATAATAATAAAAAAAGGCTTGCAGAGTAAAAAAGAACTCGATATTATTCATCTCGTTCTCAAGGAGAAGTAAGTTACTTCCCGGTTAACAATTTGCCCGCTTAGCTCAGTTGGTTAGAGTACTTGCATGACATGCAAGGTGTCACTGGTTCGAGTCCAGTAGCGGGCACCAAATTCGTTCTTTATGAACAAGCAAAAAAGCCCACCTAGTGTGGGCTTTTTTGTGCCTGTAATTCTTTGTTTTATCAATAATTTAGTTTTTTCAATGCCTGCAAGAAAACAAATCCAAACATCACCTCTGATGTGCAAGTAAAACCAAAAGAGAAGAAATATCACTTACAATGGTCTTGCTCCAAATGAAAAGAGCATCGAGATTCTAGAAAACCTTCTATCGATATTTTCTATCACTAAGTATCAAAATTTAAGCTTTAGCTTATTATTTGATACTTAATGTTCATTATTAGGTTGGGGTATAGTTAAAATAATTGCTATGTTTTTACTTGATTGGAAATGATAATGAAAAAAATTGCGGTAATTTTATCTGGTTGTGGAGTGTTTGATGGGTCGGAGATCCATGAGGCGGTACTGTCTCTGTTAGCTATAGAGCAAAATGACGCTGAGTGGGTTTGTTTTGCTCCGAATGTTTATCAGCATCATGCATTGGATCATTCTACGGGAAGTGAACATATCGACTCTCGACATGTTATGGAAGAATCTTCACGTTTATCTCGAGGTGAAATCTCAGATGTTGCTACACTTGATGCGAATGACTTCGATGCACTTATTGTCCCTGGTGGTTTTGGGGTAGCCAAAAATTTGTCCAATTTTGCATTAGACTCAGCAATGTTTGAAATTAACCCTCATGTATTAAAAGCTTGTAAATCATTTAAGAAGGCTGAAAAACCAACGGGATTCATGTGTATCTCTCCTGTAATGTTACCTGCAATTTATGGAAAAGGGATTAAATGTACAATTGGTAATGATATTAAAGTCGCTAATTTTATAGAATCACAAGGAGGTAAGCATGTAAATTGTATAGCTCAAGATATTGTTTGGGATGACATAAATAAAGTTGCAACAACACCAGCTTATATGACAGCAAAAAATATGCTTGAAGTACAGAAAGGGATTTCAAAGTTAATTGAAAAAGTGGTCTCTGAAAGTTAATTAACATAAAAGCTTGAAATCAATATTTGCTACAAGCTTGTAATTAGTTACAGCGCACTTTTACTAGTGTTTTTAATATTATCTACGGCCTTATCTAAGTAACACCAGATGTAGCGTTTTAAAAATCTATTTTATAATTTACTTATTAATCAGTTTGATAGATTTTATAGTTTAGTACAATAGATCATACGAAAGAGCCCACCAGATGTGGGCTTTTTTGTTTCTATCGTTGCTTTGGAGT
>NZ_JARACP010000089.1 GCF_028765545.1 Aliivibrio sp. S4MY1 | reverse complement strand
GTCGTGCAGGATTCGAACCTGCGACCAATTGATTAAAAGTCAACTGCTCTACCAACTGAGCTAACGACCCAATGGTATCCCGTAGGGGAGTCGAACCCCTGTTACCGCCGTGAAAGGGCGGTGTCCTAGGCCTCTAGACGAACGGGACACTGGATATTTGAAGGTGTTGGGCACCTTCTATTGCTTCTTTACGTTTTTAACCTAATC
>NZ_JARACP010000088.1 GCF_028765545.1 Aliivibrio sp. S4MY1 | reverse complement strand
AAGAGAATACTTAAAAATGGTGGAGCTATGCGGGATCGAACCGCAGACCTCCTGCGTGCAAGGCAGGCGCTCTCCCAGCTGAGCTATAGCCCCAAAATATAATGCTATCACCAATACTTACTGGAAAAGTATTGGTGGGTCTGAGTGGATTTGAACCACCGACCTCACCCTTATCAGGGGTGCGCTCTAACCAACTGAGCTACAGACCCAACATTATG
>NZ_JARACP010000087.1 GCF_028765545.1 Aliivibrio sp. S4MY1 | reverse complement strand
TTTAATAAAGACATTTAATCCAGCTCCTTTTGGAAGCAATGAAGGTGATGAGTACATCACAATTAAAGGAGTAAAGCCAAAAGATGTTAACGTTACTGGGTGGGCTACTTTTTATGGTGGTGGAGAAAAGTGTGACTCTTTTTCATTTAGTGCAAATACAGGCAAAGTAACGAGAGCAGCCAAGGGAACAATTAAAATTGAGCATGATTTTTCAGAAGAT
>NZ_JARACP010000086.1 GCF_028765545.1 Aliivibrio sp. S4MY1 | reverse complement strand
GCTCCAAGCGGTACCGTTAACTGAAGAAATTGCATGTTATCGACAGGAATGTCATACCAAAATTCTTTTTCTTCTTTCGTTAACGTTCCTATCGTCCCAGGGTGGCGCACTAGAGTTAACCGCTGTTTCGGTGGTTTTCGCTTCGGTCCGTAAGTGGTAGCTAGACCATCATTCAATGCTTTTTCTGTGACCGCGACGGTTTCTCTTGATCCTTTGTACGAGTT
>NZ_JARACP010000085.1 GCF_028765545.1 Aliivibrio sp. S4MY1 | reverse complement strand
AGAGTTCAAGTCTCTCCGTCCGCACCATATTTTTGATTGTTTTATTAAAAACACTCATTGGCTACTTAGCTCAGCTGGTTAGAGCACATCACTCATAATGATGGGGTCACAGGTTCAAATCCCGTAGTAGCCACCATACAACTTTTAATTGATTCACCAATCGTCGATTAAAATACAAAAATTTCTACTCTTTGTTTTAATTAACAACTAGCAGAACGCGGACGTGGCGGAATTGGTAGACGCACCAGATTTAGGTTCTGGCGCCGCAAGGTGTG
>NZ_JARACP010000084.1 GCF_028765545.1 Aliivibrio sp. S4MY1 | reverse complement strand
TCACACCTTCACCTGCCGCATTGTGCCAATGGCAATCACGAAACCCTTACCTATTGAATTCAAACTCGATGACAAACGCATCTTCATTGGTACCATCGACACCATCAGCACCAATACCGCAAGCAGTGAATTCTCCATGAGTCTGTCTGGTCGCTCATTGAGTGCGAACATGATTGATTCAAAAATCACAATGGACGCGGTCTATGACGAAACCTTAGAGACTCTACTCATCAATACGAGCCGTGATTTCGGATTAACGGCTCGCTCGCTCGTTGATCCCTCCATGCTTGG
>NZ_JARACP010000083.1 GCF_028765545.1 Aliivibrio sp. S4MY1 | reverse complement strand
GCATACCTTTACCTGCCGCATTATACCAATGACAATCACGAAACCCTTACCTATTGAATTCAAACTCGATGACAAACGCATCTTCATTGGTGTTATTGATACCGTCAGCACCAATACCGCAAGCAGTGAATTCTTCATGAGTCTGTCTGGTCGCTCGTTGAGTGCGAACATGATTGATTCAAAAATCACAATGGACGCGGTCTATGATGAAACCCTAGAGGATCTGCTTATCCGTGTTGCCCAAGATTTCGGCTTAACGGTCACCTCGCTTGTTGACCCCTCCATGCTTAA
>NZ_JARACP010000082.1 GCF_028765545.1 Aliivibrio sp. S4MY1 | reverse complement strand
CAAGGAAGAAGAGCATGAACAACAAAGTTGTGAGCGTGTTGTTGGTATTGATGCTGACGAGCTGCGCAAGCTACAACGACTCACTCACCTTGCAAACACCCATTAATAAACATATTGACAGCATACTGTCTGAACTTTGCCCTCACTTCCCGTACCAGAAAGTGCTGATAGTGCCGCCCACTTTCAGTGGAAAAAGGACATTATTATCTTGTACCAAGCCTGTAGAGCAAAGCAGCGTATCTTAGCCAAAAAATGGTATTAGACAATTTATTTGAGAAAAAACCCCTCTACA
>NZ_JARACP010000081.1 GCF_028765545.1 Aliivibrio sp. S4MY1 | reverse complement strand
GCGCTTGTCACACTAAAGGATGGCGTCGAGGTGTTAATGAGCAAAGTCATTCGCGGCAGTACGCCAACGCAATATCAAGTCCTACCTCGCCCAGTACCCGCATTAGCACTTGCGCACGATCATTATAAGAATGCACATCTGATCATGGCACTCAATCCTGTGCAGCATCCTCTGTTTTTACAAGGCGCTGTTGCGGTTGGTGTAAGCTCATGAATCCACTCTCTTTATTTATTAACGGCCAGCGCGTACCCTTTTTAAGTGCTGAAATTGGGTTCGCTATTGAACAGCTTGC
>NZ_JARACP010000080.1 GCF_028765545.1 Aliivibrio sp. S4MY1 | reverse complement strand
TAAGGAAGAAGTGCATGAACAACAAAGTTGTGAGTGTGTTGTTGGTATTGATGCTGACGAGCTGCGCAAGCTACAACGACTCACTCACCTTGCAAACACCCATTAATAAACATATTGACAGCATACTGTCTGAACTTTGCCCTCCACTTCCCGTACCAGAAAGTGCTGATAGTGCCGCCCACTTTCAGTGGAAAAAGGACATTATTATCTTGTACCAAGCCTGTAGAGCAAAGCAGCTTATCTTAGCCAAAAAATGGTATTAGACAATTTATTTGAGAAAAAAATCCCTCTACG
>NZ_JARACP010000008.1 GCF_028765545.1 Aliivibrio sp. S4MY1 | reverse complement strand
TACAATCAAGAAGAATAATGGTGGGGGGGGACGGATTCGAACCATCGAAGCTTTCGCGGCAGATTTACAGTCTGCTCCCTTTGGCCACTCGGGAACCCCCCCAACGAGGGATTTTTATACTTAACAAGAGTTTTCCCAACGACCTTGCCAAGTTCGGAGCGAATAATAGCAAACTTCGTTTTTCTGTAAAGTACTTTTCTTTGTTTTTTGGTTTGAATGATTGGTTTTTCGTCAAAAAGGGGTAAAAAGCACCATTTTTGAACAAATAATATAAAAAAGGGTCATATGGAAGTGATTGTTTTTACAGTTTATTGCACCATCTTTACATTCATTGACGAACAAAACCACTTTCACTTGGTAAACTAGAGCCAGTAAGTAATTTTAATAATTCAAATAATAAGTATCAATATGAATCAAACTAAGTCTATTACTCTTGCAGTTTTATTAGCATGCACTTTATCAACACCTTCTTATGCTAATAAATCAAGAGGAAATCAATCGGTTGCTGTTGTCTCTGAAGAAGTGGCAACACATGAAATATCCCAATCATTATCATTAATCGGAAAATTAGAATCTGCGGAGTCTGTGATCATCTCTCCTGAGGTTTCTGGAAAAATTGACCGAATCGCAGTTAAGGCAAATCAAGAAGTTAAAAAAGGTCAGCTTTTAATTCAGTTAAATGATGATAAAGCCAGTGCTGCAATTAAAGAGGCGCGAGCGTATTTGAATGATGAGAAACGTAAACTGAAAGAATTTCAACGTTTAGCGAAAAAGAACGCGATTACTCAAACGGAAATCGATGGCCAAAAAGCCAGTGTTGATATTGCGCAAGCTCGTTTAGAGGCAGCAAATGCGAATTTAGCTGATCTTCACATTTCTGCTCCTTTCTCTGGTACGGTCGGGTTTATTGATTTTAGTCGCGGTAAAATGGTCAATGCTGGGACTGAATTACTGACGTTAGATAACTTGTCTTTAATGCAGTTAGATTTACAAGTGCCAGAACGTTACCTTTCAATGTTATCAACGGGTATGACAGTCGATGCGACAAGTCAAGCATGGGGAAATACCGTATTTTCAGGAAAAGTCGTGGGTATTGATTCTCGTATTAATGCAGAAACCTTGAATTTACGTGTGCGTATTGAGTTCCCAAATAAAGATCTAAAGATGAAGCCCGGTATGCTAATGGCGGCAGAGTTGGATTTCCCTTCAATTAGTGCCCCAATCATTCCAGTACAAGCTTTAGAATATTCTGGTACAAAACGTTATGTGTACGTTATTGGTGATGATAATAAAGTAACACGTACTCAAGTTACGCTTGGTGCTCGTGTTGAAAACCGCGTCGTGATTGAATCTGGTTTAGAGATTGGTCAGGATATTGTGGTTCAAGGTCTAGTTAATATGCGTGAAGGGGTAACGGTTAAGTTGCTTGAACAAGAGACTCAACCTGCCGTTAAAGGACAATAATCATGTGGTTATCTGATACCTCTGTAAAAAGGCCGGTTGTTGCCATCGTTCTTAGCTTATTGTTGTGTGTATTTGGTGCGGTTTCTTTTAGTAAACTCGCTGTACGTGAAATGCCAGATATTGAAAGCCCAGTAGTATCTATTAGTACTCGTTATGAGGGAGCCTCTGCAACCATTATTGAAAGCCAGATAACAACAGTATTAGAAGATCAGCTTTCTGGTATTAGTGGCATTGATGAGATTGAATCTACAACACGTAACGGCATGTCTCGTATTACTATTACCTTTGATTTAGGTTACGACTTAAATACGGGGGTAAGTGATGTTCGTGATGCAGTGGCTCGTGCTCAACGAAGTTTGCCTGACGAAGCGGATGATCCGATTGTCTTTAAAAACAACGGTAGCGGAGAGGCGTCGCTTTATATCAATTTAAGTTCTAGTGTGATGGATAGAACAGAGTTAACTGACTATACCGAGCGTGTATTGGTTGACCGTTTTAGCTTGATCACCGGCGTGAGCTCAGTTGATATCTCAGGTGGGCTTTACAAAGTAATGTATGTGAAGCTACAGCCGGACTTGATGGCAGGGCGTGGAGTCACGGCATCCGATATTACTGCCGCATTGCGCTCAGAGAATATTGAAAGCCCAGGTGGTGAGGTGCGAAATGACGCTATTGTTATGTCGGTTCGAACTGAGCGCCTCTATAACCAAGCGGAAGACTTTAATTACCTTGTTGTCAAAACCGCCAGTGATGGCACGTCGATTTATTTAAAAGATGTCGCTGACGTGTTCATTGGTGCTGAAAATGAAAATTCGACCTTTAAAAGCGACGGTGTTGTTAACGTAAGTATGGGGATCGTTCCTCAGTCTGATGCGAATCCATTGGATGTGGCTAATTTAGTTCATGAAGAAGTAGCTAAAATTCAACAATTTTTACCTGAAGGCACTCGTTTAGCGATTGATTATGACTCTACCGTGTTTATTGACCGCTCGATTTCAGAGGTGTACAGCACACTCTTTATTACGGGTGGTCTCGTGATATTAGTGTTGTACATTTTTATTGGTCAGGCGCGAGCGACATTAATTCCTGCGGTGACCGTACCTGTTTCTTTAATATCATCGTTTATTGCCGCCTATTACTTTGGTTTTTCAATTAACTTAATTACCTTAATGGCACTGATCTTATCGATTGGTCTAGTGGTTGATGATGCCATTGTGGTCGTAGAGAACATTTTCCATCATCTAGAAAAAGGTGAGTCGCCATTATTAGCCGCCTATAAAGGCACTAGAGAAGTGGGCTTTGCCGTAATAGCAACAACCTTGGTTTTGGTCATGGTATTCTTGCCGATCTCATTTATGGATGGCATGGTGGGTCTCTTATTTACTGAGTTCTCTGTATTGCTTGCAATGTCAGTGTTGTTCTCATCATTGATAGCCTTGACACTGACCCCTGTACTAGGCAGTAAGATCTTAAAAGCTAATGTTAAACCGAATCGTTTTAACTTATTTGTTGATAGATTATTTTCAGGGCTTGAGCGTGGTTATCGTAAATCAGTATCTAAAGCCGTGGCGTGGCGTTTATTGGCTCCTGTGATTATCTTAGCGTGTATCGGTGGCAGTTACGGCTTGATGAAGCAGGTTCCTGCACAATTAACACCACAAGAAGACCGTGGTGTGCTGTTTGCCTTTGTTCGTGGTGCTGATGCGACCAGTTATAATCGAATGAGTGCGAACATGGATATTGTTGAAGAGAGACTGATGCCATTGTTGGGTAAAGGCTTTTTAAAATCATTCAGTATTCAATCGCCAGCGTTTGGTGGTCAAGCGGGTGACCAAACAGGCTTTGTTATCATGATCCTAGAGGATTGGGCAGACAGAGAGTTAACCGCTCAAGAAGGATTAGGTTTGATACGTAAAACCTTAGCGGATATCCCAGATGTTCGTGTATTTCCAATGATGCCAGGTTTCCGTGGTGGTTCAAGTGAGCCTGTGCAATTTGTACTTGGTGGCTCCGATTACAAAGAACTGCAAAAGTGGGGAGATATATTAAAAGCGGAAGCGAATAATAGTCCATTGATGGAAGGTGCAGACATTAACTATTCTGAAAAAACACCAGAGTTAGTTGTGTCGGTTGATCGCAACCGTGCTGCTGAGTTAGGCATTAAGATCTCTGATATTTCAGATACCCTTGAAATCATGCTTGGTGGTAAAAGTGAAACCACGTATGTGGATCGTGGTGAAGAATACGATGTGTATTTACGAGGCGATGAAAACAGTTTTAATAACGCAGCGGATCTGAGCCAAATTTACATGAGAACCGCTACGGGTGACTTAGTGACACTTGATACGGTAACGAAAATCAATGAGGTAGCATCTGCTATTCGTCTATCACATACCAATAAGCAGAAATCCATAACCTTAAGTGCCAATCTAAAAGATGGTGCGACATTAGGTGATGCTCTGGATTATCTGGATGCAAAAGCGATAGAAATGCTACCGAGTGATATTTCAGTGGCTTACACTGGTGAGTCAAAAGACTTTAAAGAAAACCAATCAAGTATTCTTGTTGTATTCGGGCTAGCATTACTTGTTGCGTATTTGGTACTTGCGGCACAATTTGAAAGCTTTATTAACCCAATGGTGGTGATGTTTACTGTTCCTATGGGTGTATTTGGTGGTTTCTTAGGGCTAGTGATAATGGGGCAAGGACTGAATATTTATAGCCAGATTGGTATGATCATGTTGATCGGAATGGTAACCAAAAACGGGATCTTGATTGTTGAGTTTGCGAACCAGTTGCGAGATAAAGGCATAGAGTTAGAGCAAGCGATTGTTGATGCCTCAGCGCGTCGTTTACGTCCTATTTTAATGACAGCCTTTACGACATTAGCTGGTGCGATTCCATTAATAATGTCTACAGGTGCAGGTTACGAAAGCCGAGTGGCAGTAGGTACGGTTATCTTCTTTGGTATGGCGTTTGCAACCTTGGTAACGTTATTTGTTATTCCTGCGATGTATCGCTTAATCTCAGGTAATACTAAGTCTCCAGGTCATATAGAAGCGTTATTAAATAAAGAATTAGATCATGATATTAAAGGGCGAATTTCGCATTAATATTGAAATGATAATTTGATAAAAAGAAAGGCCATTACTTAATGTTTAGTGATGGCCTTTTTATTTAAATCAAATACTTATGTAGATTGGTATTACCTAGATTAGATTTACTGGTTGTAACGTAAATCACTATAGCTTGGCATTTAAATCTGCCATTACTGCGTCTTTATTTTCTAAATACTCATTTAACCCATTTTTACGTAAGTCACATGATGGGCAATCACCGCATCCATCCCCAATCACACCGTTATAACAGGTTAGAGTTTGACTACGCACATAATCTAATTGGCCATATTTATCAGCAAGTGCCCAAGTTTCTGCTTTATTTAGCCACATAAGTGGAGTATCAATACGAAGTTTACGATCCATACCTAATACGAGAGATTGGTTAATTGATTTTACAAACTCATCTCGACAGTCAGGGTAGCCAGAGAAGTCAGTTTCACAAACACCAGTGATGACAGACTCAGCCCCTAATTGATATGCATAAATGCCAGCAAGTGTTAAGAACAGGATATTACGACCCGGGACAAAAGAGTTAGGTAGGCCATTTTCTTGCAGCTCATGAGAAACAGGGATATTGTCGCGAGTTAATGAGCTAACGGCAAGCTCATTAAGTAAACCAACATCCATCACCTTGTGAGAGGCTGCACCCAGTTCAAGCGCGACTTTTTTTGCTACTTCAATTTCTTGATTATGGCGTTGGCCGTAATCAAAAGTAATACAATGAACATTATCATATTGAGTAAGAGCTTGAATTAAACAGGTAGTGGAGTCTTGGCCACCACTAAAAACAACGATTGCTGTAGACATAATAGAATGAATCTCTGTAGGATTATTTAATTGTATTGTAATGAAAAAGCCATCGATGATCGATGGCTTTTATTGTTATTACCGATTGGCATTATCCTAGCGGGACGTTATTATTTTATTGGTTTTTATAATTGACCTGTTGTTTCAAAGCGAGCCAATTGTTCTAAACACGGTGTTAAATCACCGATATTATCAGCAACCCACTCGTCATTATAATACGTATCAAGGTATCGCTCACCACTATCACACAGTAGGGTAACGATAGATCCTTTTTCACCGCGTTGTTGCATTTCACAAGCAAGTTGCAGTGCGCCAAATAAGTTGGTTCCTGTAGAAGCTCCAGCTTTACGTCCAAGAATTCCTTCTAACCAACGAGCCGTTGCGACGCTTGCTACATCCGGAATAGTGCGCATTTCATCGATAACCCCGGGAATAAAGCTTGGCTCTACACGAGGTCGACCAATGCCTTCAATCTTACTGCCAGCCTCTAGTGTTAGTTCTTTATTTCCCGTTTTATAGAAGTCATGGAATACTGAGTTTTCAGGGTCCACAACGCATAATTTAGTGTTGTATTTTTGGTAACGAATAAAACGGCCAATGGTTGCAGATGTGCCGCCTGTTCCTGGATTCATTACAACCCACGTTGGCTCAGGATGATCTTCTAATTGCATTTGACGAAAAATGCTATCTGCAATGTTGTTATTTCCGCGCCAGTCTGTTGCACGTTCTGCGTAAGTAAATTGATCCATATAATGGCCATCTAACTCTTCAGCAAGACGACGAGACTCAGCATAAATCTCATCAGAACGTTCTACAAAGTGAGGTTCACCACCATAGAATTTAATCATCTCAATCTTCTTACTTGCCGTTTTACGAGGGACTACAGCAATG
The DNA here is from genome assembly GCF_028765545.1 of Aliivibrio sp. S4MY1. Lineage (GTDB taxonomy): Bacteria > Pseudomonadota > Gammaproteobacteria > Enterobacterales > Vibrionaceae > Aliivibrio. The sequence continues at coordinate 235,598 of NZ_JARACP010000008.1, read as the reverse complement.
AATGGCAATCCAAGTAGGCGAGCAAAGTAGGCTTCAGATACCGCGGTGCTGCCCGATGATGATTCAATTATTGGGGTGTTTGGACCAATCCAGCCATTAGAAATAGCATAAAGAAAAAGAGAGCGAGCTAAACGGTGCTTGAGAGAGCCTGTTGGATGTGTGCTCTCATCTTTTAGATATAAGTCGATGCCATCAAGCATAGGCAAATCAAGTTTAATTAGGTGTGTATCAGCAGAGCGTTGGTAGTCTGCTTCAATTTTACGAATAGCGTTGTTAATCCAATCATGATCTGTACACATAATGCTTTCCTTAATATTCTCAATGCAAATAGTAGCGATGTGATTAATTTACCTCTGTATGTTGAGAAAAACTTTGCTATATTTACTTCATTACAGCTATAAAAGAGAAAATTTTTCTATTGTGAGGTTTTTATGGGAAAGCATGAGCTAGATAAGGTGGATACGACCTTACTTTCATTACTGCAAAAAGACAGCACTATCTCATTACATGATTTAGCCGAGGCCGTAAATTTAACCACGACACCTTGCTGGAAACGATTAAAAAGGCTGGAAGAAGAAGGGGTAATAGAAAAGAAAGTGGCTTTGCTTAATCCAGAAAAATTAGGGTTAAGTTTTAATGCCTTTGTTTTGATTAAAACCTCAAATCACTCACAAGAATGGTACAACAAATTTGTTGATACGGTTTCTGATTTTCCTGAAGTGATGGAATTTTATCGAATGGCAGGTGAGTATGATTACATGATGAAGGTGCTATCAGAAGACATGAAGGCTTTTGATGGTTTTTATAAGAAGCTGGTGAATAGTGTTGATGGAATTTCAAATGTCACCAGTACATTTGCGATGGAGCCTCTAAAATATACAACAGAGCTACCATTATAGATTTCCAGTAATTAGATTGCTTTTAGCAGCAGGTCAGGAGTAATACCAGACCTGCGCTATTTAAGCTGAGTGTTATTTGTTCTTCATTCTCATCACGCCTTCTTGCATTGCAGACGCCACAAGCTCACCTTTCTGATTAAATATCTCCCCACGAACTAAGCCTCGAGAGCCGCTCGCATTGGTGCTTTCAATAGAGTAAAGCAACCACTCATCCATTTTAAATGGGCGGTGGAACCACATTGAGTGATCAATCGTAGCAACTTGGAAATTTGGCGTTAATAAGCTGACTTCATGTGGGTGTAATGCTGTTGGCAAAAATCCCCAATCAGAAGCGTAAGCTAATAAATATTGATGAATTAATTGGTTATCTGGCAAATCGCCGTTTGCTTTGATCCATAAATGCTGTGTTGGTGCTGCTTTTTTAGGTGCTAATGGATTAACGATATTAACAGGACGAACTTCAATCGGTTTTTCGCCACAAAATATTTTCTGAACCGCTGGCGGAAGTACGTGCTTAATGGCTTCTGCTAATTGCGTTTCTGAAGCAAAGTTTTCAGGGCCAGCAATGTCAGGCATTGATGATTGGTGTTCAAAACCAGGTTCATCACCATGATAAGAAGCAGTTAAATAGAAAATGGGGCGGCCATTTTGAATGGCTTTAACACGACGAGTACTAAAGCTTCGACCATCTCTTAGATTTTCAACATCATAAATGATCGCTTTTTCTGGGTCGCCAGGGTGAAGAAAGTAGCTATGAAAAGAGTGCACCGTTCTTGCGTTATCTACGGTATAACGAGCAGCTGAAAGTGCTTGCCCAATCACTTGCCCACCATAAACTTGCGGTAAACCGAGGTTTTCACTTTGACCTCTGAATAAACCTTGTTCTAATTGTTCGAGCTGTAAGAGGGTCAATAATTCATTTAATGCTTTATTCATTTCTTTGCCTTAATACCAGTAACGTAATTATTCTATTGTGAGGTAGATTCAGTTTGAGTTCAATAAGTTAAACAAGATGTTAACTTGGTCAGAATAACATCAGAACCATGTGATTTTACGGTCGTTGAGTTAGTTTTCTGTCAAAGATAGAGTTGATGAGAAGACAGTTTAATATATTAGGTTTATATTAATGCTGTTTTTATCAAAATATATAACAAAGAGAGAATAAAATGAAAAAATCATTATTGGTGGCGTTATCGGTAGCTACAGGGATTACAATGGTTGGCTGTAATTCAACCGATAAATCTGAAAAAGAAACGGTAAAACAAGAAGTGGTAGTTCAAGAGGAAGTAACTCAAATAGATGCTGCAAATACTGACGTAATTGAAATGGCTGAAACACAAGTAGTCACGGGTAGTGTTGGTTACCGTGAGCGTATTGCATTACCTACAAATGCGGTAATTACGGTTACATTAGAAGACATATCACTAGCTGATGCGCCATCTAAAACGATTACCGAGCAAACTTTTGAAGCAGCAGATAAGTCATCGCCATTTGATTATTCTTTAGAGTTTGATACGGCAGATATTCAAGCAAATCATCGCTATTCTGTACGTGCAACAATCAAAGTGGATGGTAAATTACGTTTCACAACAGATACGAACTACGCCGTTATTACTGATGAAGCAAAAACGATGCAACAAGACTTAATGCTAAAAGGCGTTCGTCAATAATATCGAAAAATAGTATATAAAATAAGTAGTTGTGTTTTAAGGCATAACTACTTGTTTAAAGTTTGAAACACTCCCATTTTCTTTTATTAATATATCTTCCTCTTCAAGTAATTGCTTCTGTTTTTCAAATCTCCCACCTTGTAGTGATATCTTTCCTTGAGCATTAACAACTCGATGCCATGGTAATAGCGTCTCTTTTGGCAGTTGTGATAATACTTTTCCTACGTGCCTAGAATGATTAGGAAAGCCTGCCAATGTTGCAAGTTCCCCATAAGTAATCACTCGGCCCTTTGGTACATAATATAGATTTGTATAAATACTTTGAGTAAATTCGTCCATTGAAATGAATACCTTAATGTGTGCCAATCCAGATAAGTAATATCTTAGAAAAGTGAGGTGAGTCAGTGATAAAGCTAACTATTACCGCTAAACTGAAATAATAACAAAGTAAACCGCTTGATACCAAGGAGGGGAGAAGATGGTTTTGACTGTATTATCTATTATATTAAGCATCATACTTGTCGTTATTGGTGTATTAGCGTTTGGGGTTAGTGAAGGTGAGCTTCCTTTATTAGCTTTGGCTATTCCAATGTTGTGGTTGATTCCTCAGGGTGGTGTGGCTACTTGGGTGTTAGTGAGTGGTATTTCGCTATTTGGTTGGACGCTAAGTGAGCAACCTTTATCGTTATCTATCTCTGTTTGGACTCTATTTCCATTGCTGATGGTGATATTTTCACGACGTAAAAGTATCCATTTAATTGCTTTTATCATTGCGGTAGTGGTAGCGATGGAGGCTGGAATAATGGCATTACAGTATGAAGGTAAGTTAGAAGGGGCTGCGTCTTTAACATTGATTCAAATTATCAGTGTTATTTTAGTGTGGATAGCTGCGAGAAGTTGGAAACCTGTGAATCGAAATGCGTGGTGGCCTTTGGTTCTGGTCGTTCCATTATGGATAGGTGGTTTGCAACATGCGGCACTGGTTGCCCTTTCTATTACCGGTCTTATTGTGTGTTTACAGAGTGTTGGCACCTCAAAGTATCGTGATTGGCTCACTATGCTGTCATGGCTTTTACCGGTTATAGCATTTGCTACCTTAATTATTTCACCTAAGTTCGAGGTACCTACTTCTGTGATGATCTCGTGGTTGATGATTTTAATGATTGGTTGGATAACTGATTTTATGATGCAGGTAGATGATGAACCAACAGATTAGGTCCATCATCTATTTAGAAGTAAAACTGATGATAACAGTGAGTTGTTTTACAGTTGCTTTCTTAATTCATCTCTGGTTGCTGATGAAATAACAGACCAGTGAGTACCTTTTATAGCACCTTCAAGAGACCAAAGTAATTCATCGCTCACACTGATAGAATGCGTTTGTTGAATTGCTTTGTATGCGTTAACTGACCCTGTATCACGAAGTTCTTCAACAGTATTAATTCCTGCCTTTTTAAGCATTCTTTCTGTTGCTAATCGTAAATTTGGTAGGTCTTTAATTCGAGATGGACCTTCTGATTTTTGTTTTTCTTTATCTTTTTTAGCGACATCTAGAGCGATAACCGCTTGTAATAAGATTGAATCAGGTTCTTCCCAACATTCTGCTGAAATTGCAAAATATTTGGTCACGACAGGAAAACCACGTTTTTTATAAACGTATGGTTCAAATCCTTGTTCTTTAAATAAGTTGATAGTGTCATCACTTGCTCTTAAATGCAGCTTATCTTGAACGACAAGTGCGAACATAGTGCTATCGATGAATATACCGAAACCACCAAACATAGAACGTGAAGTGATCTTTCCTAGAGATGAGAGGAGACGGAGTGATTCTTTTAGTACTGGTTTATCCATTGCAATAATTCTCGGTTAGTAAGTCTATGTCACTAAACAACTGAGCCCGAGGAAATAGTAGCAAGTTCAAAATATAGTATTGTTATTTTAAAGTAAAAATTAACAATACATAAAAGAATACTTGCCATCGGCAACCCCGCTACCTTATATAAAACTTAGGCCGGAAGCTTTGCGTCCTGCACTTTCGCACAGTTTGCCCTGTTCGTGACTTTGGATGATGATATAGCAATCAATAAGTCAAGAGACCAAAAAAAACCAAAAAGTGTGATCTTGCTCCATAAAATTAACGTCATTTTTGTTAAGTTGGTTCAACTTTCCCTAGGGAATGGCGTTGATTGTTCTTGTTTTGTAAATTTAAACGTTATTATTTAGTCTTATCAAAAACACTATTTCGAGACACTACTTCAGGCTGCATTTCAAAAATACGACGCTCGTGATGCTTATCTTTTATACGCTCTAATAAAATTTCAACCGCAGTTTTTCCGACTCTTCGCTTAGGCTGATGAATTGTTGTTAGTGGTGGAGAGAAATAAGCAGATAATTCAATATTATCGTATCCAATTACTGATATGTCTTCAGGTACTCGCAAACCAGCCTGCTTAATTCGGCTAATAGCCGCTAATGCCATAATGTCATTGAAACAGAATATAGCCGTTGGCTGTTTGTCCATTGCGATTAGTTTATCTATAGCTTTAGATGCAGAAGCACATTCAAAATCACCTTCTAAAATCCAATTTGGATTAAAGGGTAATCCTGCTTCTTCATGCGCACGTTTAAAGCCATGGATTCGCTCATTACATGTAGCTTTATCTGCTTGACCCGTAATACATGCAATTTCAGTATGACCTTTTTCAATTAAATGTTTAGTCGCTAAGTAGCCACCTTTTTCTGAATTATCAATGATTTTATCTGTGTGCGGGCTGTCTGGGCCCCAGTCCATGATAACCATAGGTAGTTCGGTGTTTTTTTCAAGAAGAGCAAGAAGTTGCTCATTAAGATCAGAACACATAACAAGTAAGCCATCTACTCGTTTCTCTGCCAACATACGGATGTAATGTTTTTGCTTTTCTAGATCACCTTCGGTATTACACATAAATAATGTGTAGCCTTGTTTGTAACAGTAATTTTCAACACCATGCATTACTTCTGCAAAAAAAGGGTTGAATGATTGCGTGACTAGCATACCGATAGTTCGTGTTGTGTTGCATTTTAAACTACGAGCTACGGCACTTGGTGCGTAATTTAATTCGTCGACAGCTTCCCACACACGTTTTTGTGTTGCTTCAGCGACGAAGCGAGTTTTATTTATTACGTGAGATACGGTTGTTGTTGATACCGCTGCTAGTTTTGCAACATCTTTAATTGTAGCCATATTTAAGCCTTAATATAGTAAAAATAAGGGGCTATTTATGTTCCAACAAAATAGGTGTTGCTCTTTTAAAGAACTGATGGAAGATAAATAGGCCCTGATAAATGAAAAAAACCGCTAAAAATGCGGCTTTTATTTAATGTTTTAATTTTATCGTTTGCGTACACATATTATAGGTAAAGTATAGTGCAAACAATTATTGATTTCATAAATTCTAGTTGTAATCTGATTTACATCACGTACTTGTTAATTTATATCATCAAAATGAGTGACTCAATTACTCACCAGTAAGGAATGCTGCATCTAACTGTAAGAAAGTCACTAATAAATGTGTAACAGCTGCGTAGAAGCCGAAGCCATCACGCTCTTGGCAGATTTGACTAAAGCGTGGTGTCCATGACAAGAGTTGCTCATTAATGAAGTTTAATTGAGCGTCCATGTAAGCTTCAAATTCTTCTTCAGAAGCTTGTTGGTTTGTCATTACGATTAAATTACCAAGAAAATCAAGTTCAATGGCAATGTGATCGGCTGGCTCATTAAATTCAGCTTTTTGTGCTATGTTATATTTCTCTAATAGTGCACGCATTTCTTGTGCTGGTTTTGCATTCAAAAGACCTGATTTATCAAGGTATAGTGATGCATAAGGTAGAGCACTGCTTTTATCTGAACCTAAAAAAGCTTGGCAAAAGTCAGCAGAAAGTTCAAGTTGAGCGTCTTCACGTTTTTGTAATTGATTTAACTTTTCAATTAGAGCGCTCACTGAGCTAGATAATTCTGCGGTTTCAGCTAAGTTTGATAAAAATGTACGAACTTCAAAACTATTGTATTCTTCTAATTGTTCTGCGGTTAATTCGCTTGTTAATAAACTTGATAACCACCAGTAAATTTCAGCGCGTTGTTCGTTAAATGCAGTCAATTCGTTCATGTATTAGTCACTCCAAAAAATTTATATAGGAATTGTACTGGATAAGTGTGAAAAGGAATAGCACCTATCATTAACAGCGTGTATAAATATATATGTAAAGATTAAAGCCGGATTTTGGTTAAGATTTGTTTTGAATCAAACAAATTACAGATATATCAACTGAAAATTGGCATTATTACAAAATATGAATAGAATAAGATAAGAACCATCCAAATAACCATAAAAAGAGAAAATTATGAGCTATCACATTTTAGTTGTTGAAGACGAAGTGGTAACTCGCTCTAAACTTGTAGGCTATTTTGAAGCCGAGGGATATCAAGTGAGCGAGGCTGAAACAGGTGCAGAAATGCGAACTATTTTGGCTGAACAAAAAGTTGATTTAATTATGCTTGATATAAACCTACCAGGAGAGGATGGTTTATTGTTGGCACGCGAACTGCGTAGCCAATCTAATATTGGTATTATTCTTGTTACAGGACGAACTGATAGTATTGATCGAATCGTAGGCTTGGAAATGGGTGCGGATGATTACGTTACGAAACCTGTTGAGCTACGTGAACTTTTAGTTCGAGTTAAAAACTTATTTTGGCGTATGTCATTAGCTAATGAACCGGCAGAGTTAGATGAATCAAATGTAGTTCGTTTTGGCGAGTGGACATTTGATATTCAACGTCGAGCATTATCAAATAATGGTGAACCAGTAAAATTAACAAAAGCAGAATATGAGTTGTTAGTTGCGCTGTCGTCATATCCTAATACGGTTCTATCACGTGAGCGTATCTTGAATATGATCAGTCATCGAGTAGATGCGCCAAATGACAGAACCATTGATGTATTGATTCGTAGAATGCGTGCGAAAATGGAAATGGACCCTAAAAATCCACAAATTTTTGTTACTGTTCATGGCGAAGGGTACATGTTCGCAGGGGATTAATTTCTCCTAAGTTATTTTTATTTTATTAAAAGCCACTCAGGATTTGAGTGGCTTTTTTGTTGCCTATCTTAGTTGCCTATATTGGTTGTCAATATTATTAGTGACTCATCTATAAGAAAAGCTGATTAAAAGTGCTTTTTATAATAAAATAAGCTTAGAGTGCTTGCGCTTGTCTATTCAAACATAATTATTAATAGGTTTAGGATGAAACAATATTTCAAAGTGGCAGTGATTGCCTCAGCATTAGTTGGTGTGGTGGGTTGTCAAAGTACTGGTGGAGAAACTTCTGCAGCCTCGGTAGAACAGAATGTAAATATGCCATCAATAGCAACATTTGATGCACTTCAGAAGCAATATTCAGTGGATAAAACGACGTTTGATTCAGTCTCTGAATTCCAAATTTATTCAGAGTCTACTTATGCCTCTATGATGGATGAGTGGCTAGAAGCGAAAGAGATCTTCTTAGAAATTGAAAAAGAGCCAGGTTTAATTAATGAAGAGTACTCAATGTTCTCTTCTGGTTCTTATGCGGCTAAATATATGTCGTTAGTGACAAATGCGAATGCACAATTTAATAAACTAAAAAGCTACAAAGAAAATGCAGATATCGTGCTATCTGATGCAATAGCACAGATGGCTTATATCAATTCAATTGATGTGCAACGCTATTACTCTCAGGAGTTTGCTAACCTAAATAACCAATACAAAGCTTTATTTGTTACGGTTATCGAAGATGATATTGCTGAAGCACAAACAGAACAGGCTTCTTTCCTGACTAAAGCTAAAGTAACGGAAATCAAAACGACACTGAAAATTCATGTTGAGCCATTAGAAAAAGAGTTTTCAATATTATCAAGTAAAGGTTTTAAAGCCATTGCACCCATTAGCTATGGGCAAACAAAAGCAGAATTAGACAAAACAAAAAAAGCGGTTCAAGCGAACAATCGTGATCAGGCACTGGTTGCTGATGTAGTTGCTAAAACACGTTTTCAGATTGATCATTTAAAAAATATGGCAGCTGAAGTTAAGTTATTGAAAGCAGTTAAAAATGGCCAATTTGAGCAAACCGTTTTAGAGTTTGAGAATAAATTACTTTCTGTATCTCAAGCGATTAACGGTGATGATTACCGTAATCAACCATTGAGAATTCAAACAGAATCCATTCTGGCTGATGTGCAACAAATGCATGAAAAAAATAATACCGCTGATCTGGAAGCAAAAATTAAAGATCTAAATGTTCAAATTAAGACTTTAGAAGTTACCGTTGAGAAGCAAACTAATGACCGTGCTGATGTTCAAAAGCAAGTGCTTGTATTAACTCAACAATTAGAGCGTAATGATAATCTAATTAACAACTTAAATTCAGTTATTGCCTCTTATAAAGAAAAGGAAGTAGCGGAAAAAGCAGCAGAAGAATCATTATCTTCTTCTGAAGAGCCGACCACAGTAGAAGATACGGCAGCGATTGCTGAACCAACTAATACTAAAGAGGCTGAAACTCAAGAGAGTAAAGAAGTGGTAGCTGAAACTGTTGAAGCAGAAGTATCATCAACTGATGCTGTAAATGTTGACGCTGAGTCAATACCAGTTGAGAGTACAACAGTGTCTGCACCGGCAGAAGAAATTAAGGTAGAAACAGAGATCAAATAATATTAACACTTTTGATTTTGTTGATATAAGCACCCAAGGTAATCGCTGAGGGTGCTTTTTTATTGGATATTTATCCGTTTCTGATAAACTGCGCTTGTTCACTTTTTTGAGGTACATCATGACATCACCAGAACCTAAATTAACTCGCTTAAATAAATTCATCAGTGATACTGGTTACTGCTCGCGCAGAGAAGCCGATAAGCTTATTGATCAAGAACGTATTACTATTAATGGCAAGGTTCCTGAAATGGGGACAAAAGTCGCTGAAGGTGATGAAGTTTTAGTTGATGGTAAACCGCTAAAAGCGAAACAAGAGCGTATCTATATTGCGTTTAATAAACCCGTAGGTATTACTTGTACAACTGAACGTCATGTGGAAGGAAATATCGTTGATTTCATTAATCATGAACAACGTATCTTCCCAATTGGACGTTTGGATAAGCCGTCAGATGGTTTGATCTTTTTAACCAGCGATGGCGATATTGTAAATAAGATCTTACGTGCAGGTAATGCTCATGAAAAAGAATATGTAGTACGTGTTGATAAGCCTATTACTGAGGAATTCTTACAGAAAATGGCAGCTGGCGTACCTATTTTAGATACGGTTACTTTACCTTGTAAGATTAAACAAGAATCGCGATTTGTATTTCGAATTACGTTAACTCAAGGGCTAAATCGCCAAATTCGTCGTATGTGTGAATATTTAGATTATGAAGTATTTAAACTAAAACGTGTGCGTATAATGAATATTGATCTCGGTAAGTTAGCTTCTGGAGAATGGCGTTATTTAACGACTTCTGAAATGAACGAGATTAATAGTATGATAGGCGAATCAAGTAAAACAGAAGAAGCCTCTCGTAAAGTCAAAGAAGTTGATGGAAAGATTAGAGTCTTAAAAAAGGCCAGTTCAGGTCGTAATCATCACTCAAATAATACGTTTAATGAAAAACGCCGTGAAAAAACCAAAGAAGAGCGTTTTGGTAAATCTAGCTCAAGCCGTAATACTGATCGCAAACCGAAAGGTAAAGGGCAATCAGAAATTAAAGTATGGCGAGCCAAATAGGTTGTTTTTTCAACGTGTTAGCTAATTTATCAACGTTTTGGCGATAAAGTCTACAAACAGAGAGTTAAATTAAAATTTTTGTTTGACTCTTTTTTTAAATAAGTTACATTAAGCCCCGTAAAGAGATGGCGCCTTGGCAGAGTGGCTATGCAGCGGATTGCAAATCCGTGGACCTCGGTTCGACTCCGGGAGGCGCCTCCATTCTTTATAATGCGACACTAGCTCAGCTGGTAGAGCGCAACCTTGCCAAGGTTGAGGTCACGAGTTCGAACCTCGTGTGTCGCTCCAGATTTTGTAAAAAATAGTCAAGGTATTAATTGACTGTTTTAAAAGATGGTGTCTAACCGTTCTTTTTAGAACACATTGGTTAGGAGCATCGCAATAAAGAATTGCGTGCCCTGGTGGTGGAATTGGTAGACACAAGGGATTTAAAATCCCTCGGCGTTCGCGCTGTGCCGGTTCAAGTCCGGCCCGGGGCACCATCTATTTTATATTGGAATGTAAATTTTAATATAACGTGTTATTTAATAACACAAAAGTAACAGCGTAAGTAAAAATGGCGCCTTGGCAGAGTGGCTATGCAGCGGATTGCAAATCCGTGGACCTCGGTTCGACTCCGGGAGGCGCCTCCACTTACTCAATAAAATTAAACATTACGGCAGTAGCGGTAATGAAGATGGTGTCACCTCTCTTTAATTAGAGTCATGGTTAGAAGCATCGCAAGAAATTGCGTGCCCTGGTGGTGGAATTGGTAGACACAAGGGATTTAAAATCCCTCGGCGTTCGCGCTGTGCCGGTTCAAGTCCGGCCCGGGGCACCATCAATTAGAAAGGCTCATCAGAAATGATGAGCCTTTTTTCTTTTTTATTAAATCAAAACGGCTATCCGAATTTATATCAAACTGAGTAATTAGTGCCTTAAAAAACGTGTAGACGTCTAGATGTAAATATTTCCAAACCGCGCAAGTTACTGTATAATGCGCCTTTCTACTTATTTATCTCATTTATGCTTCAAGGCAAAGATTATGAACCTTTCTGCTAAAACTGTTGTTGTTATTGCTATCGGTGCTGCTCTGTATGGTATTGGTGGCTTACCAATGTTTGGTATTCCTGTATTTGCGAATACAACATTAAAACCAGCCATGGCTGTGCTTGCATTATTCTCGGTACTTTATGGACCGATCGTAGGCTTCTTAGTTGGTTTTATTGGCCACTGGGTAACAGATTTGTTTGCAGGTTGGGGAGTTTGGCTTACGTGGGTACTTGGCTCTGGCATTGTTGGCTTGGTTATTGGTTTATTTCCTATCATTACAAAAAAACGTATTGAATCGGGACTTTTTGATAAAAAAGACTTTTTCATTTTCGTTGTATTGGCCTTTGCAGGCAATGTAATTGGTTACGGTACTTCTGCTTTCTTAGACACTATTTTATATGCAGAACCATTCACAAAAGTATTTATGCAGCTTTGCATTATTGCAGCAGGTAATACGGTGCTTATTGCGATCGTGGGTTACTTTATTTTGACTAACCTAGCAAAACGTAAGCAGCAAAGCACAAACCTAACAGAGGCGCCATAATAAATGAGCGTAACCTTTTCTAATTTCTCTTTTCGATATGCGTCACAGGATAAGCCGACGCTTAAAAATATCAATCTAAGGATAGAGCAAGGAGAAAAGATCTTAATTATCGGCCCAAGCGGTAGTGGTAAGTCAACATTAGGCCAATGTTTGAATGGTCTTATTCCTCATACCATTAAAGGTGAGAGCCAGGGGCAACTTCATATTAATGACCATAATGTGTCAGAATGGCCTATAGAACAATATACTGAAAATGTAGGTACGGTTTTACAAGATACTGACAGCCAATTTGTAGGCTTAACGGTTGGCGAGGACATTGCTTTTGCTCTTGAAAATCAAATGGTATCAAGAGCTAAAATGTATCCGATTGTTCGTGATACGGCTAAAATGGTTGACCTTGAACAGCTATTGAAAAAATCGCCTTATGACCTTAGTGGCGGGCAGAAACAGCGAGTATCACTTGGCGGTATTCTGGTAGACGATGTTGATATTTTATTGTTTGATGAACCATTAGCAAGTCTTGACCCAAAAACAGGCAAGGCAACGATTGACATTATTGATGATTTGCATAAAAACAGTGGTAAAACGGTTGTTATTATTGAGCACCGTTTAGAAGACGTTCTTTATCGTTCTGTGGATCGTATAATTTTAATGGATCAAGGTGAGATAGTTGCGGATATGACGCCTGATGCGTTAATTCGATCCTCGCTATTAGCAGAGCACGGTATTAGAGAGCCATTGTATATTTCGTTATTAAAACGATGTGGTATTGACCTTAGCTCATTAGCAAACTGTAGTCATCTAGCATCAATACCTAACAATCAAATTAAACCAGCGGTTGATTCTTGGTTTTTAGATAATGAGCCTTCAACACCTTTAGACGTAAGAGAAGAGACGCTTTTGTCTATTGAAAACCTGAGCTATTCATACGATGGTAAGATCAATGCACTAGAAGATGTCTCTTTTACGGTGAATAAAGGCGAATTTGTCTCTATTTTAGGCAAAAATGGATCTGGTAAATCGACAATAACAAAACTTGTAATGGGCGTTTTACACCCTGATCAAGGTTCTATTGCATTAAATGGTCAAGATCTCGCCGAGTTGTCTATTTATGAGCGCTCACAAAAAGTGGGGGTGGTGCTACAAAACCCAAACCATATGATTTCTCACCATATGATTTATGATGAAGTTGCGTTTGGTTTAGTGAATAGTGGTTTATCAGAAAAAGAAACAGAAGATAAAGTACTTAGAGCCTTAGATTTATGCGGATTAAGCCGTTTTCGTCACTGGCCTATTGATGCATTGAGCTATGGGCAAAAGAAGCGAGTCACTATTGCATCAATTTTAGTTCTTGAACCTGAATTATTGATCCTTGATGAGCCAACTGCTGGGCAAGATTATCAAAATTATACCTCGATGTTGAGCTTCATTAATCAGCTAAATCGTGAACTTGGTTTAACTGTACTTATTATTTCGCATGATATGCACCTAGTATTAGAACATACCACTCGCGCTATTGTAATTGCTGATAGTAAATGTATTGCTGATCAAAAAGTAACTCATATCTTTAGTAAACCGGAATTGTTAAATAAAGCAAATTTAACCGTAACAAGCTTATATGAGCTAGCAGAGAAGCTAGGTATTACCAATATTACAGGCTTTATACAGCAGTTCATAACCGCAGAACATGAGAGTAAAAAGAATGTCCACTGATAAACAAAGTTTTGGTATTAACTATGTGGATTTAGATACTTGGCTTCACCGTTTAAATGGCGTAACCAAGTTTCTTCTATTTATAACATGGATAACGGTAGTCTTGACGACATTTGATTTACGGATCATTGTTCCACTGATCATGATTGGTTTATATTTGCTAAGGGCGACAAAAGTGCCATTTAAAGCATATAAACCATTGCTGATTGGCACTGCGACAGTTCTAAGCATGAATGCGGTGTTTATGTTTTTACTTGCTCCCAATCAAGGCAATGAACTGCTGGGTTCAACAACCGTGATAATGCCAATTTTTGGTAGTTATGCGATTACACAAGAGACCTTATTTTACTTAATAACCGTGACTTTAAAATACTTTAGTATGTTCCCAATTGCTCTTGTGTTTGTATTTACAACGCATCCGACGGAATTTGCTGCAAGCTTAAATCGTATTGGCTTACCGTATAAAATTGCTTATGCAGTAAGCTTAACATTACGTTATTTACCTGAAGTAAAAAGTGATTTTGTGAATATTATGCATGCACAACAAGCTCGCGGAGTTGATTTGTCGAAGAACGTACCTGTATTTACTCGTATTAGTAATATTGCCAAAATACTTGGGCCATTGATCTTTTCTAGCCTAGATAGAGCTGATGAAATTTCTAATGCTATGGTATTAAGAGGTTTTGGGAGAGCAAAAAGCAGAACATGGTTTAGTGAAAAGGCAATGACAAGAGCTGATAAGCTCGTGATTAGTGGGTTGCTAGTTATTATGATTTTAGCTATTACCAAGCGTGTTGTTGAAACGAATCTCTTTTGGTATCCATTTGGGTAATAGCATTAAATAATGAAAAGTAGGTATTATGCCTACTTTTTATTTTTCGGTTTCACTAAAGTGCTCAATCACATCAGAGCTGATATTTTCATGGCTGAAAATTAACATCGAAGTGAGTTTATTAACCATATCTTCAGGCTCTAGTTCACTAAAAATTACATTATTAATAAGCTTTTTAATAAGCACTTCTTCATGTTCAAGAAAGCCACGAGCGTCAATCTCAGCAGGAATATCATTAGGCATGCGGTCAAAGTGCAAGAATGCCATGTTATGGTTTACTGAAGTATTCAATAATTGCTCTGGAAACCACTCTTCACCTGTTACGACCTCTAAGTCATCGTTACTGGATGCTTTAATATCTTGTAAGTTTTGAATCAGTTTTGAAATTTTCACACTTTTTTCTCAAGAGATGGATTACTATTCATTAGTATCAACACTATACTTAAATTCTAAAGTCGATTGAAATTATATTTCACTTCAATTGCTTAGTTCGTTTGTCTTTTAATCAATCACTATTATTAACTTAATGTAGAGTACTTCTTTTGTATAAATATGTTTTTAACCTAAAGCGCCTATGTTTAATTATTGTCCCATTGCTTTTTGTCAGTTCAGCTTACTCAGAAGATCAGATTGTTCCTTTAAAGGAAAAAGAAAAGGACTGGGGGATTGCAGCTGTTATTCGAACTGCAAGTATTCCTTATACAACAGAGACTGAAACAGTATCGACTTTTATTCCGATGATGTTTTTTGAAAATGATTACGTTTTTATTAATGGAATGGAAGGTGGCGTATACCTATATCAACAGAGTGATTGGCAGCTAAGTGCATTGATGCGTTTGCGTTATTTTGATCTACCCAAAGAAGCTCAAAATAAGGCGGGCGGAGATGTTGTGGATACTGGTCTCCAAGCTCGATATAGCATCAATAATGAATGGTTCTTTGATACTGAATTAATGGTTGATCCTAAATTTCGCTCTTATATGAACTTTAGACTTGGGGCAGAAATAGAATCAGGAGATTGGTGGTTTAATCCAAGCATAGAAGCTCGATGGAAAGAATCAGAGTTTAATAATTATTACTATGGTTTAAATGACAGCAGCAATGACACATTAAGTGCAGGTGTTGATGTAAAAGCGGGGTTTATGTCTCGTTATCATGTTACGTCTAATCTATATCTTCTTGGTGGTAGTTATGTATCTCGCTTAGATGATAGTGCTTACAGTAGTCAATATATTGATAATCGTTGGGAATTTGAGTATTTCCTAGGTGTTGGCTTCTTTACTGATAACTCTAGATCGAGAAAAAATATTAGCAATAAGCCGTATTTGCGAGTTGCTCATGGTTGGGCAACACCATCTAATATTGGCGATATTATCCGTTTAGATTCTGAAAAAGACCCGCATAATAACCAAATGACGTCTGTTTTTTATGGCCTACCCTTAACGGATGAGCTATTTTCACTGCCCATCGATTTGTACTTAACTCCTGGTTATGTTCAGCATTGGCAATCAGATGTACAAAATTTAAATTCAGAATTTGTTGTTGCGATTAAGGCCTATGCGACGATCCCATGGCCAACCAAATGGCGATTTGGTGTTGCTGAAGGCCTATCGTACATCAATCGCGTTTCTTACATCGAACAGTCCGAAATGGATAGAAAGGGGTATAAAGAAAGTAAGTTATTAAACTATCTAGATTTTTCTTTTGATGTGAATTTGGGTGATTTATTTAATCAGCGAGATTTAGATGGCGTATGGCTTGGTTATAGTATTCATCACCGCTCTGCAATTTTTGAGAACTCATCCCAATATAATCGTATAAAAGGCGGCAGTAACTACAACTCTATTTATATTCAATTCGATATATAGATAAATAGTTTCATTTAGTTAAACATAATAGCAATGGCGTTCATATTGAGCGCCATTGTTATTTCTGGCTTTTTATTTTATATCAAAGTGTTAGTAATACCAATACCATTAATTATCTGATTATTATTACTGGTTAAATCACTCAATAGTTGCGTTAAAAATTATTATTGTAGAATAACTACTTATAAGATTTTTGCCTTACTCTTAAGTGATTTTCCTGCGTAATAAATAGATCATCTAATTAGTTACATTCGTATAATTAAAATCTATAATAGGAATACTACAAAACACAAGAAAGCCAAATAAGTGACGCTAGGTCATAATATTGTCCTTTTTTATCAGTGCATTATCTATTGTGGTTATTGTCAATAGTGTTATCTAATTATATTGAATATTTGATGTTAGTCATAAAAAGTCGTGCAACTTATACTTTTTAGTTAGAGTCGATAAAATTTGTTTTGCGATGCGAAATATGTGAGTTATTATTTTTTTGGAATGAATATCAAAAAATTCGATACGTTTAGTAAAGGAATACAATGCGAGTTTTTCAAAAAATTACAATAGGAATGTTGATCTTATCTATTGGTGCATTAATTTGGTATCACTTTAGGGGAGATACTAAAATGATAACTATTAGCCCTGAACAATATCAATATTATGCAGCGGATGATAAAAAAGTTGGTGGTATCAGTGAGGCTGTTTTAGCTGAAAAAAATGGCAAACCTTCAATGCACTGTACTATGAAAAAAGGAAAATATGCTTGGCCATATTGTGAAGTTGCGATCCATTTTTCCGATAGCATATTTGAAGGTATTGATCTTTCATTATATTCAAAACTTATTTTAGATATTGACTATAAAAGTGCTGACCCAAATGGTCGATTACGTGTTTATTTGCGAAACAGTAACCCTATTTATACGAAACGAAATGATGCTGCATCACTTAAGTTCAATGGGATTGAATATGAGCCAGGTTTTAACGCTGGACCTAAAGAAATAGCTTTGGCGGACTTCCAAGTTATGACGTGGTGGATTGCTGATTATAAAGTGTCAGTAGAGCACGCCGCTCCAGAATTTTCAAATGTATCAATTATTGAAATAGCCACTTCATCGACAGTAAAAAGTGGTGAGTTTGAAATAACCATTAATAGTATAGAACTACGTGGCTCATGGATTAAAGAGAATACACTACTTAAAATTATTCTGTATGCGTGGCTAGTTATAATTATTGCTTATATTTTATATGAACAGAAGAGATTAAATCGAAGCCTTAAAGCAAGTGCTTATCGCGAAGGTCGATTACGTAAATTAAATGACACACTTAAAGAAAAAAACGTTGAATTTGCAGAACTTGCGCATCGTGATTCATTAACGGGAGCTCGAAATAGAAATGCTGTACGAGATTGGTTAGATCAAATGTCTCAACAGGTTCGTTGGGGTAAGCAGGCGTTTTCTGTTATCTATATAGATATAGACTATTTTAAAAAGATTAATGACAAACTTGGTCATCAAATTGGAGATGATATATTAAGAGAGTTTGTGTTAGTCGTGACAAGTGCAATTAAAAATACGGATTTTTTAGTGCGTTGGGGAGGGGAAGAATTTATCGTTTTCTGTCCAAACCATAATGCACAACAAGCGACAGAGAAAGCAGAACACATTCGTAGAATCGTTGAGCATCATTTATGGTGCCATAATGAATCATTGACCTGTAGCTTAGGCATAGCAGAGATGAAAGATGAACGCATCAGTGAGGTTATTGCTCGTGCAGATGATGCGTTATATAAAGCAAAAAACGCAGGTCGAAATCAAGTAGTAACCAGTGCTAATGTGATGAATGCGGGTGAAAGTATTTGTTTCAGAATTTAACTGCAATAAACTAAATTATATAAAAAGCCTTAATATTGATGACGTAATAAGGCTTTTTATTCAACAGGAAGGAGCTGGTGTTTTATTGGTTCTTTTGGACCTAAAAACTTAGGTTGTACATTAAAAATATATAGGTCTAATAACGCTTTCGTTCTAGCTAATATTTCTCTTATTCTAATTTTTGTATTCGCCCAGCCTGTAGGAGAAGGCACCACTAAGCAGACTGTATCCATAGAGAAATGGTTAGCAATGAAGACAGCTCGCTGACAGTGAAATTTTTGAGTGACGATAGTAAGACTATTAGCATCAAATATTTGTGTTGCCCTTTGTACAGAATCAAGCGTTCTAAAGCCTGCGTAATCAAGAGTAATATTTTCTTCTGGGATCCCAGCTTTCAACAAGTCTCTTTTCATTGTCCATGGTTCATTGTAGGAACGATGAGCATTATCACCACTCAATAGAAAGTGGGTTACTTTATTTTGTTTGTATAACTCAATGGCAGCATCAATACGGTATTGATAGTATGGGTTTAACGTCCGACGAATGTATTTACTGGTACCCAGTACGAGTGCTGTTTCTTGAGAAGGCAGAGCTTCAATATTTTTATATAGTTGAGATGATGTAGATAAAGAAATAGATAAATCTGCCAGCAAAACAGCAGACACAATAACCCCTATGATTAGCGTGATAATTTTCAACCATAACTTAACATGATAAAGTAAAGGGAGTTTCATTGAGCCTCAACTTGATGAGTAGATATTATACTTGGCGATTTTTTTGTGCCCACATACCGATAATAATAAAGGTAGAAAGAACAATAGCAAGCATAAAAGCGGGTTCAATAGTTCGCAGTGCAGAAGTGAGAAAGGGTGATGCTTTTACAATTAATAGACCATAACCAAAAGCATTTACACCGATAAAAGCACAGGTACGAATTAAAAAGTGTTTACCAGATAGAAAAGCACGAAGTGCTCGATTTATATCCCCTCCTAGCATGACTAAAGCACAAGCAATCATAGCAACTGAAATATCTGATAAGTATGGGGTTAAGTAGCTTCCCATTGAGTTAAAGAAAGAAATCACGTGATTCATATAAGTATCTTTTTAAAGTCTATGTAGTTTATATAAGTAATACCAATCGTAGTAAATAGCTGATTACTCTAGCTGGTTAAAATGCTCGATAACTGCGTTGAAATTTTTGATTGTAAAATAACTACTTATCGAAACTATTTATTGAAAAGTACCGCCTTGTTCTCAAGCATTTTTCCTGCGCTATTTCTGATCACTTACTTACTGTGATTGGTATAATAGAAACATATAGTTGAAAAAAAACCAGAGAAATTTTCTCTGGTTTTGATTTTGGTGGGAATTTTTAATTAAAACGCAGTACGTTTGTAACGACGGTATACTGGTTTCCAGAAGTATTGCTCAATTTTTTGATGCAGTGCTTCGTCAGTAATCTCTAGTGCATACCCTTGTTCAATTGCTTTTTTAGCAACGGCAAAGGCAATTTTCTTGGATACTGTGTGGATCTCTTCTAGTGGTGGAAGAAGGGCTCCAGACCCATTAATAGCAAGCGGTGAACATTCTGCTAATGCTCGGCTTGATTCTTGTAACATTTCATCTGAAACACGAGTCGCTTTAATTGCCAGTACGCCTAGACCAATACCAGGGAAGATAAAGCTGTTGTTACATTGTGCAATTGGGTAGATTTGGCCATCGTGTGTTACAGGATCGAATGGGCTACCTGTTGCGACTAGTGCTTGTCCATTAGTCCAGCGAATAATGTCATTCGGTGTAGCTTCAACTCGGCTTGTTGGGTTTGATAATGGGAACACAATAGGGCGTTCGCAGTGTTTATGCATCTCTTGGATAACTTCTTTGCTGAATAAACCAGGAGCGCCAGATACACCAATTAACACTGTTGGTTTTGCATTACGCATTACATCGACAAGTGAATAGTTAGGCTCTTCAGAAACCCAATCTTTCGTATTTTCAGTTTTTTGTACTAAACGTTGTTGGAAATCAAGTAGGTTTGGCATGCCTTCTTGTAATAAGCCCCAACGGTCAACCATGTACACTTGTGAGCGTGCTTGCGCATCAGAAATACCTTCAGATACCATTTGAGCAATAATCGCTTCAGCAATACCACAACCCGCTGAACCTGCACCTAAGAAGGTAACACGTTGTTGGGCTAATGAACTGCCCGCGGCTTTACATGCTGCAAGTAAAGAACCCACTGTAACGGCAGCGGTACCTTGAATATCATCATTAAAGCAACAGATACGATTTTTGTAGCGCTCAAGTAGAGGCATCGCATTTTTTTGTGCGAAATCTTCAAATTGAACTAGTGCTTGAGGCCAGCGACGTTGAACGGCTCGAATAAAGTCCTCAACAAACTCAGCATATTCATCACCCGTTACACGAGGATGACGCCAGCCCATGTACATAGGGTCAGCTAGACGTTGAGGGTTATTAGTACCTACATCAAGAACGATAGGTAGAGTATGCGCAGGGCTAATACCACCACATGC
Source organism: Aliivibrio sp. S4MY1 (assembly GCF_028765545.1). GTDB lineage: Bacteria > Pseudomonadota > Gammaproteobacteria > Enterobacterales > Vibrionaceae > Aliivibrio. The sequence goes on along the minus strand of NZ_JARACP010000008.1, from coordinate 214,846 downwards.
GGTATACAGCGCTAATTTACCAATAGGAATACCCATTCCCCCGATACCCTGATCACCAAGACCAAGAATACGTTCGCCATCAGTAACTACAATCACTTTTACGTTTTGGTTTGCGGCATTGTTTAATAGGTCATCAATTCGATTTTTGTTCTCATAAGAGATAAATAACCCACGACCACGACGATAAATGTTTGAGAAGTTTTCACACGCTGCACCAACGGTTGGAGTGTAAATAATTGGCATCATTTCGCTGATGTGATTTTGAACTAAACGATAAAACAGAGTTTCATTCGTGTCTTGAATATTACGTAGATAGATATGTTTATCCATATCATTTTCAAAACTTTGATACTGCTTATAAGCACGACCAGTTTGCTCTTCGATGCTTTCGATTGCTTCAGGAAGTAAGCCTTCTAAGTTAAAATACTTACGCTCAGTAGTGCTGAATGCGCTGCCTTTATTTAGCAGAGGGGTACTTAGAAGTGCTGGGCCAGCATAAGGGATATATAGGGGACGTTTGTTGTTATTCATTGTTATGCTTCTTCAAATCAAGAATGAACCACAGATCCTATTCCTACTTTAAACAAATATCAAAGCGTGAATGAAAATAAAGTGCGAATAGAGTCATGTTTTTATCAATCAAATCCGATAGAGTAGTCAAATATTCTATTATTTTACGGTTTGTATGTTTTTGTTGCCAATTAATGCCATTCACTCTGAGTTTTCATCTGTTATTTTAACTAAAAATGCAGTCGTTCAATCTGAAACTGGTTCAGGAAAATCAACACACTTGCCACTATGGGCGGCGGAGTATGGACGTGTCTTAGTCATTGAGCCGAGAAGGATCGCTTGTACTACATTAGCCGAATATCTAGCACAGCAAAGTAGTAAGGCTTTGGGGGAAGATATTGGGTATGCGATAAAGCTCGATAGTCGATATTGTGAAGAGAGTAAGATTGTATTTGTGACCCCTGGAATAGCATTAAAGTGGTTCATGGAAGACAAATTAGTTTCATTTTCTCATATTATGATTGATGAGTTTCATGAGCGTCGATGGGATACGGATCTATTATTATCGTTATTGCATGATCATCAACAGCATCGTCTTATTTTAACTTCTGCAACGATAGATACTAAACCATTGGCGAGCTATGCAAATGCCACGGTTTTAACCGCTAAAGGCCGACAGTTTACCGTTCAAATATCGCATGTTTCTGAGCACTCGCAACAAATGCCATCGGCAAGGGACATCGAACAGCGAATTATCTCAACATTAAAAACGGTGATTCAGCGAGGAGAAACTGGCGATATATTGGTGTTCTTACCAGGTAAAAAAGAAATCATACAATGCGTACAAATAGCCGCAGGGTTATATCCTAATCACCAAGTGATCCCTCTGTTTGCAGGGGTATCAGACTTACATCGTAAGCAAGCATTAACTCAGTCGAGCCAACAGCGGATCATTTTTTCGACTAACGTGGCAGAAACTTCCCTTACTATCCCAAATGTCACGGTGGTTATTGACTCTGGATTAGAGCGAAGAGCACACCAACGAAATGGCCGAACTACGTTATCTCTTCAAGCCATTTCTAAAGCGAGTGCAGAGCAGCGCTCAGGACGAGCAGGGCGAACTCAATCCGGTCAAGCACTTCGATTATATGGCGAACATGCTCCACTCGAAAAAATGACACCGCCAGAACTGCAAAGAGAAGAATTAGTTGAAGCGGTATTGGCGTCTGCCAGCTGTAAGAAAGCTTTGCGAGAGATGACATTCTTAGAGCCGTTACCAGAAAAATCATTAGCATTAGCCGAAGAAAAACTACAACAAATGGGTGCGATAAACAGTGAACTTATGATCACTGATTATGGGTTGCAATTGTTTCCCTTACCCATTGATACCCTCTTTTCGCATATGCTTTCGGTAGTGAAAGGCCGCTCTGAAAAAGAAACCGTTGCCGATTTAGTGGCGGGGCTTTCTGTTTCAAATAAATTGTTCTCAATCGCTAATTCAGAAATGGCACGAGATGAGTTTTTGCGTTGGAACCCTAAATCCTGTGATCTCGTTACTTTAGTCTCTATTGTTCGAGGTCATAATTGTGATGGATTAATGATTGATGATGAATTGCGTAAAGAAGCTCAGGCATTAGCAAAGCAGATCCGTAGTGAGTTAGGGTTACCTGAGCTAGCAGCCAGTAGCAGATTGAAAAGAGAAGAAGTGCTACAGCAATTGGTAGAAAAGCTGCCAGAGTTGGTTTTTGTTCGGAGAGAAAAACGCAGAGAAGCCTTTGGAAATGGTAATTTGGAAGTCGTTCTTGGTCGAAATCATCATTTTTTACCTGTTGATGAAGCTGCTATTATATTTAATCAGTTTTCTTTACCTGGAAGAGGCAATAAACAGACATTGACAATTGCAACGGCACTGGCGCCGATAGATGCTTCTTGGGTTATTGAAAGTGGACTGGCGGAACGTCGGGTTGGTGAATGCGTTAATGATAATCAAGACATTAAAATAGCGTATGATTATTATTATGCCAATCGACTATTGAAAACGGTTTATGTTGAACCGAAAGAAGAGGATGCAATAGCGGTTATCGTTTCTCAAGTGATTGACGGTTGCATCTTGCCATCACTTAAGGAGAAAAGAGAAACGGAAATTGCCGCTTGGCAGCTATATTGTCAATTGAATGGTAATAATAAGATATCCATAATGACGTTCGAGTCTTGGTTCACTCAACAGTTAAGAGAGCTAGGAGTTACCTCATTAGATGATATGGAGATGTTTGCTGAAGATGACTTTATTTATGATGGGATCCCTGAATGGGAATTGAGTGATTTCTTGGCGACATACCCTCAAATAGTTGTATTACCCGATATAACCGTGTCTGTAGAATATTTCCCTTCGAGTAAACGTATCGTGCTAACGTACCTAAAAGGCGATAGAAAGAATGATCTCAAAAGATGGGAGCTCCCTACATGGTCTGGGTGGTGTATTCAATATAAAAAAGCCAGTCGCAAAGTAGATATAAGATAATTTCAAATAAGAAAGTGGAATATCGGTATGTATTTTGCTTCTACTGTGTAAAAAGGCAAGTTACTGACAAAAGGTCAATTATGAAAAAATGGATGCTATTAATTGCATTGGCTATTCCTCTTGTAACATCAGCAAAAGAATTAAATCGTATTCATAGTTATGAAGACAGCTATGTATTAGGTACCTATACCAATGAGTTGAATAAAGACACCTATATTGCAGGTGGTTTTGAAGATGCTGATGGATTACAACAAGTTGAAGTTAAATTTCAATTTTCTTTAGCCGTTCCAATTATTCCGATTAATCAAAGTACATCGGTCATGTTTGCATATACACAAAAGTCATTATGGCAGTTGGGAAACAATGATATATCATCCCCTTTTAGAGAAACCAACTATAAGCCTCAGTTCTTTGTTATGCATCAATCAAATATGTTGTTATTTAATAATGCAGAGATTGGTTATGTACATGAATCAAATGGTCAAACAGCCAGTTTATCTCGTAGTTGGGATAGAATGTATGGTGCTTTAGAACGCATTGACGGGCCTATTCAGTATGGTGTTAGAGCATGGTATGTTTTTGCCGATGAAACACCAAATGAAGACATGACTGACTATCTAGGTGATTATGATGTATGGCTAAAGTTAGGAAATGATATAGGTCAGTTTAATACGCGTTTCCATTATAATTTGAGAACAAACAAAGGTGGAGCGGAAGCAGGCTATACTTTGTATTTAAATAAATTTGTTGGTTTATATGTTCAAGCCTGGAAGGGATACGGTGAAACCTTAATTGATTATGATCATGACCAAACTCGAATTGGTTTAGGAATGAAGCTAATTCCACCAAATTAATTCAAGTTACTATTTATAATCATTAAGCCTCAATATTTATTGGGGCTTTTTTATGAAAATTATAAATGCGATGCTGTTCGTTAAGTATAGGCAGAAAAATGAGGCCACTACTATGATAGCGATCATTGCTATCATTTATAATATGGATTACGATCGCGCCAGTTTTTTTCTAGGGAATACAATATGATTATAATGATGTTGTTGAGTTTTGTAATTATCGCCGCGGTTTTGTGGTGGTTTTACAGTCGAGATAAAGCGACTTCTTTAAATCCAGCATGGATGATATTTTTTGTTGTTATCAGCATGATTGTTATTTTTTCTTCAGGCCTACGACCAGAAAAATTTGCTGTAAATAATAAAGCCATTACAGAGCCATTAGGCCCGTTGTCGTATAGCGATAAAATGCGTTATTTAGAAGATCAGTTAAAAGCATCACCTAATGATGCCGATCTTTGGTTTGAGATTGGCCAGGGGTATTTACTCAATGGCGAGTTTTCTAATGCAAGTATCTGTTTTGATTATGCACTGCGCCTTACTGATGAGCCAACAGCAAATCAATACGCAGCAAAGGCGACGACGTTATATTACGCTCACTCTCAAATTATTGATGAAGAAATCCAAGCCTTACTGGATAAAGTGTTAGAGCTAGATGAATATAACCAAGCAGCATTAACCTTAATTGCTTCTGATCATTTTGTGACATTCCGTTATCAAAAAGCGATTAATGCTTGGCAGAAAATTTTAGATTCAGAACGAGTGGATGTAGATAGGATTACGATCATTAATTCAATTAACCAAGCGAAAGAATTGATGCAAGCTCGTCGCTAGTTAAAGAGTTAAAGAGTTAAAGAGTTAAAGAGTTAAAGAGTTAAAGAGTTAAAGAGTTAAAGAGTTAAAGAGTTAAAGAGTTAAAAAGACAGAAAAGCCGACACTTTATAAGTTAAGTGTCGGCTTTTTTATTATTTGATAAGTGTATTAAAGCTCCGAGTGTATAAGACTAAGCTAAATCACATATTATTTAATCGGAGCGTAATCTCTTGATTCACGTTCTTTAGCTTGCTCTTCCCACTGTGGAACAACGGTTTCCAAGAAGTGTTTCTTCTCTGCATTCATTGCATCCATATCCATGCCTAATGCTTTTTGTGCAGCAGCTTTAGTTGAGATGTCTGGAATTGCAATAGGGTCTGTAATACCTTTTTTCGCAAGAAGACGAACTAACTTAGTACGAGCGTCTGCTGCTTTATCAACCGCAGTCCCCAATACTTCTAGGGCAACTTCAGGGGCATGCATATGTACGCCGTGTGAAGCAATCGCATAATCCCAACGCCATTGTGCATGACGAATATCTTGCAGGATTTGTTCCATCTCTTTTGCAGTTGCGCCGGCATCCCATGCAGCACCAGCTTCAAAATGAGCAGCAACGATTTGACGCTCCGCTGTGAGTTTCATCTTAAGTACTTGAGCTTTACGAGTAGCAACAACGCCTTGCAGCATTTCTTTAGATTGCGTGTGACAATTTGCACAAGTGTCTTCAAAGCGGTCAAACGGATTACCTACTTTATGGTCAGTGTAGACAGTGCCGTCTTCTTTTGTCACTTTTGGCATATGACAATCCACACAAGTTACTTTGTTCTTACCGTGAATACCATCTCGCCATGTTTCATAACCTGGATGTTGTGCTTTTAGCATTGGTGCTTTAGATACTTTATGCGTCCAGTCTTTAAAACCGATCTCATCATAATACTCTTCCATTTCATCAACCGTAGTCCCTTTATCCCAAGGGAATTTAACGGCTTTAGTTTTACCTGTGAAATAGTACTCTACGTGACATTGACCACAAACGGCAGCTTGTTGATCTAAACGAGATTGGTCACCAAAAGGTTTACCAATAGCATCCATAGCTCGCTCTACATGAGGCTTGGTTAATGCCAGTGCAGGACCACCATTTTTAAACTCTTCACTACGAGTATCGTGGCAATCGGCACAACCAATTGGGTTTTGGATTTCACTACCTAAGCGAGCCCATTTACCAGAGAAATAGCCATCTTCGCCTTGTTCTTCGATTACACGCCCAACATCAGGGCTTTTACAGCTCCAACATGCCATCGGCATAGGGCCTGATTTTTCATCGGTAGGGCCAGCAGTACGAAGGGTTTCTCTTACGTCATCGACAGCATAAAAGTGCCCACGAGCTTTGTTGTAGTCTTTAGCAAAACCGTAGCCAGCCCATAAGATCACCATGTTTGGATCTTCAGCTAATGCGTCTTCGATTTGCACACTGTCAGAGGTAGATCGCCATGTATCGTATTGATCGGCGTACTCAGTTGCATAGGCTTCATTGCGAGGGTCAACTCGCTCACTGTTTTCAGATGCAGCAAAGCTGTGGCTACTTAATAATAACGTAGCCACCATGGCAATTGCAGCGGCTGAACGACGGGTCCATTGCTTTTTCACTATTGTATCTCCAATATTCTTTTAATTAATTAGCCAAGCGTTGTGAAAGCGACTATCAATCAGAATTGGAAACTTTGCTTAGTGTAGCGTAAATGCAAGATGCTTATTTTTTCATCGAAGCTAGAGTTGATTTACATCAAGTTACATAAGTGATCTATATCACCAATAAAGACAACTAACCCTAAAGTGTTAACTTACATCTTTCTTGTTAAGAATGGTTCTTATTTTTGTGGAAATACAACAAGATAATGATTTATTGATGGCTATCACAAAAGAGGTATAAGCTGAGAATTAACTAGATACAAGTTGTATTATTTAGACACATTTAGTTATAAAATACATTTGTTAAGCGTTGTGGCTAAACTATCCAATGAGAATTGATACCAAAATCTGAAGGGAAATCTTCAGGATTACAATTACTCACCCTCCTATTTGTTCATGTTTTACAGCATCAAATAGTATGGAAAGGGAAGGATATATAATGGGCAAAGTCAAACTCGCCATAGCCACAATGTTGAAGCTTACCTTCGCATTTTGTCTCTATGGTTTGTCTCTGAATGTTGCAGCGGATGAATCGCCCCAAATTAAGGCCGATGCATCAACTCGACATGAGGTGACACTAATTCGTGACCGCGATTATGCGTGTACACAATGTCATAAAGATGAAAAAGAGACACTTAAGGGATCACACGGAGAAGAGTCATTTGCGATTCTTAAACGTGATGTGAATTGTGTTGAGTGTCATAAATCAATTGGGCCTGATCACCGAGAAGGCGCACCTCAAGTTACAAAATATTCTGCGGCACAATCAAAGCAAGGCACGGAAAAAGTGACCCTCTCGTTTGATGAAATTTTACAAGCTAATAGCCAATGTACTGATTGCCACACCTCAGAGAGATTACGAGACGACAGCTGGACGCATGACGTTCATGCTAAAAACTTAACTTGTTCATCTTGTCATGTCGTTCATGGAGAAAAAGAGGCTGTGCTTTCTTTTGATCATTCAACGAAGATTAAGATGTGTGTTGATTGCCACGCTGATTTTAATCAGAAAGAAAATAAGCTAGGAGAATAGTATGAGTTGTTCTAGACGAAATTTTTTAGCTGGTTCTGGTGCGGTTATCTTTACTACCGGAGTTGCAACGACGTCATTGATGAGCAGTAAAAAAACACTGGCTTACTCAATGGAAGATGGAACAAAACGTTATGGCATGGTCCATGATGAGAATGCATGTATTGGCTGTACAGCATGTACCGAAGCGTGTCGTGAAGTGAACAGTGTGCCAGAAGGCGTTTCTCGCTTAGAGATTATCCGTAGTGAACCTCGCGGGGAGTTTCCTGACGTTGATTATCGCTTTACACGTAAATCATGCCAGCATTGCGAAAACGCGCCGTGTGTGATGGTGTGTCCGACAGGTGCTGCTTATAAAGATGAAAAAACAGGAATTGTTGATGTTCATAATGAAAAATGTGTGGGCTGTGGCTATTGTTTAGCAGCGTGTCCTTATCAAGTTCGTTTCTTCAATCCTGTTACTAAATCTGCAGATAAATGTGATTTTTGTCGTGAGACTAATTTAGCACAAGGGAAGCAACCTGCTTGTGTTGAATCTTGCCCAACAAAAGCACTGATCTTTGGTGATTTAAACGATAAAGACAGCGAAATTAATACGGTATTAAATAATAACCCAGTATATCGTGACAAAGTGGATCTAGGCACCAAGCCTAAGCTGTATAAGATCCCAAATAAAAAAGGGGAGATTTAAGATGAGTGCATGGGAAGCTGCGTTTAATTTTGACTCTTTGGTATGGGATTGGATCATTGCGATCTATCTATTTTTAGCAGGCATGTCTGCCGGTGCGGTTATGATATCTATTTACTTAAAACGTAAAGTGATTGAAGGTAACCCTGCGGATAATGGCATTATCAAGGCGACGGCAATATTAGCGCCATTTGGTATTATTGCTGGTCTTACTATTTTGATTTTCCACTTAACTAAACCGTTATCTTTTTGGAAAATTATGATCTTCTTTAATCCAACGTCAGTAATGTCGATGGGGGTTATCTTATTCCAAGTGTATATGGTCGTATTGTTTGCTTGGATAGGGATCATCTTTAGAAAAGAGATCATGGCTTTCTTAAAAGGGAAGTTTGGTTTTATCGACACGATCTTGTTGAAGATTGAACAGTTTGAGAATGCATTAGAAATCTTCTTAGCGGTGCTAGCGGTTATGTTGGCGGCTTATACTGGTTTCTTATTATCAGCATTACAAACCTACCCAATGTTAAATAACCCGGTATTACCTATTTTATTCTTGTTCTCAAGTTTATCTTCAGGTGCCGCGGCGTGTTTACTGTTCGGTGTGCTTGGGTTTAAAGAATCAAGTCACAGCACATCTGTAAAGTGGATACATAACTTTGAGCGTCCAGTTGTGGTGTTTGAATTATTTGTATTAGTTACTTTCTTCACTGGATTAATCTTTAGTGGGGGCCAAGGGGAAGCGGCAGCGTGGGCTGCTATTGGTGGTGGCTTTTGGGGAACTTGGTTCTGGGTTGGGGTGATTGGCTTAGGTATGTTGACGCCATTAGCCCTTAATGCATTTGCGCCAAAAGAAGTCGCTCATGGCAAAGGCTTTATTTTTGTTGTGACATCACTAAGTTTACTTGGTGTATTAATGCTGCGTACGTTTGTGCTTTATGCAGGACAAATGACCGTCGTATAATGTGGTATCGCCATGCTAACGTTACTTCCCATATGGCGAGTAACAGGCATGGCGCTTTTATATCGGTTTAATTTTATCGAACTCAATGGAGCAGTATGATTGCTGAAATCGGTCAATTTTGGTTAATAGCAACGATGATCTTATCATTTGTCGCTATGGTCTCGGTTGGGTATGGCATTATTAAAAGTAACGAACGATGGTCAATGGCTATTTTTCCTCTTTCTTTATTAAGCTGTTTGTTCTGTATTCTATCTATTTCTGCGCTTGGTTATGGCTTTTATATCGATGACTTTTCAATCCGATACATTGCTGAACATTCTAATTCTGCTTTACCTGTCTTTTTTAAAATAGCGGCTATTTGGGGGGGGCACGAAGGCTCGTTACTGTTTTGGGTATTAACCTTAACCTTATGGGCAGGGCTTATAACGCTAAATAGAAAGCGGATTGAACAGGCTTATGTTATTCGTGTTTTATTGGTGTTAAATACGCTGATTGTGATTTTTTCCGCTTTTACACTTTTCGCTTCTAACCCATTCATCATCTATGTAAATACCCCAGTAGAAGGCCGAGATCTGAATCCAATGTTACAAGATATTGGATTGATATTTCATCCACCATTACTTTATTTAGGATATGTCGGTTTTGCCGCTACATTCTCTTTTGCTTTGGCGGCATTAATGATGAAAGAAGTTCCATCCGCATGGGTTCGTTATGCAAGAAATTGGACCTTACTGGCATGGGCTTTATTAACGGCAGGGATCAGTTTAGGTTCGTGGTGGGCATATTATGAATTAGGCTGGGGAGGCTGGTGGTTCTGGGACCCGGTAGAGAACGCTTCGTTATTACCATGGTTAACGGCAACCGCGTTATTACATACGTTAATTGTCAGCCATAAACAGCAACAGCTACTTAAAACCTCTGTCGTTTTAGCGTTGCTTACGTTTAGTTTGAGTATTCTTGGTACCTTTGTGGTGCGTTCGGGTGTATTGACTTCGGTTCACGCGTTTGCGGTTGATCCTACTCGTGGCATTATTTTGTTATTGATCCTTTTTGCTGTGCTTTTAGTTTCATTTTCTTTGTATGCACTTAAAAGTAAACAGCTAAATAGTAAATCGATCACTGAGTTGATGAGTCGCGATTTTCTTTTTTTATTGTTAGCAGGGTTGTTCTCAATAGCGACAATTACCGTGTTGCTAGGCACTTTTTATCCTATGATTTTTCAAATTTTAGGGTTAGGAAATATCTCTGTTGGTGCTCCTTATTTCAATCTACTGTTTGTGCCTATGGCGATAATAGCTCTGTTGATGATGGCAGTTTCAATTTTTGTCCAATGGCATAAAAAAACAGAAATCGCGACCAAAAGAAACGGCTTACTCTTGGGACTTGGTTCAATAATCTGTGGGTTTATTATCTACCGACTTCAATACAGTGAGCTGTTTGTTGTGCCATTGATTATTTGGGTATTAGCTGTCGCTGTTGTTGGAGGTTCATTATGGACAATAAAACAGTCACAAGGAAAAGCGCTTGGAATGGCAGTGGCACATATAGGCGTTGCCGTTGTGATGATTGGGGCGGCAATGAATGCTGAGCACTCTTTTGAAACCAGTGCGAAAATGGAACCAGGTATTACTGCGAAATTAGCCGATTATGAGATTACTTATGTAGAAACGGATTTGTTGGTTGCTTCAAACTATACTGCAGAACAAGCTAATTTAGTGATCAGTGAAGAGGGTAAGAAAATAGCAACAGTTCAGCCACAGCGTCGTCATTATCAAGTACGTGTGATGAACATGAGTGAACCTGCTATGCATTGGTTTTGGCATGGTGATATCTATGTCACTTTGGGTGAAAAACTTAAAGATGGTAGCTTCGCGCTTCGCTTACAATATAAAGCGTACGTAAGATGGGTATGGTTTGGCTCTATCCTAATGGCATTAGGTGGTATTATCGCCATCATTAAAAAGAAAAAAGCGGAAGAAGCATAAAGGCACTCTTGATGAAAACAGGTTCTAAGAAAACAATAGCGAAAATAGGCCTAGCCGTTAGTGTATGTATTGGTATTTTTATCGTATTACTTAGCGGATTAGAAACCAAAGAATCAAGTATCTCAACAGCGATGGTGGGTGAGAGTGTCCCTGCTTTTGAATTGCCAGAAGTTATGGATACGTCTGTATTATTAAATGAATCGTTATTTCAGCAACAGCCATTAACCTTGCTAAACGTTTGGGCAGCTTGGTGTGGCATTTGTAAAACCGAGCATCAGTTTTTACATCAATTAAAAGAACAGGGCATAACCATCATTGGCTTAGACTATCGAGACGATCGCATTGCGGCGAAACAAGTGTTAGAGCAGACAGGATCACCATACCAAGCCGTGATTTTCGATCCAAGAGGATCACTTGCAATGGATTTAGGTGTTTTTGGCACACCGACGACTTTTTTAATTGATCAGAATGGAGTGATATTACATCGATTTACTGGCGCTTTAGATGAGAAAAAATGGCAACGTGAATTTGCTCATTTCTTTAAGGAGTCATAATGAAACGATGCAAAGAATTACTGTTCTTGATTATTGTAATATTTAGCTCGGTATCCGTTCAGGCAAATTCTGATAATGGTTCAAGCTTGTTTGTTGGCGCGGATAAAGAGGTAATTGAAAGCGTCGAGCTGTTTGAATTTAATTCACCACAAGAGCAGAAGCGTTCTATCGATTTAGCGAAACAATTGCGTTGCCCTCAATGCCAAAACCAAAATTTAGTCGAGTCAAATTCGCCAATAGCCAAAGATTTACGCTTGGAAGTTTATCAGCAAATAAAAGCAGGTAAGAGTGATAAAGAAGTGGTGGCATTTATGACGCGTCGTTTTGGGGATTTTGTTTTATATGAACCGCCATTAAATGCGAAAACCTATGTGCTTTGGCTATTGCCGTTATTGCTGCTTATTGGTTTTGGTATTATGGCGGTTAAATCAGTGAAGAAGAATCGTAAAGAGTCTTCCTAGCTTGCTATCGCTGCGGGCTCTGCTTCATAAGACCATTCAACACAATACTTTGCTAATATTTCTAATGAATCCAAACAATGATGCGGTGACTGTAAATTTTGCTCAGCTAGCGCTACTGGGATTTCAGTGCAACCAAGAATAATCGCTTCTGCGCCTTGGGATAACATATCTTTAAATACAGGTAGCATTAACGCTTTCCCTTTTTCAATGTTTCCAGCTTTAACTTCGTAGATACCTTGCATAACTGCTTGTTGCTGCATGTCATTAGTTTCAATCACATCAATATCATACTGGTTGAGCTTCTGTTGATACATCCTTGCTTTCATTGTTGCTGTTGTTGCAAGTAATCCAACCGTTTTATGTTTACGTATTTGGGTCTCTTGTACAACGCTATCAATAATACTAATGGTATGAACATGGCTAGTCGCACTTAACTGTGAATACCAATAATGTGCAGTATTACATGGAATAACAATGCACTCAGCTCCTGATTGCTCTAGTTGATCAAAGCTGTGTTTTAATTCAGGATAAGGATCTTCACCATAGCCCATAATAAATGCTGTTCTATCCGGAATTTGTGGAACACTACTCACTACCATTGGAATGTGTTCTTGATCATTATGTGCTGGTGTCTGAGTTATTATTTTCATCATAAACTCAACGGTTGCTAATGGCCCCATCCCACCTAAGATACCTAATTTTTTATTCATAATATTATTCCTTCAATAAATTTATCGTATCGATTTAGTGTTAAAGAACAGCAGGAGCTAGTAGAAAACCAACGCCAATTGCGACGATGACACCAGTTAGCCCTGGTAACATAAATGGATGGTCGAAAATGTTTTTCCCCATTCGAGTTGAACCTGTTGAGTCAAACTCGATAGCGGCCAAAGAGGTTGGATATGTTGGTAGAACAAAGACACCAGTTACTGCGACAAATGATGCCAAAATAGCCCAATGTGGGACGTTCAAACTAAGAGCTAAGGGAATGATAAGAGGAGTGGTTGCACCTTGAGACATTAATAATGTGCAGGTTCCAAAAAGAACGAGAGACAGCAGCATTGGGTAAGAGTGAAGTAATGAACCAGCAAACTCTTTTATTTCAGGTAGGTGTGCATTAACAACGGTAGAGCCCATAGTTACGATACCTAGAATCACAGCAACAGAGCTCATGCCTGAACGAAATGTCGTGGTACGAATAATACGATCAGGGTGGATATTGCACATTGGCACCATTAAGCACGCCGCAGCAAACATGCTTACAATAATAATGTCTCGTGTTGACATCACATCACCGCTTGGAAAAACAGGACGAAGGGATGGAATGGCAGCATAGATAACGATTGCACAGGTAGCTAATGCAAAGAACATTACAGAATATTTGGCTTTTGGATCTATCAGTTCAGTCGTTTTGGTTATTTGTTGTTTGTTTTCTTTTTGAATTTTTTGGTAAACAACATCGTCTTTTAACTCACAGCCTTGGCGAGAAGCAACAAAAGCAGCAACCATAGCAGCGATAAAAGAGGCGGGTAAACAAATAGCCATGATCTCTAAAAAGCTAACGCCAGCAGGCTCCATGATAGAAATCATTGCAGCCATTGCCGCAGAAATCGGAGAACCCGAAATGGCCACTTGAGATGCCACAACCGCAGCAGAAAGTGGTCTAGATGGTCTTTCACCGATTTCTTTAGCGACTTCAGATATTACAGGAAGAGTAGAGAATACGGTGTAACCAGTACCCGCCATAATGGTCATACACCAAGTAATCATTGGTGCTAATACATTGATGTATTTTGGATGGCGACGCATTAAGTTACCAGCGTGATGAACCAACCAATCCATTCCTCCAGCCGCTTGCATTGTTGATGCAGCTGTTACCACAGACATGATGATCAAAATAACATCGATAGCAGGAGCGCTAGGTTCAAGTCCTAACCCAAGTGTTAATATCGCGAGCCCAAGACCTCCCGCTAAACCAACACCGAGGCCACCCATTTTTAGTCCCCAATAGATACAAATTAACACAACAGATATCTCGATTATTACCGACATACAACATCCTTTTTATATTAAATAGTTAAGTTTTTTAAATTAATTTTGCTAATGCAGAAGTTGAATAAATCATGTCAGTCGTTGTGGTTTTTGTTAAATGCTAAGAATTATAGTTGTATGTCAAATCGGCATAGCTAAAAGCGTAAAAATTAGAATTAACTCTCAGTAAGTCGTTTTTTGGATGATTTTTATACGTTGCAGATGAAATTGTTTTCTTTGAAAGTGATTTATTAGAGTTATCTAGCATAAAAAAATTATGTAAATCGTAATAATGCATTTTAGGAATAGTGATGTTCGTCCCTTTAAAGGACAGTGAGAAAATGAGATGAATGTAGAAAGTAAATGGCTAGAAGATTTCTTAGTGCTAGCAAAAGTGCGGAACTTTTCTAAAGCCGCGGCATTAAGGAATGTAACTCAACCCGCGTTTAGTCGACGGATTCGTTTATTAGAAGATACCGTGGGTGCTGAGTTGATTGATCGAAAAAGTAAACCGATTGAGTTAACGCCCAGTGGAAAACTATTTCGGATCACGGCGCGAACATTGGTTAATCAAATAATGACGGGTATTAATCAAATTTCAGATTTATCCCGATTGGGAGGTAACGTTGTACAAATCGCGGCTGCTCATTCATTAGCTACAAGTTTAATTCCTACAATACAAAGCTTGTTGCCAGAGAGTGATTACAAACCGATATTAAGTGTTGAGGCAATTGATGTAGATCAGGCGATCAAAGAATTAAGAGAGGGCGCGTGTGATATTTTATTAGCATTTGATGACGAGATCCTAAGATTGCCGCCTTATCAATCTCAATTACTGTCTAAAACCGAATTATTGCCAGTTAGTGCATGTAACGAGCAAGGCAAGGCGATCTTTAATTTTGATAGTGGAGATCCTTTACCATGGTTAGCTTATAGCTCAACGTCATACATGGGGAGACAAGTTGAAACAGTGCGAGAGCAAGTGCAATTGAATCCTATATTCTCGTCATCAATGACTGATATGCTAAAAATGCTGGTACTTGATAAGCAAGGTATTGCTTGGTTGCCTGCTTATAGTATTAAAGATGAATTAAAACAAAAAAAAGTCGCAATTATTGGCGAACCAACATTGCGACTTTCTATTGAGTATTACGCTTATCGCTATCAAGCGAGGTTACATCCAGCAGGCGAGAAGGTCTGGAGTATTTTGTGTGAAATAGAGTCTTAGTTTTTACCTATAGGCGCTTTTTCTAAACAAATTGTAGGAACACATAAGATTAAGACGGACGCGCTGATAATTGAAGCAATCAGATCTAAAGGCCAGTGCATACCAAGCCAAATACGACTAAAACCAACACCTACTCCCCAAGTAATGACGGCAGTGGTTAAAAGATAGTGCTTATGACGTAATAAAAATCCGCCCCAAAATAAGACACAGATTGCAGCAAATATAGTGTGTCCAGATGGAAATGAATAGTTAGTGCTTGCTCGCCATTGTTCAATACGGGCTGGGCTCACTCTGTTTTCTGTATGGCTAATCAGTGCTTGTTTGCTGTCTTCATCTAATGAATAAAAACGTTCAGTACTGTCAATAAGATCAACTTGTACTAAGGCTTGTGTATATGGACGCGGGATCTCTGTTATTGCTTTTACACCGCTTTTAAGCATAAAGCTCAATACGAGAAGAATGCCAAACTGTAGATACAAAGAGAGTGTTTTTTTTATAGATAATCGCTGAATAATAGGGATTGAACAGAGAATCGCTAAGGTAAGAATAAATAGGTATTCACCTGCTGAACGACTCAACCATTTAAGAAGTTTATTTTCAAACGGCGGTAATGATGCGAATAAATCAGGAGCAGGGGTCAGTAGTAAAATCGTCCCCATAACTGAAATAAACAGAAAAAAAGCGATTAATTCGTAAATGCGATGTTTAGGAGAAAAAGAAAAAAACATAATTAATTATTTTATAAGGTAGTGAGTGAAATGAGTGTATCGTGATTAACGTTTTTATAGTCAAAATAAAGTAAGGAAAAGCGTTCATTAGAACGATTAATTATTTTATGGTTCAATGCAATGACATATTTACGCATTCTTAGGCAAAACTGATAGGTCGTTCAACGAATACAGATTCTCATTCTGAAGAGCTTTTTTTTGTATATAAATCATGCTCTAATTACCGTTCTATTATTATTTGGTATCAACATGGATTCAGTTATTCGTCGAGCGAAAGAAATCGATTTGTTTTGCTTAAATTCAATGATGTATCAGTTGCATGATGAGCATCATCAACAGTGCCCTGAATTATTTAAAACGGCTTCTGAGATAGAAGAAGAGAAAAGCATCTCTCGTTATTTAGATGACCCTGACTGCATAGTATATGTGGCAGAGTTTAACGGTGCAGTTATTGGATTTGTTACCGCGCATTTTTGTGAATTAGTTTCAACGGTAAGTAAGCCGGTGATGATGGCTACCATAGATGAGCTGTACGTAGAATCAACGTATCGTAGAAATGGCATTGCTGAAGAATTAATGGCACGAATTGAGCAAGAATTAAAGGATTATGGAGTAAAAGAACTCTTTGTTGAAGTTTGGAATTTTAATCAAAAGGCATTAGATTTTTATAATCAGCAAGGCTTAAAAGATCATATTCATTATTTACGTAAATCTTTAAAAGAGGATGAAATATGAAGCAGTTTTTTACTTTGATGTTATTTCTTTCAACATTTTTTTCAGCACTTTTTTCTATACCAGCAATAGCCGATGAAACACTAAATTCAAAAGGCGCGGTATGCGTTGTTGATGATGGCTTTCGAGTAGTTTTGATTGAAGAGTTAATTACGGGGAAGTTATCATTACCCGGAGGGGGCATTGATAAGGGAGAAACGGCCAGAGAAGCCGCTGAGCGAGAAACATGGGAAGAAGCTGGCTTAGTTGTGACAGCAAAAGAAATCTTACACCAAGATGAAAAGGCTATAATTTATCGTTGCACCAGTGATTCCGATATTATTGTATTTGATTTAGAAACCAGTAATGGCTTTTATCGAATACCATCGTGGTTTTCTCCTCATTATGGTATTGAAACCGAAGCAGTTTATTTAACTGAACCTTATAAAATAAAACATGAGAAATATCGTTATCCAGAACAGTTGGAGTTACTTCAGAGTTGGTTTGCTAAACCGCTAGAGAGTGATAATAGAATTACTTGGGTTAACAACTTAGTTGATCAAGCATCAGATATACACCAAGTAGAATTAGAATTGTTAATGTCATTACGAGAAAGCATAGACAGTTTGCCTATTTTAGCGAACATTAGCATTAAAATGTTTTTTATTATGATTAGTGAAACGAGTTCAGATACTTTTTTCTACTTTCTATTTATTGTTGCTCTGGTGTATTTGGGACGGGAGACTGCACTGATATTATTATTCAGTATTATTTTAAGCGTTATTCTTACTGAACTTGCTAAACAAGGGTTGGCATTACCACGACCATTTGTTTATGTGCCGCAATTGCAGCTTACCCAAGCTAATGGATTTGGAATGCCAAGCATGAACGCCATGCTGTCTGTTGTTATTTATGGGGTGTTTTATCTTTCATTAAAGAGAAAACAATTATCGACGTTGAGACTATATCGGTATGCCTGTCTTTTTGTGGGGCTGATCATTGTGCAGTCAATTTCACGAGTATGGTTAGGCGTTCACTTTTTAACAGATTCTATTGTAGGTCTTGCATTGGGCGCGATGGTTATTCTCCATTTTTCGAGTTTACAGCGTAAGCATGGTGATTTGTTATATCGTGTAATAGCAGGTCTGCCATTTTGGTTAATTATGTCGTTCGTAACCAGTGGTATTGCTTTTATTATGCTGTATATGAATTATTTATATATGGCAGTGTTATCTTGGGCTGTAGTTTTAGCCATTGCGCTATCGAAAGCGCAGCCGATACTTAACATAAAAGACTGTTTAATGACTTTGTGTGTTTTGTTAGTTGTGATAGTAGCTATACGTTTTAGTGCCGGTTTATTATTAGATACATTAGAAGCAAGTTCGGTTATTGTTTTAGTTATAAAATCAGTTGAAAACTTCGCGCAAATATTTATGGTCATCACGATGTCAGCGTGGTTGCCACGTTATTTAAGTGTTCGTAGAAAGGCTTGATAAGATTAGTGGTTGCCTTAGTTAACGAAGGCAACCACAATTAAGTCATAATAAAAGAAGCGGATAGGTTTATTTAGAATGCTCTTCTAGCCATTCTAATGCGTCATTTTGTACAGAAATTCGTTGTGTTTTATACAGTTTTTCGCCAGTAAAATCTCGATATGTGTCTGCTTCAGGATAAGCCTTCGCAGCTGCTAAATTAAACCAGAAATACGCCTTTTCCATATCTTGTTTAACCTCAATACCTTTAAAATATAGAAAGCCAAGATTGCGCATTGAGGTCGCATTACCTAATTCAGCTGCTTGGACGTACAGCAATTCAGCTTGATTAGTATTTTGAACTAATCCTTTGCCTTGTAGATACAAGTCTGCAAGATTATTCATAGCATTACTGTTATTCATCTCAATTGCTTTATTGTACCAATTGGTAGCTGTCGTAAACTTATTCTGTGATTCATATACTTTACCAAGGTTATAGTAAGCCATTGAGCTTTCATTTTTGGCCGCTTTAGTAAAATATTGAATGGCTAAGTGCGCATTAACATCAGTACCAATACCTTTCGCATACATCACGCCTATTTTATTTTGAGCTTCAATTGACCCATTGTTTGCAGCGCTTGTTAACCAGGTAATCGCATCTTTATAGTTATCTTGGTTTAAATAGGCAGTGCCTTTTAAGTAATCTTGATGTGCTTCTGTATTAGCCAACGCTAAGGAGGAGCATAATGACGCAGATAATAGGAGTGATTTTAATATTAATTTCATTACAGAACCAAAGAGTTAGCTAATATAGAATGATATGTTATCAATAAAATTAGAGGACAGCGAGAGATAATAGGGCAATGAATTGAATAAAATAATGTTTTTTGAACGTAGAAGCTCTTTGAGAATAAGAGCTTCTATTTAAAATTTATTGGCTCTGCACAGCGATACGTGGAGGCAGTATATTGGATTTTCTAAATTCTTGCATAACGCGTAGAGTAATGTCGGTCTCAAATAGTTTTTCTACTTTAATATCAACCACATAAGCTTTACAGGTGAGTTGGATCGCTAAATAGTTATCAGTAATAGTTTGTTTAACTAAAACAACAACCGGTTTCGGTAAGTGTATATAACGACTAGAAGATGCCGCTTCTTGGATAATATCGCGCGCAGTATTAATATCTTGATCCATACCAATATAGAAAGGGATCACCACTTGCATATCTAATGCCCCATAGTTTCCACTTACAACAACATCATTTAAGAATTTATTGTTCGGGATCGTAATAATATCATCAGTTAAGGTTTGCATTCTTACTGAACGCAATCCGATAGTAATAATATCGCCATAGTGTCCTTCAAATGTGACTCTGTCACCAACTTGGAAAGGCCGATCAATCATAACGGTTAAGCCTGCAATAAAAGAAGCAGTAAGATCTTTTAAAGCGAAACCAACTGAAACGGCAATTGTACCGCCTATTAATGCCAGAACTCTTTCATCAACACGAAAACTGAGCATGAATACGGCCATACCAGTAGACATATAAATAAAGAATTGAAAGAAGGATTGTAATTTTTGCATCAGCATACGGCGTTGAGCAAATTGACTACTGATCCCATCAACAATCGATTGAGTAAAGCGCAATAATAGCCAAGCGACAAATACAATAACGAATGAAAACGCGACACCGCTCCAGCGAATTAAACTGGCAAATTGGTGTAAGTTATCGATAGATTGGGCCTCTTCAGCAAAGGCTGCACTACCAAAAGTGATCGTAATGAAAAATATAAGTAATCGAAGCATATCATTTCACCAGTAAGTGTTGACGATGTAAAACATTTGTAATGTGGCGGAACCAATGATCAGAAATACGAGCCTTATCATCACTCCATTCAATATAGCCGCGGCTTTGAAAGTATCTAAGTGTGCTGATGACTTCAGCCATACTTAATCGACTGCACTCACACAGGTCTTCTGGAGAAGCAATTTCAAGCTGAACAATAGAGCGAAGAACGGCAAGCATCGGCTTGGGCATAGCTTCTAAGTCGTCTGAGTGCGGGGCTCTGAATAATCGAACTAAAACGGCATCAGTGTCCTTATCCTTATGTAACGATAAACGGAAAAAGCGCAATGCGACAGTTGGGTTACCATCAGAGTAATCCCACAAAATACGATAAAAGCCGTTTTTAGCTCGTTCTTCTTCTGTTAAGTTTTCTTCATCCCATTGTCTTGGTAGCACTAAGCCATCAAAAGAAATTGAAGGTGTTTTTTCATTCGTTTCTGCTGCTTGTGTGGTGGTAATGCGAGATTCGAGCAACTGACCAATTTGTTTTTCATCCCATTTAGGCATAAAGGTAACAAGATCAAATAATAGACGTTCGCCACGGGCGCGATCAATGAAACGCCAGCTTGATTTTTCGATAGCTAATACAACTCGATGGCTTTTTCGAGCACGACGAAGTAGGTTGGTTAATTTCATTAAATCTGATAAACCATTTACTTTCGGTTTGACTAGGCGCTGCGTATTATCAAAAGCCAATAGATAGCAAGTATCACTGTTACGTAAATGCTGAAGAATATCTCTTTCTGTTGATTCTTCAGATAACCCTAACTGTTTTGCGAACTCTGGTAATAAAGCAGAGTACCCATCATATGGGCAATTTAAGTAGAGAGGCTGTGCATTTTTTACTTTATTAAGTAAGCGTTTTAGTAAGGTTGTTGTACCTACACCTCGTTCGCCAGAAAGTACACATACTGCTGGACTGTCAGTTAATAGGTAACCTGACAGGGCTGTCATTTCTTCTTTAGCATAATCTTCAATTAATACGGACTCTTCAGAACCTGGAGATATGTAATCAAAAGCAGCGGTACCTTTGATTCGAACAAGATTAGACTGTTCACGAGAAACTTCGGTTTGTTTAGCCACTTCTATTCTAAATAAATACGCTAAAGCATGGCTAAATGCAGCGTATTGAGATAATACACTAATAACGCTGTGTTGAATCGCTCGCCATGAAAGCCAAGCCGCAGCACATGCTGTAGCAATAATTGAGATTAAAAATGTTTTTTGGTTACGAGCTGCCCACTGTATTGATACTGGTAATGGTTCAATATGATTAATTCTATCAAAAACAATCGTCCGCCATTGTTTTAGAGTATAAACCGTTAAAAGAACAAAGAATAAATAGACTAAAGAATTAATCCAAGCATAAATAGTACCTTGTCCTAGTGTTCTTGAAGATATTTGTAAAATGACACCAGCAACAATAATCCCCCAAACGTAATGACGGATAGACGCTAGACGTAAGGTAATAATTTCTTTTTTATTATGCTTACTATTACGATAAATAAATTCAAGGATAAAACTTACCGCTATTGAACCACCCAATACCCACCATGTAAATATTTCCAAAAATATTAGGTGCTGTAAGCTTGGTAGTGTTGAAATAATACGTAGTGTGACAGTAATAAGAAGTAACCAAGCTATTGCTTTATGTGCTCGAGTTAGGTACCAAATGCCTCGGATAAATAAGTTAGGTTTATTGGTTCCTTCAAGTTTTGATTTTTTGAAGTCTTTAATTAGACGGACGCTATTTCTAAACCACCAACTAAAAATAAAGAAGACACAAAGTACTTTAAAAATAACGCTAATGATAGGAACTGGAGATATTCTCAAATCACGCAATAAGTTTTTAAAACTGCGAATTTGGTAATGAATGTAATATTCGATATTTAATTGAGTAATGGTTAATTCAGAATAAAATTGAGTTACCCCATATGGACCAAACCCTGTTAATTGTTCTCTTGTAGTTTGATCCGTTAATTTTAGTAATTGTTGTTTACTTAAGTTTAACGAACTTAACGATTTGTGATTATTTTCAACCAATAACCAATTCATCTCATCTGGCGCTTTTCTATAGTTTTTTAGAGCAGTGTTAAGCTCCCCTGCATGTTTTTTTTGCTGAGAGATCGTTGTTGATAGTAGCCGTTTTACTTGCGCGTAATCATGACTAGAAAAAAAATGTTGTTCTGGTAGTGCTCTAATATCATTTTCAATTGTTTGAACGTGAGGGCTAATTTTTATTGGTTGCTCATCAGAAAGTCCCCAGCTTGCAAAGCTAAGGTGTGAGAAGATAAAAAGAGACGCAAACAAATAGTAATGAGACGTTTTTTTCATATAAGCCATAAAATGAATGATTTGTTTATAACCTTAGCTAATTTTTGCTAAAAGAACAGTAACAAAGCTAGGAATTCTAAATAAAAAACGCTCAAACTGTGTTGTTTTGTGTGTCTGCGTACATTTTCATAAGAAATAGCAAGATAAAGCTAGATTTGTAAAAGGTATTCATTCTAATTGAGTGTGAAAATCATTAGAATAGGTTTATAAAAACGTGTTCCATTTTTCGATGATATTGATATGTATTGGTTCTTATTTTTTTGCAGCGTATTTTGCTTAATTGTTATGATATGGCATTTTCACTCTGTTGATAAAAAAAGGTTAACAAGAGCTCGATGTAAACAGCATGACTTGCATGCATCTACGCCAGCTACTTTTGATGATGAAGCAGATAGACAGGATAAAATAAATAGAGCGAATAGCGGGAATATTACAGCACAGTTGGCACTAGGGGCTGATTTAGAGCTTATTGTTCAAAACGGGGCGATAAAGTGGTACCTTAAAGCGGCTGAGAAAAATAGCCAACAAGCTTTTTATGCGTTAGTTCGACTGTATGATGATAATTATGATGATCCTGAAGCCTGCGAAAAGTCTAAATATTGGGCTGCGCGACTTGGTGACTCAACAGGAAAACAAAGTTCTACTTTTATTTTAGGTAAACTTTATCTAGAAGGATTAGGGTGCGAGAAAGATATAGAGTTAGGGTTAAAAACTATTACTACCTTAGCATTAAATGATCATCTTGAAGCTCAATTATTTCTCGCTCAATGGTACCAAAGGCAGCAAGAGGGACATCCTGAAGGATTCTACTGGATGTTACGAGCTGCTTATCAAGATGATCCTAAAGCAATGGTTACCGTTAGTTCTTGTTACTATCACGGAATAGGAGTAAAGAAAGATATCTATAAAGCGATTTATTGGACAGAACGTGGTGGAGAGCTTAAAAGCCCTGAATCACAATACCGTTCTGCTCAATATAACCAAAAAGTGTCTTCTTCTCATAATGCAGTCGCTTACATCTGGGCTTATCTTTCTGCAGCTAATGGGCATGAAGAAGCTCATAGTTTAAAGAACGATTTAGAGGCAAGTTTACCTCTGGAAAACTTATTAACGATTCAAAATGTAGCTCGTAAGCTGCATGTGTTAATGGATGAGAAACCAGTAAAGAAGCATTCGGTAATACGTTTACTTAACAAGTTTTATGTTAGAGAGAATTACTTACCTACAGAAGACATTAATGATGAATGTGCGATATATACTAGTTAGTGTGTTTCTGGTGTATGAGCGAACCCTAGAACAATAGATACAAAAATGCCAGCCTGTGAAGGCTGGCATTTTTTATGTTTATCGAATGCTTATCGATTAATCATCACGCATAATACCAAGAATGCTTAGTAGGCTGATGAAGATATTGTAGATAGAAACATACAGCGTAATCGTTGCTGAAATGTAGCTTGTTTCACCACCACGGATGATTGATTGTGTTGTTAATAGAATCGCACCTGTAGAGAATAGAATGAACATGCCACTCATTGCAAGGTGTAATAAAGGCATTTGTAGGAAGATATTTGCTACCATGCCAATTAGAAGAACAACAAAACCAGCCATTAACACGCCATTAAGGAATGATAAATCACGCTTAGTTGTTAATGCGTAAGCCGATGCAGCCATGAAAGAAAGGGCTGTGCCACCAAGTGCTGTTAAGATCACATCACCCATACCTGCACCAATGTACATGTTAAGGATTGGACCGATCGTGTAGCCTAGAAAGCCTGTAAATAAGAAAGTAAATACAAGACCCATGCTGTTGTTACGGTTCTTTTCTGTTAAGAACAATAGACCGTAGAAACCAACAAGCATAATGATAATACCTGGGCGAGGTAAGTTCAGTGCCATTGATACACCAGCAACAAGTGCTGACCATAACAGTGTCATTGATAGTAAAAAGTAAGTATTACGTAATACTTTATTTGTTTGTAGAGCCGACTCTTGAGTATGAGTTTGGCCGAACATTTGATTATTCATCGTATTCCCCTTGGAATGGACAGACATAAATATATAGACAGTTATGGCGCTTATAGTTCAAAAAATCAAGTTTGTTCGCGTTTTTGAACTGAATTAATTGAGCTGGAAACCATTTTACATCAGTGTATTAACTTAGCTTGCGTACTTTGTAAGCATCTGTAACAAGTGATAAATTCACCTGGCTAGTGGTTATAAGTACTTTCGTGGTCTTATGTTATTGAAGTTAACAAGTTTGTGAATAAATACCTTCTTTTATGAAAGCAAGGTATAGTGCTCTCAGAGAATAAAAATTAAGGATAAGAGCAGTAATGAGATATTTTCCCATTTTTATGGATATTCAAAAGCGACCAGTATTAGTCATTGGTGGTGGGGAAGTGGCGTGTCGAAAGATAGATATGCTATTGCAAGCAGATGCAGATATTACCGTGGTGGCCCCCTCGATTAAATCTTACCTAATGAATTACGTTGAAGAAGATAAGATTCATTATATAAAAGGTTTTTATCATAGCGATTTACTTGCAAAACAATCATATGTTCAAGTGTGGGCAACGACTGACAACTCAGAGTTGAATCATCAAGTTTATCGAGACGCTCATCATGCGCGTATTTTAGTCAATGTTGTCGATGATACACCGCATTGTGATTTCATTACGCCATCAATGGTAAATCGCGGACGTGTTCAAGTTGCAATATCTAGTGGCGGGTCGTCACCTGTTTTAATTAGAATGATACGTGAGCAAATAGAAACTCAATTGTCTTCTAAGATTGCTATGTTAGCTGATTTTGGTGCTGATAAGAGAAATGTTATTAAGCAGCATTTTATGACGGTTGACGAGCGTCGTAAGTTTTGGGAAACATTTTTACGATCTCCTGAAGTCGAAAAGTTAACAACACGAAATGAATTAGAGCAGTTATTTTCGCAGTACTTATCATCTAATGTCGAAACAAAGGCTGAACGAAATTGGATCGAATATCATCAAGAGACAGAGATGCTAACGTTAAAATCGTTACGTTTAATGCAGCAAGCAGAGTGGATGATTTGTTTTAATGATTGTCCTTCAGAGTTTGTGGAATTATGTCGTCGTGATGCAGAGCGTCTTTATGTCGATACAGAGCAAGAGATTGCAGAGTACTTACAGCAAGCTGAAGTGGAAAATATACGAGTCACGATCTTATTAAAAAAAGGACATTTACTGCGAAATACAACGTTACAAGCTTACTTATCAAGTGACATTTATGTACCAACGCTTTAAGGAGGACTAAATGCAATACTTGATGATAAAAGACGCCATAGAAGAGCAAATAGAAAGTGGAATGCTAAAATCTGGACATAAGTTGCCATCAGAGAGAGTGCTTGCAGAATCTTTCTCAACCACTCGTATAACTCTGCGTGAGGCGCTCAATCATTTAGCTCTATCAGGTAAAGTATATAAAGAAGAGCGTCGTGGTTGGTTTGTTTCTACAGATACATTGAGCTTTAATCCTGTAACCGACACTGACTTTGCTAAGGTATGCCAAAAACAAAAATGGCATTACGCTGTAAGTAGTATAAGCGCACAAAGGGTATTAGCACCGAAAGAGATTGCAGAAACGTTACAGTTGCCGCCATTTTCATACGTAATAATGCAGACTAAATTGTGGACCATTGAAGGAAGAAAGGCCGCAGTTCAATATCAGTATACACCTGAAAAACAGTTTTCAAACATAGCAATGATAGACGAAGATGCGAATCTTACTGAGTATTTAAAAGTGCATTATTTGTGCGAAAGTCAAAAGAATAGAGTGAAAGTCGAAGTGGTACCAGCGACTGAATTAGAGTCAAGTACGTTAAATATCAGTAGTGGTAGTATGCTAATGTCTATTACTCAAACAGCAATAAATAACCAAAATATCAGCTATTTATTGCAAGTGCTTCGAATTTCCCATGATCTAGTCACAATTGAAATAGAGTAATAGTTTCGTAATTAAAAAGGTGATATTTGTTTGATTTGATTAATAAGCTCTCCCTCGGTCAGAGGCTCAGAGTTTAGATCAAATTCAGCAGAGGCTCCGCCTTTTAACATATAAACCCTAGTTCCGCAGTGGTCATAGTGGTACCACTTTCCATCAATACATACATCGGTATAGCATTTAGGGTTTCTTAATAAAGTCATAATAGCGCTCCCTGATACATTTATTTAACAAAGTTAAAATATCGTGCAATCAAGGGCAGTTGTTTGATTTAAATCAAAGTGCTTTGATTTTATACTCAATATGCGACTAAAGTATTATCTTAAAAGCTTTGGAGTCTGGGTTCCAGCAACAGGGCGGTTAACTGAAATTGTTCTTCCTTTTTTAAGGCCTTTCTCATAATCTGCAGTAATATTCGCCATCGCTTCTTTTAGTTGTTGCTTAAAAGTTTCACGGTCAATATTTTTAAATTCTTTATCGATGTAATCATTGATCTTGTTTGCTGATTCGTCATCGGGTGCAATTACGGGTAATTTTTCAAGAGCGCCTTCAATCCAGCCGGCTAAAAATGAATTCACTCGTTTAGTGACTTCGAGTTGTCCTTTGCCAGAGCCTGCAAAACTATTTTTAAACTGGCCGGTTTGCTCATTCATTTCACGGTAAACAATATCGAAGGCAAAAGCCGCGAAAATAGCACGATCAGCAGAACCAATAAATTCGACTTTTTTTAGCCCTTTATGGTTTAGCAATACCGCTTCAACACCAAATCGGGTATTGATACCACGAATTATTTTTAAAATATTGCTGCCAACGTTACTCGGAAGTAGATGAGTACTTTGGGTTTTCCCCATCTTGATAAATTCAATATCATCTTTTTCAAGGCCATATTTAAGCATAAGGCGATGCGCCATCTTAATGGCTTGAGCTGCTTCATTCACATTAGCTGAATTACCAAGTTCAAGACATTTAGCGATCTTTTTTAGAGCCTTTTGCTTTGTAGACGACATAGATTTACCTTACTTTTTACGGGGCCGTTATTTTACCTGTCTCTTATTTAATTTGGAAGGTATTTGGTATTCAAAAGATGCAGAAGAGAATTTAGTAAGGAGAAAGATATATATGAGAACCTAAGGTGGTGCTCTATGTAAGTAACGATTACACAGAAACACCAATTAGACTTAGTACTAAATATATTCGATAGAGTAAATTAAATGCCTAGCTCATCAAATAATGAATCATCAAAATCTTGAGAACTATCCTTTTTACTCTCTGATTTTTGATTACTTCCTGATTTATGCTGCTCAAAAAGATCATCAGCATTAAACTCTTCTTCTTCTTCAAATTCTTCAAGTTGAATAAATTCAGTTTTATCCATTGCCAGCTCAAGATAGAAGATATGATTATTTTCTGTAGTAAAAGTAACGCGACGGGCTTGAGGGCGATCTAAATTAGTATCAACTGATAAGATCACTTGCTTGTTTAGTGAAAGCATCTTTGGTTGGTTTTGTGAGATCGTCGTTTGCAATGTTTTGCGGATCTGGCCTGTAAAGTCACCAACGATTTGGTTCATTAATTCACCAAGAACATCTCCAACTTCATCTGAAGTGTGCAAAATAGCAAGTTCTTCATCTGGCATGCCCATATTACGCATATACTTTGTATACAATTCTAGTGCGGCATCTTTAGTAAAGTTTGTTACTACTAATCCAGAGAAGCCCCCATCAAAGAGAACAAAACACCCAAAATCTGGCTTTAAACTCGTCTTAGTGATTTTTTGAACCATTGCTGAATAGTTCACTGAACTTTGAGTTGCTTTACTCAGTACGCCTGACATTGAACGACAAAGTGTTAATAAAATATCATCAGTAGTGATTGTTTTGCTTTTTCTTATTGCAGGTTTCATAACGTTCTCTATAAAAGTGTTACGGCGATATGAATTACACAAGCAATAAATATGCCACAGAATCAAACCAGAACGGTGCACTGTTACTGGTCTGCGCGGTGTATCAGCCTACTTATTTTTAAATGAGAAACAAGCCTGATAGGTAAAAAGACAAATATTTAGCCGATATAGCATAGGTTAGATGTTTTATCCATTCGAGATGTTGTAAAGTGTGTATAGAACAACATAATGACGCTGAGGATCAGCGATTAAAGGAGCATGGAGCAATGTTACCAGTATTACCATTCCAATCTACTATTGACCCCAAAGTAGTTGGTTATTTAGAAGCATTAAAGAAAACCGATTTTAGTGGTGATATCGAAACAACCTATTCGAGTCGTTTAGCCGTATCAACCGACAACAGTGTTTATCAACAATTGCCACAGGCGGTATTGTTGCCAAGAACCACTAAAGACGTTGAGTGCTTAACCAAATTAGCAAACCAAGAACAGTATAAAAGCATCACATTTTCTCCTCGTGGTGGTGGAACTGGCACAAATGGACAATCATTAACAAAAGGCATTGTGGTCGATTTATCACGCCATATGAATAACGTTCTTGAGATCAATATTGAACAAGGCTGGGCGAGAGTTCAAACCGGTTTAATTAAAGATCAATTAAATGATGCACTGCGACCTCATGGTTTTTTCTTTTCACCTGATTTATCAACCAGTAACCGTGCAACCATTGGTGGAATGATTAATACCGATGCATCGGGGCAAGGTTCACTTAAATATGGAAAAACCTCCGATCACGTATTAGGAATTACAGCCGTACTTGTTAATGGCTCGTATTTGAATACAGAGCTCGCTTATGATGAACAGCCAGATCCTATACAGTCTGTTTTAGATGTTACTGCTGGAGTTTGTCGCCAAAATCGTCAAAAAATAGAAGAGAAGTTCCCTCCATTGAATCGTTTTTTAACGGGATACGACTTAAAAAACGCATTAAATACAGAAACTGATCAATTCGATATAACGCGAGTGTTATGTGGTGCAGAAGGGTCATTAGCCTTTTTAACCGAAGCTAAAGTCAATATCACGCCTATTCCAAAAGCCAGAACCTTAATCAATGTAAAATATGATACGTTTGATGCAGCATTACGAAATGCCCCATTTATGGTTCAAGCTAATGCGCTTTCTGTAGAAACCATCGATTCAAGAGTACTGAATTTTGCAAAGCAAGACATTGTTTGGCATAGCGTTAGTGATTTAATTGCTGATGTTCCAAACAAAGAAATGCTTGGCTTAAATATGGTGGAATTTGCAGGAACAGAGCCAGAAGTGGTTGAACGACAAGTTTCGGATCTTATTGCAAAGTTAGATCAACTTATTGAAACAGAAGCTGCCGGTATTATTGGTTATCAAATAACGCAAGATGTAGCTAGCATTGGTCGTATTTATACGATGCGAAAAAAAGCCGTGGGATTATTAGGTGCAACGAAAGGGGCAGCAAAGCCTGTTGCTTTTGCTGAAGATACCTGTGTGCCACCAGAGAACTTGGCTGATTTTATTCAAGAGTTTAGAGAGTTATTAGATTCACATCAGCTCAACTACGGTATGTTTGGCCACGTTGATGCTGGGGTACTGCATGTACGTCCTGCGTTAGATATGTGCGATCCAAAACAAGAAGCATTAATGCATACCATTTCAGATCAAGTGGTTGCTTTAGTGTCAAAATACGGTGGTTTAATGTGGGGGGAGCACGGTAAAGGCTTCCGTTC
This sequence comes from Aliivibrio sp. S4MY1, assembly GCF_028765545.1. GTDB lineage: Bacteria > Pseudomonadota > Gammaproteobacteria > Enterobacterales > Vibrionaceae > Aliivibrio. The sequence continues at coordinate 184,795 of NZ_JARACP010000008.1, read as the reverse complement.
AGAGTATGGACCTGAGTTTTTTGGTGAAGAGCTATTTCTAGAGTTACGTCGCGTGAAAAGTGCTTTTGACCCTCACAATAAAATGAATCCGGGAAAAATCTGTACGCCGTTAGACAGTAATGATGAATTGGTTAAAGTAAGTGATACAAAGCGTGGATATTATGACCGCCAAATTCCAATTGAAGTAAGAGATAGCTTTAATCAAGCGATGGAATGTAATGGTAATGGTTTGTGCTTTAATTATGAAACAAGCTCACCAATGTGCCCATCAATGAAAGTAACAGCAGATCGTCGTCACTCTCCAAAAGGGCGAGCAGGGCTTGTTCGTGAATGGCTGCGTCAATTATCAGAACAAGGAATTGATCCTGTTGAGTTAGAGCGAGAACTTCTCACAAAACGCCCATCGATTAAGCAAATTATAGATCGTATTCGAAATCGTATAAATAAAGATAAAGAATACGATTACTCGCATGAAGTGCATGACGCAATGATGGGCTGTTTAGCTTGTAAAGCCTGTGCAAGCCAATGTCCAATTAAAGTGGATGTACCAAGTTTTCGTTCGCGTTTTTTAAATATCTATCACAGCCGTTATCAGCGACCAATGAAAGATTACATGGTAGCGAATATTGAAACTATGTTGCCGCTCATGGCTAAAGTACCCAAAGTGATTAATGGTGTATTAAAACAATCAGTAACTAAAACGTTAACGAAAAAAATAGTAGGCTACGTTGATATGCCTCTATTATCTGTTCCCACGTTAGCTGAACACTGTCAGAAGAAAAATATTTCTCCATTTAACCTAGAAAAATTGAAAGGTATTTCTGAAAAGGAACGTAAGAAGCATGTACTGATTGTTCAAGATCCGTTCACTAGTTATTATGACGCTAGTGTCGTGAGTGATTTTGTTGAACTCATTCAACGCCTAGGATTAAAGCCCGTATTGTTGCCATTTAAACCCAATGGCAAAGCACAGCATGTAAAAGGTTTTTTAAAACAGTTTACAACCACAGCTCAAACAACGAGTGAGTTTTTAAATCAAGTTTCTGAATTAAAAATACCAATGGTTGGCGTAGATCCTGCATTAGTTCTTTGCTATCGGGATGAATACAATGAAATTTTGGCGGATAACCGTGGTGATTTTACAGTTTTGACAGTGCATGAGTGGTTGTATCCTAAACTATCTTCTTTTGATAAAGCGACGGTGTTTGATACAAGGCCCTGGCAATTATTTGCCCATTGTACTGAAAAAACTAAAATGCCAAATGCTGAAAAGGAATGGGGAGAGATATTTACTCATTTTGGATTAACATTAAATACGGTCCCGGTAGGTTGTTGTGGTATGGCTGGTACTTATGGACATGAAGCGGATAAATTAGAGAGCTCAAAAGCAATTTATGATTTAAGTTGGAAAGGTAACTTAGCTAATTTAGATAAAGAGCGCTGTCTGATCACTGGGTACTCATGCCGAAGTCAAGTAAAGCGCTTTGAAGGAGAGCAATTGCAGCATCCTTTACAAGCGATATTGACGAATATTTAAATAGCTTAATTCTGCGTTATTTTGTGATAAAGTAGCGCGGAATTTCCGTGAGTTAGTTCACGTTATTTTGCATATATGTTGATTTTATGTGTAATTTAAAGTTTCTTTATCTTTACGGGTTGGTATGTTGTTGGTGTTACTTTTGTTAGAGTTATATGATAAATGAGCAGTGCTGAGTTAATTAGACGCATTCCACAAATGAATGTGTTGGTTTTTACTGAAAAAAGAGAGCGTAGTACTCAGATCCGTCAGTTTTTTCAAAAAGCAGGCTTTAAGAGTGCTGATTCTTTTAATGTCAGTATGAGAGCTTCAGAATTACCTGTTTATGACTATTATTTTATTGAATACCATTATGCTGATCATGAAGTAATTTGTGAGATAGTTAACCACGCTCGTGAAAAAGCCAAGTTTGGTAAACGTCCTATTTTTATTATCGACATTGATAATGATGACTCACTAGTTGATGACATTAATGCAAGAGAGCTGTTTCCTGATTTTGTTGTTAATAGCCCAATTAATTTTGGTTATATAGATGATTTAATTAAAAAATCATTTAGTTTAACCTTACTTATAGAAAAGTTAGTGGGTGAAGTCAAAGGATCTCAATCCGCTTTTATTCAGCGCGCGCAGACTTATCCTGGTACGTATAAAAATCGAATGTTACTCAATATGACTTTAGAAGAGTTGTATAAAGCGAAAGATTTTTCAACTTTTAAAAAAGTGTATCAGCGTCATGACAAAAGTGAAATAATGCCTCAGAATTTAATGGCGTATTGTCATGTAGTAGAAAAACCAAAGGCAATTCCTGTTCTGGAGCTTTTACTTCGTTCGAAAAAGTACTTATTCAAAGCAAACTTAATGCTTGCTGATATTTATACTGAAGCAAAACAGCTATCTAAAGTCCAAGCTTCTTTAGCAAAGGCGTTTGAACATAATCCAAAAAATGATAATGCTTTCTATTCTTATTTAAAATTTATCATTGAAAATAATGAACCCGCATTAGTACATAATATGGTAATGAAACGTTTTTATCATATAGGTATTAATCCAGCGACATTAAATCGTATGATCATGGATATTGCAGACATTGTTTACAAGTCAAATATGACCTTAAATAAAGATCAGTATCGTCGTTATTTTGGGCAACTTATTATTACGCTAAAAAAACGTATAGCGATGGATAAGCGTGATGAACTACAGGGTTATATTAATATTTTTATTGCTCGTCAATTGTACAAACAAGGTAAGCGTTATAAAGCCAAGGCAATAGCGACTACTTGTTATCACCGCTTTTTATCTGAGCGAAAAGTAGCATCAGATGAGTTCCGTGTTGCTGCTTTTGGTGTATTAGCAATGTCAGGCGAGGTAAAACTGTGTGTTGGTCTATATAAAATATTTGATCAAGCGAACCTAAAAAAGAATGCGCCTCAGTTGTTACAACAAGGTATGACGCATTTTCAAAAATTAAACAAAGTTTACCAATGGCTAAGAGGACAAACGTCTTCAGATGGTAATAAAGCACAGTTGATTAAAATCGGTCAAACGTACCCTTATTCATCAGACTTAAACTACATGCTGCTTACTCTAACGCTAAAAGGTAAAAATTTGATGAAAGATCCTGAAAATATTAAACAATGTTTGACGGTGATTCATCGAATGGAAAGAACAAATAACACAGCAGGGTATGAAAACGTAATGTCATCTGTTGAACAAAATAAGAAAATCTTAATTGATGTTTTGTTGGGTGGTTCATAGATTTAGCTAATTTTTTGCTCAATAGGTTTCATCCATCACAGAGATAGGAAAGAGTGATTTAGCTTTTTCCTAAAAATAGTCCACACTTAAGTTATCAAAACTGATTGATAGCACGTTAGGGGGCTATGATGGAAAATAAAAAAGTAAAACAATACATGAGCGCACGACCTCTTTATTTGACAGCGGATATGTCATTATCAGCGGCTTTGGATCAATTTATTACTTCGCAGCATATTGGCGGCCCTGTTGTAAATGAACAACGTGAAGTGATTGGCTTCATTTCAGAGCAGGATTTGATTAAGTCGCTAATTGGTGTAAGTTACCATTGCCAAGACACGCACGTTGTTGCAGATGTAATGAAAACAGAAGTACTTACGGTTACACCTGAAGATACGATTATTGATTTGGCGCAGACCATGACTGCAAATAAACCTAAAATTTACCCAGTGGTAGAGGAAGGTAAGTTAGTTGGGATAATTACTCGTCGAAATGTACTTCAGGCATTGAGTGAGTCAATTGGACATTGTTTCAAACATCCAGTGTAGAAATTATAGCTATAAAATTTGATATAAATAAAATAAGACACTTCGGTGTCTTTTTTTATATGTGAGTAAATTTATTCTTGACCCTGGAGTTAGCTCTAAGGTCTATAGTTAGTGTAGATAAACTAAACCTAACAGAAAGGATTTTCTCATGTGTACTGCTCATAAAACCACTCATAGCCAAGATCATAAGCATAACCCATCAAGCTCATGCTGTGCTGCACCAAAAATCACTTCGATAAAAGCAGAAAGCGCGGTAGTTGATTGCTGTAGCAGCGTTGATAAAGCAACAGATACGGACTCATGTTGTGGAAGTGATCCTGGGGAGTCGGACCCCCTAGTTGTCACCGCTAAAACATCGAATAACGGTTCGTTATCTCGCAGCTGGCTTATTGCTGATATGGATTGTCCAAGCTGTGCTGCTAAATTGAAAAAGGCCATTCTTGCCATCCCAGAAGTTATTGATGCAAAGGTAATCTTTGCGACAGAGAAACTGACCGTAAGAACAAATAGTGAAGCTGTATTTGCTCAGGTTATTAGCGTAGCTAAGACTACGGGATTTCCCTTGTCCGATATGGGTTCGAAAAGTACATCTGAGATCGAATCTCAGCCATTTTGGAAAAAAAATTTACTGCTATTAATCTTGGTAGCCTTTTTAGTTATTGCAACGGGTATTAATTTAGTCAATAAAGAGCTAGGTACTATCGCATTCACTGTTGCTGGCTTGTTTGGTTTAATTCCTATTGGCCGCAAAGCCATTCGTTTAGCAAAAAATGGTTCCCCATTCTCAATTGAAACGTTAATGACAGTAGCAGCTATTGGTGCTGTGTATTTAGGTGAAACGGTTGAAGCAGCAATGGTTATCTTATTGTTTATGTTAGGTGAACAATTAGAAGGCTACGCATCGGCGAAAGCAAGAAGTGGCGTTAAAGCATTAATGGATTTAGTGCCAGATACTGCATTGCGAATTAATAACGATGGTACAAAAGAAGAAGTACCAGCATCAGAATTAAACGTAGGAGATAAAGTTCAAGTTTCTCCAGGCGATCGTTTAGCCGCAGATGCGATTTTGCTTTCTGAATTCGCTTCTTTTGATGAAAGTGCATTAACTGGTGAGTCAGTTCCTGTAGATAAAAAAGCTAACGACTTATTAATGGCTGGGTCTATTGTTAATGATCGTGTGATTGAAATTCAGATAATATCAGCTCAAGGTGAGAATGCAATTGATCGTATTCTTCACCTAATAGAAGAAGCAGAATCACGCAAAGCCCCATTAGAACGTTTCCTTGATAAATTCAGCCGTTGGTACACACCAGCAATGATGCTACTGTCGCTATTAGTTATCATTATTCCACCGCTGATGTTTGGTCAGTCATGGGATACATGGATTTATCGAGGTTTAGCAATGCTATTGATTGCTTGTCCTTGTGCGTTAGTGATTTCTACGCCAGCAGCGATTACTTCTGGTTTAGCTACAGCGGCAAAACGTGGTGCATTAATTAAAGGGGGCGCTGCATTAGAAGAGCTCGGTCATATTCAAAACATCGCATTTGATAAGACGGGGACGCTAACTCAAGGTAAGCCAGTATTAACTGATATTCGTGTTTTAGTTGAAGCCGAAACTGAAGAAAGTATTTTATTGCAATCAGCAGCGGTTGAAATGGGCTCATCTCATCCATTAGCAAGAGCCGTAGTAATAAAAGCGCAAGAACAAGGGTTAACCGTTATTGAAGCTGATGAGCGTGAGACCGTTGTTGGGAAAGGAATTAAAGGAACTGTTAATGATCAACATATTGAATTGTATGCCCCGCAGCAGTTTGATGGTGAGGTTATTCCTGAAATCGAAAGTCAAATATCGTTTTTAGAGCAACAGGGTAAAACGGTTGTACTTGTACTGATTAATAAGCAGATCTCTGGATTATTAGCGTGGCGTGATGAACTGCGTCCTGATGCAAAAATAGCCGTTGAGAAGTTAGTTAAATTAGGTATAAAACCAATCATGCTTACTGGCGATAACGAACGCGCAGCAAAAGCGATTGCTGAAGAGTTGAATATTGACTATAAAGCGGGTTTATTACCGTCAGACAAAGTGAAATACATTGAGTTGTTAACTGCACGGGCAAAAACGGCAATGGTCGGTGATGGTATTAATGATGCGCCAGCAATGAAAACCGCTTCTATTGGTATTGCGATGGGAGGAGGAACCGATGTTGCTCTGGAAACCGCAGATGCTGCGTTGACTCATAACCGTCTAGAAGAGCTTGCACCAATGGTTGCGCTATCAAAAGCGACATTGAGTAATATTCGTCAGAACATTACGTTAGCACTTGGTTTAAAAGCGGTATTCCTAGTGACTAGTTTATTGGGCATTACCGGTTTATGGGTAGCGGTTCTAGCTGATAGTGGAGCAACAGCACTTGTTACCTTGAATGCACTTCGTTTACTGCGATTTAAAGAGAAATAATATTATTTCGAGATTAATCATGAAATAGGTAAAGCCAACAGCTTTCTGTTGGCTTTTTTATGAATATGCGATTTCAATTAATTCTTGAATGTTTACCTCATCAATTTGTTCAGAGCTTAAAAACTTATCAGCATAGTTTAAGTAAACTTCATCAGTTAAAAATAAGTTAAACAAGGAAGCGTCAATATGTTTATTTTTTGCCATAAAAGCTAATATTTTTAGGGATTCAGATAATGTTTTAGGTGTTTTATAAGGACGATCACTAGCGGTTAATGCTTCAAATATGTCAGCAATAGCCATCATTCTTGCCGTGACAGGTAGCTCTGATGCTGGAATACCATAAGGGTATCCTTTTCCTGACATTTGTTCATGATGGCCACCTGCAATTAGAGGTATATTTTTTAGATGGTCAGGATAGGGCAGCGCTTTGAGCATATTAATAGTTTGAATAATATGATCATTAATTAAAAAACGCTCTTCATTGGTTAGAGTGCCGCGTTGAACTGCGAGATTATATATTTCACCATGATTAAATTTTAATGGGTGCGGTTGTAGATTAAATTGTTCATCTGTTTTTCTGTTTAGATCCCAAGGAATAAGATGGCTACTGTTATTTTGTAAAACCGTTTCAATTGAGGGTGTTTGTTTATCATTATCCGAGAGCAGCTGTGTTTCTTCCCATGATAGCCCTAGTCGTTTATCCAAAGTTCGAGTAAAAGTTCTTGTCGCAAGGTTATGTAAACGATCAACATTGTTATCGTGATAAAACTCATCACCTAGGTTAGATTGAGCAATAAAAGCAAATTCTTCCTCTAATTCTTTTATTGTTCTGAGATAGTTTTCTTGTAAAAAAGTAGCATTTGACTCGCCATCAATAAGGCTTTTTAAATATGTGATCTCAGCGTCTCTTTTGAGCACTTCATAACGAGTCCGTATTTCATGAATACGGTTAGTAAACATGTCTAATTTTGTCGCTTTATCAATAACGTGATCAGCTGTTGTTAATTTTCCACAATCATGGAGCCAAGCAGCGAGGTAGAGTTCTTCCCATTCTTGCTCACTTAAAGCAAAGTCTTTCCATTCGATTTGGTTTTTTTGAGCCGCTTTAGCTAACATAAGAGTCAACTCTGGTACTCGTTGGCAATGATTTGCGGTATGCGATGATTTTGTATCAATGGCGGAAGCAATGGATTGAGTAAAGGCGGTAAATAATGCTTTTTGTTGCTCAAGAAGGTTATGTTTTCGGGTGGAAATAGAAATTATATGAACTAATCGTTCTATAAATGCAAGAGTATCATTGCTCAGGTTATTCTCAGAAGTAACATTTATCTGTAAGCATCCGTTAATTTCATTTCTATCATTAAATAAAATGAAATTATGCTCAATATGTTCATTTTCTACTGTTTTTTTGTAATAAGTTTTATTTTTGTCTTCAATGTTTATTTTGCTAATTCCTTCATAACAAATGAATTCTCCATCTATATTTCTAGTAAATAATTTACTTTTACCATTAGTGATTTTATTAATTTGTTTAACTACAGAAATCCCAAGTTGAAATATGTTATCAGTTCTAGAGATAATTACTATTTGAGAAAGAATATTGTCAGTAGTTAAACTTATTAACTTCATGGAATCGCTAAGTTTTTGTATTTCTTTGATGTTGCTTTTTTTATATTTTTGATTTTTGAATTCAAATCTCATTATTTTATGTGCATTTTCAATGAGATTGTTAATCTTTGATGATAAGTTATATGAAATGTAGACTAAAATAATAAAACAAAAAAATGAATACATAATAATTTGATTAATAAGTGAATCCAGAATTGGTGTTAGATTTTTTAAAATTACGTGGGTAGGAATTAAAGTAATAAATTCAAGATTTGAATTTATAAAAGAGTTTGTTTGAATGTTGTAATCAATTTCATATTTTGATGCCTTACTCTTGTTTTCCAATATAAAAGAGGTAATTTCATTATCATTAAATGGGGTGTTTTTATTTGAATGGTATAAAAAGCTATTATTCATACGGTCATAAATATGAAAGCTAACATCCGTATTATTTAATAACTCCCTGTCAATAGTATTGAACACATTAGTCGTTGATATCTCAATCACTATTTTTTGTTGATTATTTCCATGATTTACTAAGTAACTTAAGTAGATGTGGTTATTTAGATGTAAATAATGATTGTCTTCAGTATATCTCCAGTGAGATTGTAAAAAGGATTGGTCAACAGGATCGATATTTAATAGTTTATCAATGTAGGTTATACGGATACCTTGATCATTTGAATCATATAAAGAAATACTAACTAATGAAGGTACTTGATGAAAATCATTAATTAGATTTTTCCTTAGTTGTGGTGAGGGGTTGTTAAACGTTAAAGTTGGATTTTCTTTTAGTTCCTCTGAGATATCATTAATCTGATTAATTGTGGATTCAATATTTATTCTAATAAGTTTGTAATGTAACTCGATGACATCTTTAACGTGACGTTGAGATAGCTCTGATGAAGACGTCTTAATGACAAAATACAAATGGGTGCACCCAATAATAAATAACCCACCAAATACAATGATCAAGTAGTTTTTTAACGAAAGACTACGCATAGAGTTCACCTTAAAAAGCACTATTTTCTAAAGATAGTATACAAACAGTTCAAAAATACTATTTTATATATTTTAGACTAAAGTTCTACCAATGTTATTTACGATACAACTAGGATAAATAGCATGTAAAAATTCTAATATACAAAGAAAGTGTGATGCCAATCGGTTTCCTTTGTAAGAGTGTATTCTATCAACATTCCTTTCGGGATCTTAGTCACACTAATGTAAGAATCATTTGGGTAAAGTAACTTCATCGAATCAATTATAACTAATTAAATTAACGCGACCCTACAATCGCAAGGAGCTAACCATGACAGCAGCAGTATTCCATTTAGGCGTAACACAGGCAGATCTTCAAGGTGCAGAAATGGCTATCATTCCAGGTGATCCAGCACGTGTTCAGAAAATCGCAGAGCAAATGGAAAACCCTAAATTCTTAGCAAGTCACCGTGAATACACGGTGTATCTAGCTGAACTTGATGGTAAGAAAATTGTAGTATGTTCAACAGGTATTGGTGGTCCATCTACTTCTATTGCAGTTGAAGAGTTAGCACAACTTGGTGTTCGTACTTTCCTACGTGTAGGTACTACAGGTGCAATCCAACCGCATGTAAATGTGGGTGATATGATTGTAACTACTGGTTCTGTTCGTTTAGATGGTGCAAGTCTTCACTTTGCTCCAATGGAATTCCCAGCAGTTGCTGACTTTGATGTTGCAACGGCAATGCGTAAAGCGGTTGTTGACCAAGGTGCAACTGTTCACACAGGTGTTACAGCATCAAGTGATACTTTCTACCCAGGTCAAGAGCGTTACGATACATTCTCTGGCCGTGTTGTTAAGCGTTTCCAAGGCTCTATGCAAGAATGGCAAGACATGGGTGTATTAAACTTTGAAATGGAATCAGCAACATTATTAACAATGTGTGCAAGTTCTGGTTTACGTGCAGGTTGTGTTGCGGGTGTAATCATCAACCGTACTCAAAAAGAAATCCCAGATCACGCGACGCTAAAAGAAACTGAAGCACGTTCAATTAAAGTTGTGATTGAAGCTGCTCGTAATCTTCTATAATAGAAGAGTGTAAAGAAACATAAAAAATGGTTCATCACAGCTTAGCGGGAAATTAAAATAAAACGGTAGAAAGAGATATGGTTTAGCCGTCAAACAGAAATATATGCAAACTACCGTTTTAATGATGAACTTAAAAAATACCGCTAATTTGTAATGAATGAGCGGTATTTTTGATGCATGAAATAATGTATTAAATTATGTTATTGGGATTGACTTTTATTTTAAAAAAATTAAGTAATTGTTTTTGATTTACGGATAATTGAGCTAATTCACTAGCCGCTTGTTGAATTTGGTTTATGGAGGTTACGTTGATATTGACTAAGTCGAATGTTAATACAATGTTTTGAGCAATTGCTTTAGTTACTGATAATTGTTCTTCAGAAGCGGTTGCAACAATGCTATTTATGTCAGAAATAGAAATAACAGATTTTGAAATATCAGAAAAACATGCTTGAACAGAGGTGTTCATTTGAGCAGACTGTGTAATTAACTCAAGGTTATTTGCCATGTATGTATTTGTAGCTTCAGATTTTTTTTGTAATTGAGTAATAATAGCTTGAATGTTTTTAGTTGATTCTTGTGTTTTAGCTGCTAAAGCTCTAACTTCGTCAGCAACAACAGCAAAACCTCTTCCTTGTTCACCAGCTCGAGCAGCTTCAATTGCTGCATTTAAAGCTAATAGATTTGTTTGTTCTGAAATTGAACTAATATTGTCGATTACGCTGCTAATATCCATGGATGAATTTTTAAGCTCATTAACCATAATTGAAGCTTCTCTTACAGAATTAGCAACTTCATTAGTTATATGTGATGATTTTGTTAGGGTGTCATTCCCGATCTCTACATAACGAATTGCTTGCTTTGTTGCTTCGTCGGCATACAGTGCATTTGTATTCATTTCAGAAGCGGTGCTTGATAATTCACTAACTGCAGTAGATACTTCTTCTATTTGATTTAATTCAGATTGTGAATTTTTAGCGGTATCATGAGTAACAGTAGTTAATTCGTCTGCAGAAGATGAAACACTGTTTGAAATAAGATGGGTTTCTTTAATGATGACATTTAATTTTTCAGACAATAATACAACTGATGCATAAATCCCTGTATCTTTATTTGTACTAATTAAGTCTTTTGATAAATTACCTTTCGATATTTCACTAAGAATTTCAGATATATCATTAGGCTCACCACCAATTGGTTTGTAAATTAAGTTCAATATTATTTGATAAATAATCACAATAGAAATTAATAAGGTAATGACTAAAATTGATAAAGATATATAGAGCATATTTTGGCTAGCTTTATTAATATCTTTTGTCCATTCATAACTAACAATTGTCCATGGGCGCGATGTTAATTTATTTTTTATTGCGATTATTTCGTTACCATTTACGGAATAGTTAATTTTATTTGAATTATTAAGCTCTGTAAACATAGGTCGTTCAGTGTAAATGTTTTTACCTATCATAGGTTTATCTTTAGCTGAAAAAATATAGCCATCATTTCTATATGCAAAGATTTGGTTTCGATTGCTTAGCGACTTTATGAAGGTTGATAACTCTGTTAAGGGAAGATTTACGCCAATTGCTGCAATGATTTTATCATTACGGATATAGGGAATGGCAAAAGAAATGATGGTTGCACCATTAGTATTTATATAGGCGTTGGTAATGACTGATTTTTCACCAGAAAATGGTCTTATATACCATTCTCGGTTTAGTTTTTTTGCATTAAAACCAGATAAAAATTTATCATTTAAAAAGGTAGTTCCATCGTTTAAACCAATAAATATATCTTGAACTTTCATTTCTTTCTTGATCTTGTTAAAATAATTAGTTAGCTCGTTATCACTAAGTAATAAATTCTGATTTTCATCAAAAGGCAAATAGATGGAATTAAGAGTGGCAAAATAATTAGATAGTTTGTTTTCTAATGCTTGAGCAATAAGAAAGGATTCTATATTCATTTTTTCTTCATACTGGTGTCGGCTAGATGAATCAAATAGCCTATACCCATTGAAAGTAATTGCAGATGCAACAAATAATAGCAATAGTACGAAAATTGTAAGTAACTTGTTTTTTAAATTCATAATTATAGTTCGTAAGTAATAAGGTCGGGGTTTTATACGGAAATTTACCTTTTTTCATTGTATATTGTTTTCATGTTGCAGGGAATATTATATTTGAGGTTATTAAAGATTGATAGTTGATCTATCCTAGTGGCAGAGCGAGCGAATCAGTTGTTTTTTAGAAAAATAAGTCAAAAAATGTAACTCTGAGCTAAGCTGTATTATTATTCTTACTTTTAATTATCAATTATTGGTTGAATATCAATTGCTTAATTCGTCATTAAATATCTTAATTGGTTAAGAGCCTATATTTAGGTCATAAATGTAATAGAATTGATACCACTTGTGGCTTGTTCTGTAGTTAGTTCCTTTGAGCTAATGTAATAATACTAATCACAGTAAGCAATTATAAATAGCGCAGGAAAAAGGTTTGAGAACAAGGTGGTTTTTTTGATGAGTAGTTATTCTATAACCAAAAATTCCAATGATATTTTCAACCGTTACTATACTTTTTAGTCTGGTCTAACAAGTGAAATTGCCCCCAAAGACATAACACTGACGTGACTCGATGTATCCATAGCCTTCTTTATTAGCATACTTGTTCGTTATTTTGAAACGTTTTTTCTACTGCATTACGAATGCTTTTCTTGGTTGCTTTTTACCGTAAAGAAATAGTCTCCGCTCTTGTCAGTAATGATTTAAGATATATTGGTCTGTAAGCTATTGCATCGATAGCTATCAATGAGCCCTCTATATATCAAGCTTCAAGTATTGCTGTAACTTCATTACTCTTTTACTCAGTTTTTAACAGGTCTAATACGAGTTTATTTGATGAGGCATATGCACTAATCATGTGGATAGTACTAGTCTTATCCTCACGATTATAGGATTTACGAAGTATTTTACCATCAATAGCTTTGACCTTCGGTCAGTGGATGGGTAGAAGACATCCAGTCAATGAAACACCCCTAAAAAAGAAGCATATGGACACAAGTAAATGTGATTGTCAAATCGCCCCTTTAATTGATTGATAAACGCTCACGGCCTGTGGACCTATCATCTGAAACTAGAAATTTTAGATTAAAAGTAGATAGGCATCTGCAGAAAAACTTTATATGAGCCATGGGTAGTCTAAATATTACTATTTGATGAAATTGGAAGAAGAAAGTCGTGTCCTCCCCCTTCCTATTCAATTATGTTAATTCGATTATCAATGACCACCAGCGGCTAAGAACCAATTGAGAAGATGCTTTTTAAGATCGCCTAACTCATCTGGACCAATAATAGCTAAGCCTAAATCTTGTGCTCGCATAATGTCGTTATTACGTAGAGGACGGAAACTAACTAGCATGGCTCGTGCTTGTAAGCCACCTAGAAGGTCACGTAACGACTCTAATTTATAAAGCGTATCATCGCCATCATCACGCATGCCTTTAGTCTTACATTCAATAATATGCAGCTTATTGTTCACGATACTAACCACATCTAGCTCGTTACGAACGTCTTTATCACCAATTTCACGGTGAACTTGAACATTCAATGAGTGATCTTGAAGTGTTGGTAAATATTGTTGAATATCGACCACGGTATTATGAACTAAGATCTCTAACCATTCACCGTTAGCTAAACGTCGAGCTTCTTCACAATCAAACGTTAAGGTGCCGTTTTCATAGGTCGCTAAACCCGTTTCAACAAGATCAGTCAGTAGCATATTAAGTTCTTTATAACTCTGTTGCTTCTCTGTCACCTCAACATCAAGGCGCTGCTCTTTACGACAAGTCGTCGCTAAGTAGTTTAATGTAGCAAGGCCGGGACCTAATTCTAGAGCATTACTTGCCCAGCGCTGGCAAAGCTCACGTAGGCGTTTATCAATGCTTTCTGGAAGTTCAGATTCTGAAAACTCACAGCGAGCGCCAAAGATAGCAAGGTAATCGCTTAAGCGGATATTATCTGCGACGTGTTTTTGTTTGCGACCATCAGGGTAAAGCCAACATAATTTATCGCTGAATGGTTCGACAACAAAAATTGGCCAATGATAAGAGCGAAACACTTCATAGGCAGAAAGAAGACGGTGTCGAAGACCGCAGCTTGCATTTAATTTAATGTCGCTAAAATGATGTTTCATTTCGGCGGCTAGTGCTTGCAAAGATTCTTTAATTAAATGAGTGTCTACAATATTTGGGATTTCATAAAAATCAGAAGTAATTCCCTTATATTGAAGTATGGTTTCTAAGCGATGAAACATATCTTTCTGTGTCTCGTCGCCAATAAAAATCATATGCTCGCCTTTTACGGAGAGATCAAGGAGAGGGGTTACAAGACGGACGGGGTCTTGATCTAATATGCCAACATGCGTGATCATGAAATAATCCTTGTAATGGTGATTACACATAATGAAGCAGAAGGCATGCGTAACCGAATAATTATAATTTTAAGCACATACTAGTTTATAGAATTAGTATGGTTTTTCTATTCAATACTATTGTAATGAGGGGCTTAATGATAAAAATCAACCCATTGTTAAATATTCTTATTTGGGCTTAATAAAAAAAGACGATAGAATAGAGCCACATGCCTTAAATACAGAATGAACTATGAGCTATTTACCTTTAGATGAATACAATCGCAAATGGATTTTTACTCATCAATCAATGCCAGTTGATGATGAATTATTGTCATTAATTAAGCCATTCACTCAAGCAAAATCTGCTCAAGTTTGGAATGATTTTATTAGTGCGAACAGTCCAACTGCAGATCATTTTGGTTCGAAAGAATGGCCAATGAAACAAAGCTCATGGAGCAATGAGATTGATTGGCAGCATCGCTGGGATAGTGATAATGAAGCATTGCCAGATGAAGTATTAGAGTTTATTGATTGGGCTGATGATGTAACGGTTTATTTTTGTTATGAGAAATACAATCTGATTGAAACTTCTTGGGGCACATTTAAGAAAACATGGAAAAACTTTTTATTTTACGATGACTTACCAATACTTATTGGAAAGAAGAAAGCACAAGCCTTGTGGTTTAATTCGAAAGGTAAAGTGAAGTTAGGCTCAAGAAGTTAATTACGATTAGCGATAAAATTAAAAAAGGCTCAGAGTCATTAACTTTGAGCCTTTTTGTTTAATATAGCTGATAGTTTAAGAAGGAGTTCTTGTAATCACGTACTCTGGCGCGTGTATTTCAAGATAATGTGAAAAACTATCTAATTCTGTTTTTAAATCTTCAGTGCTTGCTCTATTTAAATGGATGATAAAACGTTGAAACTCATTGATATCCAATATCTGTTTATTATACATAATCCATTCAATAACTAGCTCTTGAGGGGCTGGAATTAATTCACTAAACCTCTTAGCTGCATTGCGTAATTCTCGAGTACCGAAGCGAGACCAACCAACAAAATAAAGTAACACCATACTCGCTAAAATAACGATATGGAACATTAAGGTTACCTAAAAATTGTGATGAATTCAGTATACTCAATTCATCACTTTTTTGAAGACAATTTTAGTTAGTTTGCGAAGCTTTGACAAAAAAGAAGCAAAAAGCATCATTTGTTTTATTTCTGTCATGCCAACAGTTTAATTAATTAAACGTAACCCAGCTGGTAGAGCATCACCGAAAAGTCGTTTAGAGTCGGCTTCGCTTAATGCTTGCTGGCTAGAGACGAGATCTATCCAACTTTGTGGAGAGCGACTCTTCTTCAGTTTATCAATAATACTTTCACGTAGTTCATCTGAGACATCTAAGGTTCTATCACCAGTCAATCGCGCCATCATAACTGCGGCAAAACCTGCCATTGGTTGTATTTTCCAATCTTGAGCTAATAGTGTTGGTAACCATTGAGCTACTTGGGTTGCTGGTATCAAATTATGCTGGCTACCATAGAATGGAGAGCGAGAACAAATACGTCCTAACGCCCACCAATGGACTTGCGGTTGGTTGTCATTTTTTGCATGGCCTAATACCCAAGAGGCAATCAGTGTCTTATCTTCAACATCCAGATGCTCAAGTGCAGCAGCTAGGCGTACCATAGCTTCATAACTTTTGTTACTGGCCTCTTCTAATGTTTTTGGATTACGTAAAGACCCCGGATGTAGGTACTTTGCCATATCAGCTAAAATCGTTTCTTGTTGTTCTTGATTTAAGCCTCCTGAAATTCGACGCCAGAATGTCCACCAATCATTCCAAGATTGCTTTGATTCAAATTGAATGCCTTGCTGATAGGTTTCCCATGCTTGGCTAATTTTCCATTCATCGGCAGGGTAACCAAAACCGGGACGTAGAGCGAACCCTGTCATTTTTAACCAATTTTGCTCGTGTTTGTCAGAGCGGCGGCGACGTTTTTTACTATCAAGTAATGCGGCAGCAAGTTCACGAGAGGTAATAAGATCCCATGATTCACGTTTGCCAATGAGCTTTTCAATATTTTTATTAAAGGCTTTAATGGCATTTGGGTTTTGTTTGCTGCCGCCATAAGCCTCTTTAATACTTGCTATTGCATTAGGTAGGTGAGGGGGAAGACTAATTTGATCCGCAAGGTTAGCGCTTTTATTAGAGGCTTGATTACGTACTTCAAATTCGACTAACCAACGCTGTGAATCGTCTTCAACGGAAACACATTCAATCTTAATGGTGCCGACTTCTGTGAATTGACAGGCTAGGGTTACTTCAACGCGATCTTTTTGGTTTGCGTGTAGTTCATCTTTTGATTTACTTGATTCAAGTGTTACGACATAAGGCGGTAAGCTAACAAAACTTGGATCGGCTAACTCAGTGATCATACCTGAGGTAGCAAGCTGAACTTTTGTTGTTGAAAGCAAATTAAAACGAACAGGTTCGCCCAATGTTAGTGAGAAACGGCGGCTTGTCATACGAATTTCTTCACCTTCGTCGCTGCCTTTTGCCAATAAACATAAACCTTGTGGTTGTTTATTTTTCTCTTCTAACTGTAAATAGAATGAACGCGCTGAGCCACCGCCAATTTTTAATTGTGCACCATGGCGTGCTTTACCATAAGCTACGGCACCATAAGCAACAGCTAAATCAGGGTGAGGATTAGATAGCTGAGTGACAGTGTCACCTTTCCAGTTATTCATCAATTCAAGTGAACGTTCAGCTAATAGCGGACTATTAAATACGCCGCCATTAAGAAGTAGACCAACAGGGATAGCTCTATCTTGATGATTAGCTAGTGCAGCATCATCCCAACCGAGTGCTTTAGCTGACACTTCTTTATGATTATCCAAGAACTGAGCTAGGTGCTTACTTATAGCAGGATCAGAAGCGTAAGGTAAGCCAAATTCAACAACAGCGGTTTGACGTTGATTTGGACGGTCATTAAAGTCAGTCAGTGGTAAGAATCCATCAAGTGCAATTTGATGAACTTCTTCTTTGGTTAACTCAACTTTACGACTGCCACCTAATAATTTAGAGCCAGACCCTAATAGAGTGATATGGCCAGATTCTGGTGCATTAGCTGACAGTAAACGTTCTTTGGTTTTACGCGTTTGTTGGATAAGTTTGGTTAACGCGGCAGCCGTCATTTTCTTACCGCTGTCTAAACGCTGTTCAGCCAAATGCGCTAAGGCTAAATCAATGTTGTCACCACCTAACATTAGGTGATCACCCACGCCGATACGATCAAGAGCTAATTCGTCTTTATTAAAACGCGCTTGGATTAAACTTAAATCGGTAGTACCGCCGCCTACATCGCACACCACCATTAACGGAATGTTCTTTAGAATGTCTTTTGCAGTGTCTTGATGATGGTGATACCAGTCATAACAAACGGCTTGTGGTTCTTCCAATAGAATGATCTTATCAAGACCTGCCAGTTTTGCGGCTTGTATAGTAAATGAACGAGCACTTTCATCAAATGAAGCGGGTACCGTAACAACCACTTCTTGAAGTTCCATTGGCGCATCAGGGTGGTGGTAATTCCAAGATTGACGAACGTGATTTAAATAACTCGCACTGGCAACAATAGGAGATACTTTTTCAACATCTTCTGCGCCTGCCCAAGGCAGAATATCTGAGGTACGATCGACTTTAGTGTGAGATAACCAACTCTTAGCACTGACTACTTGGCGACCTTCTACCTTTGAGCCTAACTCACGTGCCCATTCACCAATGATTGCGTTTTTTATTTCACCATCAATCGCTTTTACATTCCAAGGCAGTGTTAGGTCATTTTCAGTGATTTGGCTTTGTGAAGCATGGTAACGAAATGATGGAAGTAGGGGTTTACGAGCAACTTCACCCGGTCCAATTAATTGGTCGATATTGAAGATTTCAATTGGGCTAATTTCAATACCAAGAGAAATATCAGTATAAGCCACAACAGTGTGAGTAGTACCAAGATCAATACCAATTAAATAACGATTAGAAGAACTCATAGAAACTCCATTGAAGCTGCAATAAAAGAGAAAGCGGCAGCGATAAAATATAGGGGCATATAGTAAAAGAGTTCAGCCTCCATAACGGTGACTGAACTCTTAAGATGCGCAACTAGCGAAGAATAATATCCAAATTACGCTTCACGAACATCAAACTCAACGTGCCATTTCTCACCGCTATCAGCAGCAATGGCTTCAAGATAAAGAGTACCAAGTTCAGTCACTTTAGAGGCTAAACGAACAGGCACAACCTCACCTGCTGTGCGGCCTTCAGTAACTGGTAACGTCACTTGAATAGCTGGAAGTTCTTCTAGCTCTTCTGGCATCCAGAAATCTAAATGAGTACCAGCTTGATCGTCACGACGAGTCGTTGAACCGTAGAACTTAAACTGCACCGGCTGACCAATTACCAAACCAAATTGTTGGCTAGGAACATTAGCATGAGAGCCTTCTTCCATGCCAAATGGAGCAACACACAGCGCTTCCATTGGTGGTTCCATTCCTGGAATCGCAGGCATAGAACTTTCGATGCCAACATAGTAGCTTGATGCGATACCACCACGGATACGAACACCGTTACCAGTACGAACAGAACCATAATAAGAAGCACCTGAAGCAACCGCTAAATCAAGATCTAGACCTTCAAGCAGTTTTGCATCTTCTGCTTCAGCATCAATTAACCAGTCATTAATAATGCCGAGTAAACGCTCAGCAAGAAGATTCGATTTTAAAACACCACCGTTTAAAAGAATTGCAGTAGGCTTAATAAAATCAGCGTCATTCTGTTGACCAAATACGTCATCAGTTGCCGCTTGTTGACGAGTTAAGAAGCTAGCTAGGTGACGAGTTACTGCTGCATCTTGTGCGTAAGGTAGACCCATTTGAGTCAGTGCGCCACGAGCAGATTGAACAGGGTGCTCAGTAACAGGAACAACAGGGAAGAAACCTTCTACCAATGTTTGCTGTACTTCTTCTTGAGTCAGTTCTGTTTGCAGTGTGCCACCTAACAATTTTGATCCACGGCTAGGAACCACAATAGGTACTGCGCGTAATTCAGAATCGTTAAGAAGCGCCTCTTTAGCATCACGGCAAGCATGAGTCATCACTTGGATTTGCCACGGTTGCAGTTGCTTACCTTCTTGCGCTAGCTTCATCTTTAATCGATAAGCCAGAGCTAAATCCATATTGTCGCCACCAAGAAGAATATGATCACCTACCGCAACACGGTTTAGGCTTAAATTGCCTTCTTCTTCAGTCACTGCAACTAATGATAAATCGGTAGTACCGCCACCAATATCAACCACTAAAATTACATCACCAACAGAAACTTGGTCACGCCAAGAGTCGCCGTTGTTTTTAATCCAACTATAAACCGCAGCTTGTGGTTCTTCTAATAATGTAAGATTACGGAAACCAAGATTATTTGCAGCTTCTGCTGTTAAATCACGAGCGGCGGGGTCAAACGATGCAGGAACGGTAATCGTAATGTCTTGTTCATTTAGAGGATGCTCAGGGTTTTGAAAATCCCACGCATTTTGAAGGTGCTCTAAATAACGCTTAGTCACTTCAAGAGGTGATGCTTTGATCACTTCTTCAGGACTATTTAATGGTAAAAAAGCTTCACGACGGTTCACGCCACCGTGACATAACCAGCTTTTTGCACTAGCGATTAAACGGATAGGGGTTTTGCTACCAAGGTTACGAGCAATGCTACCAACAATTGCGTTTGGTTTGGTTGTCCAAGGAAGACTTGTGTCACCTTCTAATAGTTCAGCGTCATGCGCTTGATACATGAAAGAAGGCAGCTGTAATTTCTCTTCAACTTGACCAGGAGCGGTTAATTGAGGGATTGGCATCACTTGAACGCTTGCATCTTCATCATGTAAATCCACATAAGAAAGAACACAGTGAGTTGTACCTAAATCGATACCAATGCTGTATTTAGCTTGTTCCATTACAGTTCAACCTCTGCTGGAGCAACGATTGTTGCGTCATAACCATCAGCCAGTTTTGGCAGTTTCACTTCGGCTACCTTCCAACCACGGTGGATAAGTGTGCCGTTAAATGGAGCTTCACCTACTACATTACCTGTTAGGCGAACTTCTGATGGATTAAAACCAGCAGGAATAGTTAATCGAGATTCTTCTTCTTCAGTACGAACTGGGGTAAGAGTGAAGTAGTCGGATAATACTTTTTGGCCGCCTTCATGAATAACACGAGCCGCTGCGCCAACTTCTGCATCAGCAAAACCTTTAAGGTCTTCTTGCATAAAGTCGATAAAACGCGCTTCTTTTTGTAAAAGAGATAATAATTGAAGAGCAGATTCAGGAGTTGATGTTTTTACTTTTGGTTCCACTTCGATGATTTTCTCAATGATCTTTTCAACTTCAACCACTTTTTCGATTTCGACGATTTTTTCTACAGGTTTTTCAACTTCGACAATTTTTTCGATTTCAACCGTTTTTTCAATCTCTACCGCTTTACCTTTCTTCATTATGTACAATAATGCAAATAAAGCAGATGTACTTAACAGGACAATGTGTCCTAAATCAAAGGTAGAAGGAATAGCATTCAAGTCAAAATTCATAATTCATTCTCTATATTCTAGGGCGCTTAGCACCAAACGTTTTTAACTAAATTGTGGCTAATAGTAGCATATTCAAGGGATAAGAGATAAAAAGAAGGGTAACCAAAGTAATGAATAGATACTGAATGATGTAATTTTGAACAGAATGAATCAAATCTGAGTAATAAAAATTAAATGTGGGCTTTTGGTTTCGAAAAATTCAAAAATTTATTAGAATTAAAGGGTTATCAACCGTTGGAGAGTAGAGTGTTTAAGAGTAATTACTTTTATGTAATGACCAGTTTTTTGTTAGCTCTATCTCTGGGTCTATTAAGTATGAGGTTCGTTTATCTATCCGATTTGGATAATAATCAAAAGAATTTCTATAAAGAAGCGGATAGACAATCGGCTTTGCTTTCAATGCTAATAGAGAAAGATATCGACTTTATAGGTGCAGGTGCAAATTTTTATCAAGTAGGCAGTAAAAAGGATTGGTCCCAATTCCCCTTATTTGCAGATTCATTACTCCATCGTTCTAATAGTCTTATTTCACTTCAATGGATGGAGAAAGTGGAAGAAAAAGATATTGATGAGCATTTTAAACAAATACATAAAAATTACCCCTTAGCTCAATTATATACAGTCCCTAAAGACCAGCCTAAAACCTACGGCTATGTGATGAAAAATCATGATCCCATTTATATCGCAACAGATATCTATCCAAGAGATGAGAAAAACACACCTCTAATTGGATTTTATTCATCGAGAGAGCGTTTTAATCTTGTTCTCGAAGAGTTTTTAACAACGGGGCGACCAAGTATTTCAGATAAAATTCGCCTACTGCAAGATAGTCTTGAACAGAGTGCTCAAAAAACAGGCATGCTAGTTTATCACCCTGTATTTACTTCAGATAAAACATCGCTAAAAGGGGTAATGGTCGGAGTAGTAAAGATTACCAGTTATTTTGACCGCTTAGTTAATTCCACCTCTTTAGGTGAGGAATTAGTTGTACGTATTATTGATACGGGATTTGATGCAGGTGATGATCCTATTATGTATCAAAGTAGTACATGGGATAATTTTAAAGGGGTTGATTATATCACCAACGTAAAAATCGAAAATCGCCTTTGGAAAATTGAATATAAAACAGATAGTAAATTAACTAAATATCAAAGACTCACGTTGATCTGGTTATTTTTTGGTATTTTAACGATTTCAATGCTGATTGCGGCACTAACTTCTGTTGTTACTCGAGATAAACAACGAATTGAAAATCTGCTCGAAATTAGAACCAAAAAATTACGTTATATGGCAATGCATGATGATCTTACTGGCTTATTAAATCGTCGTGCTATACGTGATGTGATTAGTCGCTATATTGAAACAAAAAAATCCTTTGCTTTGTTGTGTTTTGATATCGATAAATTTAAACAAATCAATGACACATATGGCCATCCTGAAGGGGATGCAGTTTTGCGACATATTGGTCACTTAATGTCTGAAACATTGGGAAATAATGCCTACGTCTCACGTCTTGGAGGTGATGAGTTTTCTATTGTGATAAAGCTGAATAGTATCGATGAACTAACATTAATTTCAGAACAAATTCATGATCTTGTTGCCACATCTCCCACGGTGCTTAATGATTTCGATATCGCTCAAACTATCAGTCTTGGTGCTGTACTTTGGAAAGGTGAGAGTCTTGAAGGTTTATTGAAGGCTGCCGATCAAGCGTTATATCAAAGTAAAGCGATGGGGCGTAACCAAGTGACTATTCGCGGCTGAATTTTCAGCAATCGATTTTTATAGTATCGCGCTTATCATTTTGTTTAGGTAGAATAGCGCCTCCGTTTTATTTGAGTACCAAGGATCTCCATGAACTTTAATCGTATCGTCTGTTTTGATTTAGAAATGTGCTGTTGGAATGTTGATGGCAAAGGAACAACAGGGGAGATCATTGAAGTAGGATTAGCGGAGATCGACTTAATTAAAGGTGAAGTTGTTAAACGTGCTCAATATTATGTGAAGCCAGAAAAAGACGAAATATCTAAGTTTTGTGTTGAGTTAACAGGTATTTCTCCTCGAAAAATAGAAAAGCAAGGTAGACCATTAGCTGACGTATTGAAGTCTATGATTAAGAATTTCGGTGGAACCAATAAAATTTATGCAGCATGGGGACACGATGAGCAAATTCTTGATGCTGAATGTAGAGCAAAAGGCATAGAAATTCCATTCAGTGAATTCTTAAATCTGGCAACCATTTATCGTATTAAATCACGTAAGAAAAATGAGCGAATGGGTCAAAGAAAGGCGATGGAAGAGTTAGATATTGAATGGGAAGGCAGACAGCATTCTGGTTATGTTGATGCATATAACCTTGCGCAATTAGCATTAAAAATATTATAGATTGTAATAGGTTATTTAATAGATACATTAAAAAAGGAGCTGATTAGCTCCTTTTTTTGTTTGATTTAATCGAACTTATTTATTATCACGTTTGTATAATTCAACAAATGAACGCTGATAAGCAGTTGCGATTTTAGTTATGATTTTCTTAGCCATAGCAGCGTCACCTTTTAACTTGATTATTAGAACGAGATATTTCGTCTCTGTATGGCGCGCATTATAGATAAATTTTTTATTATTTCTAGCAAGTAAAATTGTTTTTTAAGATTAGTTTTTCTAATGTAACATTCGTTATGTTTAACATGAATACAAATGGAATATTCATTAGGTTTAAACCATAAAAAAGGAAGCCATTTTGGCTTCCTTTATTGTAGCTAGAGTATATGTTTTTGTTTACGCTTGCGCATTTTCTACTTGTTCATCAGTACTTTTTTCACCAAGAACTCGGCTTGTAATTGTACCCGCTGTCATTGCACCACTTACATTAAGAGCAGTACGTGCCATATCAATTAACGGTTCGATAGAAATAAGTAGGGCAGCAATCGTAACAGGTAAGCCCATTGCAGGAAGAACGATTAATGCTGCAAATGTAGCCCCCCCGCCAACACCTGCAATACCAAATGAACTTACTGTGATAATTGCAACTAAAGATAGAATAAAGTGAGCATCAATTGGGATCCCCATTGTTGGAGCAACCATTACCGCTAGCATCGCAGGGTAGATACCCGCACACCCATTTTGACCAATAGTAGCACCAAATGTGGCAGATAAATTCGCAATTGCAGGTGGAACGCGCAGTTTTGTAATTTGAGCTTCAACGTTTAGAGGGATTGTTGCAGCAGAGCTACGTGAGCTGAATGCAAACGTCAATACCGGCCAAATCTTCTTGAAGTAATCAATAGGGTTTACACCAACAAATGAAACTAATAAACCGTGAACCACAAACATCAGTAAAATAGCAATGTAAGAGGCAACAATGAAACCAAGTAAATTTAAAATATCGGCTGCATTGGATGTAGCAACAACTTTAGTTAGTAGCGCCAAGATACCGTAAGGGGTCAGTGCCATTATCATTTTAACTAAACGCATAACAATTGATTGAGCTACGTCTACAAAAGTATTAATTGGAACTGCTAACTCTTCTTTCTCTTGACTCACTTTACGTGCAGCGATACCAGCAAGAATTGCAAAGATAACTACAGCAATGATAGAGGTTGAGCGAGTCCCCGTTAAATCAGCAAATGGATTTGTAGGAATAAAGCTAATTAGCATTTGAGGAATTGTCAGGTCACTAACACTACCAATGCGAGACTCTAATACCGCAACACGAGCTGCTTCACGAGCACCTTCAGTTAAGCCTTCTGCAGTTAAACCAAAAGTGTGAGTTACTGCAATACCAATTAAGGCTGAGATCATTGTTGTGACTAAAAGTACACTAATAGTAACGCCGCTAATTTTGCCTAAAGAGCCTGATTTATCGAGTTTAACAACCGCAGAGAACATAGATACTAATACTAATGGCATGATAACCATTTTTAATAGACCAACATACCCGCTACCAACAATATTCACCCAATCAAGAGTAGTCTTGATTACAGTACTGCCTTCTCCATGAATTACATGAAGAGCTAAACCATAAAGGCTACCAGCAATTAAGCCGATAAGAACAAGGCGAGACAGCGTATATTCTTTACGTTGTTGGGTATTAAGAAAGAAGATGAGCCCGATAAATACGGCTAAATTAATAATGACGGCTAATGACATACTGCTTTTCCTGTTTATTTAGTGCGCTCGCTATTGTGTCGATTTGAAACAAGCTCTTTGTATTTTTAAGCATAATAACGGTAAGGCTTTCGGTAAGGTAATTGATAAAAGTTATCTTATATAACTAAATGGAATATACTTTGTGTTTTCGGTTATAGATACAGCAATAAGCTTATAAAATGAGTATTTGTAGAACAGAATAAGGCGATGAGGTACCATTTCTCAATAATAAAAAGTGAGTGGAAGGAAAAGTAAATGGAACATGAATTCTGGGAAAGCAAGTGGGCAAGTAATGTAATTGGTTTTCACCTATCAGATACAAACCCAATTTTGACTCAATATTGGTCAGCGTTAAAGCCGCAACGTAATGATACGGTATTTGTTCCTTTATGTGGTAAGTCGATGGATCTCGATTGGCTTGCTGAAAAACATAATTCAGTCACGGGTGTTGAGCTAAGTAAAATAGCCGTACGTGCTTTTTTTGCTGAGCGCTTGTATACACCAACCGTTACCGCATTAACTAGCACTCTTGAGTTATATGAATTTGATGAGTTAACCATTTATTCTGGTGATTACTTTACCGCACCAATTGAAGCGACTGATCTGATTTATGATCGTGCAGCATTAGTCGCTCTACCGAAAGAGATGCGTGAAGAATATGTACAAGTATTACGTTCTCGCTTAAAAGAAGGCGGACGCATCTTATTGGTAACGTTAGATTATGACCAAACTGAAATGGCAGGACCTCCATTCTCTGTTCCTGAAGACGAAGTTCGTTCATTATTTTCTGGTATGACAGTTACTTGCTTGCAGCGTGATGAAGCTGATGCTGATCATCCTAAAATTAAAAAAGGATTATCACGCTTTGCGGAAGAAGTGTGGTTGATTGAGAGTTAGAAAAGTAACCTAAATAGAAAACTGCTTCATACCATAAAGCCGCTAGATTTTTAATTTGGTGGCTTTTTTGTTGATGATGTGCCATTCATCATAAATTTTGTAATCTAAAATCGTTGTTACATAAAAATGTGATCATTTATCATTTTTAAAGTAGAAGATGCCTTTATGCTTTTTTATCACCCTACAAATATAATAATGATAATTATGAAAAAACATATACTGGCCTCTGCAATTTTACTTTCGTTAAGTGGTTATGCCATTGCGGCGGATGGCGATATTGTTGATGTGACTATTCTTGGTACGTCAGACATTCATGGGCACTTTATGCCTTGGGATTATGCGAGCGATAAGCTCAATATGAAAGGCAGCTTGAGTCAGATAGCTACAAAAGTAAAAACTATTCGAGATCAACAAGAAAATGTCATTTTGGTTGATGCTGGCGATACCATACAAGGCAACTTTGTTGAAACCTTTAAAGATGAACCGACAGATCCAATGATGCTCGGCTTTAATGAAATGAAGTATGATATTTGGGTTCTTGGTAATCATGAATTTGATTTTGGTCTAGATGTACTTAATCGCTCTTTGACCCAGTTTAAAGGCACATCATTAGCAGGAAATATCAAGCGAGAAGATGGCAATCCATTTTTACCAGCCTATAAAATCATTGAAAAAAATGGCATTAAAATCGGCATGATAGGTATGGATACACCAATGACTCAAGTATTTGCTGAAGGTACAAACCGCTTAGAGGGAATGACGTTCACTAATCCGTCCCTAGAAGTGAAAAAAGTCATAAAACAGATAGACGATAAAGTAGATGCGATTGTATTAGTTGCTCATATGGGGCTTGATAATGAGAATAACATTAAAGCCACAGGGGTTACTGACATTGCGAATGATAACCCAGAAATTGATGCGATTGTTGCAGGTCATATGCATACTCGCATTGATAAAGCGACAGTAAATGGTGTGATTATTACCGAGCCAGACAAATATGGACGTGCGCTTTCTCGTATCGACTTACAATTTGAAGAGAAAAATGGGAAGTTTACTCTCGTCAATAAGGATAGCTTCACTTACAAAATTAAAGGTGTTGAATCAGACGAGAAGATGGAAGAGTTATACGCACCTTATCATAAGCGTTTGCGAGAGAATGCGAATCGTGTGGTGGCAGAACTATTGGGTGTTGATTTAGTACCAGAGAATGAAATTGCAGGTATACCACAAGTCCATATTCAAGATACGGGGATCAGTGCTCTTTTCCAAGAAGTGAGCATGCATTACGCACCATTGGCAAACGTGATTGCTTTGCAAATTGATAACGACATGGCAGAGCTCGATGTAGGTAAATCAAAGCTAAAGACATTGCTTATAATTATCAGTACGCAGGGGGTGAAATTACTGTTTATGATATGACGGGTAAAGAGCTTAAGACTTACATGGAATGGTCGGCAGGTTATTTCAATAGTGTAAAAGAAGGGGACGTGACTTATAGTTTCAATCTTGATCGTCGCTCGTCAAAATATTCAACTAATGACTTCTTTGCAGGGGTAACTTATACCATTGACCTGACGAAACCTGCAGGTCAACGTATCACGAATCTTGCGTTTGCTGATGGACAAGTAATAACGGATACAACCCCAATAAGAATCGGAATGAATAGCTACCGAATGGGGCATTTAACCAAAGCGGGTGGCGTACTTGAAGGACAAGTTTTTCCTGTGTTATTTGATACAGAAGAAGAATTTGGTGAAGATGAAGGGACGATTCGTAACTTAACCATTCGATACTTAAATGAAGAAAAAAAGGGTAAATACGAAGGCAAACCAATGAGTCGTTGGGCACTAAGCGGTCTTGATGGTTATGAAAAAGAGCGTGAAATCATAAAAGACTTAGTGAACAGTGGAAAAATCAATGTTCCAACCAGTGATGATGGCCGTTATACAAATGTTGAATCAATTAACGTAAAGGGTAAGGTTTTTTCAACGAAAGAAGAATTAACGACTTATCTAACTAAGCTTGAAAAAGAGCTCAAAACAGCAACGACAGAAGCAGAAAAAGCACGAATTTACCGTGATATGGTAATTGCAAAAGCGTTGAATTAATTCCTTTATGAACTAAAAAGGTGACCATATTGATTGGCCACCTTTATTTTTTTAAATTATGTACTTCCTCTAAAAATTGCTGAACAGCAGGACGATTATTAGATTTTGAGTGATAGCAAACAACATCTAACTGAATTGTCCAATCTGAGTGATCTGTAAAAGTAGCAACTAATGTTCCTTTCGTTAATTCTTTTTCTACTGCATGCATTGGAACCCAAGCAATCCCGATACCATTAATAGCCATTTCAATGAGAGACTCGCTTAACGTTGTTTCAAACACTTGATTGAAAGGTACTGAAATAGATTTTGTAAGTTGGTTTACTACTTTGTAGAGAAATGTATGTTCTGAATAAGAGAGTAACGGCCATGGGGTATTATCTTTGTGATTTTTTAATAAATCTGGAGAGATAACAGGAATAATTTTTTCCTGAAATAAAACGTGCTTTTCTAATTTATCTTCTAAGGAAATTGATGGTCTCATTCCTAGCATATTATAAGCAAATAAAAGGTCACTAGAATCATCTAATAGAGTTTGAAAGTGATTATCGATTCCTTGTACGGAAGGGTTAATAGATATATTTAGATGGTTCAGTTGGTTATTAAATTGAGCTAAAAGACTTGGTAATAGATTAACAGCAAAAGAATGCAAACAAACAATTCGTACCATATTGTCTGTTTTTAATGAAGCTAATGAAAAGTCCTCTTTTGTTATTTTGATTTGGTTAAGTAGGTTTTCAGCATAAGGAATAAATTTTTTCCCGTGATCGGTTAAACCTATGGGATAAGAGCTACGATCAAATAATGAAACACCAACCCAAAGCTCCAAGGCCTGGATTCGACGACTAAATGCAGATTGTGTTACGTATCTTGATTTAGCTGCGGCAGAGAAATTACCTAATTCAATTAGGCTCATAAAGTCTTCTAACCATTTAAATTCAAACACTTAATTACTCATTTATATCATTATGATTTATAAGAATACTATCATTCAAAATTAGCAATAGAAATCGAGATACTCACACTTTTTATGTGGCTATTATTGTTTTGGTAGTTTTAGCTCTCAAATATTCATAGAGATAAATATCAGAATATAAGGGAGGTGGAATATCTAAACAATATATGAAGTAGAGGGAATTATGTTTATTTTATTAAAGAATGCAAATGTATACGCTCCTCAACACTTAGGAAAGGTTAATGTGTTGATTGGCTGTGGAAAGATAATTTCGATTGAACCGGATTTAAATGTTCAAGGTATTGGTGATATTTCGATAATTGACTGTAAAGGGAAAACAGTAACACCAGGCTTAATAGATCAACATGTACATCTGATTGGAGGTGGAGGCGAAGGGGGCTTTTCTAGTCGAACACCACAAGTTACATTTTCTAAGTTAATTCAAGCTGGAACAACGAGTGTCGTTGGGGTATTGGGAACTGATGGTATTTCTCGTTCACCACGTGATTTATATGCAAAAGCTGTTGCACTTACAGAAGAAGGGATCACCGCTTACATGCATACAGGGTCGTATGAGGTGCCAACAAAAACGATAACTACATCTATTCGGGATGATATCGCTTTTTTACCTTCAGTTCTCGGTGTAAAGATAGCGCTAGCAGATCACAGGTGTTCATTTCCAACGTTACAAGAGCTGAGCCGTATTGTTTCTGATATACGTATTGCTAGCTTATTAGCTAAAAAACGAGGGGTATTGCACATGCATATGGGAGCTCTATCTGATCCTTTTGCTTCTGTTTTTGAGTTATTAGATATGGGACTACCAATTAGTCATTTTTCACCCACCCATGTTGCTCGAACAGAATCTTTATTTAGTGAGGCTATGCAATTTGCTCGACGAGGTGGCTATATTGATATCACATCTGGAGGTAGTCAATTTATTGCCCCAGAGCTTGCGATTAAACAAGCAATAGAATCTGATATAGATCCGAAACATATAACAGTGAGTTCTGATGGGAATGGCAGTCTGCCAAAGTTTGATATTGATGGAAATATGGTAGCGTTAACTGCTGCAAATGTTGATGGAAACTTATTGTTATTACTTAAATTGATAGAATCTGGTATTACCCTTGAGATTGCTATTGCCATGTTAACATCAAATGTTGCAGATTCTCTTGGTATTAATAAAGGGCGATTACAACTTGGTCAAGATGCCGACTTATGCATATTTAATGATGATTTTACACTTTATGGAGTAGTAGCAAAAGGTAAAACAGTGCTGCTTGATAATGAATTACTTGTAACTGGAAACTTTGAATAAGGGATTAGATATGAGTTTATTTATTGCATTATGTGGATTGATTTTTGCGGGACGATTAATTTTAAAAAACTATAACCCCCAAGGTGTACTCTTCTTTGTTGGTATCGCTATGATGGCCATATCTATTTTTACTAACAATGCGACTTTTGTTGATAAATCGACGGGTTGGATAGGGTTTGATATTTTTGAATATATAAGCATGGTATTTGGTAAACAATCCGGTGGGTTAGGTTTGAAAATAATGCTTATAGGAGGATTTGCTTTATTAATGTCAGCTATAGGAGCAAGCCAAGTAATGGTAAAGTTAACAGCTAACCCATTGATGAAGTTAAATTCACCCTACTTGATGCTAGCACTTGCTTTTATTCTTGGTCAGATGTTATCACTCTTTATCTCAAGTGCAACGGGACTTGGTTTATTGTTGATGGCAACACTTTATCCAGTATTGATTAGACTTGGCTGTAGTAAGGCGGGAGTTGCTTCTGTATTAGCGAGTACCTGTGCTATCGAGTTTGGTCCAGGTTCAGGGAACTCCATTTTAGCAGCTCAAACTGCGGGGGTAGATATTACGGAATATTTTGTAGGGGAACAATTACCAATTATTAGCGTATTGGTTATAGTAGTGGCAATTATACATGCAATAACACAACGTTTTTTTGACCGTAATGATGAAAAAAATCAGACATTAGAGCCTATAATTAATGATAACATTGAACCAGAACAAAGCGCCCCGTTATATTATGTAATGCTTCCAATGCTACCTTTATTTTTTATGCTGACATTTAGCAATCTTGGTGTAAAGACAATTAGCGTTGATATGGCGACGGCAATAGTTTTAAGTATTTTTATTAGTCTTTCATTTGAATTTATTCGAGAAAGAAAAGCAAAATCAGTATTTGAAAAACTTCAAGGAGTGTTTAATGATATGGGAAAAGTTTTTGCTTCCGTTGTAACTTTAATTATTGCGGGTCAGACTTTTTCTATGGGATTAAAATCAATAGGAGCGGTTGATTCAATGTTACATATGGCAAGTAGTATTGGACTTTCAGCAGCGGTTATTATTTTATTTATGGCCCTATTAACTTTTGTTATTTCAGCTCTGATGGGGTCAGGGAATGCTGCCTTTTTCTCTTTTGCTCCAATGGTACCTCAAATAGCGAATAAAATCGGTGCGAATACAGTCGATATGATTTTACCTATTCAGCTGTCAGCTGGGTTTGGTAGAACAATATCTCCAATTGCTGGTGTGATAATTGCCGTTGCTGGTATATCAGGTTTATCTCCATTTGATATTGTTCGTAGAACTTTTATTCCAATGATTAGTGGCTGGCTATTAATGTTAATCTTAACTTTTTCTAAGGGAGGACAGTTAATGCAATTAATGCCATTTTTGATTGGTATTATAATATTGGTTTTAGTGTGTTTGTGGAGACTGAAAAAAAATAGTAGTAACAAGCAGATTCAAGCTGAGCTTTAAATTTATAATAACTCAATAATTATAAAAAAGGTGACCGTATTGTTCAGTCTCCTTTTGTTTATTTATTATATAGAAAGTAAATGAAATTAACGCTGCTCTAAAGGATAAGAGCGGTAACTCCACATACCATAAACACGTAATGCATCACGGTAAATACCTAATAACTCTCCATCACTTGGGATTTTTAATTCTTCGAGTGGACGATCGTTAGCGGCATACGTATCAAATGTGATCCCTTTAGGACCAGTTTGCCAGCTAGCTACCTCAAATAATGCTTGTCCACGGCGAACGTGGCTTGCAGAGCTAATAATGGTCGCGTGGTCAATATCATGGCGAGCTAACGCGTAACTGCTATATAGTGCGTTTTCTACCGTACTTCTTGCGTAGTTATCTTCAATAATACGTGATTTATCTATCCCATTTTTTACTAACCAATCTGCCATTAACTTACCTTCGGTTTTGTGGTTTTTAGGTACGCCTCCAGTCACTACGATGTAAGTGTTAGGGTTCTTCTTCGCCATCGTTAGCGTTGCATTTAATCGATCAATTAAGATGTCGTTCATGCTGCCATCAGGGTTTAGGGCATAACCTAAAGTGATAATTGCATTGTTGCCTTTGACTGGTTTTTTGATTGTATTACTTAATGGAGTGTCAACGATTCTATCAATGGTCGACATAATCTTTTTCAAATCTGCAACGCGACCTTTGTTTAGTTGTTCTAGAGCATTTAAATGTTTGGTTACTTCGCTTTTGTTACCTTTAAAGTTTTGCCAAATAACAAGATATGAATGAGCGTCTACATCATCAGGAGCAACATCTAAAATTTGAGTAAATAGTTCAATCGCTCGGTCTACATTGCTGTTATAAATTTGAGCATTCGCGGCAGAAAACAATAAATCGACACGATAGGGTTCAAGTTTATAAGCATCAAGTAAATTGTTAGTGATCATCTCCATGTTGCTTGGCATTTTAGCCGTAAACCCAGCATGAGAGATACGAGCTGGATTTTTAAAGATTTGGTAAGCATCATTAAGTAATTGGTCAACAACCTGACGTTGAGAGGTCATCTCTGTGTAATTAATCTGTGGTTGAACCGTATCTAATGCAGCAATACTTGGTGCCGAGTAGAAAGAACTAGAAAGGATAGCCGCCAAAGAAAGGGTTAAGAGTGTGCGTTTCATAATGATTCCAAAGTTAGCAACAAGAAGAAGTCATCCTACGACTTGATAAAATGGTGTGCTGTGAGCGCAATCGTATTTATTTTTATTTATCAGACTCAAATGTTAATTGTATGAACTAGCGTCACACGCAATAAGAAATCCAGCCATAAATTAAATCAATTACACTCTAATTTTTACGTAATTAATTTTGTTAATTCCTCAACTTGTAAGGTTAGTCACAGAAACTAATCCTCTTGGACATCACAATGCGCCTGTTTTCGAACGAATGCTTATTATTGCTCGTTCGAACTTTGATCTCCCATCGCAAATATAATAATGGAGTTAACTATGTTTGGTATATTTAAACCCCAAGCGCATATAGACCGTCTCGCTTCCGACCGGATCGATGGCACGTACACACGATTACGTTGGCAATTGTTTATCAGTATTTTTGTTGGTTATGCTGGTTATTATCTTGTTCGTAAGAACTTTAGTTTAGCAATGCCATATTTAATCGATCAAGGCTTTAGTCGTGGTGATCTTGGTGTCGCTTTGGCTGCGGTATCTATTGCTTATGGCCTTTCGAAATTTCTAATGGGCAGTGTATCTGACCGTTCTAACCCTAGGTACTTTTTAAGCGCTGGCTTATTAATGTCTGCTGCTGTTATGTTTTGTTTTGGCTTTATGCCATGGGCAACAGATAGCATTACGGCCATGTTCATTCTGTTATTTTTGAACGGTTGGTTCCAAGGTATGGGGTGGCCTGCTTGTGGTCGAACGATGGTGCATTGGTGGTCACGTAAAGAGCGTGGTGAGTTAGTTTCGGTTTGGAACGTAGCACACAATGTGGGTGGTGGCTTGATTGGGCCTCTTTTCTTATTAGGCCTATGGGCATTCAACGAAGATTGGCGCTCGGCATTTTATGTTCCTGCAATTTTTGCCACGTTAGTTGCTGTGTTTATTTGGACTACATTGCGTGATACCCCTCAATCTTGTGGACTTCCGGCGATTGAAGAATATAAAAATGATTACCCAGATGATTATGATAAATCTCACGAAACTGAGATGACAGCGAAAGAGATCTTCTTTAAGTATGTTTTCAATAATAAATTACTTTGGTCTATTGCCATTGCAAATGCCTTTGTTTATTTGATTCGTTACGGCGTACTTGATTGGGCTCCAGTATATTTAAAAGAAGCGAAAGACTTTACGGTTGATAAATCGTCTTGGGCATATTTCTTATACGAGTGGGCAGGGATCCCTGGTACATTATTATGTGGTTGGATTTCAGATAAAGTATTTAAAGGGCGTCGAGCTCCGGCCGGTATTTTATTTATGGCTCTTGTAACTATTGCGGTGTTGGTCTACTGGTTTAACCCAGCAGGTAATCCAACGATTGATATGATTGCTTTGGTTGCGATTGGCTTCTTGATTTATGGTCCTGTTATGCTTATAGGACTTTATGCGCTTGAGCTCGTTCCTAAAAAAGCAGCAGGCACAGCGGCAGGCTTAACGGGATTATTCGGTTATCTTGGTGGTGCAGTGACGGCAAATATTATCTTAGGTTATACCGTTGACCACTTTGGTTGGGATGGTGGTTTCATGATTTTAGTGGCTTCTTGTATTTTGTCTATTATATGTTTGCTTTATGCTTTCATAGGTGAAAAGGCACATCATAAAGTAAAAGAGAAAATTGCAATGTAATTAGAAAATATAAAAAGGGCTGTAATAATTACAGCCCTTTAGTCTTTTCGTTTAAGAGGTAAACGTTATAGATAAAGCTTTACAAGATCACTTGCTTCTACTTCTTTACCTTCAAGTTGTTGGTTCCAGTTTGTACCAACTAAAACACCATCTTCAGATAATGTTACTAGCCAATCTTCAGCGAAGATATCTAGTGGAATTTCTGTTACTTCAAAATCAGCCCATTCTTCAACGTTATGAAATTCAGCGTCTGCTTTGTTAGACCAGAATGGCATTACTTCAGAGTTTTCGAATTCAGTAGACTCAACAGAGATCCAACCTTCTTCGTTATAAAGACTCCAAACTAGCTGTGTTTCTTTCGTTTCTGCAATGAAAAGATCTAGGTTTGCTTGAGTATCTGACGTTAATTTGCTCATGATGATGTCTCGATTAAAATAAACACTGTAAATAATAAAGGAATATGAGATTTTTGATACTTAAATTTGGCAAAAACTATGCTATAACACGGCTAGGTAATAAATTTATAACAACAAATTAACTCTGGTTATTATGTCTTTCTAATAAATAGTATTCTATGATTAAGATACTAAAGTGAAATTAATTTGTTGATGCAGTTAAATGGATTTTAGGTGGTTACATGAAAGAGACGCTCATTCCTTCCCAAGTAGAAATAAAAACAATTGAAGGCGATGCTTATTCGTTAAATAAATCAGGGGTTCCAACAAAAGTTAATGTTGGGCAAAACCTTGAGAAAGACTCGGTCTTGTTTACTGATTATGAGGCGAAAGTTACTGTGCAAATTCACGGTAAACTCGTCACGATTGACAAAAATTGCATGAGTTGTCTCGATGACACGAAACCTGAAGACCCCCTTCAAATACAACCCATTAATGGAAAGGTGGAGCTCGACCCTACACAACCTACAGATGGTTTAGATATTGCCGCAATTCAGGCGGCAATTTTAGCAGGGGAAGATCCGACTGAAATCTTAGAAGCGACGGCAGCTGGTGACGGTGGTGGTTCTGCAAACAATGGTTTTGTTGTTATTGAGTATGGCTATTATTCAGATATCGCAACAACTAATTTCACTACCTCAAGTGCCTTTTCTTATGATAATCAAGAATACATTGATAATTTAAGTGGTGGCGATGCGAGCAATCCACCTGTAACTCCAATCATTAGCCCTAATAATTCGGGCCTTACTAAAGAAGATGAAGTTTTAGATTCTTCTGGTCAACTTGCTGTAACGAATCCTCAAAGTAATCTTTCTTATACTTGGTCAATTACAGGCAGCTCAACAAGTGAGTTTGGTTCGCTTTCTCTAAATCCAAACACTGGTCAGTGGGAATACACGCTCAATAATAGTGCTTTATCAGTTCAGTCATTAGCTAACGGTCAAATTATTACTGATGTGTTTGAGGTATCAGTTTCTGCTGGTGGAAACCTAACATCAACCCAACAAGTTACAGTAACCATTGTTGGTACCAATGACGATCCTATTATTTCTGGCATTGCGGTTGGAGAGTTAACTGAAGGTGATGTTGATGATGCAGATCCAACAGTGAGTGAAACATTAACCGTTGCTGATGTAGATACACTTGATACTCATACTTGGACTATTTTAGAAGGTGGTAATGCAACCTATGGTGTATTAACTATCAATAATGGTGTTTGGGAATATACGCTAGATAATTCTCGTGATGAGACTCAAGCGCTTGGTGTGGGCGACTCGGTAACTGAAACATTTACTATTCAAGTTGATGACGGTAATGGTGGTATTACTCAACAAGAAGTTATTATTACAATTAATGGTACTAATGATGAGCCTGTGATTAGTGGTACGAGTACAGGTCGTGTTGTTGAAGACTTAATCGCTTCTGCTGATGGACAATTAACAGCAATCGATGCTGATGCTGGTGATTCGGTATCATGGTCAGTGACGGATGGTGCAGGCACGTATGGTGCATTAACCGTTGATGCAACGGGTAAGTGGATTTATAACATTGATAATGATTTGCCATCGACTCAATCATTATCACTTGGTGAAACTCAAACAGAGACGTTTGAAATTGTTGCTGATGACGGTAACGGCGGGGTAATTAAACACACCGTAACGATAGAAGTTACTGGTACTAATGATCTTCCAGAAATTACAGACACATCAGTTGTTACTGGTGATGTTGCTGAAGTGAGTGTTTCTGCCATTGGTGATTTAGTATTAGAAGATGTTGATACGCTAGATAGCCACCTTTGGACGGTAGAACCAAACGATAACACAGAATTAGGTTCATTTAGCGTAGATTCAAATGGCCGATGGAATTTTGATTTAAATACCAATGCAGCGGCTTTCCTTGCTCTAGGTGCTGGCGAAACGTTAGATGTAATTTATGTAGTTCAAGTGGATGACCAAAATGGTGGCCTTGATACTAAAGAGGTCACAATTACAATTACAGGCTCTAACAACGGTCCAATTATCAGTGGAACAAGCACAGGATCGGTAGTGGAAGATACCGTAGCAACGGCATCTGGTGAATTAGTTTCTGCTGATTTAGATACAACCGATACAGCGACATGGTCAGTGGGAGCACCAAGTACTGGCACTTATGGTGAAATCACCGTTGATGCAAATGGTAAGTGGACCTACATCATAGATAATACCTTGGCTGCCACACAATCATTATCGGAAGGCCAAACAGAGACTGAAACATTTACCGTTATTGTTACCGATGGTAGTGGTGCACAAGCTACACAAGTTGTGACTATTGATGTAACTGGTACCAATGATCTACCAAGCGTCTCTGGCTCATCGGTAATTTCAGGTGGTGTGATAGAAGAAAGTACATTAACAACAGGCGGCGATCTGTTTGTTGATGATGTCGATACACTAGATTCACATACCTGGACCTTGCTTTCTTCAAATACCGATCCTTATGGTTCTATTGTTGTTTCGACTAATGCTGACGGTTCAGGTAAATGGGAATACACCCTTAATAATACCGCTTCACAAGTTCAAGCTCTAGCTAATGGCGAAACGCATACTGTTGAATATCAAATTCAAGTCGATGATGGCCAAGGTGGTTTAACCACTGAAACAGTTTCTATTGAAATAACAGGTACTAATGATGAACCCGTGGTATCTGGTCAATCTACTGGTCTAGTGAAAGAAGATACCGCCACTCAATCAGAGGCCGAAGGTCAACTAACCGTTGAAGATGTCGACTTAATCGATGTTCACGCTTGGAGTGTCGACAGTAATAGCGGTACTTATGGTTCGATTGCGATTGATCCTGTAACCGGTAAATGGGTCTACACCATAGACGACACATTATCAACTACTCAAGAATTGATTGAAGGCCAAAGTGTAGAAGATAAGTTCACGGTAACGGTTGATGATAACCAAGGTGGAACTGACACAATTGAAATCGTCATTACTGTGGTTGGTACAAATGGTGTTCCTGTAATTGGTGGCGATACTGTTGGTGATGTGACTGAAGATATGACACTAACTACAACAGGAACGTTAACAGCAACAGATGAAGATGCAACAAGTTCATTTAATTGGAATATCGTTGGCTCAGATACGGGTACTTACGGTAAGTTTACGCTTGATGCTGCTACTGGAGTTTGGTTATACACATTGGATAACGATGCAGCTCAATCGCTTGGTGCTGGTGATGAACCGATCAAAGAATACTATACCGTAGAACTAAGTGATGGTGCTGGTGGCGTCATTACAGAAACGGTTGAAATCACCATTAATGGCGCTAACGATAAACCAGAATTATCTGGACAAGCATTAGGTTCAGTAAAAGAAGACTCTATTGAAACCACAGAAGGCCAATTAATTGTTGATGATGTTGACTTAAGTGACACTCATACATGGGATGTTCAACCAGCAAGTGGAACCTATGGTTCTATTACTGTTGATGCAAACGGGAAATGGGTTTACACCATAAATAATACATTAGATGCTACGCAAAAATTGGCTGAGGGAGAAGCGGGCGAAGATAAGTTCATTGTCACGGTTGATGATGGGCAAGGTGGAACGGCTCAAAAAGAAATCGTTATTTCGCTAGAAGGAACTAACGATTTACCTACCGTTGTAGATAGTAATGATACCGGTACTGTAGTTGAAGATGGTGTTCAAACGATTTCAGATATCTTAGTTGTTAATGATGTAGATGATTCAGATACACACAATTGGTTTGTTATCGGTGCAGATGAATCTAAGTTAGGTAATTTCTCTATTGATGCAGCTACTGGTAAATGGACTTATGTTCTTAAAAATGATGAAGCTCAGCTACTTGCAAAAGATGAAACGGTTGTTGAAAGTTTTGTTGTAGTCGTGGGTGATGGAAATAACGGTTATGCTCAGCATACTGTTGAAGTTACCATCATAGGCACTAATGATAGCCCCGAGATTACAGGTAGAACAACAGGTACGGCAGTCGAAGACATTATACCGACAGCAACGGGCGCATTAACTGCAGTTGATGTTGACTTTACGGATACGCATACTTGGCTTGTTGATGGCGGTGGTGTTGGTAAATACGGAACCATGACGGTAGACGCTAATGGGAACTGGATTTACGCATTAGATCCATCAAATCCTGATACTCAAGCACTAGCTGAGAACCAACAAGAATTTGAAACATTTACCATAGCGGTTGATGATGGAAATGGTGGAACTAACGCCATCATGATCACTGTTGAAGTTTTAGGTACCAACGATGCCCCGATTATTGGTGGTAAAACAACAAGAACAATTACTGAAGATGGTAATAAAGAGTCAGTTTCTGGTCAATTAACTGATGGTGATGTTGATACGACAGATACCCATGAATGGACATTATTAACCGATTCACAAGGTTTATATGGTTCATTGTCATTAGATACTAATGGTAAGTGGACATACACTATAGATAATTCTCTTACAGCAACTCAAGGCTTGCTTTCTGGTCAAACCGAAAAAGAAAAATTTATTATTCAAGTCGAAGATCAATATGGTGAAATTGATACCGTTGAAGTAACCGTAAAAGTAAAAGGGACAAATGACACCCCTGAGCTATCTGGTGAATTAACTGGAATTATAGAAGAAGATTCTGTGATTACTGAAATTGATGGGCAACTGTATCCAGATGATCAAGATATTGGTGATACTCATACATGGTCGTTAGATTCAAGTACGGGTTCGTACGGAACATTGACATTAGATACTAATGGTAAATGGGTTTATGTTCTTGATAATGATAAAAGTTCGGTACAGTCGTTGTCTGAAGGTGAAAGAGTTCAAGATACCTTTACGGTAACCGTTACTGATGGATTTGGTTCTTCAACCTCAAAAGAAATTATTATCGATGTTATTGGTGATAATGATAAACCATCGATCGCGGGTGCAACAACGGGCAGTACAATTGAGGGTACTGCTGGAAAAGATGTCGCAACCGGAGAGTTAACCTCTGTAGATATTGATACTTTAGATGATCATACATGGTCAATCCTTACACCTGAGGGTGTTTACGGTGCGTTAAGTATTGATCCGAACACTGGAATGTGGACATATCAACTAGATAATTCAAGACCTGCAACAATCGGGATCTCTTCAGGACAAATCGTTCAAGATAAGTTTGTCGTTGAAGTGGACGATGGAAATGGCGGCACCAATCAAATTGAAGTGATTATTGATATAGCAGGAACAAACAGTTCGCCGGGCATTATTGGTGATACCTCCGGTGAGATTAAAGAAGACGCTGCAAATAATGAAATCACAGGAGAATTGAAGTCTGGCGATCTTGATTCAACGGATGTTCTCGAGTGGGAAATTATTGGTGCAGCAGGTCAATATGGTCAATTTAGCATTGATCAAGACGGTAATTGGACTTATGCACTGAATAACAGTAATGGTTCTGTTAATGGGTTAAAAGAAGGGGCAGAGCTTGTAGATACCATCATGGTAAAAGTTACAGATTCATTTGGTGAAGCATCAGAAGTTGAAGTCAAAATTACTATAGAAGGAACGAATGATGCGCCAGTATTAAGTGGTGCATTGACAGGTACGGCAGTTGAGGACCAAACAACCGTTATTGAAGGACAGTTGCAAACATCGGATCCTGATATCGGAGATACCCATGGTTGGAATCTTGATAATGGCGTCGGTCAATATGGATCGCTAACCATGGATTCAAGTGGTAAATGGACTTACTCTTTAACGAATTCATTACTGGCAATTCAAGCTCTTGGCCCTAACGATACTCTTACCGAAACATTTACGGTAACAGTAACAGATTCACAAGGTGTCGCATCAACTGATAATGTAGTTATTACTATTCAAGGTACGAACGATCTTCCTGAAATTACCGGTGGGACAACAGGCGAGTATATTGAAGATAATACGACAGACCAAATACCTGGAACCGTTTCTGGTCAGCTTGTGGCAACCGATGTAGATGCTGGAGATACAACCTCATTTGAAGACCGAACTTATGTAGGTAACTATGGTACGTTTTATCTTGAAGCTGATGGCTCATGGAAGTATGTAATAGATACTGACTCTGCTGCTATTCAATCATTAAATGAAGGTGAAAAGATTTCTGAAACGTTCACTGCTGTTGTCCATGATTCTAACGGTGGATTTACGAGTGAACAGATAGATTTCACCATTATAGGTACTAATGATTTACCGGTTGTGTCAGGTGATAATTCAGCAACCGTGATTGAAGATGCTCAAGACTTTCTTCCTGATGGTGAGACGTTTAATGGTCAATTTACTAAAGTTACAGGTAATGTGATTGCTGATGATATTGATTTAGGTGACGACGTTGTCAGTTGGCAAGTAAGTAATGGCAGCGGTGTTTATGGGATCTTTACTATTGATGCCAACGGTCAATGGACTTACTTATTAGATAACACTGATCCAGATACGAATGCATTGAATTTTGGCGATATAAAAACAGAAACATTCCAGGTTACGGCAACAGATAAACATGGTGGCGTCTCTGAACCGTTCGACGTAACAATTACGATCGAAGGCAACACAGATCCAGGCGGCGGCGGTGGTGGCTCTTATGATGAAACGATTAATATCGATTCAATAGAAGAAGGTGTTGATGGCGATGGAGATGTAATCGGCGGTGGTAGTTCCGGCACGATAGATCTTCCTAGTGGCTGTGAAATTATCAGTGTCGATGGAACCTCCTCGGTTGATGGTGGATTATTTGGTTCATTAACCGTTGATAACGATGGTAATTGGGTTTATGACGTTGCTGATGATAAATCGTATGTAGATTCGTTATGTGAAGGCCAGAAGATTACAGAGAAGTGGGCGGTTACAGTACAGACAGACTGCGGGCCAAAAACCATTTTAGTTAACGTTACCATTACAGGTTCTAATGATATCCCTGTGATTATTGCTGACACACCAACAGGTGAGTTAGGAGAGGTGGTTGAAGATGGTATCCTTGAAGTTTCTGGTCAGTTAGAAGTCGTTGATCCTGATACATGTGATAGTCATACATGGTATTTAGTTGATGTCGACGGAAATAAGATTGGAGCTTTAGACTCAAGTGGTGAAAACATAGTAATCCAAGGTACTTATGGAGAGCTAACACTGAATCAAGCAACAGGCGACTGGACGTATGTACTTGATAATGATAACCCACTAGTACAAGCCTTAACGCCAGATCAAATTGAAAAAGAGTATGTACGTGTTGTAGTTGAAGACGATAAAGGTGCCGTTAGTGCAGATTCAACAATAAATATTAATGTAATTGGTGTAGCGGATGACGTTCCTGCGGTTGCTATTATTGAAGATATTGATTTCAAAGAAGATGGAAGCCCATTAACTCAAACTGGGGTGTTAGATGATGTTGCAGGTTTAACACCAGATCTCACTTGGAACCTTGTTACAGGTGATGGTTCATATGGACATTTAACGTTAGATAGCAACGGTAATTGGACCTATGTTTTAGACAATGATTCGTTAGCTGTTCAACAGCTAAATGAAGGCGAAAAGGTTACTGATACCTTTAGCGTTACCGTTGTCGATAAGTTTGGTAAAACGGTTGTTGATGAAAATGGCGACCCGGTAGAAATGATCTTCAAAGTGGAGGTTACAGGCACAAATGATGCGCCAGAGATATCAGGCCAGTTGAATGGAACTATCTCTAATATAGATTCCGATAGCAAAATATCAGGAAACCTTAATGATGGTGATGTAGATACCGGTGATACTCACACTTGGAGTGTAACTGATAACCAAGGTGATTATGGGCGTCTTGTATTAATTAATGGGAAATGGACATATACCTTAG
This sequence comes from Aliivibrio sp. S4MY1, assembly GCF_028765545.1. Taxonomy (GTDB): domain Bacteria; phylum Pseudomonadota; class Gammaproteobacteria; order Enterobacterales; family Vibrionaceae; genus Aliivibrio. The sequence continues at coordinate 141,685 of NZ_JARACP010000008.1, read as the reverse complement.
ACACCAGTTTAGATGCTGTCAAAGTGTTAGGTATCGGAGAAACATTAACGGATACTTTTGAAGTGACAGTTAAGGATGCCGCTGGTGAAATGTCTACAGAAACCGTGACAGTAACCATTGACGGGTCGAACTTACCGCCAGAAATAGCTCAAGATGATCAAATTATCATGGAGCTAAAAGAAGACGAAACAATAACAGATTCCAAAGTATTGACTGTAACCGATCCAAATGGTGACGATGTTACTTTTGATGCGAAAACATTAACGGGTACTTACGGTACTTTTACCGTTGATGCTAATGGTGTTTGGACTTACACCTTAGACAATGATGCAGCCCATATTCAAGGATTAAAAGAAGGTGAAGTGGTTTCAGAGGTCTTTACCGTATTTGCAGTAGATGTTCATGGTGCAAAAACAGCTCAACAAGTCACCGTTAATATTACGGGTACCAATGATATACCTAAAATTTCTGGTATGGACACAGGCTCAGTTGAAGAGGCTGATGGCAGTTCTACTTCTGGAAACTTCGTAACATCAGATGTTGATGTTGGTGACAATGTAGTTGTTTCCTCTGGTGCACAAGGGAGTTATGGTTCAGTCAGCGTAGATAATAATACTGGTCGCTGGACTTATACGGTAGATGGAAATGATCCTACGGTTAATAGCTTATCAAAAGGTGAAACGTTAACCGATACAGTTACCATTATCGCAACGGATGACGAAGGTGAAACATCTGAAATGACCATCACCATTACTATTAATGGAGAAAATGATGCACCAAATCTAGTCGTAACGACACCTCCTCAATTAACTGAAGATGTTGGAGCAACAGCACCAGCAACTATTGAAGTAACAGGTAATTGGGATAATGGTGACCCAGACACACTAGATACACACTCATGGCAAGTGTTGAGCGGTGATGCTTTAGGTACATTAACCTTTGAACCAAATGGTGATTATAAATTAGTCGTAGATAATACCGCGTTAGAGATCCAGCAACTGGGCGTTGGTGAATCGTTGGATCTAACCTATACCGTTAAAGTGACTGATGAACATGGCTTAAGCAGTACGCAAGATATTACCTTTACTGTTAATGGGACAAATGACGATCCTGAAGTGGTTAGTACTAGTGTTCTCTCTGTTGATATTGAAGAAGATGGTACTTTGACTCAATCTGGACAATTAGATATTACAGATATTGATATTTCAGATACAACGTTTGAGTTTGATGTCATTACTTCTCCAGTAAATGCTTATGGGACAGTGACTGTTGATGCAAATGGTAAATGGACTTACGTATTAGATAACGATAAAGCACAAGATATCGGTGATGAAGTTATAACTGAAACGTACACTATTCAAATCGATGATGGGAATGGTGGTGTAATTACACAAGACGTTACCGTTAATATTACAGGTACAGATGATGACCCTATTATCGATACGACAATTCCTCAAGTGACAGACGGTACGGTAGTTGAAGACGGAACACTGACTGCAACAGGTCAAGTTTCTTATGTGGATCCTGAAGGGGATCTAATCAATTACAATGTGATTAATCCACCGACTTCACCTTATGGAACCTTTACTGTAGATGAAAATGGCGTATGGACGTATGAGTTAGATAATACGTTAGCTCAAGAGATTGGCGCTGCAGGGACTCAAGAAACGTATACTATCGAAGTAACTGATCAAACTGGTGGAACAATACAGCAAGTCATCACTATCAATATAACAGGTGAAAACGATGCACCAACGATTAATGCATCGAGCGTAATCATTGGAAGTGTTGAAGAAGATGGTACCGCAGCGGCTATTGGTCAATTAGATGTATCAGATATTGATTTAACTGATACCAACTTTTCTTACACGGTTATATCGGGTCCAAATACAGCGACAACATCAGGCAATATTGTAGGTTTATATGGCGCTTTAACCGTTGATGGTAATGGTGAGTGGACCTATTTACTTGATAACGATAAAGCACAAGTGCTAGGTGATACGATTGCAAAAGAAATATTCACAATCGAAATTTCAGATGGTAATGGTGGAACGGTAACTCAAGATATTACAGTTAGTGTGACTGGTCATGATGATCAACCTATTGTTGATGCCGGAGCAACGCAAGAAACGACTGGAACGGTTGTCGAAGATGGCGAATTGCATGTTGAAGGTACAATTAAATATCTAGACCCTGAGGGGACGGATGTCGGTTATACCGTTTCAACTTCATCTGTACCTACCTATGGAACATTTAGTGTTAATCCAACATCAGGAAAATGGGAATATGACTTAGACAATACATTAGCACAAGCCATTGGTGCTGATGGGGCACAAGAGTCTTTAATTATTGATGTAACTGATGCAACAGGTCAGGTAACCCAGCAAGTAATAACTATTAATATTGCCGGTGAAAATGACTTACCAGTAATTACTGGAACCAGTACTGCAGATGTAAAAGAAGGCGTTGTTGAAACGGTTACAGGCCAATTAAATGCAACCGATATAGAGAGTGATTCAATCACATGGCAAATTGCTTCTACCTCATCAGCAACAGGTACTTATGGAACGTTAAATATAAATGCTGCTGGGCTATGGACATATGTATTGCTTGAAGACAGCACATTGGCACTAGCTGCTGATACGACAGATGAGTTTATCGTAGAAGCATCGGATGGAAAAGGTGGGATTACCCAACAAGTCATCACTGTTACCGTCGCTGTTCCTAATGTGATTCAAGGTGTATCGGGCTCAGATATTTTAACAGGGACTGCTAATGATGAATTCTTATTTGGTAATCCATTAGATTTATCTGATGTAGGCACAGCAGATACATTTGCTTGGACTAATGCATCTATTGGTGGTGATTTAGCAAGAGATGTAATTAAAGATTTTGACCTTAATAGTGACAAAATTGATTTAAGTGATATTGCTGATATTACAACGGTATGGGATCTCTCTTTATTAGCCTCTCAAATTCAGATTACAGAAGTTGATGGTAATACAGAGATATACATAAATGAAAGTGGCAATACGGTTCAAACGATTGTAGTGGATGGTATTACTTTAGATGAATTAGCAGGAGAGCCAACAGGCTCAATGACAGATGAAGAAAAACTTAACGCTCTGACAAATTCAGGTCATCTAGTCGTCTCTGATAACTATGGTAACGATGCGGACAATGTATTATACGCTTCAGGTCAAAATGATATTTTAACTGGTGGTGGCGGTAACGATATATTCTATTTCGCAGATGAAGTCGCAGGCAGTTCGGTTTCGCCAGCTCAAACATCGATTGCTGATTTTGCCGTTGATGGAGTAGCTGCTAATAATGAAGCAGATATCCTTGATTTAGCAGAGTTACTTCCAGATTCAATTCAAGCAAACTCAACAATGGATGATATGTTGCAGCACATTAATGTAAATATTGATGATGGTAATTCGCAAACCGTATTATCGGTGACTGATGAGCTAGGAAATCAAACCGACATAACCTTACAAGGTGTTGATAGTACAACACTTGGAATTTCTGATTTAGGCTCTATGAGTGATCAAGATATCTTAAGTACACTTTATAATGATTTTAATATGTTTAAAGTAGATTAATCACTTTTGAAGTAGTGAAAAAAAGGCGAGAAGGGTAATCCTTCTCGCCTTTTTTATTAATCTTTCATTTGATTATTGAGTAGCTTGCTGGCTAATGTGAGTGTTATACAACTCGACAAGCAAAACCTTTAAGGTAGAAACCCTCAGGGTAAGCTGAATCAAGAGGGTGATCCGCTGCTTGCTCAAAACGTTCAACAAATTGTACAGTGCGGTGTGCATCTAGTGCCGCATCGGCAATGATTTTTTGGAATAAGCCAGCATCCATTAAACCAGAACAAGAATACGTTAGTAACGTGCCACCTGGATTAAGAATTTGCATTGCAAGCATATTGATGTCTTTATAGCCACGACATGCACCAGTTAGCTGGTTTTTAGATTCAGCGAATTTTGGTGGATCCATGATAACAACATCAAATTTAGTGCCGTTATCACGGTATTCACGTAATAGCTTAAATACGTCAGCGTTTAAGAATTCAGCTTTAGATAAATCAAAACCATTAATTTCAGTATTGTTCTTCGCATTATCAAGCGCTAGTTGAGAAACATCCGCATTGATAACGTGTTTAGCGCCACCTTTAAGCGAATACAAACCAAAACCACCCGTGTAAGAGAAACAGTTAAGTACTGTTTTGTCTTTTACGTATTTACATGAACGCTCACGGCTATCACGTTGATCAAGATAAAAGCCTGTTTTGTGGCCATTAACGATATCAACGTTAATTTTAACGCCGTTCTCTTCAATGATTACAGATTCTGGTGGCTCTTCACCGTGTAGAACGCCAGTACGTTGTTTTAGTCCTTCTTTTTTACGAACAGAAACATCAGAACGTTCATAAATATTACAATCTGGGTAGCATTCGATTAAGGCCTCAACTAATAAATCTTTAGTCGCTTCAGCACCAGCACTTAAAAGCTGACACACAAAGTAATCTTGGTAACGATCAATCGTAATACCTGGTAAGCCATCAGATTCAGCAGCGATTAGACGATAGCCAGTCAGACCTTCGCGCTCAGCAAGAACATCACGTAAGCCTTGTGCTTGATTTAAACGACGAACAAAAAAGTCTTTGTCGATAGCTTCATTTTTATCAAATGTCCAAACACGAGCGCGAATTTGAGATTGTGGAGAAAATGCACCACGAGCCAGCCATTCACCGCTGTTTGAATAGATCTCAACTGCTTCACCTAGCTCTGCTTTCCCATCAATGCGGTCAATACCGCGAGAGAAGATCCAAGGGTGACGACGACGTAATGATTTATCACGTCCTTTTGCTAAATAAATTGAAACAGTCATGTTTGATGCTCGATTACGAAAAATAGAAAGCTATTCTCTGTGAACTATCTCATAAAAGCAATGAATAATAAGAGAGGGTAAGGAAAGTATACTGAAAAGAAGAGACTGAATTGGCAAAAAATGGAGAGGGGGTTAACCTCTCCATGTTAAGTGAGTTATTTGTGATTAATTAACCGTAAAAAGCTCAAGTTGAGATCGTTGCTTCTCCGCCAACTCAGATAAGAAGTTCGACGCTTTACTTGATTCCTCAATTCCGGTCACGTTCTGATTAATAATATCTTTGATACCTACAACCGTACCGCTGATTTCTTCAACCGCATTAGACTGTTGTAATGCTGCTGATGCCATTTCAGTCGAGTTACTATAAATAGACTGAATTGCAGTATTAATATCAGTTAAGTGTTCATAAGATTGAATTGAAGTTTCACGAGTTACCGTAATAGTATCCAAACATAGGTCTACTTTTTCACTCGCATCGACGGAATGCGCTTGCAGTTCCGAAATGATTTTCTGAATATGAACGGTAGATTGCTGTGTTTTACCTGCCAGATTTCTTACTTCATCAGCAACAACAGCAAAGCCGCGGCCCATTTCGCCAGCACGTGCCGCTTCGATTGCCGCATTTAATGCTAATAAATTGGTTTGCTCTGAAATATTATTAATTACAGTAGCAACTTCTTCAATGCTTACACAGTGAGTTCGTAAATTCTCAACAACCAGAGCGGTCTCTGTTAATTGCTCGGTTAAATCATCCGCACGGCTCTTGTTTTGCTCTGCAATTTCTTGGCCTAATTGACATAGTGACGCCGCGTCAGTTGCTTGCACTTCAGTATTTTTAGCAGAACTTGCCACTAAGTTTGAAGAAGCAGACAGCTCTGTTACTGCAGCGGCAATCTGTTCAATTTGAGCGCTTTGCTCTTCAGCGTTACTAGAGCTTTGTGTCATAACACAAGCCAGCTCAGTAGAAGAGGAAGCAACATCGTTACTTTGCTCTCTTACGGAACTTACCATTTTAGCCATATTACGAATTGATGAATCTAGATTCATAGCAAGAACAGCTAATTCATTACTACCAGATAAGTGGGTTGGAGTGGCTAAATGTTGTTGAGCCATCGCTGAAATGGTTGCTGATATACGACTAAGTACACTATTAAGGCTACGAGCTAGTAAGAAGGCAATAATCGATGAGAGCAAAGCAGCACCAAACCATGACCAAATTTGGGTATGTTGCACGTTTTGGCTTGCATTTAATGATTGTTGGTTTAAGTTTTGAGTATGCTTAATTTGTCGTAAACTAATGGAAGAAATGATCTTAGTCGCATCACCTACAATAGCGCTGCGCAGTTTTGATTCACTCTTTGTTTTAGTAATTGTATCAATAGCTAGATAATATAAATTTTCATATTGACTAAAAGTTTGAGTTTTAAAATTATTGATTGCTTCAATATGATTATATTTAGTTAAAAAAGCATTAATATTTGCTAAATGTTTATCTGCTACCGTTTGCTCTGTTAAGTCTCGACCGCTCACAATTCTACTTAAAGCATCATAGAATTTTTCGATATCGGTAGAAAATGAAAGACTGAGAGTATCCCATTCTGGATCAGAGTTTCCGTAAATACGGCTTGTTGAAGTAAGCGTGTTAATTAATGGCTGCCAGAATACAGGTATGTCTAAGTAGGCTTGATGTAGTGTAATTAATAGATCAATTGATATATTTAAACTACTTTCATAATCGGAAAATAATGTTTGAAGTTGTTGAAGATCGGCTCTTCCATCTTGAGATAACATCTTTGATGTAAGAATTGAGGTTTCAATATGCTGATCTGCAGTTACGAAAGCGTCATGTAAGCCTATTTGGGCTTTAAGCATTTCATCACCCGCTTCAGACATAGTATCACGGTTATGCACTCGAATTTCTTGCCAGTAAAAACGTAATTGCTCTATTTCTGAACTTAATGTTGCTCGTTGTCCTGTTTGTATAATGTTATTTTCTACTATCATATTGCGTGAGTTGATGAGAAAAGCAACAATAGCGAAAAGCACTAAGGATACGATAACAGGAATTGATAATAAGGTAAGTAATGGTTTATTGAGCGATGTTTTAGTTAAAAATGATTGGTTCACTTGATCTCTCCTGATTATATGCTGATCTTTATTTGTTTTTCATATAATCAAAAATATTGTTTATATAGCTATCTGATTGTACAGATAGCAAGCATTTCACTCTGAAATAACTTGGCTGTGAATTTATAGTAAATAAAAAAATTAAATGTGATCTACCTCTGATTTTTTTTGCAGTCCTGTCTTACATATGTAACGAAATGTACAATATCGTCAAAAAAAAGTTGACACTTTTATTTTTATTAGTTGCTGGCTTTATGAAGGTGTTTTTTACCATCTATAAAAAATGCAGTAATAAAATCAATCATTACTGCATTAAAATATTGAAATGTTAGGTTTTTAGCGACTTAAGCTTTCAATCCATTAAGAAGTAATTCTAGATCTTGGCCTTTTAAGCGTAATTGCTCAATGTTAGATTCAGAATCTTTAATCATTTGGTGAACTTGATTAGATTGAATACGAACGTCTTCAACGGTAGAAGCAATACTCATTGCTACTTCGCCTTGCTGGCTAGCCGCTGTTGCAATCTCATTGTTACTTTGGGCTATCGTATTGTTACGATCGGCAATATTTGAAATATCGTTATGTACATGCTGCATTAACTCTTGGCCAGTTTCAGCATTACTCACCGTATTCGATGTTAGTGTTAATAATGATTTACTGTTTGTTTGCAGTGCTTCTATCATTGCTTGGATCTCAACCGTTGCTTGTTGAGTTCGGCTTGCTAAGGTTCTAACTTCATCAGCAACGACAGCAAATCCACGACCTTGTTCACCCGCACGTGCCGCTTCAATCGCAGCATTTAAGGCTAATAAGTTTGTCTGTTGTGAAATACCATTGATAGTCGCAACGGCATCATCAATTTTTGCTGCATTGTTGTCTAGCTCTTGTACCGCATGCGCAGCTTGATTGATTTCTTCCGATAAATGACGAATTGCTTGTACTGCAGAATCTACTTGGGATTGGCCAAAGCGAGCCGAATCCATTGCATCTGTAGATTGAGAAGAAGCTTCGTGAGTGTAATTAGCCACTTCTTGAATTGATGTCGCCATCTCTTCTGTTGCACTAGATAGAAGGTCAAGTTGCGCTAACTGTTTATCAGAGGCATCTGAGCTTCTATGGCTGTTTTGGCTTAATTCCGAGCTCATTTGCTGAATAAGAGCCACTGACTCTTGCATAGCCAATACTAATTGTTGTTCACGGTCTGCTAATTTATCAATGGTAATCGCAATAGTACTGAACTCATCTCGTACAGGAAAATAGTTCATACGCTGTGTTAAATCACCAGACTCAAGTGTCTCTAATGCTTTATTCATAGCAAACATCGCACCGCCAATGAAGGTCATAATGTAATAAACACTAATAGCCATGACTAATAAAACAACGATGATCAAAGAGACTTGTAAGGCAGATAATGAAGACCAAAGTGTCACATTTGAATTAGCACTGATGCTATAATTTCCAGAGTTAACAGCAGCACTGTGGTCGCCAGAGCCAACAGAAAACTCAGCAGATTGAGACAAAAGGGTGATGGCATCTTGACGAGAAACTTGTTGTTGGTCCAACATAGAAGCAATAAATTGAACTTCATGCTCTAATGTTTCAGCCATCATGCTATCAACAGCAGAATCCATAATTGCTGTTAGGCTTAAAAGGGCGATAATAGGAAGTAAAAAAAGTAGATAAAACTTTTCTTGAATTTTTAGATGGATAAGGTATTTATCAATCCAACGAAATGCTGACTCTTTCATATGAAATCCGTATATATGATGGGGAAATTGATGTTATCTCATAATTAAGAAAATTTTATTATAAATTATAGCTATAGGTGAGTTATGTCGCAAAAATCAGTTAAGTTTAGTGTAAAGGGAAAAGTACAGCGGGTTGGTTTCCGTTTTCATACCGCGCATACCGCATTGAAACTAGGGTTAACTGGTTATGCTAGAAATCAAACTGATGGTTCGGTTGAGGTACTGGCTTGTGGAGAAGAAGAAAAGATAAATGCGTTAGCTGAATGGCTAAGAGTTGGGCCTCAATTGGCTCGTGTCAATTCACTTGAGCAAGTTGAAACCCAGTGGCAAGAGTTATCTGATTTTAAAATGTATTAAAATCATAACTATTTATAAATAAACATTTATAGGCATTTTGCAGGTTTTGGTAAGCCAGCTAACTTGGTTGCTTGTTTTGCCGGGCCTAATTTGAATAACCTAAACAGATATTTGCTGTTGCCTTTTTCTGGCCCATGCTCTTTTTCCATCGCTTTTACTAGCATACGAACAGCAGGTGATGTTTTAAACTCTTCATAAAAAGAGCGAACAAAACGAACCACTTCCCAATGCGCTTCTGTTAATTCAATATTTTCTTCCGCAGCTAACATAGGTACTAACTCTTCACACCAATCAGTATGATTCATTAGATACCCTTGAGCATCGCGTTCAATATGCTTACCGTTAAATTCCATACAACTATCTTAATGGTTAGGATTAATCTATTGAGTTTAGCAAACAGATATCAGTTCGAGCAATCGAGAATTATTACATTTAAGTAAAACAGATTTTTATCTCTCAAAGGCAGATAACATAAAGAATGTGATAGAATTACCACAGTTAATGAATAATAAAAGATTCAGTAGGATATATTTTGAGTCAATCAAATCAAAATTCAGCAACCACACTTAGAAAAGCCCTAAGTGAATGTATGCTGCGTGACCGTTTTCGCCTAAGTAAACGCATTCAAGGCGCATCACGAATTAAAAAAGAAGAATCAAGAAATGCCGTGTTTGATGAAATTGCATTAGACATCGCACAATCTATGCAGGTTGCTAATAACCGCGAAGCCGATCGTCCAACAATTCAATACCCAGATCTGCCTGTTAGCCAAAAGAAAGACGAAATAGCAGAAGCGATTGCGAATAACCAAGTGGTTATCGTTGCAGGTGAGACTGGCTCAGGTAAGACAACTCAGTTACCTAAAATCTGTTTAGAATTAGGCCGTGGTAAATTTGGTAATATTGGTCATACACAACCACGTCGTCTTGCTGCACGTTCGGTTGCAGACCGTATTGCAGAAGAGATGGAAACACAGCTAGGTAGCCATGTTGGTTATAAAGTTCGATTTAACGATCAAGTTTCTGAGCGCACTCAAGTTAAATTGATGACGGATGGTATCTTACTTGCTGAGATCCAAAACGACAGATATTTAAATCAATACGACACCATTATTATCGATGAAGCGCACGAACGCAGTCTAAATATCGATTTTATTATGGGGTATTTGCGTGAGTTATTACCAAAGCGTCCAGATTTAAAAATCATCATTACTTCGGCAACCATCGATCCTGAACGTTTTTCTAAGCACTTTAATAATGCACCTATTATTGAAGTATCAGGGCGAACTTACCCAGTTGAAACACGTTATCGTCCAATTGTTGAAGATGGCGATGATACCGATAGAGATCAACTTGAAGCGATTTTTGATGCAGTCGATGAGTTGTGTGAAGAAGGGTTAGGGGACATTCTGTTGTTTATGACGGGTGAGCGAGAAATTCGTGATACCGCAGAAGCACTAGAAAAACGTAACCTACGAGACACTGAAATTGTGCCTCTATACGCGCGTTTGTCATCTCAAGAGCAGAACCGAGTGTTCCAACCTCACGCTGGTCGTCGAATTGTATTGGCAACTAACGTGGCTGAAACTTCGTTAACCGTTCCTGGTATTAAGTACGTCATTGATCCAGGTACGGCACGTATTAGTCGCTATAGTTACCGAACTAAGGTGCAACGTCTACCAATTGAAGCGATCTCTCAAGCAAGTGCAAATCAGCGTATGGGCCGTTGTGGTCGTGTATCTGAAGGTGTATGTATTCGTCTGTATTCAGAAGAAGACTTTGTTGCACGTCCAGAATTTACCGATCCTGAGATCTTACGAACTAACTTAGCGTCTGTTATTTTACAAATGACAGCATTAGGTTTAGGTGATATTCAAGCCTTCCCATTTGTAGAAGCACCAGATAATCGTAACATTCAAGATGGTGTAAAGCTGCTTGAAGAGCTAGGTGCGATTAATGCTAATGCAAAAGATCCTAAAAAACGTCTAACAAAAGTAGGCCGAGAGTTAGCTCGCTTACCGATAGATCCACGTTTAGCTCGTATGGTTCTAGAAGCGCCAAATTACAATGCATTGCAAGAAGTGATGATCATTGCGGCTGCATTATCAATTCAAGATCCTCGTGAACGCCCAAGTGACAAAAAACAACAGTCTGATGATAAGCATAAGCGTTTTAATCATGAAGATTCGGACTTTTTGACTTTTGTGAATTTATGGCAACACGTGAAAGAGCAACAAAAAACGCTTTCAAGCAATCAATTTAGAAAGCAATGCCGTAAAGATTTCTTAAACTACTTACGTGTTCGTGAGTGGCAAGATGTTCACTATCAATTAAGCCAAGTAATGAAAGAGCTTAATTATAAAGTGAACCAAGAAGCAGCAGGGTATCAAGGTGTTCATACTGCAATTTTAGCTGGTATGCTTTCTCATATTGGTCAAAAAGATCAAGAGAAAAATGAATACCAAGGTGCTCGAAATGCGCGCTACCATATTTTTCCTGCATCTGGCTTATTTAAAAAACAGCCAAAATGGATAATGGTGGCAGAGCTAGTTGAAACCTCTAAATTATGGGGTCGTATCGTTGCGAAAATTCAGCCTGAGTGGATTGAACCGTTAGCGGGACATTTAATTAAACGCAGCTACAGTGAACCTCATTGGTCTAAGAAATCTGCTGCAGTAATGGCTTACGAAAAAGTCACTATTTATGGCATTCCAATTGTTCCTAAGCGTCAAATTAACTATGGTTCGATTGATGCGCCAGTGTGTCGTGAAATCTTTATTCGCTCAGCACTAGTTGAAGGGGATTGGAACACCAATCATAAATTCTTCAAAGAGAATCGCAAGCTCTTACAAGAAGTTGAAGAGTTAGAGCATAAATCACGACGTCGTGACCTATTGATTGATGATGATCAGCTTGCTGAATTTTATGACCAACGCGTGAATACAGATGTGGTATCAGGTCGTCATTTCGATTCGTGGTGGAAAAAAGCGCAGAAAGAAACGCCAGATTTACTGAGTTTTGAAAAAGAGATGCTATTCCGTAATGATGCAAGTCATGTAACGGATCTTGATTATCCTAACTTCTGGCATCAAGGTAACTTAAAACTCAAGTTAAGCTACCAGTTTGAACCTGGACAAGATAGTGACGGTGTAACGGTACATGTGCCATTACCAATCTTGAACCAAGTGACAACGGATGGTTTTGATTGGCAAATTCCAGGTCTGCGTCATGAGATGGTCGTTGCTTACATTAAATCGTTACCAAAAACACTTCGTCGTAATTTTGTGCCAGCGCCGAATTATGCGGATGCGTTTTTATCTCGCTCAACACCATTTGATGCCCCGTTATTAGACAGTCTTGAAAAAGAGCTGCGCAGAATGACTGGGGTAGAAGTGTTGCGTGAAGATTGGAAATTAGAGCAAATTCCAGATCATTTAAAAGTAACATACCGAGTGGTTGATCATCATAACCGTAAGCTGAAAGAAAGCCGTGATCTATATGATTTAAAAGATGGCTTAAAAGATAAAGTTCAAGAAACCTTATCTCAAGTTGCAGATGATGATATCGAGCAAAAAGGACTTAAAACGTGGAGCTTTGGTGAGCTACCAGCACTTTACACACAAAAACGTGGTGGCTTTGAAGTTAAAGCTTACCCTGCAATTGTGGATGGTAAAGACAGTGTTGAAATAAAACTGTTTGAGACAGAAGAAGAGCAACACAATGCGATGAAAGCAGGCCAACGTCGCTTGATACTTCTTAATGTTCCATCTCCAATCAAATACTTACATAGCAATTTACCAAACAAGTCAAAACTAGGCTTGTACTTTAATCAATATGGCCGAGTGTTAGATTTAATTGATGACTGTATCGCTTGTGGTATTGATAAGCTAATCGAAGAGAAAGGTGGCCTAGTTTGGGAACCTGAAGCTTTTGATAAGATGAAAGAGCACGTTCGCGCAGAGTTAGGTGATACGGTTGTTGAGATAGCTAAACAAGTTGAAACGATTTTGACAACTGCATTTCAAATACAGAAAAAACTAAAAGGTCGTGTTGATTTAAGTATGGCATTTGCGCTTTCTGATATTAAAGCACAAATTGAGAATTTAATTTTCAAAGGCTTTGCGACAGAGTGTGGTTGGAAGCGATTGGCAGACATTCATCGTTATATGAAAGCGATTGAGCGTCGAATGGAAAAATTGCCGATTGATCCTAATCGAGACCGCATGCATCTACTTAAAGTAGAAGGTATCAATAACGATTATAAAGAGTTGTTGAATAAAATCCCCAAAGGGCAGCCAGTTCCAGATAAGGTAAAAGAGATCCGTTGGATGATAGAAGAGCTGCGAGTGAGCTATTTTGCCCAACAACTTGGGACACCGTATCCAGTTTCTGATAAACGAGTTAAAAATGCCATTGCCGATTGTTAAGGTATCCCCTAGACTATAGGTAATATCGGCATATTAATTGCTTTAGTATAAATAAGATTAAAAAGAGCGGCAAAGATTGCCGCTCCCTTTTTGAAAAATAGGATTGAAAATGAAAAAGACACTTTTAGCGTTAGCTCTAGCAAGCGTATCAGTAACTGCTGCTGCGGATTCTCTAATTTACGGTGGCCTACAAGCTGGTTCTGCTGATTACAGAGGCGACAGTTCAACGGTATACGGTGCTCACATTGGTACTGGTATCCTTCCGTTCATTGGTTTAGAAATGGGTGCTTGGAACCTAGGTTCTTATGACGTTGCTGGTCAAACTACAGACGTTACTTCTGTTAACTTTGCAGTTAAGCCAAGCATCGACTTTGGTCCATTACACGTTTACGGTAAAGCGGGTATGCACAGCTGGGAAGAGAAGGGCGCATTTAAAGATGACGGCGTTGATCCATTCTTTGGTTTAGGTATTGAATACAACATCTTACCAATGTTTACTGTTGGTGCAGGTTACAACAACTTTACGGTTGACGATAAAAACATCGATTTCGCATCTGTTAACCTAACAGTGCACTTCCTATAATCATCTGATTATTAGAACAGTAAATACAAAAATGGCGACCAATGCGGTCGCCATTTTTTATTCATAAGATAGAGAAATCAAAAGTTAATCAACTAATTGATATTCTTCTTTCAACACTTTAATGATCTCTGCTTTTGGATTATCGCTCAACGTAATTGGAGCGCCAGTAATTTTAGCTGCAATATCCAAATACGTTTTTGATAGCTCCATCATCGCCTCTAGCGGAAGTTCATTATCTCGAGCTAAAGCAAAGCGCTCTTCCATGCGATTTTTGTTCAAAAGAATGTCCGGTTCAGCAAAGTGATTTAATAAGAACTGACGGAAGCCTTCTTTTGAGTTCTCAATAATATGACCAGAGCGGTAAGCATTTTTATCCCAAATACGTGAAGAATCCGGGGTGCCAACTTCATCCATATAAATCAGTTTTTCATTGCCTTGAGCATCGTTTACATAACCAAACTCAAACTTTGTATCCACAAAAATTTGGTCAATTTTGTTTAATGCTTTCGAGATAACAGCAAAGCCTTCTTTAAGAAGCTTCTCGTATAAATCAATATCTTCAATGCATGAGAAGTTAAATTTATCATAGCTATCTTCAATGTTTTTACGAGTGATATTTACGTCATCAACTTCTGCTACACCATCAATACCTTTTAAGATACCTTTTGTTGATGGTGTTAATAATAATTCAGGTAATTGCTCGTCTTTTTCTAAACGCTCTGGAATTTGAATACCACAGAACTCACGTTCACCATTAGTGTAAGCACGCCACATTGACCCAGTAATATATTGACGACAAATAGCCTCAATCATTACCGGTTTTGCTTTTTGAACAATCCACACAAATGGGTGAGGGATATCAAGAATGTGACTATCTGCTAAGTTGTTATCTTTAAATAACTGGAACCAGTGATTAGAAATTGCGTTTAATGCTGCGCCTTTACCAGGAATTCCTTTAAGTCCGCCTTCACCGTGCCAAATACAATCGAATGCTGAGATACGATCGCTGATAATCATGATAGCCAGAGGGGCATCCGCTGCAACATTATAGCCTTTCTCTTTAATAAGACGGTGGCTGTCTTCTTCTGTTAACCAATATACAGAGCGTACTTTTCCACTGTGTACTGGTTTATCAGTGCGGATCGGAAGATCATCATTAACAGCAAGTACTTGTTCGGCAAAATTCATTATTGAATTCCTATATAAACTATTTAAATACAGGACGCATCATACCAGAACTATTTTGTACTACCAGAACAAAAAGCAAACGTTTGCTATTATTTGTATCAAAAATCTGAGTTGAGATAATGAGTGTCTATCAGTTACACTCAGCGAAAGGAAAAAATCAATCAATAGGGCGCTTATGCTAAGTAAAAAAATCATTGCTTTAGGTATGTTAGTTGTAACAAGCAATACTTGGGCGGCTATGTGTCCTGTGACAGTAGAAAATGATCTGCTACTAACGCCAACAGGTGAAGTAAAAGTAGATAAAGCTCAAGACAAATTGAAAATTGATCAAAACGGCCGTGTATTTGTTAATGGTGAAGAACTTGAATTAACGCAAGAGCAGAAATTAGCCATTGAAAAATATCAACAGCAAGTGGCTAGTTATATGCCTTCAGTGGTTGATTTTGCTGATAAAGGTATCACTGCTGCAACGGATTTTGTGAATGAAATCGAGATTTCATTTGATGCTGAAGGCTCTTTTGATTCAGTTAAGAACAAAATTGATGAATACGGTGTAACAGCAAAGCAAAAATTTTACAAAGGAAAGGACTTAGTGCTTGAGCATGACTTTTTTAAAGAAGTCGATACGACATGGAAAAGCGATTTCGAAGTGATGATTCAAAGCTTGGATAAAGAGCTATTTGCTAGTGTGTTTAACTCATTGTCTGACAAAATGCAAAATGGTGAACTTAACTTTTCTGAGTTACAACAGCAATTTTCTGAGGTTCAAACTTCAATTAAAACCAAAATGAATGAGCATAGTAAAGAAATAAAAGAAGACGCTCAAGAACTCTGTGATTCAGCAAAAGAGATAGCGGAAGAAGAAAAAACGCTGCATCAATTGATCCCTGAATTGCAACCATACCCAGTTTTTACTATTTAATTTAAAAAAAGAGACAAAAAATGATCGATACAACCCAAACCATTATATTTTCTAAAACGGTATGTCCATTTTGCGTTAAAGCCAAAGCGATCTTTGACGATAAGAATATAGCTTATAAGGTATTAACCTTAGATGTTGATTTAAGCAAAGATGAAATGGTGTCATTAATTCAAGAGAAAGAAGGGATTGCGGTAAATACCGTCCCTCAAATTTACTTGGATGGAAAATATATCGGTGGACATGACGATTTAGTGGCGTTTTATGAGCGTCAAGAGACTGACATGGATCTCGATGCTTTTGAACTGTAGAATACAGTTAACTAATTAATATTTACGTCAAAATTATAAGCGTAATAAATACTATGAGTGATGGATATGTGGGATTCTCTTCTAACGTTAATACAGGATGATAATGCAGTTGTTTTGCGTTTTCCTGAAAATTTTCAGCCGGATGCTGAACCGACCCTCAAAGGGTTTAAAGATTCATTAGAAGAGATAGGTGCAACAGGATTCTTTTTTGATGAGAAGAGCATTACCTCAATTATTCACGATATGAAAAGTGGAGTGATCACTAATCATCAAAACCGTCAAGTTGCTGAGCGCCGTGATGCAGAAGTATTTCTTGCATTAGAAGATCGTGATATGAAAGCAACGATGGCCGTAATTGGCGCTTACGGTGGACGTGATATTCAAAGTAGCGATATCATCTCAGTACTCACAAACATGGAAGTCACTCGTGGTATTAGCAAGAATGCGCTAAAGAAAGTTATGTTTTTGAGCCGTAACCTAGCAGCAGGTGAGAAAGTTTCTCTTGTTGTTGCTAAAGGTAAAGAGCCAATTGATGGTGTAAACGCAAGTTTTGTCCCTCTCGTTGAGGATTTTCGTGAGCAAGCATTAAAGCCTCAGGAAAAAGAAGGGGAAGAAGATAAAGTTGATATGCGAGATTTGGGTGAAACTATCACCGTCGTTGAAGGTGATGAGTTAATTCGTCGCATTCCTCCAACAACAGGCACAGATGGTTTTACTGTTACAGGTGAAGTGATCCCTGCCACGCCTGGTAAAAATACAAAGCTTCGTGCTGGTAAAGGTGCAACCATTTCTCCAGATGATCCTGAGTTAGTGATAGCAGCAACATCAGGCATGCCTTGGATTAACCAAGATGGGGCAGATGTTGATAATGCACTGTGTTTAAATAATGTCGATATCTCAACCGGTCATGTGAAATTTAAAGGCAGTGTTATTGTTAGTGGCGATATTGCCGCAGACATGATCGTAAAAGCAACTGGCAGCGTTACTGTCGGTGGCTTTATTGAATCAGCTGATGTACAAGCGCATGGTGATGTAATTGCCATGAAAGGCATCATTGGTCACCAAGTAGAAGCGGGTGAAGATTACACGTGTTTTGTAAAAGCAGGCGGTAAAATCACCTCAAAATTTGTGCAATCAGCTAGCCTGCAAGCATCAGGTGATATTGAGTTAGGTCTACATTCCATACAAAGCTTTGTTAAGAGTAAAAGCTCCGTTACGGTTATGGACAAATCAGGTCGAAATGGTTCGATTGTTGGTGGGGAAATATACGCAGGCTCAACCATTACAACGGTGAATTTAGGTGCAACAGCTGGCACAGAAACCTTAGTAAAAGCCTTTACACGCTTCGATAAGTATAAAGAAAACATTGCTGATTTGAATGCAAAATATAAAGCTGCTCAAGAGAACACAATGAAAGTGGTTCGAGCTGAAATGGACTTAGCAAAAATTCCAAAATCGGAACGAACGCCAGAACAAATTGAACGTGTTCAAACCATGAAAGAAGACTCGAATAAAGAGATTGCACTTTCAATGAATCGATTCCAATCTGCAGAGGAAGAGCTAAGAAAACAACTAACAGAAAACGTAGTGAAAGTGACTGAGAGAGTTTATCCAAAAGTCACGATTCAATACTCCGATGAACAAGTAACAACAAAACGCGAACATAGCCCGTGTAAGATATATTTCAATGAATATGAAATAAAAATAGATCCAATCATCTCAAAAAATACCAATTTGATTGCAGATTAATGATTAGGTAAGACACCTTAGTTAAATCCACTTAAACCGCTCATTGTAGCGGTTTTTTGTTGCTAAAATGTATGGGTGTAAACAGTCTGTTAGCATGATGATAAGGTTAAGAGCTAAGAATTATTAAGTGTGATCTGCA
This sequence comes from Aliivibrio sp. S4MY1, assembly GCF_028765545.1. GTDB lineage: Bacteria > Pseudomonadota > Gammaproteobacteria > Enterobacterales > Vibrionaceae > Aliivibrio. The sequence continues at coordinate 123,239 of NZ_JARACP010000008.1, read as the reverse complement.
TCTAGTTTAAAACTTGCGACGCTTCTAATATTGAGGATACTTATAGACATAAATGAAACATTTGTGCTGTTCAATAGGATGTTGAAAGTAGATGTGGGAAATATCGAGGCAAATATGGCTAATATGATCGAGTTTGATTACAGTTCGTTTTTAATTAACTCAAGCAAACAAAAATGGACATTTTCACAAGCATTGAAAAGCATGATCCCAACCTTTGGAACCGTGTGGAATGCATCTGTTCATGATAAAACCCCAACACAAGAAAGGCTACGCTTAGAAGCGCTGCAAGTCCTTTCGTCGCATATTAATGATGAGTCAAATATTATTCGTCTTATTCGTTTAGCTCGCATTGAAGGTATTACTGATTTACAGGTGAAACTGCCTTACATACTCGATGATGAGCAAGTCCGATACATTCTAGATAATACTCATACTGAAATATCTCAATCAAATGCTGAATTTGATCTTCTTTATGTTCACTTGCTCAAGCAATCGTAAGTAACTATTTTACTCTTTTGCTAAGAGACAACTTGAATTAGCATAATTCCTACTTTTTAGTGGATAACCGTTAATTTACGATTTAGTGTTAACCATTGAGAGTCAGAAAAATAGTAGCAATTAGAGTTGCAGATAATCGCGCTCGCAGTACCAAACTGTTTTGCTTTTTCAATTGTTTCACTTTCAGATAAATGGTGAGATGGCTTTAATCTCACCAATCGATTTAACTCAACTCCATGAGCGAGCAAAACGTCAGTACTTGGTATAGAAGTATTGGCAGTAATAAAAATCCATTTATTTTGTTTCGATAAACTTTTTAAGATTTGTATGAAGTGAGATTCACACTGTGCGTTCACTAAGCTTGCAGCACTCGTAATATGCTGAGAGATTGCGTGATTAAATGAGTTTGAGTACGTAGTTAATGATATTGCTCTGTTCATAATAAAATACCTGTTCATCCATACAGTGTGTATTTATACAGTACTTTTATTTTGGTTACTGATCAAGCTATTTTTTATTTTATATATAGTATAAAACACTCTTTAAGTTTAGATGCTTCATTCTAACTATCTGAAATTAATGCTTATTAGATAAAATTGATTAAGAGTAAACAGCTTTGCTAGAGGTTTGATATAATGGAGCATAGAATTTTTAAACAAAAAACGATATGTACGATAAATCATTATTAGAGCCAATCTACTCATTTTTACAGTGCGAAACCCCTGATGAGTGGATTGAAGAAGCCAAAAAGCCAGAGAATCTATCAGTAATACTACGAGATCATTTGATGTGCGAATTGAAAGCAGCGCAAAGTGCGCTGTACTTGATCCGTAAATACGCAGTGGACGCAGAGAGTACCAATATATTGCTTGATTGGTTTAAGCCTTATGAAGATTTCGCGTATAAAAAAACGGGGAGTTTAGAGACGCTAAAAGGGAAAAGTAATATCTCTAAAAAAATAACGGCCCGTAAAGATTCGCCATACAGCCAAAATTTGATTGATAAAATGGTGTTGTTGATCAAAGAAGAGCTGCATCATTTTTATCAAGTACTTGAGATAATGGATCAGCGTGATATTCCATATCAAAATATTAGAGCTGGTCGTTACGCAAAAGGCTTATTTACCAATATCATCACACATGAGCCATGTACATTAATTGATAAACTAATCATTGGTGCATTTATTGAAGCTCGTTCTTGTGAGCGATTTGCAAAGTTAGCACCATACTTAGATGAAGATTTAGCAAAGTTTTATATTTCTTTATTGCGTTCTGAATCGCGTCATTACCAAGATTACCTTACATTAGCAGAGCAGGTGGCTGGTGGTGATGTAAGTGAGCGTGTGGCTCATTTTGCGAAGATAGAAGCAGATCTTATACAGTCTCCAGATACGGATTTTAAATTTCACAGCGGTGTTCCAACAATAGCATAAACATTGGAACCATTTTGGAGATATAAAAAAAGATCGCTTCGTGCGATCTTTTTTTATTTAGGAAAGGTTGAAAATTAGATTACCATTTCTTCTTAGGTTGGAATAACACATCGATGTCATCATCTTTGTTTTTATCTAATTTATCTTGTAATTCTTGGTCTTGTTTCTTTTTGGTCTTATTGTTTAACTCATCAAGCATATCTTGTAATTGAGTACGTGCTTTATTTGAGTAACCATCGTTTTTACTAGATAGGGCATCAATGCCTTTTTTCAGTAATTGACGAGCAGTGCCTGCTTGTCCGCGTTGCGTTGCTTCTTTAGCACGCTTCACTACGTTTTCAATATTAATGCGGATCTGCATTGATTCAAGACGTGCATTTTCAGCCACAAAAACTTGAGTGTTAACTCGACCTTTTTTATGTTCAGCGCGTAATGTATCACGTAGGCGTTTTACTAACTTAAGCATAACAAGTGCTTGTTTATCATTACTTGGTACTTTGAAGTTAGTACTATCACCACCAGTATAGTTTGTTTTTAATTGCTGAAGCTGTTGTTCCATATTTTCAATACGAGAACTGTATGAACGATCGTTTGGTTCGAGCTCATAGATAGAACGTAAAGCATCAAGAATTCGTTGGTTCAAACACACTAGCAGCTCTTTGCTGTAAGGAAGGTGATGAGCATTTCCAATCAATTCTTCTGTTGAATCAATGATAACCATATGTTTAGCCGACTCTTGTTTTTTGGCAGACTCAATCTTTGTTCTATATTGAACAATGACGTTATAGCCAATAATCAAGGTAAGTAAAATCGCAAAAAGTCCGATAATGAGAGCAATATTCATATTTTATATCATACATCCAGTAGTAATAATTTCTAGTGTAACACCTTGTAAACTAAATGAATAGCAAGGGCTTAAAGTGCCGTGTAAATTACCCGAAAGAAAGGGTATCTTACTAGAACTTAATGATACTTATCGACAGTTGTTCACATTTCTTTAATTTATTCGGGTTAAACATATACAATTCATTAAATATAACGTTAAGGCTTTGAAAATGGAAAGGAATGAGTATATAACTGTAACTTATAAGTAAATTAAAATTTGATGTAAAGGATTACAGGTAAATAAAATGAAATTACAACAGTTAAGATATATTGTTGAAGTGGTAAACCACAGTTTGAATGTCTCCTCAACAGCAGAATCACTTTATACCTCTCAACCAGGGATCAGTAAACAAGTGCGTTTATTAGAAGATGAGCTAGGTGTCCAGATCTTTGAGCGAAGCGGTAAACATTTAACAAGAGTAACCCCATCAGGTGAAGAGATTATTAAAATCTCGCGTGAAATCCTTTCTCGTGTGGAAAGCATTAAATCGGTTGCAGGAGAGCATACTCATCCTGAAAAAGGCACGCTTAATATCACCACAACCCATACTCAAGCTCGTTACGCATTACCTGATGTGATTAAAGGATTTAAAACGCGCTATCCTGATGTTTCTTTACATATGCATCAAGGTACGCCAGCACAAATGTCCGACGCGATAGCTAAAGGAACGGCAGATTTTGCTATTGCTACCGAAGCGCTTCATTTATACCAAGATGCGATTATGCTGCCTTGTTATCACTGGAATCGTTCGATTGTTGTCACCAAAGATCATCCATTAGCGCAGAAATCGAATATCACCATTGAAGATTTGGCCGCGTATGATCTTGTGACTTACGTCTTCGGCTTTACTGGTCGCTCAGCATTAGACAGTGCCTTTAATAAAGCAGGCTTAAAGCCCAAAATAGTATTTACCGCAACAGATGCCGATGTCATTAAAACTTACGTGCGCTTGGGTATTGGTGTTGGTGTTATCGCGAGTATGGCTATGGATCAAGAGAGAGACACTGACCTTGTTGCTTTAGATGCCAGTCATATCTTTGATGCAAGTACTACAACGATTGGCTTTAAACGTGGTTCATTCTTAAAAAGCTATATGTTTGATTTTATGGAGCGCTTTGCACCCCATTTAACTCGCCCAATAGTAGAGCAAGCGACCATGCTTAAAAATAATCATGAAATTGAAGAGATGTTTAAAGACATAAACCTTCCTGTCCGTTAAGATCGTCCTGATATTATTTTCAGGGGCATATAATGCATTCTCAGCAGTTTTTAAATATAGACCGTTTGTTATCGCAGACGGTCTTTTTTTGGCAATTTTCTGCTTTTCATAGTTCAGATTATCCATGGCGAACCACGCATGAAAATTTAAGCCGCTGGCTTGATGGATTAACTCTGGATGAGGTGCAGAAATTAAAGCTAGTCCCTGAAAAACTAACGCAAGCACTCTCAGTTTTTATTCCAGAAGTTCATGATCTTTATGAATTAAGTCAGCTTGAGCAACTACAAGCGGCTAAGCTAGTTATGCCAAAGGGATTAGATTCAGGAATTAACGGTCGTAAGTGGCAACAAATTACCAATTTAAGTGCTTTAGGTATTCAATATTCACAGCCTCAAGATCAGTGGCTAGAGTGGTGTGGTGGCAAAGGATATTTAGGTCGGGTGCTTAATGTGGCATCAGGTAAACCAGTAACCACATTAGAGTGGCAAGATGCTTTGTGTCATAGTGGTCAAGAATACGCAGACAAGCATCAATTAGACATGACGTTTATCCAAGGTGATGCGTTGGCAACTAGTGCATCTGAACTGATTAGAGCTACCCAACATGCGATAGCGTTGCATGCCTGTGGTGATCTTCACGTAAGTCTAATCCAAAAGGGCATAGATAAGTCGATAGATGCTATTACTTTATCTCCTTGCTGTTTTCATTTAACTCAGTCATCGGTTTATGAAGGGCTGTCTGCATTATCAAAACAAGCACAGATCCGTTTATCTAAAGATGATTTACGATTACCACTGCAAGAGACAGTAACCGCAGGGAAACGCACACAACATCATCGAGAGCAAGAAATGCAATATCGATTAGGGTTTAATGCCTTGCAGCAGTTTGTTACTGGCAATGATAATTATGTCCCTGTTCCAAGCATAAAAAAATCATTATTAAGTGATGGTTTTGAAGCTTTTTGCCAATGGGCTAGCGAGCATAAAAAGCTGCAATTGCCTGGCGATATTGATTTTTGCTATTGGTTAAACAAAGGAAAAGAAGCGTTTGTGGTGATGGAAAAATGCGATTTAGTGCAGCAAGTATTTAAACGTCCATTGGAAGTATGGTTATGTTTGGATCGAGTCTTATTGCTAGAAGATGCGGGGTATGAGGCTCGTATCGGGGAGTTTTGTTTAAAAGAAGATACCCCAAGAAATATTGTCATTCAGGCTAAGAAAGCGTGAAACAAACATAAAAAAGGCGCTAACTAAGCGCCTTTGCTATGTATTACGATTACTTTTGATTCTTAAAGAACCGCAGCAATACCTTTACATAAAGGAAGCATGTTGTCTTTTGTCATACCAGCAACACTGATACGGCCAGAACCTACAATGTAAATGGCGAATTCATCTTTCAAGCGGTTTACTTGCTCTTTAGAAAGACCAGAGAAAGAGAACATACCATTTTGACGTTCAATAAAGCTAAAGTCTGCATTCACACCTTGTTCTTTTAGTGTTGTAACAAACAAAGTACGCATCTCTTGAATACGGTCACGCATCTCAGCGACTTCTTGCTCCCATTCTGCACGTAGCGCATCGTCATTAAGAATATGCGTAACAACAGCAGCACCGTGAGCTGGTGGGTTAGAGTAGATAGAACGGATGATAGCTTTAACTTGAGAGAATGCATCCGCAGCAACCGTTGCGTCTTTAGCAACAAGAGTAAATGCACCAACACGCTCGTTATATAAACCAAAGTTCTTAGAGAATGAACTTGCTACAAGTAGCTCTGGGCAGTATTGAGAAAAAGTACGTAAACCAGCCGCATCTTCTTCAACACCTTTTGCAAAGCCTTGGTATGCAAAGTCAAATAATGGCAGTAGACCTTTATTTGCGCACAGTTTAGCTAGCTCTTCCCATTCATTAGCTGTTGGGTCAATACCGGTTGGGTTATGACAGCAACCGTGAAGAAGAACCACATCGCCTTCGCTTGCTTGTTGAAGATCTGACATCATTGCAGCGAAGTCTTTAGATTTCGTTTCTGCGTTGTAGTAGGTGTATTGCGCTGTTTCAATACCTGCAGCGGTAAATACACCAATGTGGTTTGCCCATGTAGGATTACTGATCCAGATTTTCACATCGCCAAGTTGACGTTTAATGAATTCGCCAGCAACACGTAGAGCACCTGTACCACCAGGCGCTTGAGCTGTTTGTGCACGTTTTTCCGTGATAACTTGAGCATCAGAGCCGAACAGTAATTTTTGTACTGCAAGGCCGTATTCTGCTGTACCTTGAATGGTTAGGTATGACTTTGTTTTTTCAGTATCAAGCAAAACTGCTTCTGCTTTTTTAACCGTAGTTAAAACTGGAGTTTGGCCCGCTTCGTTTTTGTAAATACCAACACCAAGGTTGATTTTTTCAGCACGAGGGTCATTTTTAAATTCATCTGTTAAGCCAAGAATTGGGTCAGCAGGAGCGGCAGCGATTTTTTCAAACATAGTCATCATCCATGGTGTAAGTAAAATAAAAGAGTTAGCTTATTTATACCTGTTAATCCTGTAAGTTTGCAACGGTTAGGTAACGAAAAAAGCAAATTAAATGGATTTAACAGTAAAAAAAGAATAAGAAGGTTAAAAAAGTACAACAGAACGGTATTTGAAATCATTCTGTTATACAGATTTTTAACTTAATAGATCACTTGTACTTTATTTGAAGCCGTTACTGCATCCTCAATAGCGGTTTCAAGATTGTTACGGCGAGTCATTGCTACGCCTAAACGTCGACGTCCATCAATCTCTGGTTTACCAAATAATTTTATCTGAGTTTGAGGTTGAGAAAGTGCGTCAGTTAAACCATCAAAACGAATATTAGCCGAAGAGCCTTGGCCAAGAATTACAGATGATGCCGAAGGACCATATTGAGTAATATTATTAATTGGCATGCCAGTAAATGCACGAACATGAAGCGCAAATTCAGACATTTCTTGAGATATTAGCGTTACTAAACCTGTGTCGTGTGGGCGAGGAGAGACTTCATTGAAGTAAATTTGGTCACCTTTAATAAATAACTCAACACCAAATAAGCCATAACCACCAAGGGCATTAACGACTTTTTCAGCAGCGCCTTGGGCCAGTTTAAGTGCCGCTTCCGTCATTACTTGTGGCTGCCATGATTCACGGTAATCTCCATCTGCTTGTCGGTGACCAATTGGTGCACAGAAATGAACGCCATCAATGGCTCGAACAGTTAGTAATGAAATTTCATAATCAAAATCCACAAACCCTTCAATAATCACGCGACCGGCACCAGATCGTCCGCCATCTTGAGCGTAATCCCAAGAGGCTTTAATGTCAGCTTCAGTTTTAATTACACTCTGACCTTTACCTGAAGAGCTCATCACTGGTTTAATAACGCAAGGCATACCGACAAATTTAACCGCTTCGACTAGCTCTTCGTACGTATCTACAAAGCGATAAGGAGAAGTAGGTAAGCCTAATTCTTCAGCGGCTAAGCGACGAATGCCTTCACGGTTCATTGTGAGTTTTGTTGCATTCGCTGTAGGAACGACATTAAGCCCTTGTTTTTCTAATTCTACCAATTTATCGGTTGCGATTGCCTCAATTTCAGGAACGACGTAATCTGGCTGCTCTTTTTGAATAATAGCTTCAAGGGCATCTGCATCTAACATATCAATAGCATAGCTACGATGAGCGACTTGCATCGCTGGCGCATTTAGGTAGCGATCAACAGCGATAACTTCTAAACCTAGGCGTTGACATTCAATTGCGACTTCTTTGCCAAGTTCACCAGAACCAAGTAATAATACTTTTGTTGCAGAAGAGGATAGAGCAGTACCAAACATAATTAATTCTCATGTAATAGTGGGGGAGTGGTTATATGAGTATGATACTAAAATTAGATAAATACGAAAACGTTTGCTTTTGTCTTTCATCACTTTCTATCTGTAGCTTCATGAGAGCTTAATCACACTATTAACTAAATGATAAGTTTGCTGAATATGATTATTTGTAATCACTATAATGATAGGTATGCTCCTTTGTTATTAAATAGTTGTATGAAATGATGGATAATTTGATGCCTTGCGTAACTCACTCTGGAGAGCAACAACAAAGTGCATTTTATGGCGCTTTAGAAAATAAAAAATTTGTCGTAAGTGATTGTATCAATATTAAAGATACGCCAAATGGATTAGGTAACCCTACTTGGTTATCCCAACAGAAAAAAGCAAAAGAAAATGCACCAGTAGTTGATCTGATATTACAAAAAGGAGCACTATTTGTTGGGAAAACCCAAGTCGATGAATTTGGGGTTGGGCTACATGGCAATAACCCGCATTACGATCCAATTTTAAATCCTAATAGTCCGAATCGATCCATAGGAGGAGCTTCTTGTGGTGCTGTAGCTGCTGTAGCTAATGGCTTTGCTGACTTTGGTTTAGGCACAGACTTAAATGGTGGAATTCGTATTCCAGCGCTATACGCTGGCTTATATGGATTTAAAGCATCAGTCAACGCCATTAATATGGACGGCGTGTTTTCTATCGCTCAAGAAGAGACTGCATTAGGTTGGGTTGCTCGAAATTTATTAGATATTAGAAAAGTAGCAACCGTATTAACGCCAATGTCACCATTGGTAACCGTTGAGCGAATTGTGGTGCTAGATAGTCTATTCAGTGATGTTCCTGAAGAGGCGAAAAATAAATTAGAGAAATTATTGTCGTCATCGCCATATGATGTGGTAAGAAGTAAAGCGATCAGTAAAATCATTACCACTAAAGCGGCGGAAAGCTTTAAAGTTATATCAGCAACTAAAGGTTTGCGAAATATCGAGCCATGGATTGAGCAAAATAGCCCAGAATTAAGCAATGAAATTAAGCTGCAATTAAAATGGCTTGGTACATTAAAATATAAAGATGAACGCATTGCATTAGAGCAAAAAGAGCTGGTTCTCTCAGTGTTGGACTCTCTTTTGGATGAGAAAACACTCATATTGATGCCAACAACAGCCAATACGGCACCACCAATTTCGGCTTCAGCAGAGCAGTTGTATAATTTGAACGATAAGATATTGAGATATACATCGTTAGCAAGCTTGGCTGACTTACCTCAGTTGCATTTGCCGTGGTTTACCGTAAATAATTCACCATGGGGGATTTCTTTATTGGGTAAGCAAGGCATGGATAGACAACTGATTGATGCTGCTATTCGTTGGAAAAGTAATCAATAATAGCGATTAAATAGAAGAAAAAAGAGGAGGTTAAATTAATAACCTCCTCTTTTTTTAAGTGATTCTTTATTAAATAGATGCGTATTCTAATGTTACATCAGGGTTCAACGCTTCTAATGTACTTTGAGTGATAGCTAAATGGCTGATCTCACCTTTATGGCTCTCAACTAGCGCTGCCGCTTTAACTTCAGATAAACACTCGCGTGACATATTGGCATGAATAAGGGCCACTTGAAGTGGAGGTAAGCTTGGATTAAACGCCGCATTCTCAGCGTACATGCCGTGATAAATGTGACCGCTTTTCATTTCAAGCGCAATACCACTGATGTTGTGTGAATAAGGTGCATGACTATGGTTTGCCGCTTCTACAGCACTAATCAATAAAGCAGAATCCGTCTCTAGTGTTAGATTATGCGATACAGACGCTAATAAACCGCCTTCAATCCCCAGATCTTTAGGACCAAATGATTCTGGTAAATACTCTTGCAATGACTTCTCATCACGCTCAGGCAATTGGACCATTAAACTATCAGCCGTTGTTAGTTCATTCATGAATTGACGACAGTGGCCACAAGGACTGAAATTGATAGTAATGTCATATATTCCGGTTTCACCGTTGATCCAAGCGTGACTAATCGCAGATTGCTCAGCATGAACCGTTTGGCCTAATTGAACACCACTAAACTCCATGTTTGCACCAAAATAAAGGTCACCGGAGTTACCACGAACAATCGCACCAACATAAAAATTAGAAATTGGGGCAACAGAGAAAGCCGCGGCAAGAGGAAGTAAGGCTAAACGTAATTCTTTGTCACTAAGTTTGCTGTCAGCAAGTAGGCCTTGAAACTGCGCTTTAGTAATGATGCCTTTAAATTGGGTGTTAATGAAAGAAGACAGCGCTGATTGTAAATCTGCAGGCAGATCAGAAAGGGCATTTTCTAAGCGTTGTTGTACTGTTGTAGAGTGTAGAGTGGTCATCAGTGTGATCCTTTTTAATTTCTTCTGGGCTCATTATTAGGGACTATAGCCATAGAAACATAGATCAATATCACACTCATTGATGTAAAGATACATTATTTACATCAATGAGAGAGATGTCACACTGATTTGAAGGGGTTTTAACCAATTAGCCTTTTATAAATACCAATAATGTATAAATAAGTGGCGCAACTAATGAAGTGATGATCCCACAAATAACTAAGGCAAGAGAGCTAAACGCCGCATCTTGAGAGTTAACTTCAGCAGCTTGTGCAGTACCAAGGGCGTGAGAGACATTACCCATGGTTAATCCTCTTGCCAGTGAGCTTTTAATTCCCAACATATTATAAATAGGGTAAGCACAGATAGCGCCCATTAAGCCTGCTAATAACACTAAGATAGCCGCGATAGCCGCCTCACCTTGTAATTGGCTTGAGATAGCCATCGCAATCGGTGTGGTCACTGATTTTGGTAAAATACTCGCAACCAATTGCATATCAGCCCCCATCCATACCGCTAAGAAAGCACCTGACAGCATAGAGAACAGTGAGCCAACACTACAAGCAAGTAGGATGATTTTCCAGTTTGCACGAATATGCGGTAACTGCTCATACAGCGGGTACGCCAGAGCAACAACAGCAGGTTGCAGCAAGTAACTTAAAAATGCATTGTCGGCATAGTAAGTTTCATAAGGTACCTGTAATACCATCAAGATCGGGATAACGATAAAAACACTCAGCAATAATGGATTATTGATTGGGTGAGGAAAACGTTTAGCGAACCAACGTGCTGAATAAAAAACAATAACGGTTAAAATGACCCACATTATTTGTTTCCTCTATCAAGACGATCAATAAGTAATGAAAGGCAAACTAAAACCAATAATGAACCACCAGCGGTACTGACAATGATTGGAATCGCATTGTTGATTAATAAATCGAAATGCGTCATTAACCCAACAGAGATTGGAATAAATAAAATCAACATATTCCGCATGAAGAATTGGCAACCTGTCGCAGCCCAGTCCGGCCTGCATACACCAATGACCATTGCAGTGAATAAAATCAGCATTCCAATAATACTGCCCGGTACTGAAATATTTAACCACGATTGAATGCCGTTTCCAGCAAACAATGAAGCAAAAATCCATGCGAAAGAATAAAGGTATTTAATCATGATACTAACTGTTGTACGTAATTATAAACGGCCCGCAAAATAGCGGTTTTCTTGTCATTACCTTCAGATTCCAAATACAAAGTTTCAAAACTTGATTCGTAATCAGGTAAATGGGTTTGGAAATAATCTTGCAGATGAGCCTGCCACTTTAATTGTTCAGCTTCATTAAGCGTATGCGGGAAATTACGCGCACGGTAACGGAACAATAATGGTTTAATGCGAGGGTCAGTGACATTAGGTTCAAAATCGATAAGCTGTTCAGGCGTTGATTGACGGATCATATCAATCGTCGTTTTATCAGCATGAGAGAAGAAACCATCATATAGAAGCGTATCTACATTGGTCGATTTCTCGTAATTAGGTTCAATGCTGTAAAGCGCAATTAGCTTTTGTCTGATCTCTGGATTATCACGGATAACTTTAAGATTTTTTAAACAGGCAGCTCTGTCTACATTTAGGTTTTCAGCATTTTCAGCCGTTAATGTTTTTGCAGGAGCAAGAATAGGGCACTTGTTTAAATGAACTAGTTTTACAGGTACCGGTAATTCATCAGGGGCAAGATCAGCACGCTTGGTATACATGCGTTGATGCAATTGCTCGGCGTCTAATTCTAGGAACACACTTGGGTCTAACGCTAAATCAATCGTAATGACGGCGTTGTTGTTAGTTGGGTGCCAAGCAACAGGAACAATCCAACTAATATTGCCTCTATCTACGCCAAACATACCAGACACGTGCATTAACGGTGTCATTTCAACAATATCGATTAATGTTGCCGCTTTCTTTTTATGACGCATAGAAAGCAGGTAGTTAAACATTTTTGGTTGTGCTTTTTTAACCACTTTAGCTAACTCGATGGTGGCAATTACATCGGCCATCGCATCGTGGGCATTTGTGTGTTCAATGCCATTTTTTTGAGAGAGTTTTTCTAATCTAAAGCTTGGTTTGCCTTCTTCGTCTTTTGGCCACTCGATGCCTTCAGGACGTAGGGCATAAACAGCACGCATCACATCAAGTAAATCCCAACGAGAGTTACCGTTCTGCCAGCTCCAACCATACGGTTCAAAGAAGTTACGATATAAGGTGTAGCGAGAGACTTCATCATCAAAACGAATGTTGTTATAGCCTAATGAACACGTATTTGGCTGTGATAACTCATGATGAATTTTGGCGATAAACTCAGGCTCAGATAAGCCCTTGCTTACTGCGGTTTGTGGTGTGATACCCGTAATTAAACACGCTTCAGGAGAGGGCAGATAATCAATGGGAGGGCGGCAGTAAATAACTAATGGCTCACCAATGATATTGAAATCTTCATCGGTACGAACCCCAGCAAATTGGCATGGGCGATCGAGAGATGGGCTAGTTCCCCATGTTTCATAATCAAAGAAGAAGAAACTTGGTGCGTTATCCTGCGGCATAAGTGTGTCCAATTAAGAGCAATACATTAATTATCAGAGATCTATCACATAATCGCAAGGGATTAGGGAAAGAAGATAGAGGCTTTATTACATATTTAAAAATAGTTCATTTGTAATGATTGAATTGTGGGCTAGATCTCATTGAAAAAACGCTTTAGATCAATCGATTTAATTCTTTATTTGATTCATTTTATTAGGAGTATTATTCGATCGATTCAAACAATAACTCAATATAAGGTTAACTATAATGAAAAAAATATTATCTTCTTTTAGTCTTGCTCTTGCTCTGATGTCTACCCACTCTTTAGCTGCTGATAACTATCTTTTAGAATCTAAATTATCTTCAGTCAGCTTTACTACAATTAAAAACCAATTTGTTGTAGAACCGGCCACAATAAACACGTTATCTGGTGAATTAAGTGAAAGTGGGCAGTTTTCTATCGATGTAAATCTAAAAGGGATCAGTACTGGTATCCCTATTAGAGATACTAGATTGAATGATATATTCTTTGAGTCAGTGAAATACCCTGACGTTAAAGTAAGCGGTAAAGTGGACTTGGTTGCGTTATCTAATGGACCTAAAAAGCTAGTTATTCCTGTGCAAGTCACAATGTATGGCAAAACAAAATCAATTGGTTTTCCTGTTGTAATCTTAAAAAATGATAACTATGTAATGGTGAGCTCGTCTTCATCAGTAATTGTAGGCGCTTCAGATTTTGGGCTTCCTACTGAGAATTTAACGAAACTTGCTGCAACTGTTGGTGGAATAAAAATATCGGATAGAGTTCCAGTTTCCCTTGCATTAGTATTTAAAAAATAAGTATTTACTTCTTAATTATAAAAAAGTCTGGATATTTCTAGGCTTTTTTTATTATCGCGCGATTAAATTGATCTGTGTAATGCCTTCAAACATCTGTAATTACAGTATAAATTAGTGTTACAGCCTTTGGAACTGTGTCTTAAAAGTGAAAATAAGAGATAAATGAAAGCCTAAAAGTGTCTATTTTGTTAATTATCACCTATATTCTTTTTGAACAATAACTTGATTCGAGATGAAAAATTAAAGCGAAATCAAGTAATAATAACTTTAAGGAATAATTATGAATAAATACATGGCAGAGTTTATAGGTACGTTTTGGTTAGTGCTAGGCGGTTGTGGTAGTGCTGTATTAGCCGCTGGCTTCCCTGAGCTAGGTATAGGTTTTGTAGGCGTAGCACTTGCGTTTGGTCTAACAGTATTAACAATGGCGTTTGCTATTGGTCATATCTCAGGCTGTCACCTAAATCCAGCTGTATCAATTGGTCTATGGGTGGGTGGTCGTTTTGACGCTAAAGACTTAGTGCCATACATCATCTCTCAAGTTCTTGGTGGTATTGCAGCGGGTGGTATTTTATACCTAATCGCAAGTGGTCAAGCTGGTTTTGATCTTGCTGGTGGTTTTGCATCAAATGGTTTTGGTGAGCACTCTCCAGGTGGTTACACTATGACGGCGGCATTGATTACAGAAGTTGTGCTGACAGCTATGTTCTTAATTGTGATCATGGGTGCAACGGATAGTCGTGCTCCTGCTGGCTTTGCTCCAATCGCAATTGGTTTATGTTTAACACTAATCCACTTAATCAGTATTCCTGTTACTAATACTTCTGTTAACCCAGCTCGTAGTACAGCGGTTGCCGTTTATGTAGGTGATTGGGCAACATCTCAACTTTGGTTGTTCTGGGTTGCTCCCATTGTAGGTGCCGTAATTGGTGCACTTATCTATAAAGTAATGGCAAAAGAGTCATAATCTTTTAGAGTTTGAATACAAACAAAAATGCCGATGATTGACGTCATCGGCATTTTTTATTTAACTTCTTTTTAGATGAGTTAAATGATTACTTTTGATTTACGCTTTCCATCTCAGCTAAATCGTATTCTCTGATATCGATTTTAGCGTAATCATTACAGCTTGAGCAGGCGTAGTACTTTGCGCCATCACAGTATTGATGCTGTAATACCATCGCTGGTTTTCTACACCAGTCGCAGTGACCTTCTAAATTAAACATATGACTTTCTCTATTATTTATTCTTTGAATTTACACGCTATATGATTCTCGTTACATTTTCGTAACATGCAAAAGTGATGCAGAGTATATAGAGATGCAATAATTTGTAAAGGTCTTCTGAATTTTTTGTCGAGTAGCTTTGACGAGTAGCACTATTTTATTTGGTTATAGGCCTTATTTATTTCAGCTAACATCACACCATCTGCACCATGATCAGGGTGGTGGAGTTGTACAAGCTTTCTGTATTGTTTTTTAATCTCTGAGTTATCACTTTGCGCCGTTATACCAAGCAATTGGCAAGGACTAAATTGTGGTGACGATGATTTTCTTGTGTTATCAAGTTCGATATTTAAACGCTTTATTGTAACTTCTTGAGCGTCGGATCTTATTTTCAATTTTTCATTAGAATCTTGCAGTTGTTTGATTTTTTCATTTTGCAGTGATTTAGCAAAGCTTGATTGAGTATTCCCATTTTTACTTTCACTGAACGTCTTTCTTAATCTAAATAGTAAGAAAACCAAAATAGTGCACATAATCGCTATTAATAAATAGCTACCAAAGGTGATCAGAGCAGTTGGTTTTTCCATTTTTGTAATGATGATGGTTTTTGGCTCTGGTGTAATTTCAGTAACCTTAGGCGTATTGGTTTTTTCAGATGCTTCAAGCTCTTGCTTTAGCCTAGAGTTATGTTGCTGTTCAGCCAAGGAGGCCAATACTCGTTTATATCCAAGCATTGCTTCTCCATGGCCATTATGAGACGCGATTTGGTACCACAATGAGGCATTGTATAAATCGACACTGCCAGATAAACCGTATTCGTAAATTTCACCCAAATAGAATTGAGAAGGAGGGTGGTTTTGTGTGGCTGCTCGAGTAAACCAATAAATGGCTTGCTTGGAGTCTTGAGCAATGCCATAGCCATTTTTATAGATCTGACCAAGGTTAAATTGAGCCGTTGTATTGTCTTGAATTGCCGCTTGTTTATACCACTGAATAGCATGGTCAATGTTAATAGGGCGGTTAGTTCCAGATTCATATTCCATTGCTAATTTTACTTGTGCGCGAGCATCGCCCAATTCTGCTTTTTCCTCAAGAGGATCGGCATGGGAAGTGAGACTGAAAAGTAAAACAACAGCGAGTAATAGAGAGCGGATCATAAATTGTCAGTTATTAGCAATAAAAAGGCGGCAATAGTGTAGCGATAGGAAGGTAGAAAAGTAAAGATAAAAGGTTTGTACAGTTGAATTGTGAAAAAAAGGGCGTATTGAGTTTCCTCTATACGCCCTAAATCTACTTGTTAACACTTAATTAGTGTAAATGAGGTATTATTTTACCTCTTCAAACTCTGCATCTACCACATCGTCTTCTTGTTTAGATTGCGCTCCTGCGTCAGCACCTTGTTGTGCTTGAGCTTTCTGTTGAGCGATTTCCATTAGCTTTTGTGCTGCTTGCATTAGCTCTTGAGTTTTCGTATCGATTGTTTCTTTATCATCGCCTGACTTAACGTCTTCTAGTGCTTTGATTGCTGCTTCGATTTTTTCTTTATCGTCAGCTAGAAGGGCATCGCCTGCTTCTTCGATTTGTTTCTTCGTACCGTGGATCATTTGATCCGCTTGGTTACGAGCTGTTACTAACTCTTCAAACTTTTTGTCCGCGTCTTTGTTCGCTTCGGCTTCTTGTACCATTGCTTCGATTTCTTCAGGAGTTAAGCCACCAGATGCTTTGATAGTGATCTTTTGTTCTTTACCCGTTGTTCTATCTTTTGCAGATACGTTTAGGATACCATCAGCATCTAGGTCGAATGTTACTTCGATTTGTGGCATGCCACGTGGTGCTGCTTGGATACCTTCTAGGTTAAATTGACCTAGAGATTTGTTGTATGTCGCTTGCTTACGCTCTCCTTGAAGTACGTGGATTGTTACCGCACTTTGGTTATCTTCAGCCGTTGAGAACGTTTGGTCCGCTTTCGTTGGGATTGTTGTGTTCTTTTCGATTAGTTTCGTCATTACGCCACCCATCGTTTCGATACCGAAAGACAGAGGAGTAACATCAAGAAGAAGGACATCTTTAACATCACCAGCCAATACACCAGCTTGAACGGCTGCACCCATTGCGACTGCTTCATCAGGATTCACGTCACGACGCGCTTCTTTACCGAAGAAATCAGCAACTTTAGCTTGAACCATAGGCATACGCGTTTGGCCACCTACTAAGATAACATCAGTGATCCCATCAATAGATAGATCAGCATCTGCTAGAGCTACTTTTAATGGTTCAAGCGTACGAATTACTAGGTCTTCTACTAGAGATTCCAGTTTTGCACGAGTCACTTTAACGTTCATGTGCTTAGGACCCGTTGCATCAGCAGTAACATAAGGAAGGTTTACGTCCGTTTGTTGCGCTGAAGACAGTTCAATCTTCGCTTTTTCTGCTGCTTCTTTAACTCGTTGCATAGCCAGTGGATCATTTTTTAAATCAATGCCTTGTTCTTTTTTGAATTCATCAACTAAGAAATTGATCATACGGTTATCGAAATCTTCACCACCTAGGTGAGTGTCGCCGTTTGTTGCAAGCACTTCAAACGTTTGCTCGCCATCAACGTTGTCGATTTCAATGATAGAAATATCGAATGTACCACCACCAAGGTCGTATACTGCGATAGTACGATCGCCGCCTTTTTTGTCTAGACCGTAAGCTAGCGCTGCTGCTGTTGGTTCGTTGATGATACGTTTAACATCAAGACCTGCGATACGACCAGCATCTTTCGTTGCTTGACGTTGAGCATCATTAAAGTAAGCAGGTACAGTTACTACTGCGCCAGTTACTTCTTCGCCTAGGAAATCTTCAGCTGTTTTCTTCATTTTCTTCAGAATTTCAGCAGATACTTGAGGAGCAGCCATTTTTTGGCCTCGCGCTTCAACCCAAGCATCACCGTTATCAGCTTTAACGATTTTGTACGGCATGATTTCGATATCACGTTGAACTTCTTCGTCTTCAAAACGACGACCGATCAGACGCTTAATCGCAAACAATGTGTTTTGTGGATTAGTAATCGCTTGACGTTTAGCGGGCTGACCAACAAGTGTTTCGCCATCTGTGTAAGCAATAACCGATGCAGTTGTACGTTCGCCTTCTGCGTTTTCTAAGATACGTGGTGTGTCGCCATCTAAAACAGCAACACAAGAATTCGTTGTACCTAGGTCGATACCAATGATTTTACCCATAATAATTTTTCCTTTGAATTCACATTAGTTATTTTAATGCAAATAATTTAAATTTGATGTTTTTAATAAGCGTAAATCGAGTGTGTATTTACGGAGTTACGCTATTCTCAATGAAATATGATGATGCTAATTTCCGTTAATCAATAGGTGAGGGCTGTATTTTTAATTGTAAATACAACGTGTTATTACTGCCTATGATTAACGGAAATAGGTGTTATTTGTTGATTGAAATCTTACGTGCCTGCATAGGCTCTGGAACTTCTCGAACAAGATCGATATGAAGTAATCCATTTTCCATGCTTGCAGCAGAAACAGTCATATAATCAGCAAGTTGAAATTTTCGTTCAAAGTTGCGCTCTGCAATGCCTTGATAAACGTAAGTTGGTTTTATTTCAGATGAAGTAATGTCACCTGACACAATCAGCATATGTTCGTCTTGAGAAATTGTTAACGAATCTTCAGAGAAACCAGCAACAGCCATTGTTATACGGTAGTTGTTCTCGTCTTTCTGTTCGATGTTATATGGTGGGTAACCATTTTGAGATGGTTTGTTAGCGCTGTTTTCTACAAGATTAAACAGACGATCAAAACCAATGGCATGACGGTACAGGGGAGAGAAATCGATATTACGCATAATACTATCCTTTTAAATAAGCAATAGTTCTCGACGCACTAAGCGAGGAGAAAGAACTCATATTCAGAGCCAATGTAGACTCATTAATGACATATGGTTCAGGATTAAATGTTAGAAACAACGCTACTATTCTTTAGTAAGTAATCAGTAGAGCCGCTTCATTGTGATAACGTTTTGTTCCCTATAATAAGGCGAACCAGTTATCAATGAACTCCAAATGGCAATTCATGTAATCAATATATGCTTCCGAAACTTTGCTGTCAACACTTTGATTAGAAAATTTAATGATTATTTGTTTTTTGATGTTATTGAAATTTAAATGGCAATTCTTGTATAGGTGATTAAAGTTAATATATGGGTTGCTATGTTGTATTTTGAAAAGGTATGAGTATAATTTATTTAATAAGACGAAATATTGATAGTTTCTTCTCCTCACTAATTGGAATGATATGTTTGACCAAATTAAAGAATTCATAAATCCAAGTAAAAACCCAGACTTAACTCAAGCTCACGAGTTTCAGCGCAAGCATTTACCCACCTTATGGTTGCTCGGTAAAACAGGCGCGGGTAAATCCTCTTTCATTCAAACGCTAACAGGGCTTTCATCGGTTGAGGTTGGCAATGGTTTTGCTCCTTGCACCATGACCGCCGAGGCGTATGAGTTTCCGCAAGATAAGCCAATTATGCGTTTTCTAGATACCAGAGGGTTAGGTGAAGCCGATTACGATCCAAAAGATGATCTTGAAGAAATAGGTCAATCAGGTCATGCACTTGTCGTTGTCATGAAGGCCGATGAACCAGAACAATCTTCAGTCATAGCGGCACTAAAACAGATCAAGAAGAAAAAGAAAATTAAGCATTTGTTGTTGATTCATACCGCGGTACTTCTTAGTGAAAAGGCAAATCGTGATCGCCAAACGACTTTTAACGAACAGCAGGTTAAAGAGGTATGGGGTAAAAATGTTGAGGCAATCTCGGTTGATTTTGAAACTAGTAACGGCTCGGTATATAACTATGATGAACTAATAGAAAAACTCACTAAGGTATTACCAGTTATCGGCATGATGGTGGATGATAAAGAGCACGCTACAGTAGAAGAAGAGAACTTTGATAAGGTAGAGAACGAAGTGCTTTGGTATTCAGGCAGTGCAGGCGCAAGTGATTTAATTCCTGGAGTAGGGTTAGTCTCTGTTCCTGCCATTCAAGCCAAAATGTTACACAGCTTAGCCAACCAATATGGAGTAGAGTGGAACAAGAAAACCTTTAGTGAACTGATAGGCACTCTCGGCAGCAGTTTTGCTTTGCAATATGGGGTAAAACTAGGCGCAAGGCAATTGGTAAAATTCATTCCTGTTTATGGTCAAACCGTGGGTGCGGTTGCGGCTGCTGCAATGAGTTTTGGCACCACTTATGGATTAGGCAGAGCAGCTTGTTTTTACTTCTATCATAAAAGTAAAGGCGAAGAAGTTTCTGAGCAAGACATGCAAGATCTCTATAAAAATTCGTTGAAAAAAGGTAAGGAGGCGTCAGGCTATGCACAAGATTAAACGTCTATATCGTTTATTGTCGGATCTCTCTGGCGGACGTTGGGGGATCATCATTATCTCTTCAGTGCTTCCTGTCATCATTATGATGGGTTTTGCTCTGTTTCTTACAATCAAATATGGCTACCTATTAGAACTCTCCATTACCATTGCTATCAGTACGTTAGCGGTTAGTATTCCTTTATTTATTCTAAGCCGCACCGCAGATAAACCAGTTAAAGCCGTAACAGAAGAAACGAAAATTGAGATTAAAGACGGCTTAGTTAAAGCCTCTGAAGAGTGGTCTCATAATGAATTAGCGATATGGAAACAATCTCAACACTATTCGCGAGAGTTATTAAAAGACAATGTCGAATGGGGAAACCTTGATGAAATAGGCTTAGATGTTCTTGAGTTTGTGGCAACGAAATTTGATAAAAAAGCGTTAGATTTCTCAATACCTGAAGGCCTAAAGCTGTTTGAAGAGATCAGTCAGCGATACAAAGTTGTGGTGCAAGAACACATTCCAGGCATTGAGTATTTAAAGCTTTCGTACATTAAAGCAGGATATGACGCCTATGATAAATATGGCGATCTTGGTCAAAAGATAGTGAAAGCAGCTATCTGGGCGAATCATGCAAAAAATCTTTATTATAATCCGCTAAAAGTTATTTCTGATCTTAGTCGAGAGCAAGCTACTGCATCAATGACCAAAGGCGTAGTGTCTGATATGCAGCAAACCGCAAAAGAAGCCTTATTAGATGAAGTGGCTGCGGTTGCCATTGATTTATACAGTGGTCGTTTTAGTTTGGAAGAGGGCGACTTACAAGCATCAAAGATTTCAAAGCAAGATGAAAAGAGAGTCGCGACAGAGTTAGAGCCGATCCGCATTGTGATGGTAGGGCAAACAAGCTCTGGTAAGTCGTCGATTATTAACACATTAAAAGAAGAATTTGTTGCAGAGGTAGATGTACTGCCATCAACCGATAACGTAACTGTTTATAGTGCACTTGTTAATGACGCAGAAGTGAATGTGGTTGATTTACAAGGACTAGACGGTAACGAAAAAACTGAAAAACAGATGCTAAAAGAGATGACGCAAGCGGATTTAGTATTGTGGGTATTAAAAGCAAACCAATCGGCTCGTGAACTTGATAAGCAATTGAATGAAAAATTTGAATTGTATTATGCCGATCCAAAAAATATCTCTCGCAAAAAGCCAACGGTTATTTCAGTAGTAAACCAAGTTGATAGATTAAATCCGGCTTGGGAGTGGGAGCCACCTTACGATCTAGAACGTCCAACAGCAGCGAAAGCTAAAGTGATTAAACAGGCGATGGAATATAACCAAAAGCTGTTGCGTCCCGATCTTGTTTTACCGTTATCAATCTCAATAGATAAGACGCATTTTGGTGTTGAAGAGTTAAAACAGACGTTAGTAGATAAGATAGCTGAAGCTTATAACGTGCAACGCAATCGTCAGCGTAAAGAAGCGATGGAGACAGGCGCATCATTGAAAAAACAACTGGGACGCGCAGTTAACGTTGGTAAAAAGGTAGCGCCAAGTGCCCTAAAAGCAGCAGCCCCAAAACTGGCTGAAATGGCAATAAAGAAAAAGATTAAGTAGGTTTATATTATAAATCGCCACCTTTAATAATAGAGGTGGCGATGTATTTATAGGGGGCTAATAATTACGATTTACATACACCGTTTTTCCATCTTTAATGGTTTCTAAAACAGCGATGTCTTTTATTTTAATTGGGTCAATCTTAAGTAAGTTCTCATTTAAAATCACCAAGTCAGCACGTTTTCCAACCTCAATCGATCCTTTACTTTTTTCTTCAAAGTTTTGATATGCCGCATTAATCGTTATGGCCTCTAACGCTTGATATGGTGTAATTTTATGATGCTCACCTAGTGTCTGGTTGCTTCGAGTTACACGGTTTACTGCGCTCCACATATTGGTCATCATATCTGGGAATAATACAGGTGCGTCCATGTGAATCGTAAACATCAAATCATTTGAATTTGCCCAACCCATAGGCGAGATATTGGATGCACGCCAAGGGCCTAACACCGAATCACGGTGCCAATCACCCCAAAAGAAAGTATGAGCAGGGAAAAAAGAAGCGAGCATCTCATTCTTCTTCATGCGCTTAATTTGATCTAAACGTGAAGTTTGAGCGTGGATCACAACTGTTCGGCGATCTTCTTTGCCATATTTAGCATCAGCAAGCTCAACCGCATTTAATAAAATATCTGTCGATGCATCGCCATTGCTGTGACTAATCACTTGAGCGTTCATTTGATACGCTTTATCCACCCATAGGTTCATCTCATCTTGAGTTAGTACTGGGTAGCCATGGTAATCATAAGCGTGGCTGTGTGGTGGCTCAAAATATGGCGTCGAGAGATAAGCGGTTTTACCTTGTGGAGAGCCGTCACCCACCATTTTAACCCCAGCTAACGTTAAGCCATTGATAGAAGATTTCATCGGCATTAATTTCACTGCTTCTTCTAAATCTATCCATTTCGCGTAAGCAAGAAGGTCAATTTTTAACAAATCACTCTCTGCCATGGTTTTCATTGCATTAAGAGCTGGAAGTGTCGCTAAGCCTTCTTGTGTGGTAGTAATGCCATAGCCTGCGTATAAGTCTTGAACCTTACCAAAACGACGAATCGCATCTTCTTGTGTCATTTCTGGCAGGTTACCTAAAATAGGGTAAATAGCAGATTCTTCTAATACGCCAGTCAGTTCACCATTATCGTCACGGCGTAACACACCGCCATCTGGGTTCGTGCTCTGTTTAGTGAACCCAATAAACTTTAGACCTTTACTGTTACAGGCCGCAAGGTGTCCTGAGATATGCACAGCGCAGAAAGGGTACTCTTTACTGAACGTATCAAAGAACTGCTTAGTTGGGTGTTGTTTCTCTTTTAACTCCGCATCATCATAACCAAAAGCAACATGAAGACTGTTTTTATCAAGGTTCGGTTGACTAAAATAGCGCGTCATTATTTCACTAATATCATCAAACGAGTTCACATTGCCCATTGGTGCAGGGTAGAGAAATGGGCTTTCAATTAAAGGAAGATATTGAGCAAAATGGCCGTGACTGTCGATAAATCCCGGCGCAAGGGTTTTGCCTTTTAAATCTCGAACTTGGGTATTTGTGCCTTTTTGCTTAAGGATCTCTTGGTTATTGCCTACCGCGACAATAATGCCATCTTTAATAGCGATAGCCTCTGCGCGATCAGATTCACCCGTCACGGTAATAACGTCACCATTGGTAAAAATCAGATCGGGTGAAGCCAACACAAAAGGTGAAGCAAGAAAGCCAGCTAATAAACTCAATGGGAACGTCTTCATAATGTCCTCTCTGTTTTTGCCATAACTATAAATTAAGTAATATCTTTTCATGTAATACCAAAACAAAGAAATCAATTATGATAGGGTATACCTAACAAGTTGGGTGGAAATATAAAATCAAAGGAGTGATTGAATGCATACATTAGAGCAAGTGAGTGCTTTTGTTGCCGTGTATGAACATGGCTCATACAGCAGTGCAGCGCGAGAGCTTAAAAAATCCCGAACCACAGTGCGTGAACATGTGGTGGCATATGAAGATCTGTTAGGTTATTCGCTGTTTGTGATAGAAGGCAGAAAAGCCATTCCCACTGAGAAAGCCGATCATTTGTATCACCGCGCTAAGTTAGTTGAAAAACAAAATCGCTCCCTGTTTGTGCAAAGCCAAGCCTTGTATGATTCAAATGTTCATACCATTACGATTTACTATGATGTGATCACCCCGCTAAGTTTGATTACATACATAGAGAAACGAGTGATGGGTTACAACTCAGACATCGTTATAAATTGGAAGCATCGCACTCGGCAGGAAGCAATGGATAAATTGCAAGAAGGCGAATGTGATATTGCCATCATGCCATATCGTGGGCAGTTATTTGCAGAGAAAGAAGTCACATGGAAAGCGATAAAACCGATCCAAGTCGGCTGCTATGCAGGCGTCAACTCACCTCTGGCATTAATTGATGATTTAAAGATCGAAAATTTAATGCTAGATACTCAATACGTCACAGAGAACTTCGTGACCTTAAAATTTAATTTAACCTCGATTCAGGTTTCACCAAAAATGCACACCGTCAGTAATAACGATCTCCTATGTGAGTTAGTAAAACAGAGCGGTTGGACAATTATGCCAAGGCATTACATGACTCCATATGTAGAACGAGGTGAGTTGGTTGAATTGAAGCTAAAAGAGCTAGGAAGCAACGTGTCGTTTGGCCTTAATGCCTTTTATTGTTACGGCAAAGCAGAGGTAGAAGTGTTTGGGCTTATTCTGGAATGGATTGAGGAGTGGGATGGTTTTTGAGTGTTTTAAATTGAATTTGAGTCAAACCTAGAGCGAATGGTGATGTTTGTTTATTCGCAATGAGAAAGCCAACTTGTTTGATATCGTCCGCTACAAGCTCGGGAGCGTGATTAAGTAATCGCCCTCTAAAAACAGCTTGAAAATTGTGTAAGTGAAATGTCTTTTTCTGCTGTTTATCTTTAGTGGTGGTAAAATCGTGTTTATATTGAATGCGATCACCATTCTTCCACGTGGTAAGCCTTAATTGATAGGTATGCCCATCACCCGTAAACATGAGTTCTATTACGTTTATCTCTTTAGATAGAGATTCAATAGAGCGCTTGATAGAGCTAAAGCCTCCATTATTTTCTAATGATAATTCACCTTGAAATCGGCATGTATTTCCATCGTAGTGAAGTTGGCCAATGGAAATACCCCCCATTACGTTGTCATTTACCGCAGACCACCGTTGATACTCGTCGGGGTTTGTAAAATCAATAATTTCAAATTGTTGTTCACTCATCCTAACTTTCCTTAACACTATGATTTTCCGTGATCACTGACAAACACTGTGTCGTGAAATCAGCATAGTTTGATGCGCGGTCAAATTCGATTTTGAGAGAGCCATGAAACATCAGCGTGACGGTCACATCTTTATAGCCCAGCCAACAAGTATATCCATCGTAATCGTGCCATGCATAAAGCTCGCCCAATACATATTTGTCATTGAGAATATGTCCTGATGAGCGAACGCACTCAAATACTCTAAGAAACTCTTTAATCGTCAGTCTGTTATCCATATGTAACTCCTCGTTCGTATACAAATAAAAGCACTTTTTTATTACTAAACTAACTACGAGCTTGCACTATACCTAGATCACCATTTCGATTAACTAGTTTGAATTAGTTGATCTTTTTGTGAACCACAAAGTGCTTTCCTGCGTAATTTCTCTGTAGATCGGTAATGATTCCGTTTTTAGTATCGAGCGATCAATGACGTTATGGAGAGCAACATGAAAAAATCACAGTTGCCAGAAAAGATATGCGTTGTTTGCCAGAGACCATTTAGTTGGCGAAAGAAATGGGAGCGAGATTGGCCAATGGTTAAATATTGCTCTAATCGTTGTCGGTCTTTACGACATCAAAGTGAATAATAAATCCACATATGAAGATTTAAGATAAAGGATGATTATGAACGATACAGCTGACCGATTACGACTTATTTTAGGTGACCAATTAAATGCTAGCCATTCATGGTTTCAACACACCGATCCACAAACGATTTACGTGATTGCAGAAATGCATCAAGAAACCACCTATGTAAAACACCATGTACAAAAAGTGTGTGCTTTTTTTGCTGCGATGAACCAATTTGCAGCCGCATTAGAAAGTGCAGGGCATCGAGTGATGCACTTAACCTTGGACGATACGAAGCCATTTGAAAGAATAGAGGATTTATTAAACCATCTTATTGCTGAGCACCATATTACCCATTTTGAGTATCAACTCCCTGACGAATACCGTTTACGTAACATGCTTGATAAATACTGTTTGTCGTTAGCAATATCTTCTCAAGCTTATGAAAGTGAACACTTCTTTCTCTCTGAAACACTAATTGAAAAAGAGTTTAAGCCGAACCATCATCATCGTATGGAACCCTTTTATCGTAAAATGAGAAAGCGCTTTAATATACTGATGGAGGAGGGGGACCCCGTTGCAGGCAAGTGGAACTTTGATGGTGCAAATCAAAACAAATTAAAGCCGAGCGAGTTTGATAGTGTACCCACGCCATTATTATTCGCTAACGGTGTCACTGATATTCTTGAGCGCTTAGAACGTCGTAATGTGACGATGATAGGCCAAGCGGATAATCACCTACTATGGCCTGTAAATTGGCAGCAGGCGAGTGAGTTATTAGTGTTTTTCTGTCGCTATTGCTTACCGTTGTTTGGGAAGTTTCAAGATGCAATGGCATGTAAACTTGATGATTTACTCACACAAAAACAATGGAGTTTGTTTCATAGCCGTTTATCCTTTGCTCTTAATGCAAAAATACTTAGTCTCATGCAAGTGATTGATGCTGCTATTACGGAATTTAATCAACGCCCAGATGCCATAGATATTGCTCAGATAGAAGGTTTTGTTCGTCAAATTCTAGGATGGAGAGAGTTTGTTCGTGGGATCTACTGGCGCAATATGCCTGATTATCAAAACCTAAATACACTTGAAGCGTCATTATCATTACCAAGTTGGTTTTGGACAGGAAAAACAAAAATGAATTGTATGCATCATGCAATACAACAGTCTCTTGATTTTGCCTACGCACACCATATTCAACGATTAATGATTACCGGTAATTTTTGTTTATTAACGGGCATTAAACCTGACGAAGTAGATGAGTGGTATTTAGGGATTTATATCGACGCAATCGAGTGGGTTGAAATGCCAAATACGCGGGGCATGAGCCAGTTTGCAGACGGTGGTATTGTTGCTTCTAAGGCTTACGCTGCCAGTGGTAACTACGTGAATAAAATGAGTGATTATTGCTCCGATTGTCACTATAACGTGAAGCAAATAACTGAACTAAAAGCATGCCCACTAAATGCACTGTATTGGCACTTTATGCATACACATATTGAGGCATTTAATAATAATCCACGCACTAGAATGGTCTATGCAAATTGGAAGAAAAAATCAGAAGAACAGCAGCAAGCGATATTAGATAGAGCGAAATTGTTGCTATTGAATCTTGAGGAGTTGTAGGTTTTTAATTAAACATTATTTAATGTTACTTGTTTGTGTCCCGAAGTTTGTTTCAGAATATTCGCTCTAACAGCAGTTTAACTGATTTTGCTATAATGTAGATAATTCAAATCTCCTGACAGGTTGTATGTGATGAATAAGAATAGATTTACCGAAGGTGATCTGCTAGATAGCTTAACGGCGTATACAGCTCATTCTGATGAGCTTAATGAAGTTAAGATTGGAGAGTGGACTGAAATGCTAAATCAGGCTGAACCAATATCGTTAAGTGATGACGAATACGAAAAATTTGTTACTGCTTTAAATTCAGATCCAGATCTTGCAGCTTTAGAAGGCATAAAAAAGCTATTAAAACGAAAAAACACATGGGAGTGATCTAGCTTATTTTTGTCTCATTCGGTGTTAGCGCAGTTACTTAGAGGCAAGCTAGAGATGAAAAATGCTTGAGTATTTATAACTTAGTTTACGGCCATTAAGAACAAAGCCCATAGATAAAGTGGCTTTGTTCTTTCATTACGCTAGTGATTCTTTACTAGGTCTGAGTTTATTTCATTTTTGGCTATAACTAGCTTTTTGTGCTGTTTGGCGAGTTTACTAATATCATCTTCTTGGTAACATAATGATTTAGTTTTTTTATTTGCTCTTCTAATGCTTTAATATCTTTATTAAAAGCACTGAAAATAAAACTAAGCATACAGCACCTATGGTTACCCCCACAAGACTCGGCAAACCGAAAATCAACTTTTTATCCCTATAACGCTCTACAGTGAGAGCAGTAATGCGTATATTCGTTCCTAATAATATGAAAGTTAGGCTGCTATAAAGAGTATTTGATCATTGGACACATCAAGTAACTGAGCAGTTTCTGGTTTTTCTTTTAACAGTTTTAGCACGTTTGTTTGATACTCAATAGCAGGAAGACGCTTCTGGCGAAACTCCAATAAAGCTCTCACTTTACTCGCACTATCGATACTAAGTCCGGAGACAAACGCTTTATTTTCCGTAAACGCTGTTACGATATTTTGGTTTAAATTCAACCAATCTTTTTGGAGGTCTTCCATTGCTTCAATTGCAAACTGAGTATGTCCTACTTTTTGGTTAATGTGAGCTTTAATAAGTGCCAAGTGCACTAAACGGTCGGATAGACACTCCACTTCGTCAATAGATGCAATGAAAATATGTTTTGCAGCGGATCTAGTCGCATCTAGAAGAAGGTATTTCGTAAACTCATATTGCTCGTTGATTGGTCGAATCAATGACTTTAGCTGTTCAAACTCTCCAGTTTCAGAGAACTGTCTTGCAGACTTAATTATTCCACTAAATCTAGCCGCTTCGCTCAAAGTATTTCGCAAATCTTGCTTCTGAGCGAGATCAAGAAGCGAATCCAGTTTTTCCGTATGGCTTTTCAATATACAAGAAATGTGGTCAAGCTTTTTACAAACAATCGCAAATCCGGCAGCACTTACCGCAAGGTTTAGCCCTGACATTGCAAGGTTTGCGATTTGGAGGCTTTGTAAGCCACTTAATTGCTTTTGCATTGTGCCTAGTTGTCCGCCTAACTTATCCAAGGCTTCGTCTGCATTATCAGGAATCACCAAATGCCCGACAATTTGCCCCGCACCTCGTTGCCCTTTGGCTAAACGTACAACGCCGCCCCAGACTTTGTATTTCCCTGAAATAATCCCTTCTTTAAGATCAGTCAGACTTGGCATTTCTCGAGTCAATTTTGCTGCTTCAGCTATAGGCATGATTCTAACTCCGTACAGAATTGATGGGTTTCTAAAGCTATTTGGTGATAACGAATCAGGGCAATTTGCACGACGGCAGGAATAACTATACGAAAAGCAGGACCGCTCAACGAAAATGCACTAGCTGCGCCTGAGATCACTGCCGTAAGGGGATTGAATCGAACAGCCATCCCTCCCGCCAATTTTGCGGTAGCCATAATTCCAGCTGCAGATATGCCGCTACCCGTTACTGCTCCAATGCCAGAACAAAGCATAAGAATGTATTTCTCAGTTAATGCACGCTGAACTAGTTTACGTACCAGTTCAATATCAAATACGTCGAGTATCGTTTCAACTAAATGCTCACGCTTGTCTTTCTGCGTATTGTGAATGGATTTCGCTATCAAAGCGTTGGATTTTCTGTCGTCGCACTTCAAGTCCTCATGTAACTCATCATTGCTTTTGTCATTTACTACTTTGTAAATTAGAGCAGCAAGAACGCCTCTCTCGAGTGAATAAACATCGGTTTTTTTTGATTCCGCACCTAAAATTTTTGCCACATTTTTTAAAATAGAGTGGTATTGAGTTACCTCTCCGCTTCTTAAAATACTTACAGTTGAATTACCACCAAACGCACAAATTTCTTTGGCAAGGATATGAGCCAGTTCATGAAGTTTGTTTTTCGTTTGAAAGGAGAGAATCACTTCTTTTAGATGCCTGTCCAACATCAGTCGTCCTTTACCCTTGTCGGTGATTAGGTCTGCTAACGTACTAAGTTCTCTTTCATCGGCACGTTCAAGTAATGATGGTAAGGGTAGATTTCTATTTACCAAATCGTTGGGGGTAGCTTGTTCCATTGATGCCTTCAATAAGTGTTATAAAAGAGTAAGGTTACTCCTTCTAGTTGCTAATCAATATTGTTCTGTATTTTTGATTATTCTACCGAAAAACAAAAAATATCCGAACGATTTAATTTTTTCTTGTTCACACGAAATCTAAAAATATCATTAAGTATTTGGGGTGAATTAGGAGATAGGTCCCATACATATTATGTATATCCCCGATCGAGGATAAATCAGGAATTATCCCTTATCGGGGATAAAGCGATGCTCAAAAACCAATTACAAAAAATGGATGCAGACAAAACTACATCCATTTTCTTAATTACTCAAAGTAAAGCGACGAATTAACGTCTAGCTCTTATCCTAAATAACGCTTCTCTAGATGCGCCTTAAAGAAACTCGCATTTAGCACATCACCCGTTGCTTGCTTCACTAAATCATCCGTTGAGAATAGTGATGCCTTGCTCCAGATATTATCTGATAACCAAGTGAAAATAGGGCTTAAATCACCGCTTAATGTGGCTTTCTCTACATCTACGGTTTGTTTCATTGCTGCCATAAACTGTGCTGCGTACATTGCGCCTAATGTGTAGCTTGGGAAGTAACCAAAGCTGCCGTCTGTCCAGTGAATGTCTTGCATACAACCGTTTTTGTAGTTGCCCTTGGTGGTTAAGTCTAGGTACTGCTGCATTTTGGCATCCCACAGTTCAGGGATATCTTTGTAGCTAATGTTACCGTTCATTAAATCACGCTCGATTTCATAACGTAAAATAACGTGGGCAGGGTATGTCGCTTCATCGGCATCTACACGGATAAAATCAGGTTTTACACGAGTGTAGATTTTTTGCAGGTTATCTGTCTCAAAGATCTTCTGATCTGCGTTTATAAAGTTCTTTTGCACTAGTGGTGATAGTTGAGAAATAAACTCAGCACTGCGGCCTAATTGCATCTCAAAAAATAGGCTTTGGGATTCATGAATACCCATAGAGCGAGCTTGTCCTACTGGCAGACCTGCAAACGCTTTTGGTAATCCTTGCTCGTAACGTGCGTGACCTGTTTCGTGCACGGTTCCCATTAATGATTGCACAAAATCGTTTTCATCATAACGCGTAGTGATACGAACATCTGTCGGTACGCCGCCACAGAAAGGGTGCATACTGACATCAAGACGACCGTGATTAAAATCGAAGTTCAAAAACTTCATCACATCCAAACTCAGCTGGCGTTGTTGCTCTGTTGGGTAATTGCCCTCAGGTAAATAGATTGCTTCTGTTGCTTGTTTCTCTTGAATATTTTGAATGAGCGTTGGTAGCCATGATTTCACGTCGCTAAATACTACATCCAGTTTTTCAGTGGTGGTTCCCGGTTCGTATAGATCAAGCATGGCATCGTAAGGGGTTAACCCTGTGATGTCTGCACGGATCTGAGCTTCTTCTTTTGATAGCGCGACAACTTCTGCAAAGTTCTTACTAAAACCTGCCCAATCATTCTCACCACGTTGAGTACGCCATGCATGTTCACATTTAGAACCGGCAAGAGATTGTGCTTCGACTAAAGCTTCTGGTAGGGCAGTAGTTTGTTGCCATTGAGATTTCATTTCACGAAGGCTTGCTTGTTCATTAGTAGATAAAGATTCTGATTCTGCTTTATCAAACCATTCTGCTAGCTGCGGGGCATTACCAAGTTGATGCAAATGAACAGACAGCTCAGCCATGGCTTCTGATCTTGCTTCATTACCGCCCGATGGCATTACGGCAGCTTGATCCCAACCACAGATAGCGGAAAGATGCTCAAAACGAGAGATTTTTAAATGGTGTTGAACGAGTTTTTGGTAATGGCTCATAGATATTCCTTCATTTTAATTATTCTAACTTTTAATGATTGTAACTCTATGTTTATCACTAGGTAAAATATTTACACTAATCAATGACATTAAACAGATAAAAAAATACCCCGCATTTAGCGAGGTATTAATGATCACAAACAGTGACAATGGGTTAACTGATTTTTACTGGCCAACCATAAGATATGTATTCTTCAGCCAATTTCTCGGCAATGTCGCGAGAAACGGTTGCTGAAATCCAGTTACCAAACCCCATTACTCGATATTCAAATTTTACGTGATTCATTACTCATCTCCCCCTGAATTAATGCGTGTACTTTATCGGGCTTCGTACCAAATAACTTTCGAATTAAGGTCAAATAGATCTCTATATGGCCTAATTTATATATATCTATTAAGTTTATTGAATGCAGGGGAATATATAGAGTTATTACTCAAATTTATAAATGCAACAATTAATGATAGTAAATTCGTGTTTAATCGTTATATTAACAATAATCTTAATCAAATATGGATATAAGCATGATAACGGATTTTTGGGCATTCTTTATTGCTATATTGTTATTAACAATGACTCCCGGGTTAGATACTGCACTGGTTATTCGTAATACTACTCGTGGTGGTTGGAAAGATGGAGTAACGTGCAGTTTTGGTATCTGTTGCGGTTTGTTTGTGCATGCCACTATGTCTGCGGTTGGTTTATCCGTACTACTTGTAAGTTCTGCGGAACTGTTTACTGCGGTAAAAATCATAGGTGCTATTTACTTGATTTATTTAGGAATACAATCAATAAGAAGTACATTTAACCAGCATTCATCAGGAAGTGTTAGTCATGTGATAGATCGAGAAAGTCGGCCTTTAATGCTTTCATTTAAAGAGGGCTTTTTATCCAATATATTAAACCCAAAAACAGCGGTTTTTTATTTGGCTTTATTACCACAATTTATTAACCCTGAATACAGTGCGTTTGCTCAATCATTACTGATGGCGAGTATTCACTTTATTATTGCTATGCTTTGGCAGGGTGGTATTGCGCTACTGGTTGAAAAGGCGAAAGAGTTAATGTCTAGCGATAAGGTAACGAAACGCATAGAAAGAGTGACTGGAGCCGTATTAGTTTTATTAGGTGGGAACTTATTGGTTTCAAAATAAAACTCGTATTAAATAAGAATGCTATACATGGATGTTGTTGATTTCATGAATAGCATTCTTTTTTTGCTAACTCTATTTTGAACGAGCTGAATCAATCACGCTACCGATTTCTTCAGCTATTGTATTTTCTTCGCTTGGATTTTTATCTTTCTTGGCAAAGTGTACGTGTATATCTTGCTGCGCAAAAGGGATCGAAATTCCTTCTTTATCAAAGCGCAGTTTTACCTCGCGGGTAATATCCCAATATACATCCCAATAATCATCGGTTTTCACCCATGGGCGTACAATAAAATCGACGGATGAAGCACCAAGTGTATGAACACGAATGTTTGGTTCTGGTTTTTTCAATGCGGCAGGGTGGGCATCCACTATTTCAGCAAGAATTTTCTCTGCGTGCTCGATACTGTCGTCATAGCCAATACCAAATACCATATCGACACGACGTAATCGTTCATGAGTGACGTTTTTAATTACATCACCCCAAATCTTACTGTTGGGTAAAATAATGATTTGGTTATCGAAAGTTTTGATCGTGGTGTTAACAAGGCTCATGGAGCTTACCTTGCCAGATACACCACCAGCTTCAACAAAATCCCCCACATCAAATGGACGGTAGATAAGTAGCATCATGCCTGACGCAAAGTTGGATAAGGTGTCTTGCAGTGCAAAACCAATAATAATACCGGCAACACCAAAGCCTGTAAGAACGGGCGCGAGATCTAATCCAATCTTAGAGAACGCAATTAAAATACCAATAAAGTAAATGAGCTTACTCGACATAGATACAAAGAAATCTTGCATTAATTTGCTCATTCGTAAATGCGGTTGTACAACGGCTTTTAGAACAACACGACTAGTGAGTTGAGCTACCATACGAGTCGCAAATAATATTAATACAAAGACTAAAAATTTTAATAGCTGATCTGGAGCGTGTTTCAGGAGCCAATTACTGCCTGATGAAATCCAATTACTTAAGATTGCGGCAATAACAGGAAAGTTGAGTATGTCTTCTGTTAAGTTTCCGGTAGTAAAAAACAGCTGGCGTTTGTAATCTGTGGTATTGATGTTTAATTGATCGGCAATAGCTATTAGTTTGCTTAAACCATAAGTTGAGTTTGTGACTTTACGTTGAAAAATTAGATGTTCTAAGGTGAGAGATGTTTTTTCTGAATCAGAAGATCGTTGAAGTTGGTCTGAAAGCAATTGCTCTCGACTGTTATCAAAGCTTAAAGAGGCTGAAAGAAATTTGATTTTTTGATCGATGAACAGCGTAAATTCAGCCAATTTGTTATCTTCAGGACTGCCAAGTTGTGCGAGCCATTGATAGTTTTCAAGTTGATCGTTTAAAGCTAAGTAATAATAGTCTTTTGATTCTTTTAAGGTGTTTTGTAGTGCAAGTTTTTGTTCAATCGTCGCTTTATCTAGCTTTTCTTGTTTTTCTTTAATGCTTTTATCAAGATAAGCGATAGAACGATTGGCATAAGCGACTTGATTTTTTACTTCAGTAACCAGTAGAGGAGTAGTTGTTTCATCATGGCGTTTAATTAAATCGGCTAAAACGGCTCTTAGTTGGTTATTTTTCCCAAGTTGCTGAACACGAATAACAGCAAGATCACTTCCTGTAAATGACTCTGCTTCTTGTTTAAGTCGAGCAACTTCTGTGTTTATTTTATCTAAATCAGCCAGGTCTTGAGCTTCATTCGCAAAAGTAATAGTACTGAAAAGTAAAAAGAATCCAATAAGATAGCGCATAGTGCCTCTACTGCTGTTGAAGTGGTATTAAACCTATTGTAATGAAATATATAGGAAAGTGGCAGAAGAACTTTATTGTAGAATGTCATAAAAATGAAAAAGCAGCCGAGAAAGCTGCTTTTGCTAGAACGTACTGAACAGATTGTTAACCAAGCTTTTTGTATTCAGCAATTAGAGCTTTGAAGAAAGAAATCAAAAATCCGATCGTCATCACTAATATAACTGAGCCAAATATTAGAGTTAATATTTCCATATATCACCTCGTAAACTAGTTCTAGGTGAGTATAGCATTATTATGACTTTCTTTATTTGAATTCGGTTAATTAAATGTATCAATATGTGTTTTTTTTGATTCTTTCTTTAAGCTGGCTCTTAATTATATACAACTTCTTTGGTGCCATTTTTTTGTTTACTAAAGAAAAGTTGAGTTTCTTCAATGATAATGTGACGCAAGGCGATTAAACCAATTAAGTTTGGAATAGCCATCAAACCATTAACAATATCTGCAATCACCCAAATAGTATCTAGGTGCATATAAGCGCCGGATGCGACTAAAGCTATAAAGATAATTTTATATGGGAGAACGCTTTTAGTACCAAATAAATAGGTTACACAGCGCTCACCATAATAGTTCCAACCTAAAATAGTGGTAAAGGCAAAAAACATTAATCCAATCGATACTAGGTAAGGGCCTAGTTGTTCAGAGCCTAGACCAATAGCAAATGCTTGAGTTGTCATTAATGCACCAGCAGAATCCCCTTGCCAAACACCAGTAACGACTAAGGTTAACCCTGTCATAGTACAAATGATCACAGTATCAAAGAAGGTACCAGTCATTGAAACAAGGCCTTGCTTTACACAAGAATCCGTTTTTGCGGCAGCGGCAGCGATAGGAGCACTACCAAGACCTGATTCGTTTGAGAACACACCACGTGCTACACCCGACTGAATAGCAAGCATGATAGACGCACCGATAAAGCCACCCGTTGCTGCTGTACCTGTAAAGGCGGATGAAATGACTAATTGAAAGGCTGCAGGTAGAGCTTCAGCTTGGAATAATAATACCGAAGCACACGACACAACATAAATAACCGCCATGGTTGGAACAACTTTTTCTGCTACTTTCGCAATAGATTGAATGCCGCCAAGCGTTACAACGGCAACAAGAACCGTAAGGATGCCGCCAGTTAACCATGCAGGCGCATTCATTGTGAGGTGAGCTGAATCAACAATCGCGTTAATTTGTGGGAAAGTACCAATACCAAAACAGGCAACGCCTAAAGCAAATAGGGCAAACAATTTAGCTAGCCACTTATTACCCATGCCGTACTCGATGTAGTACATAGGGCCACCGATCATCTGGCCATTGCTGTCTGTTTTTCTGAATTTTACCGCTAATAAACACTCAGCGTATTTTGTGGCCATTCCAAATACGGCAGCAAGCCACATCCAAAATAGAGCACCAGGTCCACCCATTTTTATTGCGGTAGCAACACCTACAATATTGCCCGTACCAATAGTGGCAGACAGGGCGGTGCATAATGCAGCAAAACTAGAGACATCACCTTTTCCTGTACTTTGATTTTCTTCTTTTGAGAAGACCATTTTTAGTGCAGTCGGTAAGTGACGAAGTTGGAAAATACGAAGTCGAAACGTAAAGTAGATACCTGTACCCACTAATAAGATCAATAGAGGTGGACCCCAAATGAAGTTATCGATAGTAACAAGCGTATTGTGAAAAGTGTTCATGGTTTCCCCTTAATAAAACATATAGAAAGGAGAAGAGAGAGTGGTGTACTAAAACTAAAAAATAGGCAATAGTATAGAGCCGAGATTAATCGGATCACTTTCTCCTCTGTCCTTTTGCCTGAGAGTTTCACCGTTATCATTTTTCAGATAACGGCTTGCTCCTTCGGCGGCCGATTTAACGGCTCTCTCCAGAGATTCCTCCAACTACAGTCCTCACCTTATTCATAAAAAATGAACTAGGCACCTGAAAGATTTACTTCTTCGGTGGGCGTTGCCAAAAATGGCGTTGCCGCTCTCCTGCAGTCTTCATCGGATCAACAAATTGTAAGCTACGTAGTAGCTAAGTTGAGTATGTTAGACAAGTCACATTTTTTTGTCATGCATTTTATTTACAAAATAGATAAAAATTGATCGAAAACGGTTTCTTTGTTCAAAATAACAACGATAACTCAAGTATTTAGAGTGTAAAAATGTGCTAAAGTATAAGAAAAGCGAGGTGTACTATGTTACGAGTTGCTGTCATTATTTTATTGTTTGCTCTTTCGGCACTATTGTTTAAATACAGAGCAAATGAAAAAATTCAAAAATCGGTGGTTTATACGTCAGTGTTTGGTGTTGTTATTTATGTGGCATATATCATGATTTCAGAACTGATCCGATAAACTGTTTTGTTACTTATAAAATGTGTAGAGTATGCATCTATACTATCTATTGTTTATATATGAATGCTTGAGGTTAATGCGTGAGTGTAGAAAATCAAACCAGAACGACTGACGATCATGACGAAGACGTTATCATTATTGAAGAAAAATCAAAAACAAGTCATTGGGTTGCTGGGGTTACCTTAATCATTGGTGCGATTACGGGTGGTCTCATTGGTTCGAGTCTGTCTGATAATAAATGGTCTGCGGCTTATACTCAGCTAGAAGCGAAAACCAAGCAATATCAAACTGAATTAAAGCAAGCAAATGAGAAAAGTGCAGAGCTTGATATCCTGATCTCAAAAGAGAAGGAACAAGCGTTAGAAGCGCAGCAAAAAGAGCATGATGTTGAAAAAACGCAATTACTTACAACGGAAGCTGATAAGCGCTCGTCACTAAGTAAAAGTGTAGGGGCATTAACGTCTCAAAAAGCATCACTTGAAATGCAGGTAGAAGAGCAAGATAAGCAAATCACGACGTTGAGCAATCAAGTTGATTTGCAGCTTACGATGCTTTCTCGTGCAAAGCAGTTATTTCAGCGTCAGCTACAGTTAAAAGAAGAAGCGGGTGATCTAGAAGTAAAAATTGAAGTGACAGGGGCTAATGAGAAGCAACTTGCTAAAGATTGTGCTGTGTATTTGGAAGGCAAAAGTTGGGATGTGAAATCGGACGTATGTAAGCGTCAAGAAGAGGCAAAAAAACAGATTGCACAATATAATGATGAACTTCAATTATTACAGATGGACATTAAAGAGATCGATCGTATTAGCGAAGATTTAGGAATGTAAGTACTTTTCTCGAATAAAAAACCACACATTGGTGTGGTTTTTTTATAGGCTTAAATTGTATTGAGAATTATTTCAGTAATTGGAGAAGATGAGTGAGTGATCAATCGGCGAAATTTGTTCAGGGCTCTACAATGCGTCATATATTGGTGATGTCGGGAACGGCTTCTATCGGATTAATGGCATTGTTTGTTGTTGATTTACTCGATATGTTTTTCATTAGTATGCTGGGGCAGGTTGAGTTAGCGGCGGCTATCGGGTTTGCTGGGACAATTATTTTCTTTTCTACTTCTGTTTCTATTGGCTCATCCATTGCAATGGGAGCTCTTGTTTCTAAGGCATTAGGAGCAAAAGAAAATGATAGAGCAAAACAGCTGGCTTCAAGTACTTTAGTTATCGCTTTTATTGTAAATAGTATTGTTACCATCATCATGTTCTGCTTTATTCCTGAGTTGCTTGCAATGATAGGGGCAAAAGGAGTAGTGGCAGAGCGAGCACAAGCGTACCTTTCTATTTTATTACCAAGTACGCCTATTATCGCGATAGCAATGGCTGCTGGGGCAGGCTTAAGGGCTGTTGGTGATGCGAAGCGTTCTATGCTTGCAACGCTTTATGGCGGTCTTGTGAATGCAGTACTTGATCCTATCTTTATCTTTGGTTTTAACATGAATGTGGAAGGGGCTGCGATTGCTTCTGTTATTTCACGTTTGACGGTTTTAATTTTCTCACTCTATCCATTAATCGTGACTCATAAATTGGTCACACTACCTCAATGGAAAGACATCAAACATCATACGCCCGCCATATTTACTATTGCGATCCCGGCAATTATTACCAATACCGCAACGCCAATTGGAAATGCGATAGTGACCTCGACACTTGCGCCATTTGGTGAAGATTTTGTGGCTGGTTTCGCCGTTATTGGCCGATTAATCCCTGTAACGTTCGCTGTGATTTTTGCTATGTCAGGTGCTGTTGGACCTATTATTGGACAAAATTACGGTGCTAAACGAGTCGATAGAGTAAAAGAGACCTTAAGAAATTCATTATTATTTTCATCGGTTTATTGTGTCTTCGTTTCTTTGATTTTGTACCTACTTCAAGATCAAATTATTGCTTGGTTTAGCTTGGTGGACGATGCTGCTCTTATTATGACGACATTCTGTACCGTGGTTGCTATTACTTTCATTTTTAATGGTGCCATGTTTGTTGCGAATACGTCTTTTAATAATTTAGGCAAGCCATTGTATTCAACGGCACTAAATTTAAGTAAAGCCACTATTGGTACTTTGCCATTCGTTTATTTTGGGGCGCAGTGGTATGGCGGCATTGGTGTTCTTTATGGACAAGCTCTAGGTAATATTGTGTTTGGTATTATCAGTATTTTGGTATTAAAAATTCATGTTTCTTATATGGTTAAAGAGCATTGCAAAGCCGTTTCGTCTGAGGATACTTTAGGGGATATTACGGTAACCATGACACCATTTTGTAATAACGATGCAGTGATTATGCAAAGTGGTGTTGAGAATAAGGAAAAGTTAGATCATCCCTCTCTGTCGGGATAAATAGACCATCTAATTAGTTACATTGATATTATAAAAGTTAACTCTAATAAAAAGGGTGCCGTTGTATAAATAAAATACAGTCGCCACCCTTTGTTATTTTAAGTCTTGGTACTATTTTTGTTTAGAGAGTTTTCTGCGTAAGAAACCAAACCCAAACAATGAAGCCAGCGCAAAAAAGTTAAATGATGCTGCTTTTTCATACTCGAGTGAAATTACGATAGGATCATGGTCGGATGCTGAATACATGTCATTGTATTTCGCCATGTCCCCCGTGTATTTCGGGCTGTATTCAAATAAATTACTTTCTGCTGCATTAATGTGCCAATCTTCAATTTCAGTAATACGTTCAACCAGTGATTCATTGGCTAAGGCGTGGTCAAGATTACCTAATTCACCAGAGTAGGTGTAAGAGAAGGTCTCTGTGCCATGTAGGTGTGTGTTTAGGTTGATATAACCATAACCTTGGGTTATTTGGCTGCCCGTTTCTTCATAAGGGAGTGGGTTACCTTCTTTATCTGTACCGAGTGTGGTGTAAGCTGCAGTAAAGATATCTCGGTTGTATTTCTCTTGGCTGTAATCGGTTAGTGTTAGTAGGGGATCTTCCATGCCATAGGCGTTCATATCACCTAGGATTAGAATATCGCCTTTAACGGTTTCAAGATCATCACCAATGGCTTTCGCTGCGGATACTCTAAAGCGGTTACAGTTACCTTGTAGGTCGGCTGGGTCGTTGTCTTCTTCAAAATTCTGCCATTGCTCGATACATTCAGAGCCTTTTGATTTTAGATGATTAACCACGACGGTTAATGGCTCTTTGGCTTCTTTAACCATGAATTCTTGCACTAGGCTATGACGCTGGTATTTGTCATAAGCAGGGTTAAATTCAATGGTGCCATTGTTGTCTCGAGTAATGGTATTTTCGGCAATGTGTTGTTCTGGTGTTTTGATAACACGTGCTTTGCCTTTGAGTTTCACTTCACTTGGACGGTAAAGCAGGGCAACCATAATGGCATCTGAGCCTAAGTATTCGCCTTGGTACTTGTCTTTGCTTTTAATCTCAACGTATTTGTAGTGATCTTCTTCATCTTCAAATTGTGCATTTAATGCAGTGGTTAGATCATTAATCGCACTGTTTTCACCAAAGCCATTATTTTCTACTTCCATTAAACCAATAATATCGGCATCAATAGCAACGAGTGCCGATAAGATTTTTGCTTGTTGAACAGCAAAATCATCCGCATTAACGGCACCACGGTTTTGTCCTGTAGGGTTTGCATCACCGCCAGTCGCTACTGAGGTGAAGTAGTTTAATACGTTAAAGCTTGTGATGGTTAAATCTTTATCATCAATACTTGGTTCGTCTGTTCTCTCAACGTTAAATAGGGTTGAACCATCATCATGAAGTGCTTGAGTAATGATATTGTCTTGAGTGATGGTGTTTGAGGCAACTAAACGGTACTGACCGTAAGAGTAAGCAACAACACCTTCTAGGCCTTCAATACGTGCACCTAAACGTAGGTAAGAATCCGCACTGCCATCTTGGTCAATATCAGTACCAAAATCAGGGAAGTAAGGTACTTTTCCGTTCGCGGCTTTGTTATCAGATTCAATAGTAATTTGGCGTTTTGCATTTTCTTCTGCTAATGCAATGGCTTCAGGGCTTTCTGCAGCAAATAACTGTGTTGGCTTGAATAACGGTTCACCATGAGATAACACCATGTTGTTACGCTTGCTACCATAATCAAAGCTAAAGTTTCGTGTAATACGCAGGTCTGAATGAGAAGTGAGTTGTACCTTCATTCCTTCATGGCGCTCTAATGCGTCTGCTAATGTTTCGCCTTCATTAATAACAAGTTTATTGACCTTAGCTGGAGATTCAGTCCTTTGAACTACGTAGTTATTGGTATCAGGCTTTAGTTGTGTTTGGTTATAGTATTCTTGAACCTTGGCTTTTACGCACACAATTGCCCCTGGTTGGATCTCTTGTGATGGCGCACTGCCTGTGCTTACGAAGATACCTTCTGAGCTGTTGGGATCAAAGTCATCATTCAAACCCTGTAAATAAAAGCCTTTTAACAAGCTTTCACCACGCGCAGTCACAATACCTTGAACGAAGTATTCGTTTTCTGAAATAAATCCACTGGTCACTAGAGGCGATTTACTGCCTGTTCCTTGAATTTGGTTAATTTCGGTAAAGGTTGGAGTCGCACCTGAATTGGTTTCACAAGCAAACGCAGGGGGTGGCGTTACGCCTTCTTGATATTCACCAAGGCCTTCAATATTGTCTTTTGGTTTTTCAAGCCACATAGCAGCATCAAACGTTGTGCTAGGTGTTAAATCTGCTCGAACAAAACTCTTATCTTTGCCCCAATCTACATCGCCATCAATACCAATTCGATCATGCTCTACGCCATCTTTAAACAGCATATAAGTTTCGTCGCCATTGTGATTTACAATGCTTTCAGTACTGTTTGTTACGGTTAGGATTGAGTCAGATGATCTACTGTTTGAAATAACGTAAACGC
This sequence comes from Aliivibrio sp. S4MY1, assembly GCF_028765545.1. Classification (GTDB taxonomy): domain Bacteria; phylum Pseudomonadota; class Gammaproteobacteria; order Enterobacterales; family Vibrionaceae; genus Aliivibrio. The sequence continues at coordinate 81,200 of NZ_JARACP010000008.1, read as the reverse complement.
TTTTTGCATCTAAGGTAATTGAGGATAAATCGAGATCATTTTTCCATTTGTTTAACCCATTGTATTTGGATTTAAGTACGTAACCAGAGAGTGATATCGCGTTGTCACCAGTATTACTAATTTCTAATGATTTATTGTAACTTCCGCCTTCAACATATTGAGAAATTATAATTTCTGCGTATGCATTACTAGAGAGGGCTAAGCCAACAGCCATAGCGATAGAGGTTTTTAATTGAGGTCTTTTCATTTCACTGCTTTCCGTAGTCATGTTATATGAATTGATGTTTTTTATTTGCTTTATCTATAATTCAAAGCTCTCATATTGATATGTTATAAACATTACTTTTACATGAATAATGTGAGACTAAGCAGTGTCGTTACGCTATAAATTTGGCAGAAGTCAATTTACTAACAAAAATCGTAATAGTGTATATACAAACAGGTCCTGTTGAGTGGATGCAAATAAATATGCATTGTTTAAGGTTAGATTACATTGAATGTAGATATGGATCGTAGAGAAATGGATAACTATGGAGTAACTCTTTTGTTGTATAAATAATGTGCAATGATAGCTCGCTAATGAGCTGTATTATTTATATGTATATAGGAGATCATTAAATGAATAAGGTTCAACTCTCAACACTTGTTGCTTTGGGGGTACTTTCACAACCTGTTATTGCTTTAGATGAGCCAAATACCGCAACAATTGCGATTTCACTGGCGATGAATTATGAGAGTCCAGTTGATATTGATGCCTACTGGTTGAGTGAAAAACTCGATGGCATAAGGGCTTATTGGTCTGGTTCTGAGCTGTTAACTCGAAAAGGACACAAATTGCACGCGCCAGATTGGTTTACCGATCCTTTGCCTGATCATCCTATTGATGGGGAATTATGGGCAGGTCGTGGTGGTTTTCAAAAGGTAGCAAGGACGGTGCTTGATTCTGAGCCTGATGAAGCGTCTTGGAGAGACATTCGATTTATGATGTTTGACTTGCCCAACTCTGCAGGGATGTTTCCAAAACGGTATTATGAATTATCAACCATGATTAAAGCACTTGATATCCCACATTTAAAATTAGTAGATCAACATCCGATAAGCTCTGAAGAAATGCTGTTTGATGTATTAGAAGATATTTCAGCACGAAAAGGGGAAGGGGTAATGTTGAGAAGAGTTGATGCTGTATACCGTCCTGGACGACATGATGATCTGATTAAACTGAAAAAACATCAGGATGCAGAAGCAACTGTTATTGGCTATACCGCAGGAAAAGGAAAGTATCGAGGTATGGTTGGGGCATTAATATTGAAAATGCCAGATGGAAAAGAATTTAAGATCGGTAGTGGGTTAACCCAAGCATTAAGAGAAGAGCCGCCAAAGTTGGGGCAGCAAATTACTTATCGATATAATGGTTATACAGATAACGGAATTCCCAAATTTGCACGATATCTTGCAGTGCGAGAAGGGTATTAACGATAGAGTGCTTATTTTAGATGCACTCTATCTTTGAGGGATTGTTGAAAAATGATTAAGCGATTATTGGCTTGACGCTATCACGCACGACTAAAGTTGGCTCAAGCTGTATTACATGATTAGTTTCTGATTTGGTTTGGATTTTTTCCAATAATGAATCAACGGCTTGCTGCCCTAATCGATGTTTTGGCTGATGGATAGTAGTTAATGATGGCGTAATGTATTTAGCCATTTTAATATCATCATAACCCACAATAGAAAGATCATTAGGCACAGAAATACCTTTTTTATTCGCGCAATTAATGACACCCATTGCCATCATGTCATTACACACAAAGAGTGCGCTAGGTAACTTCCCTCGACTATGAAGCTCATTAAAAGCGGCCTCTCCACCTTCACATTCAAAGTCACCAGAGGCAATCCATTCTTTATTGATCGCTAATCCTGATTCCTCCATCGCTTGCACAAAACCACTTAAACGTTGTTGTGCTTGTAGTTTGTTGAGAGGGCCAGTTAGACAACCAATTTCAGTATGACCTTGTTCAATTAAATGCTTTGTTGCTAGATAGCCACCGTGATGGGAGTTATCTTGAATTTTGTCACTTGGAAAATCAATTAATCCCCAATCCATTACCACTGTTGGTACAGCTTGGTATCGAGAGAATAATTCAAGTACTTGGTTTTCAATTTCGGTACACATTAACAATAAGCCATCAACACGCTTTTGCAGTAGGGTGTCTAAGCTTGAATGAACGCGTTTTGCATCGCCTTCGGTATTGCATAGGATCAGGTTATAGCCCATTTCATAACAGCGTCGTTCCACGCCTTTTACTACTTCACCAAAGAAGGGGTTGGTAGAGGTGGTAACTAACATGCCAAAGGTTTTTGTATGATTGACTTTTAAACTGCGGGCGAGTGCAGAGGGGGCATAATTAAGCTCTGATACAGCAGTCATTACTCGCTCAGAAATATCATCACTGACAAAGCGTGTTTTATTTAAAACATGACTTACTGTAGAGGTTGAGACACTTGCATGTTTGGCTACATCTTTGATTGTTGCCATAAATTCAATCCTTTATTTATGTCTTTATGAGCAAATCACAAAGGTATTTCGCTCATAAAGACATCAAAATCGGTATTAATGCTCTAGTAAAAAACGTTCTACTTCTGTAATAGAAGGAATAGAGGTTTGAGCACCCATTCGAGTTACTGAGATTGCCGCCGCAGCATGAGCAAATTTGATTGCATCGTCCAATTTACGGCCAGACTGTAATCCTGTTAAAAACGCGCCATTAAAAGTATCACCGGCACCTGTTGTGTCAGTTGCTTGAACTCTAAAGCCTTCAACTTGGCGACCAGAACCATTTTGGCTGATCCATACCCCTTTACTACCAAGGGTGATCATTACCGTTTCAATACCCTTTGCATGAAGGGCGTCAGCAGCCAGTTGAGCACTTGCCATATCGGTTACTTCAATGCCTGTTAGTAACTCAGCTTCTGTCTCATTTGGAGTAATCATATCAACAAGTTGCAATAAGTCATCACTTAATTGATGCGCTGGAGCAGGATTTAGTACAACTTTAGTACCTGCGGCTTTGGCAACTTGTGCCGCTTTTTCTATGGTTTCAATAGGGGTTTCAAGCTGCATTAATAGGGTATCAGCCGCTTCAATTAATCCGTGATGAGGAGCAATACGATCAGCTGTTAATCGTGCATTTGCTTCAGCAGAGATACAGATGCTGTTTTCACCGGTTGCTGCTACTTGGATCATCGCAATGCCGGTTGGTGTATTTTCTTCTATCATTACGGCTTGGGTATTAATGCCATCGATTTTAAATGCTTCAATCATTTGGTGACCAAAGCTGTCATCACCTACGCTTGCGATAAATGCGATATCAGCGCCTAAACGCGCAGCAGCAACAGCTTGGTTTGCGCCTTTGCCACCAGGAATAACGGAATAGCTGTGACCGTGTAACGTCTCACCTGGGCGAGGGAATGATGCAACTTGAAGAACGTGGTCTGCGTTTACGCTACCTAAAACAACTAATTTATTCATAATGTGCCTTGTTTCTTATCTGTGACCGGAATATGGTCTTAAAACTTATGGGTAAATGGGCGAGCAGTTTATTGATTAACTCGTTCATTTAACGATAGGTTTTAGGTGTTTCTATATTTGGGAAGAAGGAGCACTGATACTGGTTGTTGTGAGCGTATCAATGCTCCGTTTTTATTACTTTATAAGTTAATTATTTAGTAATAACTTTTAGGTCAACAGGAATGAATTTCTCAACCTTTTCGCCTTTAAGTACTTTAACTGCTGTTTCTACACCAAGGGCCCCAATTAGGTCTGGTTGTTGTGCGATAGTTGCACCAAGTAGACCACGATTAACTGCTGCGATACCATCTTCAGTACCATCAAAACCAACGATTAATACGTCTTTACCTGATGCTTGAACTGCACGTAGAGCACCTAACGCCATTTCATCATTTTGAGCAAATACCGCTTGAACATCAGGGTTTGCTGCAATCATGTTTTCCATTACGTTAAGACCTTTAGTACGGTCAAAATCAGCAGGTTGGCTACCAAGTAGAGTCAGATCGCCATTATCAACCGTTTTCATGAAGCCTTCACCGCGCTCACGTGCAGCCGATGTTCCAGCGATACCTTCAAGTTGGATAACGCGTGCTTTTTCGCCTACTTTTTCCATGATGAATTTACCTGCCATCTCACCACCAGCAACGTTATCTGAGGCAATATGGCTCACTACGTCACCACGGCTTGCACCACGGTCAAGCGTTAATACAGGGATGCCAGAGCGGTTAGCCATACGAATCGCATTTGAAACAGCATCTGAATCGGTTGGGTTGATAAGAATTGCTTTTACGCCACGAACCGTAAGATCTTCAATGTTTGAAAGCTCTTTACTTGGATCATTTTGAGAATCCAGAACAATCAGTTTGTAGCCTAGGTCTTTTGCTTTTGCCTCAGCACCTTCTTTCATGGTGACGAAAAATGGGTTGTTCAATGTAGACACGACCATTGCCATTGTATCTTGAGCCGCAGCTGTCGATGCGAAAGAGGTAGAAAGTAGGGCTGCCGAGATTAGGGTTGCTAACTTTTTCATTCTATATTCCTTGTAGAGTGTAGGGCGGCACAATTCAAACAGGGTATGTCTGGTTGTGCCTATTTTTGTTTTAAACAGCAAACGAATGTATAGGGGTGAAATTTTTGTATTGCGTTCTTATATAATTTAGTGCGTATTACTTGCTCTTGTTGTCCACTAATACTGCCAGTAGGATAACTACCGCTTTGGCAATCATTTGGTAGTAAGAAGAAACATCTAATAAGTTCAGTGCGTTGTTTAAGAAGCCGATAATCAGAGCACCAATTAGCGTACCCATGATGCGACCTTTACCACCAGCTAGGCTTGTACCACCAAGTACAACCGCTGCGATAGCATCTAGCTCATAACCCATACCTGCTGTTGGTTGAGCTGAAGAAAGACGAGACGTTACGATTAAACCAGCCAGTGCAGCAAGTAGACCACAGATAGCGTAAACACCGATCTTAACGCGATCTACGTTGATACCAGATAGGCGAGTTGCAGATTCATTACCACCGAGTGCGTAAACGTAGCGACCAAAGCGTGTGTGATTTAGTAAGTACCATACAGATGCAAACACGATAACCATTAGCCAGATTGGAACTGGGATGCCAAGTGCGTAACCTGTCCCAAACCATGCAAAGCTGTCTGCAACATCAGTAAAGCCTGTTGAGATAGGGCGACCTTCTGTGTAAACCATGGTCACACCACGTAATAACGTCATTGTTACTAGCGTTGCAATGAATGCTTGAACTTTACCTTTAGCGATAATAATACCGCTGATTGCACCTAGAGCAGCACCCGCAAGTAGCGCCGTTGGAACCGCAATCATTACCGGAATTTCGAGGCCAATCATGGTTGCAGCAAAGGCACCACAAAGGGCTAATACAGAACCGACACTTAAGTCGATACCTGCAGTTAGAATAACCAGTGTCATACCCACAGCGATAATCGCGTTAACTGAGGTTTGACGTAAAATGTTTAAGATATTGTCGACAGTGAAAAAGTTGTCGTTTAAAAAGGAAACCACGACAATTAAAAGTAATAGCGCGATTAACGATTTTTGCTCAATCAGCCATTCTTTAGAAAACATGCCGCCTTTCTTTTGTTGCGTTTCAGATGAAGTCATTGATTTAGTGCTCATGCTATTACCTCGATGTTTTGCTCAACAGTTTTACCTACTGCACAAGCCAATAATTTTTCTTGGTCGGCATCTTTTGCCATGAATTCGCCACTGATACGGCCTTCATGCATAACTAAGATACGGTCGCTCATTCCTAGAACTTCAGGCATTTCAGATGAGACTAAAATGATACTCATGCCTTCCGCTTTAAATTGGTTAATTAATTGGTAGATTTCTTTTTTCGCACCAACATCCACGCCACGTGTTGGCTCATCTAAAATCAGCACTTTAGGGCGAGTCATTAAGCCTTTAGCAATCGCCACTTTTTGTTGATTACCACCAGACAAGTTACCAATAATTTGATCGCGAGTAGGGGTTTTAATATTGAATAAACGAATGAAATCTTCTACTGCTGTGACTTCCGCGTAATGATCAATCTGAATGCCTTTTGATAACTGATCTAACGAGCATAAAGACATGTTCTCTTTAACCGATAAGCCAAGTACTAAGCCATCACCTTTACGGTCTTCAGAGATATAAGCAATGCCGTTTGCCAAACCATCACGAGGAGAGATTGGGTTAATCATCTTGTTGTTTAGTTTGATAGCGCCACAGGTCATTGGGGCGGCACCGTAGATAATTTTCATTAACTCAGTACGGCCTGCACCCATTAAACCCGATACACCAAGGATCTCACCGCGATCTAATGAGAAGCTAACATTATGAACACCAGGACCAGAAACATCGAACAGCTCTAATGATTTTTCATTGTGTTGAACATCAATGCGAGGGTATTGCTCATCAAGGCGGCGGCCTACCATCATTTCAATTAATATATCTTCATCAATATCTGCGACAACACGTTCACCAATGAATTTTCCATCACGAAGGACAGTAATGTCATCACAGATCTCGAAGATCTCTTTTAGACGGTGTGAGATATAAACAATGCCACAACCTTCATCACGTAGTTCGTTAATTACTTTAAATAGGGATTCAGTTTCAGTATCCGTTAAGGCATCAGTTGGCTCATCCATGATGATAACTTTAGATTTGAACGACAGTGCTTTGGCAATCTCAACCATTTGTTGCTCACCTAAACTCAGTTCGCCTAATAGCTGACGAGAGTGGTGTTTTACATTCAAACGTTTCAGTAGAGCATCTGCATCACTGTACATTTCAGCCCATTTGATGCCGCCAAATGCATTGGTTTTCTCACGGCCTAAGAAGATGTTTTCAGCAATGGTCAGTTCAGGAATAAGGTTCAGCTCTTGGTGAATAATACTGATACCTGATTCTTGAGAGTGCTTAGGGCCATTAAAGTTAACCGCTTTACCTTCGTAACGGATTTCACCAGCATCCATTGCGTAGATACCAGTTAATGACTTCATCAAGGTTGATTTACCCGCGCCATTTTCACCCATCAGGGCCATGACTTTGCCGGGATAGACATTAAGACAAGCACCATCCAGAGCTTTCACGCCTGGAAAGGCTTTCTCAATGCCGTTTAATTCTAAGATAGCTTGAGTCATAACGTGTCCTATTTAAAATACAACGCCAGATTGGAAAATAACGTTAGCATAAGGAGTACATTCACCTGTGCGAACAATCGCTTTGCTTTGCTGTGTGTGTACTTTAAATGCCTCGTGAGACACGTAAGAGACGATAATTGATTTTCCACACAGTGCTTCTTCAGCAGCAATAAGTGTCATCAGCTCATCGTGCAGTTGTGGGCTAACGGTTTTGAACTCTTCAGCAACAATTACGCCTTCAATTTGCATTTCAGACAGCGTCGCTTTTACGGTATCAATAAAGGTTGGTATTCCCTGAACTAATGCTAAATCGATTCGTTGTGATTCTTCAAAAATCGGCAGGCCAGCATCGCAAATGGTGACTTCATCAGTATGGCCAAGTGTGGCGATTACATACGATAACTCTGCGTTTAGTAGTGTATTTTTCTTCATGAGAATACCTTTAGTTAATTAATTATGAACACATACTGCTTGTTTAATGCTCATCGAAACGTTTGCGTAAACGTTTCGATGGTGAATTTAGAGCAATAAATAGCACTTTGCACCCAAGAATGTAACTAAGTGTGATCAAACGCAGGAATCTAATTGATGAAAGACTGAATAAGAGATCTTAGTCAAATTTTGGTGGGTGGGATGGATTAAAGATAAAAGACAGGAGAGAGAAAGGTTACTCTAAATTACTCTATTTTTAAAAGGGATAAGGTACAACCATGAGTAGTATTGCAAATGACATCATTAAATCACTAGAGCAAGCGGTTGAAATAAAAAAAGGAAATTTAGAAGGTAACGTTACACGTTATGAAATAGCAGACGTGAAGGCCATACGAGAACAGTTACATGTAACGCAAAAAGAGTTGGCAATGGCAATTGATGTCAGTGTTGATACCGTGAAAAGTTGGGAGCAAGGAAGACGTAATCCAACAGGTTTAGCTAGTAAGGTACTTAATTTATTAAGCAAAGAACCAGAGTTGTATTCTAAATTTTCGGACCAAGTGTAGAGTCTGAATAATTCACCCAAGGATCAGTTCATTATCTAGTCGCCAGCTTCTTACTGACGGTTAAATATTGCTATCTAATCAACATATGATTCGTTTTGGTTACGCTACGATGATGGGTGCAAATATATTACTTTTAAATGTGCAATCTCTAGGAACTAAAACATCAATTGAATATCGAATGACTACTTACTACTTCAGTATAACGAATAGATTGGCGTTTATTATTTTAGAAATTTAACATTGAGGTTGAATAATGCGTGTAACCAATTGTCTTTATTTAGGTCTTGTTTTATGTAATGCACCGTCAGCCATGGCTGAGTTAGAGACGACGGTGGTCGTTAAGGGAGATAAGTTCGTCTATGAAGGGGATATCTCTGACGATGCTAATGAAACGCTGTTGTCGTTATATAAAAATAATGGACAGATTAAAACATTAGAAATTAAGAGTTATGGTGGAGAAATTAACCTTGGAATGGATCTCGGTGAGTTTGTTTATAAAAATAACTTAACCGTTGAAGTGAACGATTATTGTTTTTCATCATGCGCAAATTATGTATTTCCAAGCGGAAAAAGAAAATTAATAAGTAACCGTGCTGTTATTGGTTTTCATGGCGGGGCAAGCAGTAACGAATTTGATGATAGTGAGTTTGAAAAAGAGTTAGCCAGTCTATCTATTCAGCAACGTGAAGAGACATTAAATGAAGCGGCTAACTATATGAAAGATTCGATAAAGCGTGAGGATGCTTTTTATTCCATGATTGGGGTTGATCAGAAAATTACAACATTAGGTCAAAGTGACGATTTCTCTCAGTTTGACGAAGGAGGTTATGATGGCTGGTACTACTCAATATCTGCTTTAAATAAATTAGGTGTTGATAACGTCTTTTTGATTGAACCTCAGGTGGAATATAAACCAATCAGAAGTGATTTAACGCTTTTTGAAATTGATGCTGATAAATTTTAATAAACCACATTATTAAGCTGGATTTATTTATAAAGAGAACAAATGCCAAGTTATTAGAGTGACTTGGCATTTTTATTATCTAAAGCGATGTAAATCATGATGTATTAATTATTTAAATATAAACTGAAGGCTAATTAAATAGAAACTTCATTTATACAAGGATGCAAAATGAAAACTAAAGCTTTGTTTATTGGTACCGCCTTAAGTGTATTAACTGGCTGTGCGACAACCTTACCAACAGTTAATGATATTGATGTAAATAACTTAGAAGAGAATCAATCAGTATTGATTTTTTCAGCAGGCGCATATGAAGCTTGTAAGATTAATACGGTTCAAGTCGTAGTGAAAAAATCTGAAAATGAAGCGTCACTTGGAGATAGCATAGGTGTATATCAACTAAATAACGGATATATTGATAGTTTTTTTGAATCAGAATATGGTTTAGTTTATTCAACAGTACTTGAGCCGGGTACTTATGATTTCTGGCTATCTAATACGAACCCATTTTTTAGTTATGATGAACCGATGATTACCGAGTCATTTACATTAAAGTCAAAAGAAATAAAGTATATCGGTGAGATTTATGGTGACCGCTGTGGTGGTAATGGAGACATTACGATTACGGTACATAATAAAAATGAACGAGATCTTAACTATATCAAAAATAATGTCGCAGAGATCGATATAAATAAGGTTGTTGTGGAACCAGTAAAAGCCATTCCACGTGATGATAAAGCAGAAGAGTAGATTGTTATTACGGTTGGTTTATTGAAAAACAGTAGTTTATAATACTTAGATAGCCTTAAGTATATTAAGTTATTTGTCTAAGAGAGTAGATAGTGAACAATTATTTCGAAAGCCCTTTTATTGGTAAGTCATTAAAAGAGCAAGTAACTAACCCCAATATTATTGTTGGTGAGCACAGTTACTATTCTGGTTATTACCATAATCACAGCTTTGATGATTGTGCTCGCTATTTGCTTTCTGATAGAACAGATATTGATAAGCTAATTATTGGTAGTTATTGCTCTATTGGGTCAGGGGCTGTTTTTATGATGGCAGGAAACCAAGGGCACCAACATAAATGGGTAAGCTCCTTTCCATTTTTCTATCAAGATAACGATAACTTTGCTGATGCTAAAGATGGCTTTGAACGTGCTGGTGATACCGTTATTGGTAATGATGTTTGGATTGGTACAGAAGCAATGATCATGAGTGGTGTCACTGTGGGTGATGGTGCAATCATAGCAAGTCGTGCTGTGGTGACTAAAGATGTAGAACCATACTCCATTGTGGGTTCAAATCCGGCTAAACATATCCGCTATCGTTTTACAGAGACTGAGATTGTTCAGCTAGTAGAAATGAAGTGGTGGCAGTGGAGTGAAGAGAAAATTAAAGGTGCAATGGACTTACTGTGTTCGTCTGATATTAATGGCCTTTATGCGTATTGGAAAAAAACGATTTAATTAACCGTAGAGGGCATAAATAGGCTAAAATAACCGGCTATTATTTTAGCTTTGAGCCCTTTATATTCATGACCACGACGACAGCACCAGCCAACTTTGCAGAACTTGGCCTTATTTCACCATTGTTAGCACGATTAACAGAGCTGGAATATCAACAGCCAACGCCTATTCAAGCACAAGCTATCCCAAGTGTATTAGCCGGACGTGATTTAATTGCAGGAGCAAATACAGGCTCAGGTAAAACAGCAACGTTCGCATTGCCTATGTTGCAGCAAATTTTTGAGCAGCAGTCAGGGAAACCCCACAGCAATAAAGGCAATTATGTTACTGGCCTTATCTTAGTTCCTACTCGTGAGCTTGCACAACAAGTCGCTGATAGTATCAAATCATATTCCGCGCATTTTAATGGTGCGATTAAAACGGTGTCTGTGTTTGGTGGTGTATCTGTTAATAAACAAATGCTAAACCTTCGTGGTGGTTGCGACATTTTAGTTGCAACGCCAGGTCGATTACTAGATTTGATCTCAAGTAATGCTATTAAGTTAGACCAAGTAAAAACCTTAGTACTTGATGAAGCCGATAGAATGCTAAGTCTAGGTTTTACTGAAGAATTGTCTCAGCTATTAGCGTTAGCGCCAAAGCAAAAACAAACACTGTTATTTTCAGCAACGTTTCCAGAAGAAGTAGAAACGTTAACTCAGGCGTTACTCACTAATCCGGTAGAGTTGCAATTACAAAGTGCAGACGCAAGTACCTTAGTGCAGCGCGTATTTACTGTTAATAAGGGTGAAAAAACAGCCGTATTAGCGCATTTGATTCATCAACAGCAATGGCGACAAGCACTTATTTTTGTCAACGCTAAAAACGGTTGTAATCACCTAGCCGATAAACTGTCAAAGCGTGGAATTACTGCAGAGGTATTCCATGGTGATAAAGGTCAGGGCGCTCGTAGCCGTGTTCTTGAAGGTTTTAAAGCGGGTGAGATTGATGTACTGATTGCTACAGATATTGCCGCTCGTGGTTTAGATATTGAAAAACTGCCAGTGGTTATCAATTTTGATTTACCAAGAAGCCCAGCAGATTACATGCACCGTATTGGTCGAAGTGGTCGTGCTGGTGAGGTAGGCCTAGCATTATCATTAATCGATTATGAAGATTACCATCACTTTAAAATCATTGAAAAGAAAAACAAGATCCGACTTGATCGTGAGCAAGTAGAGGGCTTTGAAGTAGATGAAGAGATCACAGAAGCCTTGTTAGAAGCGATTAAACCAGTCGCAAAACCAGAAGGCAAAGGCAAGAAGAACAAAAGAAAATACCCAGATAACTGGTAATAAATAGATCATCTAATTAGTTCCATTGGTATTATTAAAAACACTCGACATTTCATATTGTCGAGTGTTTTTCTATAGTTAAGAATTTTCCTAACTTGGGAGTGCTTGTGAGAAAATTTTATACAACGGAAGGAAATACGTCTTCCAAAAAACAAAAAGAAGCCTATCCTGTACTTGCACTGTGTGAAAACTGTGTGGGTCAATACACGGTCATTAGTGAAGGTGAGAGAACTTATGATGAATGTGTAAAGTGTGGCGCTGACGATTAACTACAGTGTTCTAATTTACGGTTTAATCAATTATCAGAAATAGAATGATAAAGTAAGGAAATAAAATGAGCGCAATTGGTAATTTAATTTGGTTCCTTTTTGGTGGCGTATTCATGGGTCTAGCATGGTGCTTTTTTGGTGTATTAGCCTTTATTAGTATCATTGGTATTCCATGGGGAAGAGCGTGTTTTGTTATTGCTGGTTTTTCTTTTTTCCCGTTTGGTAAAGAAGCGATTTATCGTGATGAATTAACCCGAAACGAAGACATAGGCACAGGTAGCCTTGGTTTTATTGGTAATGTTCTGTGGTTTATTTTTGCAGGTTTTTGGTTAGCGATAGGCCATGTAATGTCAGCGGTAGCTTGTTTTGTGACGATTATTGGTATTCCATTTGCAATTCAGCACTTGAAGCTTGCTGTGATCTCAATTGCACCTATTGGGCAAACAATTGTTGATAAAGAAATTGCAGCAGCGGCTCGTCGTGCTAATGCAGACGCAGAAGTAAATAAGTGGCGATAAATATAATATTAAATAGTGTCGATAATGTAACTCTAGTTATCGATGCTATTTATTTTGATATAAATCATTAAATATTACTGTAGTCTTTTTTATTTAAATTGAAGAAAGGCAGATTAATATTGTTGAAATTGCGAAAGATAATACAAAACGACGATATTAATTTATAAAACGCAACGGTTACTGATAATAATGTGTGATGATATTGATTCAATAACATGTTATGTATTATTCGTGTAATGAGGTGCATTATGACAGAGATGGCAATATCAAGTTATCTTGGCTGGTTGTTTTTATTACTGATTATTTATCCTTTTGCTTTAGTTGTTATTAATATTGTATGTTATGAACCCTCTAGAAAGAAGGCGACTTTTGGGTTTAATATAATCTGTTTGTTATTAGCCGCTTTTCTTTTGGCTATGCATATGAATATAGAAATTATTTATGGAAAAGAATTACTGGATGCTTGGTATAGTGCTAATCCTGATGAATAATACAATATTGATATAGTTAGCATCAAGGTCACAGCAGCAAACTACTACCGCTTAGTTTCTATTAAATTGAGAACGACCTCATTTTCTACTTGCCAGAGGCTAAATTTTAACTAAAATCGCGCAATATTTATTTGGTAGTGATTAATTAATGAAAACGCTAATAGCTAGCTCTATGTTAGCATCGTCAATGATATTAACAGGCTGCGTTACTTTCCCAACTCAAGAATCAGAAAAAGTAGATGTGATCTGGGATGAAGTTGACGTAGTTAAAGATTGTCAACGTTTGGGGATTGTATTTGGCTCAGAAGGCCATTTTTATGATTACTGGCTGCACGCCGATAAGGATATGGTTTGGGGTACATTAAACCAAATGCGAATTAAAGCAGCAGCATTAGGCGCGGATACATTGTATCTATATCAGTCTTTAGATTTTTCAAGCTCTGTTACTATGTTTGGCAACGCTTATTTATGTAAACAATTAGCAGAAAGTACAGTTCAAGTTAAATAGATATACTGATAAAAAAGCATCCATAGATTTTTAATATGGATGCTTTTTTATTTATCTTTCGGAAGGCTCTGAGATTTGATAAAGCTTCTGATCCCCACAAGTCGTTTTACAATTACACACTTTATTCACTCCCACGTTATTCAGCCCACCGCAGCTTCCTTGGATCGCCTTACGTCCAAATATAACGCCTAATGCCATTAATAAAATGGTAAGAATAAACACAATAAAAGTAATTAGTAGGGTACTCATTATTCAGTCTCCGTTTGGAGCATTAAAGCCTGACCATTAACCAAGCAACTGCTTACTTTAAATCTTGCTTGTTTAACTATGTTGCCGAAGGTTTGTCTAGATACCATCATCTGATCGGCTGCGTCTTGTTGACTTAACCCTTCAAAATCAGCCAATCTCAATGCTTCTAATTCTTCAGCAAGTAGTTGAACTTGCGGTAGTTCTGCTGTTGGTACGCCATTAGGTTTAAAGCAACTGTATGGTGCTCTACTACAAATACGACGACACTTTTTAGGTCTAGCCATCAATGCTCTCCATTAAATACAAGCAAAGTATAGGCTTGTTAATAGCATATGCCAATAATTATTTTTGGCATATGCCATTAACTAGGTTCGTTAAGATTAAAAAATAATCATGGCGTGTATTTTCTTTACTTAGATCAAGTTGGTAATAGAAGTGGTTAGGACAACGCGATTTTTATTCGTTACTATGCGTCTTAATTAGAATAAATAATGGTTGAAAAGATAATGAAAATTTCTGTTGATGGTGGCTCTTTTAAAGTGGCAGTTGAAACTGAATATGAAGGGTTAGTTGCTGAATCAACTAAAATTTTTCATAGCACTCGTGAGCAAGCGGGATCAAACGATAAAGCGATTTTGCGTTTTCTACAAATTATCATTGAACATCGTGAAGACAATGATGCTATTGGGTATGCATCAATGGGGTTATTAGGTTGGTATAACGAAGTTATTTATGCTGTTGAAGATAAAGACATTACGCTAAATTTGCCTAAGATTTTACCACATCTATTAAATCCATCGGGTGATCTTACGGCTACTAGCGCGACTGAAATGAACACGTTTAAGCATTAATATTACCGATGAGCCAAGCTGAAATCCAAAAAATCATTGCTAGCTTTACTTCAGTAGAGCAGATTCTTGGACATTTTGATATTGAGTTTGACAGTAAGTTTATCAATGAATATCGAGTGCCATTAATGAAACGGATTAATGGTAACTTGCTGCTTGCGAAACCAGATGATTGGTTTTCGGCTCGTCGCGCATTAAGAAATGCCTATTGTAAGATTCAAAGAGGACTGTTAGACCCCCACACTCGCTCAGCGTGTCGTGGTTGTACTACGTGCATTCGTCGATAATCTCACCATTTTTATGTATACAAAAAGCCCTCAATGTTAATCCATCGAGGGCTTTCATTTATTAACTTAACGATTCAATTATTTCACGTTTAAGCTGTTCATTTGTTGCTGTAGTTTATCCAGTTGCTGCATTTTCCCTTTAAGCTGCAAGGATTCTGATGTAATTGTTGCAGGGTTCATAATTGTCCCATTTTGCATCGGGTAATCAGGCAGCGTTGAGAAAAAGTCACCTAATACGTCTTGAATAGGGACAAATAACCACATGTTATCTGCCATCCAACGTAAGTACATTGCTGATTCATGTGGCGCTTTTTCAAATGGGTCAGCACGTAGGTGGATAATTTGAGGCCAGTTTGGCTCTAGACGTACCGCGTTAGAAATATTACCTTCCATTACCGCAAAGTTTAATTTCCAATCCTGCCAGCGAACTGCGTTTAACTCGCCATTTGCAGTGAAGTAAAGTAGGGATTCACGAGGGCCTTTATCTGTCTTTCCTTCAAAGTACGGTTTGAAATCGTAACCATCAATATGAACTTTGAATTCTTTGCCATTGGCTTTGTAGCCTTTAGCTAGCTTTTCTTTCACATTAGGAACGCCAGCCGCATCAAGCAATGTTGGAAGCCAATCTTGGTGCGCCATCATTTCATTGATTTTAGTGCCCGGTTCGATAGTTCCCGGCCAACGAACAAGTTGTGGAACGCGCATACCGCCTTCCCATGTTGTACCTTTCTCACCATGGAATGGAGTTGCACCACCATCAGGCCATGTTGCTGTTTCTGCACCGTTATCGGTTGAATAAATAACAATGGTGTTATCGGCAATGCCAAGATCATCTAGTTTATCTAGTAAGATACCGACATGATCATCGTGCTCAAGCATACCATCAGCATAAATACTGATGCCTGATGCTCCTTGGTATTTCTCTTGCAGACGAGTCCATACATGCATACGAGTAGTGTTATGCCAGATAAAGAAAGGCTTATCCGCTTTAACGGCTTTTTCCATGAA
Source organism: Aliivibrio sp. S4MY1 (assembly GCF_028765545.1). Lineage (GTDB taxonomy): Bacteria > Pseudomonadota > Gammaproteobacteria > Enterobacterales > Vibrionaceae > Aliivibrio. Next base: position 65,028 of record NZ_JARACP010000008.1, on the reverse strand, counting down.
TGCGAGCGTTGCATCTAAGAACTCTTCATCGGCGTGTTCCATACGTTTACGCGTCATCGGACCTGTATCTTCAATCTTGCCATCGGCATACGATTTAATCACACCACGAGGACCGTAGTTTTTACGGAATTCAGGGTCTTTAGGGTAGTAGTAAGTCTCAGGTTCTTCTTCTGCGTTTAAGTGGTAAAGATTACCAAAGAACTCGTCAAAACCGTGGTTAGTTGGTAAATGTTTATCTTGATCGCCAAGATGGTTTTTACCAAATTGAGCCGACATATAACCTTGATCTTTCAATAGATCCGCAATGGTTGGTGCCCAATCAGGAATACCGTGATCAGAGCCAGGCATACCAACGGTCAATAACCCGGTTCGAAATGGTTCTTGACCTGTAATGAAAGCAGAACGTCCAGCAGTACAAGATTGTTGACCATAGTGATCAGTAAAAAGGGCACCTTCGTTTGCAATACGGTCAATGTTTGGGGTTTCGTAACCCATCATGCCTTGGTTATAAGCACTGATATTCCAGTAACCAACATCATCGCCAAAAATAGCGAGTATGTTTGGTTGAGATGCAGCCATCACTGTGCCTGAGGTGGCAAGTAGGCCAACGCCAACAGCAATCTTACTTAAATTATGTCCCATGAAGAACTCCAATTAGTTGCGATTAATTGCCTGTACTCTAAGTGAGAAATAATGTTTCGTCGCTTTATAGCAGTTATAACCAATGGTTATTTTTAACTTAAATTATTGTATTTAAATAGTTATTTGCAAAGTGTAGTTAAAGTCTAATTGAGAGATTGATCAGAAATACGATATATATTTTAGAATGATGAAGAAAAGGAATAGAGACCATTGGCATAAAATTGAATAAAAAAGATACACAAAATTAGATTCTGCTTGTTTTATAGACTATATATTTAATCGTTACTGCTTTTAAATAAACAGGAGGTTATATGAGGTTGAAACAAGGAACAAAACGCAGGTTAGGTATTTTAAGTGCGGTATTGATGGGGGCTTCTGGCTATACCCTTGCTGCCGAAAAGCCCAATATTTTAGTAATTTGGGGCGATGATATCGGTCAATCAAATATCAGTGCGTATACCTTTGGTTTGATGGGATACAAAACTCCCAATATTGATAGCATAGCAAAAGAAGGGATGATGTTTACCGACTACTACGCAGAGCAATCGTGTACTGCTGGTCGTTCAACGTTTATAACTGGACAAAGTGTATTACGAACTGGTCTAAGTAAAGTCGGTTTGCCGGGCGCTGATATTGGTTTACAAGCTGAAGATGCAACCATTGCAGAAGTACTAAAACCAATGGGGTACATGACTGGTCAATTTGGCAAAAACCACTTGGGCGATAAAGATGAGTTTCTTCCAACAGCGCATGGTTTTGATGAATTCTTTGGTAATCTTTACCATCTAAATGCGGAAGAAGAACCAGAAAATGTAGATTACCCTAAAGATCCTGAGTTTCGTAAAAAGTTTGGGCCTCGTGGTGTAATAAAATCGTACGCTGATGGCAAGATTGAAGATACCGGACCACTTACTCGTAAGCGTATGGAAACCGTCGATGATGAAACCGTTTCTGCGGCAATTGATTTTATGGGACGTGCAGTGAAAGCAGATAAACCATTCTTTGTATGGTGGAATGCAACTCGAATGCACTTTAGAACTCACGTTAAACCTGAATTACAAGGCTCAACAGGGATCAGTAATTACGCAGATGGTATGGTTGAGCACGATAGTCACGTTGGAGAACTGTTAAAAACGGTAGATAAACTGGGTATTAAAGATAATACGATTGTTTTCTACTCTACGGATAATGGGCCACATATGAACTCATGGCCTGATGCGGGTACAACGCCTTTCCGAAGTGAGAAAAATACCAACTGGGAAGGGGCTTATCGTGTTCCTGCAATGGTTCGTTGGCCGGGTAAAATTGAACCGGGTGTTGTATCTAATGAAATTATGCACCACATGGATTGGCTACCAACGTTTGCTGCTATTGCCGGTAATGATGATATAAAAGATGAATTGAAAAAAGGAACTAAACTTGGTAATAAGAGCTTTAAAAATCATCTAGATGGGTACAATTTTTTACCTTACTTGACAGGTAAAGAGGAGAAAGGCCGCCGTGATGAAATCTTCTACTTTACCGATGATGGCGATTTAGCCGCACTTCGTTATAACAAGTGGAAAGCGGTATTTTTAGAGCAGCGAGTGAATGGCACACTTCAAATTTGGGCTGAACCGTTTGTAGAGCTGCGTATTCCTAAACTGTTTAATTTACGAATGGACCCTTATGAAGTCGCTGATGTAACCTCAAATACATATTACGATTGGGTGCTAGATCGCGCATATATGTTTGTTCCTGCACAAGCTTATGTAGGCGATTTTTTAGCGACATTTGAAGAGTTCCCACCACGTCAAAAAGCAGCAAGTTTTAACCTTGATCAGGTAATGGAAAAGCTGCAACAACCTCACAATAAATAGTGAAAATAAGATAATACTAGGGCTCTTCGGGGCCCTTTTTTATTTCTGCTAGAATTCACATATTCATGAGTCGTAATGGAAAAATCAGTAAATATACTCTATATCTAATGTATTGTTATCTTTAGGATTAGAGATAGAAAATGTATCAATACAAGGATGTATATGAGCAGTAAAATAATCACCTACGCACTTTGTGTTGTATGGATAAGTATTGTTGGTTTTTCATCGAATGTAATTTCTGCTGATTTTGTCGGTAATGAAACGTGTGTGAATTGCCATAAAGAAGAAGTAGAAGCATGGATTGGATCTGATCATGACATGGCAATGAAGCACGCGGATAAAGACAGTGTGTTTGGTGATTTTAATGATGCGAGTTTTGAGTTTGAAGGAAAAACCAATCGCTTTTTTAGAAAAGGCAAAGAGTTCTGGGTCAATATCGAAGGGCCTGATGGGAAGTTCAACGACTATCAAATTAGCTACACGTTTGGGTTTGAACCATTGCAGCAATATATGGTGGAGTTTGACGATGGACGCATCCAATTAATTCCATTCGCTTGGGATTCACGTAGTGCAGAAGAGGGTGGTCAGCGTTGGTACCATCTTTACCCTAATATGAAAAAAACCGATGAGTTTTATTGGACCAATTCAGGACAAAATTGGAACTTCATGTGTGCCGATTGCCACTCGACCGACGTTAAGAAAAATTACGATATAAAGGCAGATACGTATAACACCACATGGTCTGAAATTAATGTTAGCTGTGAGGCGTGTCATGGCCCTGCAAGTGAACACCTAATATGGAGTAATAACCAAGAAGGGGTTACTAATCAACATTATGGTTTTGAGCGAGATTTAAGTAAGTCAGTCAAAGAGTGGGTCTTTAAACAAGGCCACACAACACTGCAACCAAAGCAAATCCAAGCCACTGATCAAATTACCATGTGCGCGCAGTGCCATAGTCGCCGAACCCAATTAAATGAAGGGCAGGCTCATATCAAAGGTGATTCAAAAACATTATTAGATAGCTACCTTCCAAGTTTAATCACTGCTGAGCTTTATCATAATGATGGCCAAATTTACGATGAAGATTATGTTTATGGATCATTTATGCAATCGAAAATGGCGAAAAAAGGGGTTACATGCAGTAATTGTCACGATCCTCATACGACCAAATTAAGCATTCCTGAAGAAGCCATATGCAGTCAGTGTCATATCGCATCAGAATATACGCCAGAAAAACACACGTTCCATGAGACGAATACCGAAGCGTTGCAATGTACGACTTGCCATATGCCAGAGACGACTTACATGGACGTAGATGCAAGGCGTGATCACAGCTGGCAAATACCAAGGCCAGATCTGAGTAAGAACATTGGTACTCCTAATGTCTGCACCCAATGCCATGAAGACAAAGACGACAGTTGGGCCGATAAGCAGGTTGGTCAATGGTTCCCTGATTCTCCGTATCGAAATCAGCAACACTTTGCTGTGGCATTTTACGCATCAAACATTAATTACCGTGGGGCGGGAGATGCCCTGTCATATACAGCACAAGACGCAAAACAAGCGGGTATTATTCGAGGCTCAGCCCTGCAAAGATTAAGTCGTTTTCCGAGCAAGAATACGTTAGTGGCACTTGGTAGAGCGATAAAACATGATGATGAACTTATTCGCTTAGGAGCAGTGCAAGGCTCTGCAGGATACAGCGCTTATGACCGTTGGCAGATCCTTTCTCCATTATTAACCGACAACGTTTTAGCGATCCGCTCAGAAGCCGCAGGAGCATTAGCCGCGTATTGGTCTGATCTTAATCCATTACAAAAAGAGCAATTAATAGCACCATTGAACGAATACATTAACATTCAACTGTTTAATGCAGATCGAGGCTTCGGGCGAACTAACTTGGGTAATGTGTATCGCTCTCAAGGAGAACTAGAAAAAGCAGAGCAAGCTTACTTAGGGGCGATTGAAATTGAACCCTATTTTATTAATAGCTATGTTAATTTAGCAGATATGTATCGCACGCAAGGTAAAGAAGGCAAAGGACTTGAACTGTTAAAAGAAGGAATAAAAGCGCAACCAAATTCAGGGGCTCTGCCTTACAGTGCGGGACTAGCGTTATTGCGATTAGATCAGAAAAAAGAAGCGAGCCAGTATTTTAAAAAAGCGGCTGAGATCGAGAAACAAAACCCTCAATATTGGTATGTGTATGGATTATCGATGGAATCTTTTGATGGAGCCGTTGCCGCGCAAGCCTTAAATCAAGCCTTTGAACTCAGTGGTGATCCACAACATCTATTTGCTCAATGCGACATGCTATTAAAAAATAAGCTCGAAAAAGCAGCGCAATGCATTACTCAATTGGAGCAATACGCTCCGAAAAATGTCATTGATGCATTAAAACAACGCCTTTAATGATGATCGGTATAACCAATAGTTATAGAGCAAGTATTTACAATGAATAGATAAAATTTATCTCGTTAGGATAGGGAGCAAACATGAATCAAACCCAACAGGCAATAAATACATTGATAACACAGGTTGAACAGTCCGTTATTGGTCAGTCTCACGTGGTACGCTCGTTGGTTATTGGGTTATTAACTCAAGGTCATGTACTGCTTGAAGGCCTACCGGGAACCGCTAAAACACGTTCAGTTAAATCATTAGCAGACAACTTACATACCTCGTTTGGGCGGATTCAATTTACACCAGATCTTCTTCCATCGGATGTCACGGGTACTGAGGTGTATCAAGAGTTAAACGGTAAACCACAACTGCATTTTCAACCAGGGCCTATTTTTAACAGCATAGTATTGGCGGATGAAATTAATCGAGCGCCAGCTAAAGTACAAGCGGCATTATTAGAAGCGATGGCGGAAGGAACGATCACCGTTGGCGATCAAACGCACACCTTACCTGAACTCTTCATGGTACTCGCCACACAAAACCCAGTAGAACAAGAGGGTACATATCCATTACCAGAAGCGCAAATGGATCGATTTATCATGAAGGTTTCTGTTGATTATCCTGATGATGAGGCCGAATTAGACATTATACGCCTTGTTCGTGGCGAAGAATCTTCTCAAAAGCAGACAGCGGAAAAAAAGGAGGATAAGTCAGAAAGCGCAGCTAATATTCAGCTTGATCCTTCTGTCGTCATGCAAGCAAGAAGCGAGTTATCTCAAATCGAAGTCTCTGAGATCAGTGAGCGTTATATCGTCGCCTTAATTATGGCAACACGTAAACCTGAGCGTTATAACGAGTCTAATTTATCTCGCTGGATCGAAATAGGCTCAAGCCCTCGAGCGTCGATCTCTCTGGATAAATGTGCGCGAGCTTATGCGTGGTTGCAAGGTCGAGATTACGTAGAGCCTGATGATATACGAGCAATGGCTCATTCTGTGTTGGGGCATCGTGTAACCTTGAGCTACGACGCGTTGGCGGATGGTGTAACGCAAGAGCAAGTCATTAATGAGTTATTGGATCACGTTGTTATTGGGTAGGGCTTTTTATGAAGGATAAAAGTACTGATCCACGAATACATTGTGATTACAGCAAGCTAATTAAACTGCAATCTCAAGCGAGGGCGTTCAGTTTATTACCTAATTTAAAATCAGGCACTGCGTTGTCTGGCCGCCATTCGTCTATTTTTCGGGGGCGAGGTTTAAATTTTGAAGAGCTAAGACATTACCAACTCGGTGATGATATTCGTAATCTGGATTGGAAAGTCACGATGCGAACCGGTAAGCCTCATGTTCGTTCCTATACTGAAGAGAAAGATCGTCATTTTATTATTTGTGTCGATCAACGCAGTAGCATGTACTTCTCATCTGTCGATACCATGAAATCGGTCGTTGCAGCAGAGCTTGCAGCATTAACGGCTTGGCGAATATTACAAGACAGTGATCGAGTGGGGTTTGTTCTTCAATCAACAGAGAAACTGCATTGGTTAACCGCAAAACGATCTCAAGGGGATTTACTCCATCGATTAAAGTTGTTAGCCAATACAAATCAGTCGTTAGATGTGATGAGTAAAGACAGTGATGCGGTGAGTGTCTCTCAATTTGTCACCTTATTAGGACGCCTAAAATTAAAAGAAACGACAATCATCATTTTTAGTGATTGGCATGGCACTACACCGGATGATATTACCCATTTAAAGCACCTTCAAAAGCATAACGACGTACTTGGTGTGCTTATCTCTGATCCTTTTGAATCCCATCTTCCAGCATTACATAACGACTGGGTTGTTGGCGATGGTTCATTGCAAATTAGTATTAATGAGGCAAAGAAGTTTGATTTAGCCAATAAAGGGTTAAGTGAACAGCAAAGTTTAAAAAGAGAACAACTGATCCAACTTATGGCTGCAAAAGGATTGCCTGTTATTGAGACTGATACATCAGGCACTCATATCGAACAATTTAAACGTGCTGTAGGAGGTCGTCGATGAGCCTTCATACACCACCAAGTAGCTATATATTAAGAGATCTGAGTGAAGTAGTTACCCCTGAACATGTCAGCTGGTTTCCTCAAACGTTAGGTTGGAAAATAATCGCAATCGCTTTGGTCGTTTTTAGTCTCTACAAAGCAATAAAATGGGGAAAAAAGTGGTGGGGAAATCGCTATCGTCGTGAAGCGTTAACATTCGTTATTTCCATGAAAGCAAGGCTTGATGAGCAAGCGAAAATGTCGAATGAATCACAAGTGAGTCAGCAAATAACTCATGATCTGTTTGAGGTGATGAAAGCTGCGATTGTTTATCTTAATCCTAAACATGCCCCTATTTTTGGTCATGATTTTCTTTGCGTAATCGACGGTTATTGTCCACAAAGTTTGACCTATTTTGATGATGACATTGGTAAAAGGTGGATGAAAGCGTTAGTTCAGAGTAAAAAACAATTAACCTTTCAAGAGTTACAGCAATTACTCATCTTATGTGAAGCGTGGTTACATCATCATCAGGGAGAAACGAATGTTGGTTGAACAACTTGAATTTGCGAACCCGTATTGGTGGTGGATATTACCATTACCAATGGTTATTTATTGGTTCATTCCTGCTTATCGTACTCGTCAATCTGCGATTAAGGTGCCATTCTTTGATGTGGTTGCTAAAGCCTTAGATGAAACGCCATCTGATGGGGCAAGTCAGCTTACCCCTAGTGTGTGGCAAAAAGCAATTTTGATTTTATCTTGGGGGTTATTGGTTTTAGCATTAACCAAACCGACCATTTTAGGAGAGCCGCAAACCCGTGAACAGCTAGGACGAGATGTAATGGTTGTGGTCGATTTATCAGGGTCAATGGCTGAGCGAGATTTCGTTTCTTCTACTCCAACTGATAATGGTGAGCGCCAATCTATTTCACGTCTAGATGCTGCAAAAGAAGTGCTATCCGATTTTGTGAAAACCAGGAAAGGCGATCGTTTAGGGCTCATTTTGTTTGGTGATGCGGCTTTTGTTCAAACACCATTTACCGCTGATCAAAAAGTTTGGCTTGAATTGCTTAATCAAACCGATGTGGCAATGGCTGGGCAAAGTACCCATTTAGGCGATGCCATTGGTTTAGCGATAAAAGTATTCGAGCAAAGTGGTGACGATGAAACGGCGGTAAAACTAGATAATACGATTGATATAAAACCAAGAGAAAAAGTTGCGATTGTACTAACCGATGGTAATGACACAGGCAGTTATGTTGAACCAATAGATGCGGCAAAAGTCGCCGCTGCGAAAGGGGTTCGTATTCATATGATAGCGATGGGGGACCCAAAAACCGTGGGTGAACAAGCGCTTGATATGGAAGTCATAAATCGAGTGGCTAAATTAGCCGGTGGTAATGCATTTGAGGCGATGAACCGTGACGAATTAAGTTTGGCTTATGATGAAATTGGAAAATTAGAACCGCAATTGTACGAGAGTACGACTTATCGTCTAAAGCAATCAATACATTACTACCCAGTAATGTTGATCGTTATTATGTATTTATTGGCGTTTAGCTTAGTGACTGTTAAACGTTATTTTAAAGCAGGAGAGGCGGATGTTTGATTCTCTTATGTGGCAACAAATCGTTGAGCAGTTTCATTTTATTCGACCTTGGTGGCTATTGGCCTTATTACCTTTTACTTTGTTGGTGTATTTACGTTGGAAGCAGGACAGTAAGAATGAATGGCAAGATGTATTACCTGAGCATTTGCGTTCGGCATTAACCATCAATGATATGGGTTGGAAAAAACAGCTTCCGCTCAAGTTACTTAGTGTCTCTATGCTTATCGCTATTATTGTGTGTGCAGGGCCAACTTGGGAGCGTGAACCGTCCCCGTTTGGTGAAGATAAAGCAGCGTTGTTAATTGTATTAGATAATAGCCCATCTATGTTGCAAAAAGACTTAGCGCCAAGTCGGTTAGAGCGATCTAAACAGAAGATCCGAGATTTACTTAATGAACGAAAAGGTGGAAAAACCGGGCTTGTCGTATTCTCCGGCTCTTCACATTTAGCCATGCCATTAACTAAAGATAACTCTGTTTTTGCTCCGTTTTTAGCCGCAATTCATCCTGATATTATGCCAGTTGAAGGAAAGAGTGCAGAGAGTGCGCTAGCATTAATAGAACCACAACTTGGTGATAACAGCGCAGGAACCGTTTTACTGATCAGTGACGGTGTTAATCCAAAGACGATTCAAGCGTATGAAGAGTATTTTCAAAATAGCTCACATCAACTATTGGTACTGGCGGCTGGCAATAAAGATAGAGTTAGTGATAACCCAATGGATTTATCCTCGTTACAAACGTTAGCGCGAAAAAGCGATGGTAGTGTGGTTGAAGTGACGGTTGATGACCGTGATATTCAATCATTAAACAATAAAATTCAGCGTCATATGCAGTTGAATAATGAGTCAGCGATGCCATGGAAAGACATGGGTTACTATTTACTTTTTTTGGTCGCGTTATTGATGCTTTCATGGTTTAGAAAGGGGTGGTTAGTGAAATGGTGTTTAGTGGGGTGTGTGGTTTTTCCAACCTTATATTCAACGGCGACCTACGCTGAAAACGTGAGTTTAAAAGCTAAAACTGAAGAGCCAGTGAGTACGGTGACATTATGGCAAAAAATCACTGATGGCTGGATGGATTTATGGCTGACAGTAGATCAGCAAGGGCAATGGTATTTCGAACAATCAGACTATTTAAAAGCGGCAAAGCAGTACCAAGACCCACTTAAAAAAGGAACTGCGTATTACTATGCGGGAGAATATCAATTAGCCCACAGCGCATTTTTACAAGTGAAGTCTAATTTAGGCCTGTTTAATGCGGCAAACGCGCTAGCAAGACAAAGAGAATATGTAGCAGCGCGGGATATTTTCCAGGGGTTATTAGCTGATGATATTGATTCAGAATTAAGAGAAAAAACGGAAAATAATTTGTCTGTGATGCAAGGTATTGTCGATGAAGTAAACCGTACCAGTGAAAGCCAAAAAGGAACAACTGACGGTCCAGAAGAGTCGTTTGAGCTAGGAGACGATCAGCCTAAAACAGGGGATGGTGCCGATGAAGAGGTTGATGCCTCTTTAATGACAAAAGAGAGCCTCAATGCCAATGAGATTTTGGGCAGTCAAGAATTAGCCGATAAATGGTTACGTAGAGTTGAGGCTGACCCGAAATATTTTTTACGTGCTAAGTTTCAACTGCAACGATACGAACAAACGCGCAATCACGCAACAGATGCAGTGAAGGAGAAGTGAAGATGACCATTAGTAAATACGGCACAACTCATCTAATGTTCTTCGTTATTATGATAGTTGCGGGTTTCAGCTTTCCAACGCACGCGACATCACCAAATGAGTTAAATAAATCAGACAGAGTAATAATAAAAACGTGGCTTAGTGAGCCAACTAATAAGGAAACATCACTTAAAACGCCTCGCTACGCAGTCAATGAGCAAATCATTCTTTATATTGAAGTAGCGACCCCAAGATGGTTTACCAGCGGTACTCGCATCGCCAATATTGAGATCCCGAATGTTGTCACTAAGCAGCGAAATACGTTAGCGACCAATTTTACTGAAAGAAAAGATGGGATCACTTGGAGCCATCAACGTTGGGAAATTACCTTATACCCGCAAGAGAAAGGGCGCTTTGTGGTGCCTTCTACCGAAGTGAATATCGAGGTGTCCCGTGAGGGAGGCGGTAATGTATCAGGCATCTTATACAGTGCGCCGCAGCAATTTACAGCAGCAATACCATCAGGGTTATTAACAGACGATCAAGCGTGGGTCTCTGGGCGTAATCTAAGCATAGTTCAGCAATGGAATCGCTCAAGTGAGGAGTTAAAAGTCGGAGATACAATAACTCGAACACTTACTATTAGAGGTGAAGATACCTTAGCGATGTTGCTTCCTAGTATAATAGATAGTTCTTCTAACCATGAGTACCAAAGCTATCCGCAGCCCAATCAACTTTCAGACTCTCAAACACGTGGTGATTATTTTTCAGAACGTAAAGAGTCGAGTGTGTATGTGCTGCAAGCAGGAGGTGAGTTCACTTTTCCAACCTATCAATTAACATGGTGGGATTTAGATTCTCAACAACTAAAAACCATAGAGGTAGCAGGAGAAACGGTTAAGGTCTCGCATACATTCCAGTCATGGTTAAAAGCCTATTGGACTTTTATTCTGATAGTATCAGCTAGTGTGATTCTCATTGGTTTTGTTGTGGTACGAATAAGACATTATTATAAAACGCACCCTTTACCTGCGTGGTGGATCTATTCAAGGGCAGTTAAGCATGGTCAATGGAGCCAAGTAAGAGTATTGCTTTATCGTGTATTGCGACAACAGCATCAGCAACTTGAACTTAAAAAGCATTCGCAAGTTGATAAGTGGCAACAGGACTCAACAGATTTTCAAAGCGACAAGATAACAGTGTCACTATCAAGAAGGTTTTGGAAGAAGATAAATGTATTATCGAATCCATTTATTGCTCTTTTTGTTAGACTGAAACCTAAAAGAGCACTTCCTCAGTTAAATAAATACCGAGAGCATTACCTCGCTAAAAACACGGATGTTCAGGAGAAATTACACAAAACTGAAGAATAGCGCTTGTGTCTATTTATCAATGATATACAGTGAAATCAGGATAAATAGACCATGATGGTTATAATGAAAAGTACTGAATTAAATTTAATCCCTATCTTCGTCGCTATTTATGAAGAAAGTAATCTATCAAAAGCGGCTATAAGAATGAATATTAGCCAGCCTGCAGTAAGTAAAGCACTAAAGCGGTTACGTGAAATTTATGATGATTCGCTTTTTCATCGCAGCACAACAGGGGTAGAGCCTACGGTCTTTGCTTCTGATATTTATCCTGCGATGTCTGCGGCACTCAAAAACTTCACTTCAACACTGTCAGCGTCAAGAGAGTTTGATCCTAAAACGTCTAATCGTATCTTTTCTATTGCCGTTGTCTCTACGGTTACTCACTCTTTTATTCCAAGATTGGTACGTCAAATTCGACAGGCTGCGCCACATATTGCGTTAGAAATACATCCTCAATTTACCGAGGACCTTGAAGCTGATTTACGCTTACAGCGATATGATCTAGTCATAGACATGGCTATCCGTGGTAGAACTATGTTGAAATCAGAAGTCGTATATTCTGAAAAACTGATGGTTGTGTGCAGTAAAGATCACCCAAGGATAGGAACGTCCATCTCGCTTGATGAGTTTTTAAAAGAAGAGCACGTGGCAGCAGCTCGTTGGCATAGTCGAAGTAGTTTACTTAATGGGGAAGACATTAAAGAGTTGGAAGCACGTAATATTGTGATTAGAGCCTCAGGTGCATTAGAAATGATGCCTATTATTGGCTCAACAGAGATGATTGGTTTGATGCCCAAATCAGCGGTAGATGGCTTGGGTAACTACTATAATTTAAAAGCGATGGATTTACCGTTTGAGAAACAAGAGCACAATTTATGTACTATTTGGCACCCAAGTCGAACAACGGAAAGTGGACATCGTTGGTTGAGACAGCAAATACAAAAAGTAGCCAAAGCCGAATTTCACGAAATTAAGTAGATTGATACAAAAGTAAAAAAGCAGCCCAATAATAAGGCTGCTTTTTTGATGGCGGTATTTAATGTTGAGTCACTTTTTTCAAAACCTCACCAGTTGCGCCACTTGGTTGCGTGATACCTAAAACATTCGATAAGGTTGGAGCAATGTCGTAAGGGGTAATTTCGCGACTTATTTTTTCATCATCAATATTATATCCAGCAAAGATAACCGGAACATGAGTATCATAACGCCAAGGAGAACCATGTGTTGAGGCTATGGTTAATCCTTCCATGTCATTAATGTAGTTTCTAGGGTTATAAACGACATAAACATCTCCTGATCGCATTGGGTGATAGTTGTTTTTCACCAGTTGCATCGTGTGAGTATTAGGTACTTGGTTCTTCTCAATATCTGAGCTTGTTACCGCATACGCAATGCCTTTCACTTTTAACAGCTCTTCGGCTACTGCTTTTTGTACTTTATCTAACGCTACGTTTTTCTTCTTGATTACCTCATGATTTAAATACACATAAGGTTGAGCATATAAACGAATGGCGTCTTTCTCTAAGCCAAATTCGCTTTTTAAACGCGCAAGTAATTCTGGAGAAATTAGGGTGTTTTGATTGAAATAAGCGGCTTGATTTGCGCCTAACGCATTAACCGTAGCAGGGGCTTCAGGTACACCGTGATCGGCTGAAAGTACAATCAGCGTATTCTTTAATCCGACTTGCTTATCGACTTTTTTAAGTAGGTTGGCAATGGTTTTATCTAATCGAATTAAGTTATCTTCTGTTTCTAAACTTGATGGGCCATACATATGAACCACATAGTCATTTGATGAGAAACTAACCGCAAGGTAATCAGTAAACTTTCCTTTGCCTAAGTTTTCTTCTTTAAGCAGTGTTTCAGCAAAGTCTCCTGTGATCTCATCACCTGCTGGGCTAAGTGTTAGCATGGTGCTGTAGTATTTATAGCTTGCAGGGCCATACGGGTGAGGGAAGGTACGTTTAAATCCTGCAAGGTCAACTTTGTAATCGGGATTGCCTTCTTTTAGAGTATATTTATCTTCTGGTAGTGATAATGCCCATTTTTTACCTGAGTATTGATTAGGTATTTTTTTATCATTCCATGCGGTTACCCATGTTGGGTACTCATCATAATAGTAATTACTGGTCACAAATTCTGATTGTGCTTTAGAGAACCAAAACGCTTTTCCTGAATGACCACCTAATGAAATGGCGCCACGATCTTTTACTGATACTGAGAATATCTTTGATTCACCATTGCTTGCGATTGCTAATTCGTCACTGAATGTAGTAGATAAAATTGGTTCAGGAGAACGACCATCTTGGGTTGCTACTTTTTGAGTCGGGTCGATCTCGGTTGATTTATTTACACCAGCGCCAGAAGTAAGCATGCTGTAATTGCCATCTTCAACGTTATAGACCAAGCGCTCTTCGTTTCTGTCATACCACACATTACCAACCATGCCATGCACACTAGGTGGCGCTCCTGTAGCAAGTGAGACATGTCCAACAATCGTTTCGGTATTTCCGTGTTGGTAATGGGCATTGGTATAATAAGTACCATCTTCCATTAAGTAGCGAAAACCATCTTCGCCAAAGTTCGCTTTGTAGCGTTCTAACAAATCACCACGAAGACCATCTACGGTAATTTGTAAGATGAGTTTAGGGTTATGCTCATTCGCCAGAGCGGTTACTGGTGTCATCAATACTCCAGCGAGTACGAGACAATGTAATGCGTTGTTCTTCATGTTTTTATTCCTTGCCAAAAGAGTAACTTTTTATTGGTAATCTTAAGTGTTGATTACTTTGCATCTCTTACTAAGCGTAGCCCCATATCAGCCATGATGATGGATTGGCTTGCGAAATCTCGACGGTAGTTTTCTGATTCATTTGCCTTATAAGAAAAACTGCTGCCTCGGACTGATTTATGCGCTAAGCCGCTTGCTTCGTCTCGTGCATTGTTTGGATTATCGATTGGTGAGAAACGATAAAAAGTATCGTCATAGGCATCACTAACAAATTCGCCTACATTACCTGTCATGTCATATAAGCCTAGTTCATTGGGTTGCTTCATTCCAACTGGATGCGCTTTATTATTGGCGTTATCTGCAAACCATGCGACGTCATCAATGTTGTTCGAACCACTGTAGGTATAATTTTGGCTTAACTTTCCACCGCGAGCTGCATATTCCCATTCAGCTTCAGTCGGAAGACGGTAAGTTTCACCTGTCAGTTCATTGAGTTTTTCAATAAAGTAATTGGCTTGCTGCCAGCTCAAGTTATTTACGGGAATGTCTGGGGATTGGAAGTAACTGAGAGATGATCCCATTACCGCTTCAAATAATTCCTGAGTGACCTCAAATTTTGATATATAAAAGTCATTAACTGAGACAAGGTGAGCGGGCTTTTCTGCTTTTGTGGCGGATAGAGAGTCTGAGCCCATAAGGTATTCGCCACCTTCAACATAGACCATGGTCTCTTCTATTTTTTGAGTTACAGGGTGTGGTGGCGCCGTTGCACATCCTACCAATGTAAAGCTGAACAAGAGTGGGATGAGTAATGTTTTGGTTTTGGTTAAAAAATAGATTCTAAACATGACATTCTCTACAGTAATGATTGAGTGTTTATCATACAGTGAAAATACTTTCCAAAATGGAATAACGTGTATAACTAATACCACTGTTCTTTTTGTTTATGATGGAGTTAGAACTTACTTATTAACTGGCTATAAAGGGTGGCTAATAGGTTTTTAGGTAAGTTTTTTTCTTAAATCAAACACTCACTATCAATAGGAATCAGTATGATAATTACTCAAGGTCCTCAGTTTCAGGGTAAGGCTTCAAAACGATTACATGTCATGGCAAAACCCATTGGTGCCGTGTGTAATATTGATTGCACGTATTGCTATTATTTAAGTAAAGAGGACTTACTTGAATACAAAAAAGGCTGCTCACCACAAATGGATGACGAGACCTTAGAAACGTATATTCGTCAATACATTGAAGGTCAAAATACCCCTGAAATCATCTTCTCTTGGCAAGGTGGAGAGCCAACATTACTAGGTTTAGGTTACTTTAAGAAAATTGTAGAGTTTCAAAAAAAATATAAGCCAGAAGGGATCATGATTTCTAATGATTTACAAACTAACGGTACCTTATTAACCGATAAGTGGTGTGAGTTTCTTGCCGAAAATAATTTTTTAGTTGGTTTAAGTATTGATGGCCCTGAGCTATTACATAATGCGTACCGTACTAATAAAGCCGGTAGAGGAACCTTTAACCAAGTGATGAAAGCGGTGGATTTGCTGCATAAGCATCAAGTGAAATTTGCGACTTTAACGTGTGTAAATAACTTAACGAGCAGAAATCCATTAGAAGTGTATCGATTCTTACGAGATGTGGTGAAATCGCCGCAAATGCAGTTTATTCCGATTGTTGAACAAAAAACCTTTAGAACAGTAGCGCCACAAACAGAGCAACTGGCTGCACAACTGCGTCAAGGGGATAAGCGCCTTATTCCGGGAAACAAAGAATCAATCATGGAACCTTGGTGTGTTTCAGATGAAGCATGGGGTAATTTCCTAATTACCGTATTTGATGAATGGGCACAGCATGATCTAGGCAAAGTGTTCGTTCAATATTTTGAAGCCAGTGTCGAAACTTGGATGGGGCGTAAAAACCCATTATGTACCTTGGGCGAAATTTGCGGAAAAGGATTAGCAATGGAACACAATGGCGATGTATTTGCGTGTGACCATTATGTTTATCCAGAATATAAAATTGGCAATATCCATACTCAAGAATTAGATGAACTGGCGTACAGTCGTAAACAGCAAGAGTTTGGCTTTGCTAAAGCGAAAACATTAACTACTCAATGCCAGCAATGTGATTATAAATTTGCCTGTCATGGTGAGTGTCCAAAAAATCGATTTATTAAAACACGTGATGGAGAGCCGGGTTTGAATTATCTATGTGCAGGATGGAAAAAATTCTTTGCTCATGCTGATAAATCGATAGCGTATATTTTAAGAATGTTAGGTAACCCTGTTCAACATGGAAAGTTTAGTGATGCGGCTCGACAGCAAGCGCAATCTTCTGCGTTTCCAACTAAGTTTTAATATAGGGGGAGAGAATGAAACCATTACTGAAAAAATGCGCCGCACTAGGGTTTGCTAGTTTATTTGCCATTGCAACGCCAACATATGCGACGGATTCACTGCAAAATATGACACCAGAGCAACAATTGGCTTATACGGCACAAAATAAAAATGAGAGTACAGAGAAGCGCGCAGAGGCGTTGCGTCAATTAGCGCGTTACCCAAATCAAAATAGTTTAGTTGCCGTAGCAAGAGGATTGAAAGATCCTGACCCCATGATCCGTGAAGCGGCTGTAATAGGTTCGGATTTATATCAATTTAAACATCGCTGGCAGATAGTATCGCCGTTATTAACCGATTCTGAGTTGAGCGTTCGTATAGCAGCAACGGCAAACTTGCTTCGTGAATACAACCAGATGTCGGCATCTCAGCAAGCTCAAATTGAAGCACCATATCAAGAAGTAACCGCATATTTGGAAAAGCAGAAAGACGGTGCTGACCAATTACTATTAGCTGATGTCTATCGTTGGCATGGTGAGTGGGCTAATGCAGATACCATTTATCAGGAGCTTGTGAAGATAGAGCCTAACAATTCGCAAGTATGGTTAAATTTATCGGATAATTACCGAGCACAGAACCGAGATGAACAAGCTTTATTAGTATTAGACAAAGCGATTGTTCTGCTTCCAAAAGAGGCGAGTCTATATTACTCTAAAGCGTTAACTCAGGTACGTTTAAGTCAGAAAATACAAGCAGCACAATCAATACAGGCTGCTGCTGATTTAGCCGAAAATAATAGCTATTATTGGTATTTAAATGGCGTTTTGCATGAAGATATTGACTTGAAAACCGCGACAGAATCGTTTGAAAAAGCGTATTTAATTTCAGGCTCACCTGAGCAGTTGTACGCGGTATGTGATATTTATGTACGCTATGGAAATGATAAAGCGGAGGCGTGTTTAGAAGAGCTTGCCAAAGTTGCTCCTGACTACGTAATTACCCAACTAAAAGAAAAACAAAAATAATTGGCGATGTAATAATATTTAGTTTGTATATGGCATAAAAAAGCCCGAGGTATCAATACCTTGGGCTTTGCAGTTTATATTTGTTTGAATTAATGCACTATTTGCAGTTCATCCACTTCCATATTGATTTTCGTAGGGTTCTTTTGTAGCCAACGTAAACGCAAGCTTAATAAAATCGCAGAAGTCGTTAGACCGCCAATAAAGCCAAACCAGAAGCCATAAACACCCATTGGCTCAGTGATCCAATCTGTCATACCAAGAACGTAGCCCGCAGGTAAACCTACAATCCAGTAAGACACAAACGTACACTTAAAGATAGCCGTCATGTCTTTGTAGCCACGAAGTGCACCAGCTGCAACTACTTGAACTGCATCAGTACATTGGTAAATAGAAGCAAGAAGCATAAGGCTTACCGCCAGTTCAATTACTTCTTTGTTGTCAGAATATAGATATGCGATCTGCTCACGGAACAATAAAGTTAATACCGCAGTGCAGCATGCCATTAGTAAACCAAAAGCTAATCCACAGAAGCTTGCAATCTTAGCGCCTTCAAGATCGTTTTCACCCAATTTATGGCCAACACGAATACTAACGGCAATCGCGATACTCATTGGTACCATAAAGATCAACGATGAGAAGTTAATCGCAACCTGATGTGCAGCAACAACGATTGAGCCTAATGGTGACACTAATAAGGCAACTGCTGCAAATAAAGTTACTTCAAAGAAGATAGACAGCGCAACAGGTAAACCTAATTTGAATAAACGGTAGATCTCTTTCGCTTGTGGTTTATTCCATGTTTCGTATAAATTCACACGACGTAATTTAGGCGCAATAAACGTATAAATCACCATGGTGATAAACATTAGCCAATAAACAATAGCAGTCGCAACACCACAACCAACGCCGCCTAATGCTGGCGCACCCATCTCACCATACACAAACATCCAGTTTAACGGTACGTTAGCTGCTAGACCGATGAAACCGATGATCATTGCTGGCGTGGTTAACGATAAGCCTTCACAGAAGCTACGTAATGCTTGGAATAATAAAAATGCAGGAGCAGCCCATAGCACAGCATGTAAATACCCTTGAGTTTTTTCAAATAACTCAGGTTCTACATCCATAGCCGCAATAATAAAGCCAGCGTTATAAAGGATAAGCATAATCGGTACAGAAACGATTAACGCTAAGTAAATACCTTGATGGATTTCAAATGGGATTTTTTTAGATTTTCCTGAACCGTTCAATTGAGCAACTACAGGTACAAGCGCCATTAATAAGCCAACACCAAATAATACTGATGGAAGCCAAACACTTGCTGCAATTGCCACTGCTGCCATGTCAGTTGCGCTTACGCCACCAGCCATAACAGTATCAACAAAACCCATGCCCGTCTGAGCGACACTCGCAATTAGGACTGGTGTTGATAATTTAATTAATCGAACGATTTCTTTTTGGTATCTGTGCACTGATTCACCGTACAAATTTTTAGTATAAAAAGGGCATTAATGTATTAAAGAGCATAAATGCGAGTTCATTTTGCGCTAGTCGCTATCGCAAAAGAAAATTGGGCCTGATTGAGTGCTTTGAACAGAGGAAACTGTTAAAGGTAAGCAGAAAGTTGACAGTATATAGATTAAGAGAGACTTCACAAAATGAAATATTCAACGTATCGTAGATATTTTTAAAATAGCCAAAATCAAATAAAACAATTCAATATATTTGATGGTATTGATAGGAGAGAGTGATGTTTACTGGGATTGTTGCGACAACGACGAAAGTAATTGAAATAGTAAAGAAAGAGAAATTTCAAACCCATGTAATAGAAATTCCTGCACCGTATCATCAAGGTTTAGAAATTGGTGCTTCCGTTGCTCATAATGGGTGCTGTTTAACCGTAACCAAAATAGATGGGCATCTTATTTCTTTTGATTTGATTGAAGAAACATTGCGTTTAACTAACCTTGGGTTATTGGAAGTAGGGCAACTTATTAACATTGAGCGTGCAGCCCGCTTTGGTGATGAAATTGGCGGCCATTCAATGTCAGGTCATATTGTTGATGTGATGACAGTGAGAGAGATTAACCAGACCACAGAAAATTGCCAAATTTGGTTTGATGTCGCACCGCAGTGGACAAAATATATTTTACATAAAGGCTATATTGGCGTTGATGGAATTAGTTTAACCATTGGTGATGTTGATGAGAAAGGCTTTAACGTTAATTTGATCCCTGAAACTCTGGAAAGAACTAATTTAAGTGGTCGTGATATTGGCGATAAAATTAATTTAGAAATCGATCCGCAAACACAAGCTATTGTTGATACTGTAGAGCGAGTATTAGCGAATCAATCTTAATACCAATTCCAGTAATTATCTAATTAATTACATTGGTATAGTTAATAGGAAGTAGCATTAAAATCCTTATTATCAGAACAGCCCATCTTCGTCATTATTGAAAGATAAATGCACTTTTCGGGTATTAGGATTAACCTCCATACTAAATTCGATAGCACGGTGGCAAGATGGGCAATCATCATAGATTTTTTTATTTGATTGTTTTTGGTCAATCACCATATCAATGGAATGATGACAATTTGGACACTGGATATTCTGGTTAGTGTAATTATTCACAACAAACTCCTTCTACTGTTCTGCAATTACGATATGTAGGTTGACTATTGGTTACTCGTTAATAGTAGAAAACAGAGTTGGTTTTTGTAGTGAATTAAGTGTAAAAGTTGATAGCTTCGATGTTTTTTCATTAAGATGAGTAAAAAAATGAGATGGAAAGTACCATCTCATGATTTATGTGGTTATTTTTTATTTAGGTTAAGTTTTTCAATGAGTTGTTGAGCATGAAACATGTATTCTCCACCAAACATGATGCAATGGTTAAGAATGTAATACAGGTTATATAGATGCTGTCGAGTTTCAAACCCATTAGAAATAGGAGTGATGGATTGGTACCCGTCAAAAAAGCTATCTTGAAAGCCTCCAAATAATTCAGCCATTGCTAAATCACACTCTGGATCACCCCAGTAAGAGGCAGGGTCATAGCTGATAGGCCCTTTGACACTTAACGCGATATTGCCATGCCAAAAGTCACCATGTAAAAGTGCAGGTTTGGGTTGATGGTTGTGTAGGATATTTTTAGTATTTTTGACTAATGTTTCAATGTCACCAAATTCCATTCCTTTCTCATGCAATAATTGTAATTGCCAACCAATACGTTGCTCAGCAAAGAAACAGGCCCATTTACGATGCCAAGTATTTACTTGTAGAACATTGCCAAGATAGTTATCACAATCAAAGCCATATTCAACTTGGTCACCCCATAAATGGTGGTTTGCTAAGCTCACACCAAGATCAAAAGAGGTTTGCTTATCCATGGGTTTAGTGGGTAAGAAATTTAAGACTAAAAAAGCGTGGTCTTTAGTGGTTCCAACATGAAGTGGAGAGGGAACGAAGATGTGATCGGATTGATCAAGTTGATTTAAACTTTCTATTTCTGTTTCAAAAATCGGAAGCTCAGCTCGTTCATTTATTTTAACGAAATAACGCTGAGAGCCATCACTGATCATATAGCAATCATTAATTTCTCCACCAGTGATGATCTCACGTTCAGAAATAGTGAAGGGACGTCCTGTTACGTCAGAGATTTGCTTTGCTATAGCCTGCCACATAATTGCCTCTCTTGATTATCTGAAAAACCACATCATTAAGGATAGTGTATTCCTAATAAATATCTGTGAAGTATGGCAGATAATACCAATACAATTAATTAGATAAACGGTAACGTATAAAAATCACCCTTATAATTGCTTGCACTGTCAATAGTAATGGAAAGGATTTGAGTGTTATTCTCTATTTTGATAAATTGTGACAAAACATATTAAAAATAAGTTTATAAGCCTTTAATATTTTAAGCGCTATGAACCATAACAAGTGGATAAATTATGATTGTCAATACTGAAGGCTACCATTCATTAATTGAATACCTTACAGAGAATTTAGCTATTTTTGCTAACCAGCAAGGGGATACTGGGGAAGAAACCGTCGAAGACATTGTGACTGATTTAGTAGCTTCTAATTTAATGACGGTATTTGCACAAAATCCAGAACTAGAATCGGAAGTGAGATTTACCTTATTACGAGAAGCTGATGCTGTGGTGGCAGATTTAGGTGAAGTATTAGCAAGTGCTTGGGTTCAAAAAGCGACAAATGAGCAAGTGATGTTCTTAGATGACTATATAGGCTTGATTAAGAATCTATTTGATAGCGCATTCCAATAATTATCAGAATTAGAACTAAAAATGGGCCAAGAACGTTGAACGTTATTCAATTTACTTGGCTTTTTTATGCTCTTTTATAGTACTCGTCTAACCTGCCAAAATGCCTTCTTCCAATAGGGATTATCTAGGCTTGAAATGATCACGCCTTTCGATGTAGATGCATGCATAAACTCACGATTTCCAATATAGACGCCGACATGTCTTACCTTTACGCTGGTTTTAAAGAAAATAAGATCGCCTCTTTTAGCATTAGCTAGAGGAATTTTAATCCCGGTTTCAACCTGATATTGTGTTGTTCTTGGAAGCCATTGTTGATGCAAATTACTTAATGCATCTTGTGTGAAAGCCGAACAGTCCACTCCTTGCTTACTTGTGCCGCCGTATTTATATGGAACACCTTGCCATTCTTGAAAATAGTTTTGATATCCATCAGAAGTGGATAATTGAGGATATTGAGTACTAATTTCTTGTTTTGTAAGCTGTGGCTCTGAAGGGGAGGCACAACCAAATAAACTGAGTAAAGCAATAATAGAGATAAAATGACGAGTCATGTTCAATCCTAGATAATAAAACCAACATGACTATTCTGACTTATCTCTATAGAAAAAAGCAATTTTAATAAAAAAAGATTATATAATTATTGATATTGTAAATACTTACCGTGTAATGTTAATTGTAAGTTTTGCAATTTAATGAAAAACTGGTTATAAATACTACAAATGAAATATTTTGTGACATTTTGAACTTTTAATGATTTTTACAATCGTGTAACCTTTGTGTGAATTTTGGAAGTACTTACTTTTAACTAAAATACATATTATTTAACCATTTGATTCAGAATGGGGTGTTTTAATTATAAAGGAAGACAAAAAAAACAAGGAGTTACAGATGAGTTCGTCTGCATCGCAACAACAGAACCAACAACAGCCAAAAAGGCCGTTGTTCACACGTTTTCTTGATTCGGTTGAATATTTAGGAAACCTATTACCACACCCAATTACTCTTTTTGCAATCTTTTGTGTGGCAATTTTAATTTCATCAGGTATTGCTGGCTACTTTGAACTATCAGTAATCGATCCTCGCCCAGAAGGGGCAAAAGGCCGTGCTGCTGATGGCATGATCCACGTGGTTAGCCTATTTAACGCTGAAGGCTTACAACTTATCGTTACTAACTTAGTTAAAAACTTTGTTGGTTTTGCTCCATTAGGTACTGTTCTTGTAGCAATGCTTGGTGTTGCTATTGCCGAGCACTCTGGCATGTTATCTGCAGCAATGCGTGGCATGGTAATGGGTGCATCTCAGCGTATGGTTACTGTAACCGTTGTTTTTGCTGGTATTATTTCAAATACTGCATCAGAGCTTGGTTATGTAGTTCTTATTCCATTAGCAGCTATGCTTTTCCACTCATTAGGTCGTCACCCGTTAGCTGGTCTTGCTGCGGCATTCGCTGGTGTATCAGGTGGTTATTCTGCAAACCTTTTAATCGGTACGGTTGATCCACTGCTTTCTGGTATTACAGAAACAGCAGCACAAATGATTGATCCAACGTATACGGTTGGCCCTGAAGCGAACTGGTACTTCATGTTTGTATCAACCTTCTTTATCTCAATTACTGGTGCTTTTGTTACTGAGAAAATTGTTGAGCCAAAACTTGGCAAATATAACGATGAAGAAGCATCTGAAGATTTATCAAACGATAAGATGGGTAAACTAACTGCTGTTGAGAAGAAAGGTCTTAAATTTGCAGGTGTGGCTGTTCTTGTTGTGAGTGCATTACTTGCATGGACGATTGTTCCTGAAGATGGTGTATTACGTTCAGCAACTGGTACGGTTGCAGGCTCTCCATTCTTGAAGAGTATTGTGGCATTTATCTTTGTATTCTTCGCGGCTCCTGGTTTTGTTTACGGTAAAATTGTAGGCACAATGAAGAATGATCGTGATGTGATCAATGCAATGGCAACATCAATGTCTTCAATGGGCATGTATATTGTTCTTGTGTTCTTTGCTGCACAGTTTGTTGCTTTCTTTAAGTGGACTAACTTTGGTCAAGTGATTGCGGTAGGTGGAGCGAGCTTCCTACAAGATATCGGCCTTACTGGTCCTATGTTGTTTTTCGCATTCATCTTAATGTGTGGCTTCATTAACTTAATGATCGGTTCTGCATCTGCACAGTGGGCAGTAACCGCACCAATCTTTGTTCCAATGTTAATGCTAGTAGGTTACGCACCAGAGACAATTCAAGCGGCTTACCGTATCGGTGATTCAACAACAAATATCATCACTCCAATGATGAGCTATTTTGGTCTTATCCTTGCGGTAGCGACACGTTACATGAAGAATTTAGGTATCGGTACACTGATTGCAACCATGCTTCCATACTCAATGGTGTTCATGTTTGGTTGGAGTATTCTGTTCTACCTGTGGGTATTCGTATTCGGTTTACCAGTAGGTCCGGGTGCAGCAACGTTCTATACGCCATAATGGTTAATAGAATAAGCACTTAGTTCTGAGTATATAATTAGAGCAAGGTACATAATTAGCTCTAAGCATATAAATAAAAAGGCGATCTTCGGATCGCCTTTTTTGATCGCTCGTTTTTGTAATACGATTGCTTATTTGAATAGAGCAAGGATAATGACGTTATGATAAGTGGTAATGTGTGGTTCTATGCGTCTTGATAAGTTTATTTGTAAAAGTACAGAATTAATGAAAGCCCAAGCGGTTGAGTTGATTCTTGAGGGAAGGGTTAAAATAAACAGTGACGTTGTCACACTTGAGTCAACCCAAGTTCATGAAAATAATCAAGTTACGCTGAATGGGAAAGAGTTAGTCGCTCGACCTTTTCGTTATCTGTTAATGAATAAGCCAGCGAATACTATTTGCTCTAATGTTGATGAAGCTTATCCCTCTTTATTTAACTATATAGAAGAGGGGAATAATACAGAGTTGCATATTGCTGGACGCTTGGATGCAGACACGACAGGGTTAGTGTTAATTACTGATGATGGACATTGGTCATACAATATAATTACCCCAAATAAAAAATGTGAAAAAGTGTATCGAGTGGGTTTACGTAAACCAATAGCAGAAGATGCAGAGAAACAATTTGCAACCGGAGTGCAGTTACAAGGTGAATTACAACTTACGCGTCCTGCCAAGCTTGATATTATTACGCCCCAAGAGGTTCTACTTACTATTACGGAAGGTAAGTTTCATCAAGTAAAACGAATGTTTTCAGCGATTGGTAATAAAGTCGTCTTTTTACACCGTGAGAAGATTGGATCGATCAGTCTTGATGTAAACGAAGGTCAATGGCGTTACTTAACGGAAGAAGAAGTAAACTCATTTAGCAAATAAGAATGAGGTGCTGTGAACACCTCATTACCATATTTTATTTATTTCTAAATGGTTGCGTCAGCATTTTATCTAAGCGTTGTTCTTTTTCTTTTCTGAAAAAACCAAGCCCGATTTTCATCTCTTTATGCCCATCTATTGGTTTTATTAAATAGGTTTTACCAATGCGATCCCAAATAGATAAAAAGAAACCATAATTATTATGCATTTCAGAGATATGAACAGAATGATGAACCCGATGGAAGTCAGGCGTCACCAATAACACTCGAATATAACGATCTAACCACGTTGGGATAAACAGATTGCTGTGGTTAAACATCGCACTGACGTTTAAAGTAATTTCAAACAGAATAACCGCTTCAACTGGAATTCCAAGTAAACCAATAGCCGCTATTTTTACCAACATAGAGATAATGATCTCGATAGGGTGAAAACGCGTCCCTGTTGTGACATCAATGTCTTGATCTGAATGATGCATTCGATGCAAGCGCCATAATAAAGGAACACGATGAAAGGCGCGATGTTGCCAATAGATTAACCAATCCAATAACAAGATAGAAAGAAGCCCTGTTAAAAATGATGGCGTGTTTAAATAATTAAATAATCCCCATTGTTCTTGTTGTGCAATAAAAGCAGCATCAATGGCTAATAAAGGCAGAGTGAGACGAAGAATTAAGCTATTAAAAAAGACTAAACCTATGTTACTAGCCCAACGTGTAGATTTTTTTTGCGTTAAGACTTTACGTGGCCATTGGTATTCAGCTAAAGCAAAAATGATGAATGCAACGATAAAGAAGCCCAAGCGTAGAGGGTCATTGTATTCAATCCAGTTAATTTCCATTCGGAATTCTCTTATTAAACTTGTTATTACTCATACTGTAAGTAAAATGCGCTTTTTTTTCCATATAAATAGCTTGGTTATTGCAAATGCGTATTCACAAAGTCCACCAATTACATAAAGAAAGATTAGCACGTTCTACAAAACCCTTTAATGCGCGTGGTGCTAATGTGAACCGTTGTGAGTACTGCCAAGTACATAAAGACTACTGCATTTGTGAGCATCAACCAAACGTTCAATCTAACGCGGCTTTTTTGTTAATAATGTTTGATACTGAAGTTTTAAAACCAAGCAACACAGGCAAACTTATTGCAGACTTAATTCCTGAGACTCATGCTTATCTGTGGTCTCGTACTGAGCCAAATCCAGAGATGCTTGCTTTATTGCAAGATGACTCGTATCAACCGTTTGTTATCTTCCCAGAAGAGCAAATTGAAAATAAAGTCTTAGTAACGAATGATATTGTGGTTGAAGAGGGTAAAACGCCTTTATTTATTTTACTTGATGGCAGTTGGCGCGAAGCGGGCCGTATGTATCGTAAAAGTGTTTACCTACATCAATTGCCTGTGTTGTCATTTAATAGTGAGCACCTGTCTAGCTACATTATGCGTAAAGCATCAAAAGATCATCAGCTTGCTACGGCAGAAGTAGCAAGTTTGGTATTGGATTTATTTGGTGAAAAAGAAAATGCGAAGCATCTAGAGTGTTGGTTTGAGCTATTTCGAGAGCACTACCTTTACAGTAAGCGACCAGTGAAGGGAGCAGAAAGAGGGATGGGGTTAAAACGTTTGGTTGATTTTCGTACAAAACTGAAAGAAAGCAACCAAATCTAATGGGGATTTGAGGTACATTTCACACAAAATAGAAGGTAATTCCGCCTAGGTCACAGTCTGTATTTATATAAATTAGGTAAGATAACACCATAAAAAATTTAAAATAGATTAGGACAAGGATACCTTATGTACTACGGTTTTGATGTAGGCGGCACAAAGATTGAATTTGGTGCGTTTAATGAAAAATTAGAGCGCGTTGCCACTGAACGAATTCCAACACAAACAGAAGATTACGCATTATTGGTTGATGACATTGCTGGCTTAATTGCAAAATATGATGCTGAATTTGGCGTTGAAGGTAAAGTCGGTTTAGGGATCCCAGGAATGGAAGACGCTGAAACGGGTGCTTTATTAACAAGTAATGTACCTGCAGCAAAAGGTCAATTCTTACGTAAAGATTTAGAAGCAAAAATTGGTCGTTCAGTAAAAATTGATAACGATGCGAACTGTTTTGCACTATCAGAAGCGTGGGATGAAGAATTAAAAGACTCTCCATCAGTTATGGGCCTAATTTTAGGCACTGGTTTTGGTGGTGGTTTAATTTTTGATGGTAAAGCATTCTCTGGTTACAGCCATGTAGCAGGGGAGTTAGGCCACTCTCGTTTACCAATCGATGCATGGTTCCACCTTGGTGAAAACGCGCCGTTATTAGGCTGTGGTTGTGGTAATAAAGGCTGCTTAGATAGCTACCTTTCTGGTCGTGGTTTTGAACTACTTTATGCGCATTATTATGGCGAACAAAAGAAAGCGATTGATATCATTAAAGCCCATGCCGAAGGTGATGTGAATGCGGTAGAGCATGTTGAGCGCTTTATGGAGCTATTAGCGATCTGCTTTGCTAACCTGTTTACCTGCTTTGACCCACATGTTGTAGCACTGGGTGGTGGTTTATCAAACTTTGAATTGATTTATGAAGAGTTGCCGAAACGTCTTCCAAAGCACTTATTATCAGTAGGTCGCGTGCCTCGTATTATCAAAGCAAAACACGGTGATTCTGGCGGCGTTCGTGGTGCAGCATTCTTAAATATTAAAGACTAATCTTGACTCAATATTTAGAATAGAAAATGCAGATACAAAAAGAGCCTCATGTTGTTTGTTATTACTAACAGATAAACAGAGGCTCTTTTTTTTAAATACAATCAGCTGTTTAGCTAAAAGTTAAATAACGGAGTCGTTATTAAGCACAGCATTTTTTGTATTTTTTACCACTACCACAAGAACAAGGTTCGTTGCGGTTAGGTGTTTTTTCAAAGCGAGTTGTTTTTGGCTTGTTTAAAACGCCTTCAAGCTCAAGAATATTTTCTTCTTTCTCAGCATTCACTTCGATGTTTGCGAATAAGTTGTGCTCAGTAAGCTGCGCTTCAATTTCAACTTTACGCTCTTCTGTTTGAACAACTAAAGTTAGTGGTGCTTCTTCAGTACCTAACTTAACGTCACGCTTGGTGTTAAAACCAGAAAGAACGTGATTTTGACGAGTTTCGATACGACCTTTGAAGAACATTTTAGACATCTTGGAGCCTTATAATTTTTGAACACAGTATTTTAGGCACTTTATACCATCAAAGTGCCTAGCAATAAACTAGAATAAAGCTCTAAATATAATTAAGACAGAGTCTGGTGTCAGTATTCATACTTTCCTTGCTGTTCGAGGATTAGTCGACGATCCTTTTCTAACTGTTGGCGTAACTCTTCTTCAGTTGGTAGTTCTGTTATATATTTAGAAGCGAAGAGTTGTTCACTCTCATTGAGGACTGAATATTTTGCTACCGTTTTATTGTTTTCAGTACACAGTATTAAGCCAATAGTAGGGTTGTCATCACTGCGTCGCTTTTTTTCTTCATACATTCTTACATACATATCCATCTGACCTACATCCTGATGAGTCAATTTATGCATTTTTAGATCAATCAGTAAAAAGCATTTTAGATGAAAATTATAGAAGACGAGGTCGATGTAATAGTCACCATCATCTGTTGTAATGCGTTGTTGACGTTCAACAAAAGCAAAACCTTTTCCTAATTCAAGTAGAAATTTTTTGAGATTATCAATGAGCCCTTGCTCTAGTTCATTTTCTTGAAGAGAGTCGGTCGGTAAACCAAGAAAATCAAAAATGTAAGGATCTCGTAGGTAGTTTTTTGCTGATACAGCAAGAGCATCAGTGTGTTGCTTTGCTTCATTTAAAACAGGTTTAATCGCTTTATTATCAGCTTGGCTAGCCAATAAGCGTTCATAATAGAGAGTACCAATTTGACGTTCTAGGGCTCGAGCAGACCAAGATTGCTCAATAGATTCTTGCATATACCATTGACGAGCTTTATTGTTTTCGATGCGAATAAGGATACGGTAATGAGTCCAACTCAATTCGGTACGCACTGCGTTCCGAATTGGAAACGTCTGATAAAAACTTCGCATATTACGTAGGTTACGAACATCAAATCCTTTTCCAAACTCTTTAGTTAAAGAAAGTGATAATGCTTTTAGAGTCCCTTTGCCGTATTCAGCTCGGCTTTGTCCTTGTTGTTCATCTTCAACGATCAAGTGTCCTATCCGCCAATATGTTTGAACCATCGTTGAATTAACAGCTTGAGCAGCGTGTTTATGGCTGCGGTTTAATACATCTCGAATACTGTCTAGTAATACGTTTGATTGTGGTATTAATGGCTTAGTCATAATGTCCTCGCAGCTTTGAAATAATAATTTTGGTAATTACTGGCTCATTCTTATTGATTAAATTATTTAATTGCATTGGGATAATGAAGGATTGCTCTTGAAAATATATAAGCTTCTCTTTTGATTGTTTTAGAAAAAAGCAAAAACGAGACTGAAGTCAGAAAAGATAAGAAATAGAATGATAAAAAAGCCCCACAAACGTGAGGCTAGATTCGATATTGTTTAAGAAATATACAAAGTGTTATACCCGTGAGTTTAACGGAATAATCGTCACTTTCTGGCCAATAGCCACCGACTCAACCTCAGATTGCACCTCAATTAAGCAGTTGGCTTCGCTCATTGAACGTAAGATGCCCGATCCTTGCTTACCTGTGGTTACCACTTCCATTTGACCATTTTGGTTAATCGAGTAAATACCACGGCTGTATTCAGTTCGGCCAGTGCGAGAACGAATAAACTCTTTAGCAATTGCCGTAAAAGTCTCAGGTTTCCAGTTATCTTCGCCTTGAAGTTTACGAAGTGCAGGCTCAACAAACTGTAAGAACGCCACCATTACCGCAACAGGGTTACCCGGTAAACCAAAGAACGGAGTATCACCAATATGACCAAAGGCAAGAGGGCGCCCCGGACGCATATTGATACGCCAGAAATTAATATTGCCTAGTTTGTCTAAAATCGTTTTGATGTAGTCCGCATCACCAACCGACACACCACCAGAAGATAAAATCATATCTGCTTGTTGTGATGCCTGAGAAAGCGTTGATTCTAAAGCGGCTTCACTGTCTTCAATGATACCAAAATCAATCACTTCGCAACCGATTTTCTGTAATAACGCAGTCAGCGTAAAGCGGTTAGAGTCGTAAATAGAGTTGGCTTTTTGTGCTTCACCCGGCGCTTGAACTTCATCACCAGTCGAAAAAATAGCGACTTTTATTTTCGCGATAACAGGGACAGAAGCAATACCTAAAGACGCAAGCATGCCCACTTCAGGCGCGGTAATGCGTGAACCTTTTGCTACACAGGTTTGGTTTATAGCAAGGTCTTCACCAGCTAGACGAACGTTTTGCCCTTTACGAATGCCTGACTTACCCGCATCGAAACGTACTTGGTCACCTTCTTGAATCGCTTGTTCACGCATGATCACGGTATTGCCATTTTCAGGCACTGGTGCACCCGTCATGATTTTTGCGGCTTCACCGTGTTGAAGAGAGCGATCATAGCTGTGACCTGCCATGATTTCGGCAACGACCGTATAGTTTTCACGCTCTAAATCATCACCACAAATCACATAGCCATCCATTGCTGAATTGTTATGTTGAGGAACATTAATCGGCGATAAAATATCTTGAGCAGCTAATGCATTAATCGACTCAACTAAAGACACGTCACTTTGTGAATTTAGAGGAGTGATTGCTTCTAAAATCTTAGCTCTTCCCTGGCTAACAGATAAAAACGCAGGAGATAATTCATCACAATTAGCTGATAAATCACTTTGTTGTTTATGCTGATGCTGTTTTACGTAGTCAACAATGAACGCAGTGATAGCATCTGTATCATTGATATCCATTTGCGGTAGTTCTGATTCAGCTTTGGAATCAGAGGCAATCGCAATAATGTTGTTATCTTCTGGGAAAATCCAAGGCTTGCCTATTTCATCACGATGCAATTCAATCTTGGTGTATGGCAGCTGTTTAAAGCCTTCAATAAGAATCAAATCAAGTTCAGTTTGATCTAACTTATTGATGAGTTGTTGACAGGTCGTTTCTTCATCAGGCGTTTCAGTAATCAACGCATTACGAAAACGAGAGCTAATCAACATTTGGCTTGCACCCGCTTTACGTAAGCGGTAGCTGTCTTTACCTTCTTGGTCGATATCAAAATTATGATGAGCGTGTTTAATGACTGCGACTTTTAGTCCCATATCAGTCAGTTTTGGTAATAGCTTTTCTAATAATGTCGTTTTACCTGTGCCGCTATAAGCAGCAAAACCCAATAAAGGGATAGACGCAGTCGTTAAGCTCATAATAAAGATCCAAATTGTTCGAGTTCTTGAGGGCTATTCAAATTGATAAAAGCATTAGGGTAGTCAGAGAAATCAGCAAATACAGTATTACACTCTTTGTATAATAGGATGATTTTTCTGTCACCGCGCGCTAAGAAGGCATCAATTTTAGGAATAATGCGTTTGTGCATTAAAGTGACGACAGGTTGCATGTACTCACCATCGTGAGCAACAACAATATCAGTGTTTTCTTTTACCGCATCGCAAAGCAATGAAACCAAATTGCTCGGAAGGTTAGGGGAATCACAAGGAATAAATCCAACCCAGTCAGAGTTCATATTTATTAGGCCAGAATGCATTCCTGCCAATGGACCTGGGTATTCACTAAACTGATCTGGAAAGGTGACCGCGTAACGTGAATATTCTTCAGTGCTGCGGTTAGCATTGATGGCAATCTGGTCAGTTTGAGGTGTTAATGTATCTAAAGCGTGCTCAATTAACGGTTTATCTTGAAATAGAACAAACCCTTTATCTTTACCGCCCATACGACGAGCTTGTCCACCCGCTAAAATTACCCAACTAGTTTGCTTTGGCTGGAGCATATTTATCCTTGCTAACGATCACTTTTAATGGGGTTGATTCTATCAGCTTTGCGTCTGAAATGGTCCATTGACGATGACAAATTTCAGTTAATGCGTTGGTTTGGTGACTAGTGACGACAATGCTAGAGCCACGTTCAAGGAGATCTTTCGCCATAATAACCAATAAATCGATGGATTCTTGGTCAACACTAGCACTCGGCTCGTCCATTAGCAGTATAGAAGGTTTTAGCACCCAAGCTCGTGCCATAGCGACACGTTGTTTTTCACCACCAGATAAAACAGAAATATGTTCGTCAGCTAAGGTTTCAAGACCAACCATGCGTAGCGCATTGATCACCATATTGCGTTTTTCAAGTTTATTCATGGTGGTGTATTTCATGCCATAAATAACATTATCGAAAACGGTACCATCAAATAAAAATGGGTTTTGATGAAGGTACACGATTTGGTTATTGCCTGAGCGACCAAATAAGCGTGCAGTCCAATGGGGTTGATTAAGATTAAGCTTGCCAGTCGTTGGGTTTTGTAATCCAGATAAAATCTTAAGTAGTGTTGTTTTACCTACACCATTAGCGCCACGTAAATAGACAGACTCTTTTGGTCCTAATGATAAATGTGGGATATGGAAAAGCACACGATCATTAAATCGCATCGATAGATTATCGGCAGTAATTCTTATTGTCATTTTTTATGCCTACTAAGTACGTAAATACCCTTTACCACGAGTGATAGAGAGTAAAAAATTTAATACCAAAGCTAAAATTAATAGCACCATACCAAGGGCAACCCCTTGAGCAAACGCACCTTTTTGGCTTTCCATAGCAATTGCGGTTGGAATGTTTCGTGTTGCATTAAAGATGTTACCGCCGACCATCATAGAGCAGCCGACTTCAGTAATAATTCGAGAAAACCCAGCAATAACGGCTGCTAGGATAGGGAATCGCGTTTCCCAAATTAAACTACCAAAAGCACGTGGTAATGAAGCGCCGAGGGTAAATGCGGTTTCCCATACACGTCGGTCACTGTGTTGAAATGCGCCGTGCATCATGGCAACCATGATAGGAAAACAGATGAACATTTGACCGATGATCATCGCTTCTTGAGTAAAAAGTAGTTGCC
This sequence comes from Aliivibrio sp. S4MY1, assembly GCF_028765545.1. Taxonomy (GTDB): domain Bacteria; phylum Pseudomonadota; class Gammaproteobacteria; order Enterobacterales; family Vibrionaceae; genus Aliivibrio. The sequence continues at coordinate 31,627 of NZ_JARACP010000008.1, read as the reverse complement.
AATCGCCAAGAGGCCCAGATCGAGAAAGAACCATGTATAGCAATAAGCCAATTACAACAGTAGGTACAGATTGTAACGTGTTAATAATAGAGAGCAGTAGCCACCGCCCAGGAAACGAGCCATACGCAAGCGCAAACGCCAACAAGAGTGCTGGCAATAACACAACCGCCATTGCAAATAGTGAGACAGAGAATGAAACACCAACGATGCTCCATAATGCAGCATCACCGCTAAACAGTAATTGAATGGCTTCGTGAGAGGTGGCTAAGATAGTCATGGATTATTTAGCGTCCGCAGTGAACAGTTTTTTACCATTAAGAGTAAAGCTATCGATCATTGCTTGGCCTTTGTCACTTACTAACCAATCGCTAAATGCTTGCGCACCTTTCGTATTTAGATTTTTGTAACGCTCAGGGTTAATTAGAATAACTTGGTAAGGATTAAATAGACGCTTATCGCCTTCAACCATGATCTCAAGATCAAGTTTGTTTTGGTAAGCTAGCCAAGTACCGCGGTCTGTTAATGTGTAAGCTTGTAGCTCAGAGGTCATATTTAATGTTGGGCCCATGCCTTGACCTACTGCTTTATAACCGCCAAAGTTTGGTTCAATCTTAGCTTGAGACCATAAAATCAATTCTTTTTTGTTTGTGCCTGAGTCGTCACCGCGAGAAACGAAAGTAACGTCTGATTCAGCCATTTTCTTGAATGCCGCAGTCACGTCTTTCATATCGTGGATGTGTGCAGGATCAGCTTTAGGGCCAACTAGAACAAAATCGTTATACATTAATGCTTTGGGATCAACGCCATAGCCTTTTTCAACAAAGCTTGCTTCAGCTTTAGGAGCGTGAGTCATTACTAAATCAACATCACCGTTTTCGCCCATTTTTAGCGCTTTACCTGTGCCTGCTGCCAATACTTGAACTTCGTAGCCAGAATCTTTTTTAAATTCAGGCAATAGGTAATCAAGTAAACCAGAGTGGTAAGTACTTGTTGTCGTTGCAAGACGAACGATACTAGCATCATCTGCATATACGTTCGTTGCAGAAAAAGAACCAAGAGCCAGTGTAGCCATTACTGTAAACGTACTGATTTTATTGTTCATGTTATATCCATGTAGTGTTATTAAAATTACTGCAAGTGCAATAAATGAATAGACTCATCGCCATTAAAGCAATCACTATGCCAGAAATAATATTGATAGTATCATCTTTAACTTAATGATATTTAAGCGATTGATGGGTATTCTGGCATAAAAGCCCTACAAAAAATGTGACTAGGACAAAATGTCTCATATGAAAGGATACATTTTGTAGAATACAGGGTAGAATAATTAGGACATTTTGACCCACATATCTCTTTGAAGCGTATAAATTAGGAAGCTCTATGGTCTCGAAATTAGATTGGAATGCATTTTCAGTACTTGTTGTTGATGATGAAGTAGGTATGCAGACGATACTAAAAAAAGCATTAAGCAAACAATTTGGACAGGTTCATACTGTAGGAACCATTGAAGATGCAGAAGCTATTCGTCAATCTCACCATCTTGATTTGATTATTCTTGATATTAACTTACCGGGCCAAACTGGATTAGAATGGCAAGAGAGCATAGCTTCTGACTCTCGAAACTACGACGTCATATTTATGACCGGATACGCAGAATTAGATACTGCAATTCAGGCGTTACGTTTAGGTGCTGCTGATTTTATTTTAAAACCGTTTAACCTCGAAAATATGCTGCAAGCGGTGAAGCGTTGTATGGATCGTCGTTTAGTTGAACGCACTAATTTTGCACTGCAACGAGAAGTGGAAAAAAATAACCCAATTGAGATGATCGGTAATGCAGAAAAAACCATAGAGCTAAAACAGATGGTTGCTCAACTTGCACCATCAACTGCAGCAGTTCTTATTGAAGGTGAATCAGGTACAGGTAAAGAGCTTGTGGCTCGTGGTTTACACCAATTAAGTCACCGTAACGGTCCGTTTGTCCCTCTTAACTGTGGTGCTATTGCGCCTGATCTTCTTGAAAGTGAATTATTTGGTCATACGTCAGGGGCGTTTACAGGAGCTAAAAAAGGGCGTGAAGGGCTATTTCGAGTTGCTAATGGTGGAACTCTATTTTTAGATGAAATTGGAGAAATGCCAATAGGAATGCAATCATCTCTTTTACGTGCTTTAGAGCAAAAAGCCATTCGACCAGTAGGTTCTGAAAAAGAAATTCCAGTTGATGTTCGTATTGTAGCAGCAACCAACCGTAATCTACTTGAAGAAGTAGAAAAAGGTAATTTCAGAAAAGATCTTTTTTATCGTTTAAATGTTCTTACCGTTTCACTGCCAGCCTTGCGTGAACGTAAAGCGGACTTGGCCTGTTTAACAGAACATTTTTCACACATGATAGCAAAAGAAATGGGATTAAAACCGATTCATTGGGCCCACGAAGATATCGTTGCTATGGCTCAGTATGATTGGCCCGGTAATATCCGTGAGCTGAAAAATATGATTGAGCGTTGTATCTTACTGGGTAAACCGCCAGTAGAACATTGGGTTAGTCTTCAAGGTGATGTGCCATTGCAGCAACAATCATCTAACCAAGAACAAAGCTTAGATAAAGAGCCTACGGAATGTACGTGCATGCCGGAAATGGATGAATACCCTGAGCAATGGACATTAAAAGAAGTTGAAAAGAAGCACATCATCACGGTGGTGGAGCTGCATGATGGAAATAAATCTGCTGCTGCAAGGCAACTTGGTGTCGCTCGTAAAACATTAGAAAGAAAATTTAAAGAGTGGAGTGAAGAAATCGCATGATACTGTCTTTGTCGTTATGGAAGCGACGTGTTCAAACTATGGTGAGGTATCGATTACTGTGGTTAAACTCAGTCCCATTGTTTTTAACGCTATTAGCGCTTGTTGTGATTACCGCGTTTTGGTCGGTACATTATACGTGGAAAAACGCCCTTAATGATGTAGGAAGTAAACTTTCTGTCGCCAATAATAGCATTGTTTTTTTGCAGAAAGAGCAAGGAGCTGAACTTCGTGGCTTTGTTGAGTCTTATCAATTTCAAGTTAAACTAAAAGAGAGAGATTCTGACTTTACAAATTGGGTAAGGGATCAAGCAGGGAAATATAATTCAGATTATATAGCGCTTCATCCTATTAGTTATGCTGATCAGTTACCTGCAACTATTGTAAAAGCATTGTCGCTAGGGATCTCTCGGACATTTTTCCAAGTCATGGAGCAAGATGATTTAAAAAATATTTCACCTGTATTGGCCTCTAAAGCTTATGTTGTCAATAAAGAAGACAATAGCATAGAAAAGCGAGGACTAATCAGTCGCACTTTAATTCCTATTTTTAATGAGCATGGCCATTTAGAATGGATTGTAGATAGCGGTATTCTTTTAAATAACAGCACGTTTTTAGTTGATCGTATTCGAGACTTAATTTATCCAGAGGGCGATTTAGCCGCTGATAATTATGGGACGGTAACGTTATTTCTAGATAATTTACGTATTAGTACCAACGTACCGTTACATAATGATTTTGCGAATAAATCACTTAATCAAGGCCGTGCTATCGGAACGACGGTATCTACGAAAGTAAAAAACAACGTAATAGAAAACGGAGATCGCTGGGTTAATAGAGCTTATGTATATAACGACTGGTATATCTCGGCTTATCAACCAATTAGAGACATGAATGATAAGGTGATCGGAATGCTCTATACCGGTTATCTTGAATGGCCACTGTTAAAGCAATATTTACAAAATTTAGTTGAGGCAGGAGTAACAATATTAATTACTCTTTTATTATCGACTATTTTTGTGCATAGAGGTGCGAGGGATCTCTTTCAGCCAATAGAAAAAATTCATTATGTTGTTAAATCAGTACAAATGGGAAAAGAGGTTCGTATTGGTGATTTAGGTCTTAATAATCATCATGAACTTGCAAGTTTAGCTCAGCAGTTTGACAACATGCTTGATCAACTTCAGCAACGAAACTTGGAGATTCAACGAGCCTCAAAAGAACTCGAATCAAAAGTTGAATCAAGAACAGCCAGTCTGCATGAAAAAACCATTGAGTTAAAGCAATATATTAAGTTGCTCAAACAAGCTCAAGATAAGTTAATCATGAGTGAGAAGTTGGCCTCTTTAGGGGAGCTTACTGCAGGTATTGCGCACGAGATTAATAACCCAACCGCAGTAATCTTAGGCAATACAGAATTAATTAAGTATGAGTTGGGAGAGGGCGCAGAAGTTATCTCAGAAGAGCTTGATGCGATAATGGAGCAGATAGATCGAATTCGTAATATCACGCGTAGTTTGTTGCAGTATAGCAGACAAGGTGGAATTCAAGATCAAGTTACTTGGCAATACATTAACCCTATCATTGAAGAGAGTGTGACCTTAGTTCGAACTGGGGCGCATAAGCGAGATATTGAGGTGGAGTTTGACTTTGAACAGCCACCACGAGTAGAAGTGAATCGCCATCATCTTCTACAAGTATTGGTTAATTTACAGATGAATGGTATTCATGCCATGAACAGTAAAGGGAAGTTGATCATTCGAAGCCGTACATGGTGTGAAGAAGGCGAAGAACGTGGTGCTATTATTGAAGTGGAAGACTTTGGTAGTGGAATGACTTCAGAGCAATTAAGTCGGATCTTTGACCCATTTTATACCACCAAACGAGAGGGTACTGGGCTTGGTCTTTCTGTATCTCAGAGTTTACTCAGCCAAACGGATGGGGAAATTAAAGTTCGCTCGCAACTTGGAAAAGGCTCGGTATTTACGGTTTATTTGCCAACTAAGTCTAATCAACAACAATACGATAATTTGGTGGGTTAATCGTAATTCTAAGATGTGTTGGGCAGCGAGTAAGAATGACCGGAAAATAAATGTTATCTGACTCACAAATTTATGCACCAAGGTCTCAAATTGGTTTTTTTTTAAGCGGAGTGCTTATAAAAAGTCTTGAAATTTAATGAGTGATATTAGATAGTTAGCACGTCCGGTTATGACCCCGAACAGTTCCAAATCAAGCCACATTTTGAGACGTGTGGCTTTCCTTTCTTTCTCTTTTTAATATTATTCACTCTTCTAAAAAAGCCTGTTTTTTGTACTAATTATTCATTTTTGAGATTTATTTTTATATATGAATGGAACATGAACAAACCACTCATGCTTTATTAAGCCATTGCTTTGTATTATTTATTCCAAGTTACTTTTATAGCGAATAAATGGAGAATATAAAGATGAGCCCACTAAGTATTGTAATCATCACCCTAAATGAAGAAAAACGCATTGGCCGTTTATTAGAAGATTTAACAAAACAAACAAATCAAAACTTTGAAGTGATCATTGTTGATTCAAACAGCGAAGATGCCACATGTGAAGTTGCTCAGGCCTTTGAAGCGAGCATTCCTGATTTAACAATCCACAAAATGGATAAACGTGGTGTTAGCTTAGGTCGTAATACTGGCGCATCACTCGCTAAGCATGAACGCTTACTATTTTTAGATGCCGACGTAAGCCTAAAAACAGATTTTATCGAGAAAGCAGCAACACAATTAGCTGAGAAAAAATTAGAAGTTGCTGGTGTTTATATGGGCTCTAAAGGGCTTCCTATTGCTCATCGAGTAGGCTACGGCTTATTTAACTTAGGTTTATTTGCTACTCAATTCATTTTTCCAACCGCCGTAGGGGCGTGTATTTTTTCAACAAAGCGTGCGCACAATGAATTGCAAGGTTTTGATGAAAAGATCACCCTATGTGAAGACTGTGATTATGTAAAACGCGCGAGTCAAACGTGGCGTTTTCGATTTTTGCCAATGACGTTTGAGTTTGATCCACGTCGATTAGACCAAGATGGCTTATTTACGATGGGAGCTACGTATTTAAAAGCCAATATTCGCCGTTTTTTCTTTGGTGAGATGCGCAATAACGAGATGGAATGTAAATTCGGTCATTATTCTGAGCAAAAATAGTCAGCATAGGTAAAATTGCTTATGTATGATTCTATGGCATTATTTACGGGCGCATTATTGGATGCGCTCATAGGGCCAAATTTATTTGTTCCGGGTGAGCCGTTCTTAATTGCTGCAGGATTTCAGCTTTATCAAGGAGTTTGGACTGGCGTTATTGCGGTATTGCTTGGTGGTCTTATTGGTGATCAACTCAGTTATTGGATTGGACGTCGCTTTGGCCGAAAGGCTCAGGCACGATTAATGAACTGGCAGCCAAAAACTCGCCGTCCCATTGCTCGCTGTCGCTTGTTACTTCAGAGAAAAGGTAATTCGGTCTTACTGTTTGCTCGTTTATTAGGACCAGTGGCTTGGATCGTTCCCTTTATCGCTGGGGTAAATAATATCGAGTGGCGACGATTTTCATTGTTTGCATCTATTGGATTACTACTTGGCGTGGGTCAATTCGTCTTATGGGGGTATTTACTCTCTTATGGGATTGATGTCTTTCCATGGATGAGTGATATAACTCTATTTGCCACGGAGCATAAACAATCAATAGTTACCTTGTTACTGATAGTTATTTTTTTCGTGATTGCAAAGAAGTTTCAATGGAAAAATATTGGCAAGAAATCAGTAGCAGTGGTTGTGAGTGCTATTATTTATTTGAATTATAGTCATTTTTTTTGGGTCGCTGATGATGTAATAGAAAAACCAATACTTGAACCATTGCATTTCGATGAAACAAAAATATCCTTCAAAGCTTTCCCTGGAGTGTCTTCGTTCTTTGATGCTCAAGCGGTTAATATCGCACTTATTGGGCATCATCCTCAATCCATAATGGTGACATTAGGTTGGATTGAGAATAAAACATTTTCTCGTGATGATATTGAATTTGTTGATTACCTTTCACTCATCAAGAATAAAACGCCACCGGTTTCTGATCTATTCTGGAATGGGCGTATACAAGATATGGCATTTCAATTACCGGGCGATTTATTAAAGAGAAGCCATATTCGGTGGTGGAGTGCAGGTAAGAACGAAAATAATGAACAAGTATGGTTAGGGGCATTAAGTTACGATGATGGGTTAACGATTACCGCTTATCGAGGTATTGTGACTATGTTACATAGCATTGATCCGAATGTTGATAAGGAAAGAGAACGATTAAAAACGAGTATTGATACTCTTTTTCTTGATTTAACGACCTTAAATATAGCTTATGCAGAACCGATCACTGAAGATGAACAACATGATTACTATTCTGATGGAAAGATATTAGTCATTGGTTCATCACACAGTTTACTCATCGCAAATAATTAGGGTCGTTTTGACCCTAATTTAGGTTGTCTGAATACGATTTTTAGTAAAGTAGAAAAACGATTATTCTTTTACTAGTGGGAATCTTAGGGTGGCTTTTAGTCCTCCTATTGCACTCTTTGATAACTCAAGCGAACCGCGATAACTGTGTGCCATTTCACTCACTATATTTAGCCCAAGACCTGTTCCTGGAGTCGTTTCATCCAAACGGATACCGCGTTTAATGACTTGCTCAAACTCTGATTCAGGAATACCCTCACCATTATCCTCAATCATGATTTGAATTTGATTTCCTTCAACTTGCTCAGAATGAACACGGATCATTGAATGCGCCCATTTATATCCATTCTCAAGTAAGTTTCCTAGCATTTCATCGAGATCGGTTTTATCGACGGCGATATGATCTTCACTGTCTAACTCATTTATTAATATCACTTCACGTTCAGCATAGACTTTATCAAACGCCATTGAGATCGCATCTACTCGTTCAGAGGGTGAGGTGGCTACTGAGAGGATATTCATTGAACCTGCCATGCGAGCACGACTAAGGTGATAATCAATATGTGCTTGTAGTTGAGCAATAGGATCAGATAACCGATTTTTATCTTCAATACTCAAATATTCTAATTCATTTTTAAGTACCGATAGAGGCGTCTTTAATGAATGAGATAAATTACCAGCATGATGACGAGCGCGCTCAAGTAACTCTTGGTAATGAAATAATAATGCGTTGAGATCTGAAACTAATGGCGCGATTTCTTGAGGATAATGCTGACTTAATGCCTGTTGTTCGCCTTTACGTAGCGTAACTAACTCAGATTGCATTTTAGCTAGAGGGCGAAGTGACCAACTGACTTGAATACCGATAAGAAATAGAACCCCACTAAATAATAAGCCAAGAATGATCCAGAGCTGGCCTGTAAGTTGATGTAAGGTTTTTTCTAATGGATCTTCATCAAGACCAACAGTGATGGTTATTGGCTGTTTAATTTCAGGAAGGTAAATATTTTTTTGTATATAAATAAGTTCTTCGTTATTAGCGCCTTTCACTTTTGGGTTAATAGATAAATTATCTTCTTTGAATGTGAGCTTTTTATCCCACAAAGATCGAGAACGAAGATCATCACCTTTAGTTGAGGCGCTCCAATAAAGGCCACTGTAAGGCTGACTAAAGCGAGGATCAGATAAACGCGATGGCATAATGAGATTGCCTTTGTTATTCACTTCGATATTAGCGGTGATCTCATCCATTGACAGTGATAGCTGACTTTTTACATCTTGGACTAGATAATCATTTACTAATTTAGGGATACCAATTCCCGCAGCAAATATCATGGCAGATAGCCAAAAAGCCGCAGCAAGAAGCAAGCGGCTTTTTAGACTCAATTTTTTGAAGGTATCTTTGAATTGTCTCGGTGATGTATTCACAGTAGACCTTTTATATTTTAAGGGTTTAGTTGATAGCCAAGACCACGAACCGTTTTAATAATTTGTGGCGCTATTTTTTTACGAATACGACCGATAAATACTTCGACTGTGTTTGAATCACGGTCAAAATCTTGTTTATAAATGTGTTCAACCAAGGTAGTTCTAGAGATAACTTTCTCAGGGTTGTGCATAAAATAAGCAACAACCTTGTACTCTAATGCCGTTAAGCTGACTGCTTGGTCTTGCCAAAGTACTTTTGAGCTGCGTGTATCTAAACTTAAATCACCAATTTTTAGAATTGGAGAAGCGTTACCTGAAGCGCGACGTAATTGAGCGCGAATACGAGCGATCAATTCAACCATTTCAAAAGGTTTGGTCAAATAATCATCGGCCCCAGCATTTAAGCCTTCGACGCGTTGAGATAGTGTGTCACGGGCACTTAAGATAATAACTGGGGTATTAATGTTTTCGTCACGAATACTTTTTAATACGGTTAACCCATTTAACTTTGGTAGGCCAAGATCGAGAATAATCGCATCCCACTCCTCAGTTGTTGCACGATATAAAGCATCGACACCATCTTGAGATAATTCTGGAACCCAATCAGCACTCTCTAAGGTTTCTACAATTTGTTCACCTAAGCGTGGGTCATCTTCTACAACTAAAATTTTCATTATTATTCTCTTAGTGATTATCTTTTTTTGTTGTTATTTAAGAGCTGCGCGAATATCGCGGCCTTTGATCTCTGTGATTGCTAACGTTGCCGCATCATATTCGACTTTGATTATATTATTTTCATGTACCAGCTTTAATTCATAGGTCCATTCATTGTCGTCTTCATCTAGTTCCACTTTGATAATTCGGCCATGGAAGTCTTTTGCGACCATAGCGTAAAGCTCAGAAAATGGCTTTACTAAACCGGCTTGAACCGCGTCATAAACTTCATCTTGATCTTCATCGATATCTATTTTAGCGCCATTTTGATGAACATCTTGAATGAGCTGATGTCCATCAGGATGAGCATTAGCAAAAGCACTTTGTGATAATGGAAAAAAAGTGAATAGGGCAGCAAGGTATAAGGCTGATTTTTTTAGCATGATGCTTCCTAATTAAGTCAATACAGCATCAGTATAAAACAGTGAAGATGAATAGAACATGAATTTTATTCAGAAGAAAATCCAATAAGAAAAGTTCAATATTCTCTAATCATAATGAGTTATTTTGATAAATGTGTAAATTATTATGGGTTGTTGTGGTGTTTTATGGTGTATTTTATAGGTTGTTGATTTTATGGGTTAAATTTTAAATTTAGTGATTACAATCATAAATATTTGACTGTTTTTCTGCCTTTTTTAAAAATATTTCACTGGTTTTACGTTTTTTAAGCTGTTAGAGTCCCATCCCTCACGCATCAAGTGGGATACCCATGTTTAAAAATAGCAATGAAAATAGCGATAAACTAGTTCCAACACTTACTATAGGATTTATCCTTTTATTCCTTCTCTTTGCTCTTGTTGATCTCTCAACATTTACAGCAACGATTCAAACCTTATTTATGTCAGCATCGACCATGTTTGGGTTATGGTGGCAGTGGTTAATGATCATCACATTTGTTTTAGCTCTTATCATAGCGATGAGCAGTTATGGCAAAATTAAGATGGGTGGTGAAGAAAAACCAACGTTCGGTACGTTCAAATGGGTCGCAATGATCATGTGTACCTTACTTGCAGGCGGTGGCGTTTTCTGGTCAGCTGCTGAACCAATCTTTCACTTCATTACACCTTCTCCAACTTTTTCTGATGTTAAAACTGGCACCCTTGCAGCCGTAGCGCCTGCGTTAAGCCAAAGTTTTTTGCATTGGGGCTTTCTAGCATGGGCAGTATTAGGCACATTAAGTACGATCGTACTAATGTACGCTCATTATAATTGTGGTGTTAAATTGCGTCCCCGTGCTTTGCTATATCCAATTTTAGGTAACAAACTTGAAAATCATTGGTTAGGCTCATTGATTGATGCTTGCTCAATTATTGCAGTTGCTGCTGGTACTATTGGTCCAATTGGTTTCTTAGCAACGCAACTTAGTTACAGCTTAACGGTACTGACAGGACTTGAAAGTTCACTGATGAGTCAAATCGGTCTTTTATCTATGATTGTGGCAATTTATTCAGTTTCAGCCTTTACGGGGATGGACAAAGGCTTACAGTGGTTAAGCCGAATGAATGTTATTGGCGCTGTCACTTTATTAGTAGCCATTTTGGTACTAGGCCCAACAAGCTTTATCTTTACTGAGTTTGGTCTTGCATTTGGTAACTATATTCAACACCTACCGGAAATGAGCTTAAGCACCGCAGATCCTGCATGGAACTCGTGGTGGACTTGGTTCTTCTGGGGATGGTTTATTGGTTTTGCACCAATGATGGCTATCTTTATTGCGCGAATTTCTAAAGGTCGTAGCGTTCGTGAGTTAGTGATTACCGTGGCAATTATTGCTCCTATTGCGACAAACTTTTGGTTCTCGGCACTGGGTGGTACAGGGATCTTCCTTGAGTTACAAACCCCAGGTAGCATCTCTGGACCATTACAAGAAGCGGGTTTACCTGCAGTACTGTTAGCGTCATTAGAGCAATTACCACTAAGCTGGTTATTAATTCCTGCATTTTTAGTGCTTACGACGACGTTTGTTGCTACAACAGGTGACTCAATGGCATATTCAATTGCAATGGCTGTTGAGGGAACTGATAAACCATCACGTTTCCAACGTCTATTTTGGGCGTTAATGATGGGTATTGTTGCCGGCGTATTATTGATTGCAGGGGATGGTGGATTAAACGCTCTACAATCTTTCATTGTGATCACGGCGGTTCCAGTTTCAATCTTACTTGGCTTTACGTTTATTTCAGCGCCTATTGCTGTATTAAAAATGAAAAAAGTTGAGCAAGAAAGCAAATCGTCAGTAGACTGCACTAAGAGTGTGACTGTGTAGTTATTGATTACGAGTCAATAAAACGTTTTGATTGAATGAGAGGCTTATCGCAGACATTGTGGTAAGCCTTTTTTATTATGGGGATTTGATTATTTCAGGTGCTACGCATGCCAACTAAAAAAGCCGTGCTGCAACAATTATTTTTGCGAGAAGTAAACAGGACTCCGATTACTGAACGTCATGAATTATCTCACTGTGATATACCAGAAATAGAGTTCGCTACGTGGGGGAGAGATAAGAGGGATTTTTCATTTGATGAGATCTTTGAATCTCATTGGATAAAAACATGTACTGCTGGTTATATTACTGAGCTTATCTTTAAAGCAGATGGCAGTGTAACTGAATTTACCTTGTTTGATAGATTAAAAACAGTAGGCCATTGGAAGCTAGATGATGGCTTATTACACGTCTCTATATTTAAAGATGAAAACCAATACGATTTTATTATCGTGGCTAATGTTAAGGTGAATATTCACTCTGCTATTGAGTATAAAAATGGTGAACTTCATTCTTATCTTAAATTAGCTCAGACGAGAGTATAAATAAAAGATGGGCCGTTAATAACGACCCACCGTAATATTTTCTATTAATCATTTATATCGAAAATATTATTGCTTTCTCCAAACTCCCCATTCACCAGAAGCTTCAGGGTTATTACCTTGAGTCCACCACTGAGCTTGATACGTAACACCATTAACGGTTACTTGGTCACCCGTATTATAAGTGGCTGTTGCATCCCATGTAGATGATGGATCTGTTGGTTCAGTAGGAGGTGTTGGTTCTACCGGTGCTGGTGGCGTCGGCTCTACTGGAGTAGGGTCAACAGGCGTTGTTGGAGTACCACTGATCACTTCCCAAACACCTGTTGTGCTCGTTGCAGGGTTATCACCTTGGTTCCACCATTTAGCTTGGTAAGTTACACCATTTACAACCACTTGATCGCCAGTGTTATAAACCTTGCCTGCATCCCACGTGTTTGTTGGATCCGTCGGGTCGGTTGGCTCTGATGGATCCGTTGGAAGCGTTTCAACAACACGAGTTACAGGCCAGTTAGCGTGAGACTCATAGAAGTTAGTGATACATTTTTCATAGTCACCAGGAACAAGTGCGGAATATGCAGTTTGGAAGCCGACTAATTCACATTCAAAAGAAGCGCCTTCTGGACGATCAGGGTAGTATTTCCAGTTACCATCCCAGTTAGTGTAAAGTACATCGGTCGCACCATTTAAGTTCAAACTGCCATAAGGGGTTTGTTGCCAACACGTATTTGCTTCATCTGCTTCAACTGGAATTTGGTAATGTTGCGCTAACCCTTCCCAATAGCGAATACGGTTAACTGGTTGGCCTTTGTCTTTGTTCTGCTCTCCACATTCAATACCGCCATTAATGACATTAATTGTCGTACCAAATCCGTAGCCAATGCCTGCATCAGTTTCTCGTTGAGAAGGGGTCCAAGTACGGTCGATAACATGCAGCATGGCAGGTTTTGGTGCTTGAGGGGTTAAGAAGAACCAAACGGCTGATGCTAGGTTTAGCCAAGAATCGGCAACTAACCCAGGGTTATTTAGTAATACAGTAGCATCGCCATCGAACATGACTTCAGAGAAAGCGCCGTAGTTAAAGTGGTACGATAATTGTTTTGCACCACGACCAAAATAGCCTTCACCAGCCGCACATGGCCAACGTTTATTTTGCCAATCATTTTGACCACAACCTGTGGTATAGCCTTCTTGACCTTCAGACCATCCCATTTCACGAACATGAACTAAGGCTTGTTGCCATTCTTCAAGCGCAAGAGGGTTATCTGACACGTTATCAACGGCAATATGCCCACCAGTCTCTTGAGAGAAATGTGCGAATGCCGTTACGATTGATTTTTTACAAATGGCATCAGCGTCGCGTCCATCTGTATAGTCACCACAAAAAGCAGGGAACTTACCAATAGCGCGTAAGAAACGAGTATACGTATATTCAGGCGCTGCCATTTGAGTTAAGAAGAACCATTCAGATTGTGGGAAAACTCGCTCAACACGCTTTACGTTGGCTGGGTTGGTTGCAACACCGGCATCAATGGCTTCTACTGCAGCATTTGGCAATGTTTCTAGCGCTTTAGCCCATACGTCGTACATAGGGTCTAATGTTTTAGCATCTTCAGCAGCCTTAATTTCAGCTTTAGATACAACATAACCTGTTGGGTTTTCAGGATCTGGTTGAGGGTTCATGGTAAAGCTATTGGCTGCAAAACTGCAGGCAAGTAGTGATGGTAATATAGCCAATTTAAACATGGAGCACTTTCCTTGTCGTTATTTATAGAATAAAAATAAGTTGGAATAACTATAGGAGTTTTTATAAAGTTCGGTTATCTAGAAATGTAAATCAGTTTTAACTATGCGAGTTGTTTCAAAGAGTATAAATTATAAGTAAAAGCATATTCGCAATGTGATTAGCGTTACAGTCAGGGAAATATATTAATGATAAGTGTCAGAGCAGCAGAGAAAATTGATTTAAAGAAAGTTTATGAAATAGAAACAGAAGCGTTTGGTACGCATGGATATCCTTCTTTTTTTATTCGACAAGCCTTTGACTGTTGGTCTGATGGTTTACTTGTGGCTAAAAAAGCAGGTGAGGTTGCAGGGTATGTGTTGCAAGTGCCATCGAGTGCAACTAAAGGAGATGCTTGGGTATTATCGTTGGCAGTATCAAAGAGCGCACAAGGTGGTGGTTTAGGTAAAAAATTGTTAGAAACAGCGATTGAGAATGCCAAACAATATAAGCGATTATTATTGACGGTGTGCCCTAAAAACACAGGAGCGTATACCTTATATCAATCATATGGCTTTTACTTAGTAGAGGAAGAGCAAGACTATTTTGATATTGGTGAAGATCGTTTGGTTCTTGCCCTAGATATTACTGAATAACTTGTTATTGTGTCTTTAAAGAATTAACAATATTGAGACGGAAAGAATATGGAAATCGATTATAAAGTCAATGAACCTATTAGTGCTGAGCAGTTTATTACCTTGCTAAAGAAAACCTCTTTAGGAGTACGTCGCCCCATTGATAATATTGAAAAAATACAAGCTATGTTAGATAACTCAAATTTGATTGTTACGGCATGGGGAGATGGCGAACTCATTGGTATTGCTCGCTCAGTAACAGATTTTAATTTCTGTTGTTATTTATCGGATCTCGCTGTTGATGAGAGCATTCAATCAATGGGGGTAGGTAAGTACCTTATTCTAGTGACAAAAGAAGAAGTTTCTCCTGACTGTAAGTTGATCTTGTTAGCAGCCCCACAAGCAGAAGGTTATTACCCAAAAATTGGGTTTGAAGCGCACAACAGTGCATGGGTTTTATCCGATGAAAGTCAGTTGAAGCTATTCTAAGGAAAGATCATGACATCAATCAGTGTATTAGGGTGTGGCTGGTTCGGCTTGCCGCTAGCAAAACATCTGGTAACTAATGGTTTTGCGGTTAAAGGCTCAGTTCGCAGCAAAGAAAAAACAGAGTTCTTAGAAGCTACCTCTGTCACTCCATTTGTATTGGATATCGATGGTGAGATAACAGAGCAATCATGGGGAGCATTTCTAGATTCAGATATTCTAGTTATCGCGATCCCATCTAAGAATCAAACTGGCTTTGGCGCTTTGATCCGTATCTTAGAGTCTTCATCTATTAAGCATGTGGTTTTTGTTAGTTCAACCTCGGTATATGCGGATAATAATGGCGTGGTTACTGAAGAAATTGCGGCATCTGAATCTTCTGCGTTATTTCAAATTGAATCGTTATTTTTCCAATCATCGGTATTTACAACAACGGTGATCCGCTTTAGCGGTTTAGTGGGCTACCAACGAAATCCAGGGCGATTTTTTCAAAAAAGCGGGCGTTCTGTGAGTAACCCTGATGCCCCAGTAAATATGATCCATCAAGATGATTGCGTTGAGTTAATTACACAGATAATCAAACAAGAAAAATGGAACGACTTATTTAATGCGTGTGCTGATAGCCACCCAAGTAAACGCGAGTTTTATACTCAAGCCACTCAGCGAATAGGGGTGAGTACACCTGAGTTTATCGAATCAGACACTCAAACGTTTAAGATTATCAGTAATGAAAAAATTAAAAAGGCATTGGGTTATGAGTTCATTTACCCTGATGTAATGCAAATTACTTACGATGAATGTTAATTAACAAAAAACGCGATTCAAATTAAGGACAGAATAATGAGTAATCCAATTGAAACTAAACCATTAGTAGCTAAATCATTAGTAACAACAACATGGTTAGCTCAGCATATTGACGATGAGAATCTCGTTATTGTGGATGCCTATATGGCGAATGTCGTAGGTAAAGAACCGTTAGTTTATGATACTTTTTCTTGCCTACCTACAGCGCGTAAATTGGATGTAGAAGCTGACTTTTGTGATCATACTTCTTCTCAAATCCATGCGCTTCCTAATGAAGAGCAGTTTACTCAGGCAATACAGAAACTAGGTATTAATTTTGATTCAATGGTTGTTATATACGATAACCAAGGTATCTATTCTGCACCAAGAGCGTGGTGGACGTTTAAGGTAATGGGGTTTGAACATGTTTATGTCTTGGATGGTGGATTACCTCAATGGCTCAAAGAGGGAAGAGAGACAGCATCAGAATACACAACAACATCGTTATTAGGTAATGCGACTGCGAAAGTGGTGAAAGGCTTAGCGTGTGACTCGGACGAAGTACTTAGCGTAATAAATACCGATGTTGCAATTTTAGATGCTCGTGGAGAACTGCGTTATTTAGGCAAAGCACCAGAGCCACGTGAAGGTGTTCGTAGTGGCCATATTCCAAGCTCTAAAAATCTCCCGTTTTCTATGTTGTTAGATAATTATACCTATCAAGATGAAGAGATATTACGAGCTATTTTTGAGGAACGCGTACCTTCAGTAGATACGAAAATTTACTTCAGTTGCGGTTCAGGCATAACAGCATGTATTTTGATGTTAGCAGCCGTGTCCATAGGTTATAAAAACGTTGTTTTATACGATGGTTCTTGGGCGGATTGGGGAAGCAATCATTCGTTGCCGATTGAGTAATTAAAATAAGGGTGATCAATGAGAGACACTTTAAGAGAAAAAATCATCGAAGTATGTGATAAGAAAATAGAGCAAAAAGGTGATAATGTGGGGTTATCTTTTTATGCTTTCTTTGCCAATAAAAACAGTGACCCGGAATTATTAATGGAAGCGGCAACGTGGTGGATCTCGACACATCAATTAGATCACTTTGAAAAAGCAGTGAAAATAAAAGCAATGGTGAAGGAAGGGTTATAAATGAACATAGAAGTCCGTGAAGGCACAATTGAAGATGTACTTACGGTTGATGCTCAGATCCCAGAATTTGATGGTCGAAATACCAAAGAAAAACTAGAACAACGCTTACGTGATATACCGCATTTGATTTTAATAGCGACGCATAATGGCCAACCTGTGGCGTATAAAATGGGGTATGAGTTATCAAATCTTGAGTTTTACAGTTGGCTTGGTGGTGTTGTACCTACTGCTCGTAAAAAAGGCATCGCGACACAGCTACGTTTAGCTCAGGAATCGTGGGCACATGAGAAGGGTTATAAAGCGATTAGTGTCAAGTCTATGAATCGATACCCCGCAATGTTGCAGCTATTAATCTCTAGTGGCTACCATATTTCTGGTTATGACGAAGAAGGGTCAACAGATAAAAGTAAAATTAGATTTATAAAACACATCATCGATGAAGGGGCATAAAGAGCTTAGGCACACTAAAAAAGAATCGCTCTTTATGGTCTACAATTAAGGCAGCATAAACCTATAACTAAACCGTTATCAGTAGTATTTTGAAGCTACGATTGAGAATAAAGGATGATTCAATGGAAAGAATTACGTTTAAAAAAGTCACATTGTGTGAATACCCCTCACTGTTTGGGATATATAAAACGTACTTTCATTCCATTATTGAACACTCACTTGGTTGGGATGAAACTTTTCAACAACAACGATTCATTGAGTCATACCCTCAAGAGTGGTTTGATTGGGTTATGTTTAGTGGAGAGCGCTTAGGACTAATTTGTACTCACTTAGAGCAAAGTAAAGCTCATGTTCATCTGTTTATTATTTTTAAAAAATATCAAAACAAAGGGGTTGGTGGCTCAGTCATGAAATGCTATCAGCACCATTTTAGTGATCGCGTTGGAAAAGTGAGTTTATCTTCTTTTAAAAATAACCCTAAAGCGATTCGTTTTTATCAAGGATTAGGCTATCAGATCATTAGTGAAGATGAGCATTTTGTAGATATGGAGCATTCGCTGCTTTATTCTGGCCAAATAGGGTATTGAACAATGCTTAAAAATCACAAAAAATTATGTCATCTGCATCTTTGTGCCATTTTGGGTAGGTAAACATCGCTTTTGAGAAAGTCGGATCATTATAATGATTCACCAACCACGCTCTTAAATAAGGAAGTGGAGCTTGAGTGTACCACTTCTTATCAACTCGTGAAAACTGACGAATAAAGGGTAAGATAGCGTAATCCATCAAGCTGACTTTCTCTCCCATAATATAAGCATGCTGACTTAGAGCCTGCTCGATTTCCATTAACCATCTACAACAACGCTCTCTGCATTCTTCTTCATTGGTATCGCGATAACGAGAAGCGGCGCGATATTTTTGTAATGCATCAACAAACTCAGTGTCACTTCGATGGATCAACTCAAGCATTTGGGGGAGTTTCTGCTTATCATGTGAATAGAGTAGGTTATTAGGATCAGATTGAGTGAGTGCCCAAATCATCACATCAAGACTTTCGTCGATTACTTTACCATCACTTAGCTGCAATACAGGAACCGTACCTTTTGGTGAAATCGATAGCATTTCTTCAGGTTTATTCTTCATATCAATATCACGCAGCACCACAGTTTGTTGTGCATGTAAAATGCCCAAACGAGAACGCATCGCATAAGGGCACTGTCGAAGGGAGTAAAGAATAGGCATTGTCATGATTAAATACTCAAAAGCTAACGTGTTTTAAATCATATTAATGGAATAAATCCTTGGTTTCACCTTTATTTCTTTATGATCTGGATCAATGAAAGCGTAATGAGTGGTAATGAAAGCGTGAGACGAGTAGAATACTCGCTCAAAAAAATTATTACATATAATAAGAAGCGAGCAATTTCATAATGAGTAGAAAACTTGAATTATTGGCCCCAGGTGGTGATGTAGAAGCGATTAAAGCAGCCATCGTAGCAGGAGCAAATGCCGTTTACTGTGGTTTAGATGTATTTAACGCACGTAACCGCGCTGCCAATCTTTCATTTGATGAGCTAAATGGTGTATTACGATTAGCTCATGAATATGGCTGTGAAGTTTTCCTAACATTGAATATCGTTCTTCTTGAGCATGAAATTAAATCAATTTCAAAGCTACTTAACCAGCTAGTAAATACCACAGTTGACGGCATTATTGTTCAAGATCTGGGTATGTTTAATCTAGTAAAAAAATACTTTCCAACACTAGATATCCACGCTTCAACGCAATTAACAACACATAACGATGGCCAAATTCAATTTTTATCTAAGTTAGGTGCTTCACGCGTTAATTTATCTCGAGAGCTTAATATTGGTGAGATTAAATCCATAACAGAGCTAGCGCATGAGTACGGTGTATTAGTGGAAGTATTTGTTCACGGTTCATTATGTATTGCTTTTTCTGGTCAATGCTATTCAACATCAGTCAGTGTAGGTAACTCTGCAAACCGTGGACGCTGTAGTCAAGCATGTCGTGATGAGTATGAAGAGACTGATGTTGGCAATAAATACCCATTAAATTTAAAAGATAACTCAGCTTACTTTGAATTACCTGAATTGGTTGATGCTAAAGTGGATTCACTGAAAGTAGAAGGCCGAATTAAAGGCGCTCATTACGTTTATACCGTTATTGAAAACTGGCGTAAAAATATCAATACGTTTGTTGAGTCGGGTGAGCTATATGAAGATGATTCAAACCTACATAAAGTATTCAATCGTGATTTTACCAACTCATTCTTGAAAGGTAATTTAACTAAAGACATGTTTATCGATAACCCGCGCGATAATAGTGTAAATTATGCCGTTCAACAAAGTAACGCGATTGATGTAGTACAAATTCAAGAAGTAAAACAAGAGCTTTATAGTGATAAAAACGCACTTGGGGCGACACTAGAAGAAAAAATCAAGTTCTTAGATATCAATAAGATTTCTATCACGATCGCTTTTAAAGCGGTTCTTGGTGAACCATTAGTTGTAACGATAACACCAAGTAATAAAGAGCAAGAAACGTTTGAGGTGAAATCGCAATCGCTGCTAAGTGAAGCAGGCGAGAAATCGATTACTTCGTCAGAATTAGAAAAAAGATTCAAAGGTGTAATTAACGCTAATTACGAACTTACCGGTTATGATTTTTCTGAACTGGCGGATAATTTAGCTATTCCATTTAGAGAGTTAACTGAACTTAAAGATAAAGTAGCTTATTTACTGAATGGTTCTAAAGAAGTGCTAAAGTTTGTTGATGTACCAGCATTACCTAAGTACGCAAAAGTAGAAGAGAAACCTAAACTATCAATGCTGATTGCAGATGTCGCAGACTTAAATGTATGCGATGCAACAGATGCAGATATTTATTTTAAATTACCTGAAAGCTTTAGAAGAAATGATACTAAGTACATTAATATCTTCTTAGAAAACCCTCGTTTAATTCCATGGTTCCCAGCGGTATTGATTGGTAAAGATTATAATGAAGCGGTTCGAGTTCTTGAAGAAGTTAAGCCAGCGCGTATCGTAACAAACAATACAGGTATAGCGTATAAAGCGTTTGAGATGGGAATTGAATGGATTGCAGGTCCATTCTTAAATACCACAAACTCACACGCATTAGTAACAATGAAAGAAGAGTTTAATTGTTCGGGTGCCTTTATCTCAAATGAGATCAATAAAGGACAAATTAAGCATATTCGTCGTCCAGAGAACTTTAAACTACTTTATAGCATTTACCACCCGGTATTAATGATGACAAGTCGTCAGTGCTTCTTCCAACAAACTGTTGGTTGTAATAAGCGTGCAATTGAAGCCGGTTGTATGTTGAAGTGTGAAAAAGCGACGACAATAACTAATACAAGAGGCGTTTCTTTTGCGGTAGATAAGCAAAAAGGCGGCTACCCAAGTATCTATAATCATGAGCAATTCTTAAATATGGATATTGTGACTGATATGTCGGATTTATTTGATGAGTTCTTTATTGATTTAACTAACATTGGTAGTGGCTCTAAAGTACAGGCTGATAAAGTTGAATTAGTAAAACATTTTGAGCGTCTGTTGAATGGCGATGAGCAAGTACAAGAAGAGCTGTTTACCATGGTGCCAATTAATACACATGACCAATATAAAGTAGGTCTATAAGCGTTAATTGTACTGATAATCTTAAGATAGAAGCCGTGATCACATATCACGGCTTTTTTTTGTCTATAATTCAATAATAAATATGAGCTTGATATAGAGAAGTACAATTATAAACACTGAGGGAATTGGCTATGGTGACACTACAACTACTGAAAACAGAAGATGCAAAAGCGTTATTAGAGTTTGAATTGGTCAACCAAGAATGGTTTGAATCCTATATTGAAGCGCGAGATGAGGATTTTTTCAGTGAAGAAGGGATTAAAGATCATATTGATTTTTATCTTTCTGAATATGAACAAGACCGAATTTATCCAATGTTACTGAAAAATGCCCAAGGAACAATTTGTGGCCGAGCCAATCTTTATAATATTAATAGAGAAAAAGAATCCGGTTTTATTGGTTATCGAATTGGAGAAGAATTTATTTCTCAAGGGCTCGCAACTTACGCGACTGAAGTGTTAATTAATGTGGCAAGAGATACATTAGCATTAAGTGAATTAATCGCTACTGCAACAACAGACAATTTAGCCTCACAAAGAGTATTAAGTAAAAATGGCTTTAAGCAGGTGGGATTTAAGCCTGAATTTACCATTGTGGATGGTGAGATAATAGATTGTTATGAATATCGTTGTGTAATTAAGCAGTTATCAGGCGTGATGTAGTTTGAGCATAGCCGTAGAGCGGGGCTTGATATATACTTTCTTATTTCAAAGGAATTTCTATAATGGAAATGATAATTGTCTCTTCTGAGCGACAAAAACGTATGGTCATGATTTTTGGTCGCATGAAAGCAAAAATGTCAGATAAGGCATTGTTGAATAGTTTAGATTCACGTGAAGTGAACTCAACAGCTTATCCTGCCTTTAAAAAAGCGCCTGATCTGCGTGTTGAGCGCATTCAACTTCCATTCGGTGATGATAAAACAGGTTCACTAGATGGAGGTGATTTCTTATATCGTTACTTATCCAAAGGCTATATTTGTTTAGGTGATTTTGAAGGTCAACCAAAACCAGATTTAACACCATGGGGCGTTCGCTCTGTACGCCGTCAACCTAAAATTGGTTTCGGACTGTAATTAATTAAAAATATCAGTTACATGATAGCAATAACTGCATCATAATATTTGTAATCTAAGCAGAATTAAATTGCAATGGGAGTATTCTATAAAATTCATATTATGAGTTTTGTAGAGGACTTCCATGAATAAATCTAGATTCCCACTCCTTATGTTATCTCTGTTGTTTTCTTCAACCTTACCCGCAAAAGAATTTGATTTTTCACGTTACTTTTCAATACAAAATCATCAAAGTCCAGGCTGCGGCATTGGGGTTATTAAGTCAAATAAGCTTATCGAACAGTATTATGTCGGGCAATCCAGCATTAGATACCAAATCCCCATCGATAATAAAACGGTCTTTGATATTGGCTCAATAAGTAAGCACATGACGGCATACCTTATTATGAGTCTAGAAGTGGAAGGAACGTTATCTCAAACTCAAACTTTAGCCGATTATTATGAAGAGGGACCTGATTGGTTTAATGACGTTACACTGTCCCATTTAATGAATCATCAAAGTGGTATTCCGGACTATTTGAATGATGAGAAAGCCGCTCTTTATTTAATGCAGCGATTTAAAAAGAATAATGCAGAGTTAAATAATGCACTTTGGGGTGGTATGGTAAATAAAGCGTTTATGTTTTCTGAAATAGTTGAATACAGTAAGCAGCTTAACACGCCAACTTTTACTCCAGGATCTTCCATTTCTTACAGTAATACTGGCTATGTACTTCTTGCTGATATTATTGAAAAGGTGACAGGCGGTAAATTTGAAGAGGTTATTGAACGCCGGATTTTTACACCATTAAAGATGAACAGTAGCCAAGCAGCAGGACAAAATAATTTTATCTTAGAATGGAAAGCATCAGGCTATTATGTAGATAAAAATGGCGGCTACGCTCATAGTCATTCTACCTTACCAGTTCAAGGTGATGGTGGTATACAGAGTACACTTCCAGATATGGGGAAATGGATAGGTCACCTCATAAAGCCTCAATATGAAGATAAAGCACGACTTAAATTACTTGCGTTATCACAAGGAGATCATCCTATCTTTACTCTATATTCGGGCTTGAGTGAATTTAATATGGGTGATTCAAAGTATGTTAACGGGTTACTTGGTAATAATTTGTATGATGGAGAGTTTTATAGTCATTCAGGTTATTCCCTTGATGGAATGGCTAGCGAATTGTGGTTCTCTCCACAGCGAGAGATTGGTTATATTCAAATGTGTAATTATAAATACTTAAGAGTGCCACCAATGAAGCAAATCATTCAATATTATATAACATCGTCGGATTAACTATTTGATAATTCTGTATACTAAGCGGCTCTGAACAATAACTTATTTAAATTGTTATAAAAGGAAGTTAAAGTGAAATACAGACTGTTTTCGTCAATATTTACGCTCAGTGTGTTGTCTCTTTCGATGTTAAGTGCAAACAGTTCGGCTAACGCCAGTTCAATTCCTGTCGTTGGCGGAGTTGTTAACTCAGCAGAAATACTTAAAAATCAGATACATTCTTCTGTAATATATACAACGGAAATGGTTCGTGATGCCGCTATTTTCACTATTGCAGGCATCACATTAGATGCTTACATTTTATCTCTTCCATTAGATGCTGATGTTAAAAAAAACATCATTGCAAAACTATCCAATCCCTCATACGCGATCCCTTTAGGTCATTTTCTTTATACCTTTGTTGATAAATACGGAGATATGGATAATGAAGATGCCTTTAAAGCCTACTTAAAAACTCAATATGATGAAGAAACACTTAATGGGTTTAGCCATTCTCTGTTTACTCTTAATGATGTTAAAAAAGAAGAGAAACCAGAGTTAGCTGATAGCCATCACCAAGGACTCAATATTGATCGTAAATTCATTGCGAACATGGTGATTGTTTATGATGAATTGGTGCAAATTGGTGAATGGAAGGATCTTGAGGTTTTACCCGAGCGCTATACTTATCTCTCTGATACTCCAGAAGACCGGAAAATAATAGATAAAATTCAACCAATCATCATTGCTGGAATGACAAAAGCGGTCACAAGTATGGATGAGGGAGAAATGCGTGGGGCGTTAGAACAAATCATTGAAGAGGGTAAGCCTGAGCATAAAGGCTCTGTGAATAATAAAGCAGAAGCATTAACCATTACTCTTATTGATTTTGTTCGTCTTAATGTATTGAAATCATACCGTCAGTTTGTTTACCAAGAGCAGCGACAAGAGGTGCTGAATAAGTGGCTACAAGAGAGCTTTAAAGAGAATCCAGAGGCGGTTATTGCTTATTTAGAATCTCGTCAGCAACGTCGACTAGCAGTTCAGATCACGGTGGATGGTTTACAGCAAGGGCTGCTTGAAGGACTAATGTCACCGATTCAAAAGCCATTTATTAAGCAGGTATATCAAGACCACCTTAAACATGAAACCTATAAACCTCAGAATGAAGTCACCACACAGCCAGAACATGAACAGCAATTATCATTCTTAAAAAGGCTGACAGAGAAAGAGTATAACGACTCATCTTACTTGCCGTTTTTTACTGAGCTATACCAAAATTACGATAAAAGTATTATTAATGTAGGAATATCATCAACGCCTACCATCAGTGTTCGTAATTTACCGATAATAAAAACGGGTGCGAAGGTCTCTGGTAAAGGTGGGACTGGAATACCGAACTTCCATTTTGTTGACCGACAAGAAGATCGTGCTTATTACTTTTTCGGTAACGATGCTTTGCAGCTTGATCGCCTAATGGATGCGAACAAAGTTCAAACCATGTTTGATCGCTTGGATTACCTGGTCACTTTAAATTGCAATGCCCAATATGATTGGAATGCACACACGACTTATGATGGTTTAGTGAATCTAGGTGCAGGTGAGAGCTTACGAGACTTTGGTGAAAAGCGTTGTTTACGAGAGTTAACACAACGATCAAAAGTAGAGAAAACGATTGTAAAGATGCGCTCAGAGTTAATTGACGATATTCGTGTTTATGATGCTATTTTTGCTTTGGATATCTACAGTAAATTAACGCAAAAATGGAAAATTCAGCAAAACTTAGAGTCCCTTTCTAAACTAGAACAGAAAGGCATGCCAGATTACGCCTTAATCTATAACCCATGGCCTGATCATTTTGCTCATTTCACCGGCCCGTTTAGTGATGAAATTCTCATGCCGACAGGAGAGTTGAATCGATTAGATTATTGGTTAACGCAATTTACTAACACATATAAAGAAGCGGGTGTATATGACAGAACACTTTGGGGGATGGCCGGGGATCACGGCTTATCGCCCGTGTATTACTCTCTTAATCCAGAAAAACAGGTGTTCGACTCTCTTCAAACAGAGCTTGGTTATCCGTTAGTGGTTAAGAAGATTTCTTCGGATGAAGGTGAAGGACCTAAAATTACTAACGCGCTTAATTATGAAAGCAATAAAGAAGTTGATGTGGTGGTCGCCTCTACAGCTGGTGGTAACTTTATGATGGATTTCTTCAATTCAGCCGAAGGCTGGAAAGTGCAACCTACATACGCCGAACTAACAACGTGGACGCCTGTTAATGCTCAAAAAGGAGGCTCTATTAATGTGGTTAATGAAATCGCATCACGCTTAAAAGAGTCGTTAGATTATCTCGTTGTTAGAGAAACAAACTGCACGCTAGATGAATGTAAAGCTCGAATTATTGGTTTTAAAGACGGTGTTAGAGTTGATGAATTGATATCCAAAAAAGGTAATCGACTGTTTTACCGACCAGTGATTGGCTCATCCCAGTTACTTGAACTTGATATTTTGAATCCATATAAATCGCAGCTAACTGACGCTGAATTAGCATCATATCAAGAGTTATATCAACGATGCATGGTATCTGCTGTTAGCGACAATGTGAGGTCATGGTGTACAGAACAAGAGTGGAGAGAATTAACGGCTTACACTGCGCGACCAGATTCTGTAAATCAATTAGCTAAATTGTATGAAGAAGACAGAGCAGGGACGATAAATTTATTCCCTAAATTTGGTGTTGGTTTTAATACTAAAGTGCCCGGCAGACATGCAGGAGAGCATTACTTAGAAAAAGACGCCTTTTTAGGATTCTGGGGAACCCCCGTGGGAGCGAATGCGTTGGAATTGAAGAGCAACGCGAATGGATCACTGGCTCCGACATTATATGAATACCTTACTACGGAAACTGTTATTGAGAATGAAGATGGATGGGGTTTTTCTTCATTACTTAGTGAGTTGGATATACAAAAAAGTAAATAATAAGAAGACCAAGCACCATTCTTATTCAGGCTGGTTGTGATCGTATCGTTATGCGATTGTGTCTATAGTGCTAAGTGCTTTCTTTGTTAAAAAATTGGTATGATTTTATGCGTGTTTTTGAATTTATTTGTGAAAAGGAACACATTTTTAAATAATAAGACTGTTAATATGGCTCGGAATTTAATCACTTGCTTCATTAATGAGTCATGCAATGTAGAAGGTGTAGGCTCCACTGGTAATCCTACATTGCTTTATATTATTTAGAATTATAAAAAGTAGATATATTATGCATTTAACATTAAAAACAAAACTTGTAATAACAAGTGTAGCTCTTATCACTTTAACGATTATCTTGTTGGGTACTTTTTCATATCAAACGATGAAAACCCAAGCATGGGATGGTATTCGTAGTGAGAGTGGGAATACTGCAAAA
This sequence comes from Aliivibrio sp. S4MY1, assembly GCF_028765545.1. GTDB lineage: Bacteria > Pseudomonadota > Gammaproteobacteria > Enterobacterales > Vibrionaceae > Aliivibrio. Next base: position 4,726 of record NZ_JARACP010000008.1, on the reverse strand, counting down.
GCATACAGTTTAGGTATTGGGGATTGGTTTAAAGGTCGCCAAGATGCGATTACTGCAATGAAAGAAGCCATAGAGCGTAACCCTAATTTAGATGTAGTTGATCGTCTAAAACAAACATTAACGTCAGGGCACTTTGAATTAAGTTTCTACGGTAATGAGGAAGGAGTAATGGAACGTCATGACCCATCATTAAATAAAGCAGGGTATGATCCGCGAACTCGTGGATGGTATAAAGAAACGCTAGCAGCAAATAAGGGTGTAACAACAAAACCTTATGTTAGCCATACGATGCAGACTTTAGTCGTCACATTGACTGAACCAGTACGAGAAAATGGAAAAATCATTGGTGTTACAGCATCTGATCTCTCTTTATCAACTTTAATTGATGATGTATTGGATATTCCTGTTCCAGGAGAAGGTTACGCTATGCTTCTTGATGTCAGTAATAAAATTGTCGTTGCTCATCCAAATGAAAAAATGGCATTAAAACCAATTTCAGAATTAGGGCAAGGCTTTGATGCCAATAATTTAAGTAGCGAGATTGCATCAGATGGTTTTTTCTTTACCAAGCAAGACGGTAAAGAAAAAGCCGTAATGGTAACGGCTGTCCCTAATACTAGTTGGGCTATTGCTCTTGTGATGGATCAAGACACGTTAGAAGCGCCATTAAATGCAATGTTAGTTAAATTAGTACTTATCGGTAGCTTGATCTTACTGTTTGTTTCTTTATTTACAGGTTGGTTAGTTACCCGTCAATTACGTGAACTTGGTACGGTATCGGAAGCACTTGCAGATATTGCAAATGGAGAAGGGGACTTAACTGTTCGTATTAACGTTAAATCTGATGATGAAGTCGGTAAATTGGCTGAAAACTTCAACCAGTTTATTTCTCGTTTGCATACAATGGCATCTAACTTACGAGAGATCACATTAGAGCTTAATCGTTCAGCGGCAGATTCGGCAGATTCAGCTCTGCAACGTAGCCAAAATATTCGTCACCAACAAGATGAAATTACCATGGTCGCGACTGCGGTAACAGAAATGGCGAGTGCAACCCAAGAGATAGCAGGTAATGCGGAGAATACAGCAAAATCTGCAGAGCAAGCGGTAGGTTTAACCCTAGAAGGGCATAACCAAGCAAACCAAAGCCAAACATCGATTGGTAATCTTGCGCGTGAAGTAAACAGTGCGGTGGGTATCATTGAAGATTTGAACGGTCATGCTCAGAAGATCAGCTCAATTCTTGCAACTATTCGCTCGATTGCAGAGCAAACGAATTTGCTTGCATTGAATGCAGCAATAGAAGCAGCGAGAGCTGGAGAGCAAGGACGTGGGTTTGCTGTTGTTGCGGATGAAGTTCGTGTGTTATCTCAACGAACTCATACCTCAACAGAAGAAATTCAATCGATGATTGAAACATTACAATCTACAACACAAGAAGCAGTATCTGTCATGTCAGACGGCCATCAGTTGGCAGAAACCAGTGTAAAAGATGTCGATAAAGCGGGTATGAGTATAGAAAATATAGCTGCTCAAATTAATGTGATTAGTGATATGGCGACTCAAATCGCTTCGGCAGCGGAAGAACAATCAAGTGTCACAGCAGAAATTAGCCGTAACACAGAAGGTGTGCAAGAAGTTGCAAACCAAATGGCGAGTGAAGCTGAAACCGCAGCACAACAAGCTGAGGCATTAAAGTCACTAGCAGATTCGTTAGAAGAAGAAATTAAACGTTATAAATTGTAGTATTAATTTTAGTAATTAATATTCTAAATATACGCAGAAAACCGTCTTTTTTGACGGTTTTTTTGCGTCAAAAAAAAGTGATCTTCATTCAAAAATGACGTTAGGGCAACTGCTTACAAAATATTTGATAAACATCTTTCATTAGCTATTCCAAAAAGTAAAACAAGGTGTAGAATACGCGTCCATATCGGCTAACACAGTATGTGTAATCTATTCCAGTGTATTGAAAAATAAGATGAATACATTATTAGGACATAAATGAAAAACGTATTATTTGCTCTTGTTATTTCTTTAGCAACCGTTTCTTGTACTCCAATTTTTGATAGTAACTATAATCAATCTAGCTCAGAGCCTTGTGATTGTAGTGTCGGCTCATCAAATTCAAACACATGGCAGCCCAGTACCTCAAAACCGAGCACATCAAAACCACCCCAAACAGTGGAAGAGCAATTAGCAAATCTTGCTAACCAAGTACACAACAAATGGGGAAATAAAGAATTTCTTGAAGCGGGTAAGCATCGTTATGTAAAGTATCTTGATGGATACCGTACTCGAGCACACATTGATTTTGATAAAGGTAAGATTTATATCTCTACCATTTCTCAATATCAACCTAAAGAAACGTTAAAGAAAGCGATCATTGGTACCGTATTGATGCCTGCTGACCCATCACATGTCGATTTATTTAGTGATAAATCAATTCCTTTGCGTGGTCGTCCATTCTTACTTGGGCAGATTAAAGATCAAGAGAATAAAGACATTGAATGGCCGTGGCGAGCTGGTCGTTATGCCGATTATTTAATTGAAAATAAGCTGCAATCTAAAACGATTAAAAACGGTAAGGCATATTATGTTGAGATCTCAATGGTAGATGACCATTTGGAACAACGTGAATTTCAATATGCAGACTTGATCAAAAAAGCGTCAAAAGAATACGATATTTCAATTGATTTAATTTACGCCATTATTCAGACGGAAAGTAGCTTCAACCCTTATGCAGTCAGTCATGCTGGAGCTTATGGTTTAATGCAGGTGATCCCAAAAACGGCAGGTGCAGATGTATTCAAATTAGTGAAAAACCAATCAGGTATCCCAACAAAAGAGTATTTGTTTAATCCTGCGAATAATATAGATACAGGTACTGCCTATTTTTATATTTTAAAGAATAGATACTTACGAGATATTACTCATGCAACCAATAAACATTACAGCATGATATCAGCGTATAACGGAGGCTCTGGAGGGGTATTTTCAACTTTTGATACAAACAAGACTAAAGCGATTGGTGAAATCAATAGCCTAAAACCAGAGCAGCTATATTGGGCATTAACCAATAAACATCCTAAAGCAGAAGCGCGTCGTTATCTTGAAAAAGTATTAAAATTTCAAAAAGAGTTTAATGAAAAAGTGTAGATAGAATATGTTAATTAAGAAGATGCATAAATTGAATTATACATTCCTAATACGATTTATTTACTTCTCATTCTGTTAAAAATATAATTAAATTAGTTGGTGGTAACGCTAGATTGAAACAGATTTTCTTTTGTTTGTTGTGTTTATATTCCTCACTTTCATGGTCGCTTGAGTTGACCAGCGAAGAACGTGAGTGGCTTAAGCATAATCAAAATTTCACATTTTATAATGATAATTATGATTCAAGGCTTTTCTTTATTGAAAATGGGATTCAAAAAGGTTTATACAGTTATTTAATTGCGGATATTAATAAAAAATTAAATACAAATTTCACCGTTAAGATTGAAGATCTTGATGTTCTTCAAAATAAATTTACTAATTATGACTCAGGTGTCTACTTTGATTTTGCGAATACAAAAGAGAGACGTGAACATTATTTTTTTGTTCCCACGTTATATCGAGTGAATACTAAAGTATTTTTTAAAGATAATTTGGTTATTAAAGATCTTGTTAGTTTGAATAATAAAAAAATAGGTCTTATTGACGATTGGTATTCTACCACTAACTTTGTTAATAAATATGCCGATGACATAGATTATACACCTGTTAAATTTAATACATTAGATGAATTAGTTGTAGCACTTAATGCGGGTGATATTAGTGCCTTTGTTGCTGATACACAGGTGATCACAGATAAAGCTTATCCGACGTTAGATCTACCTCGGTTGGATAACTTATATACATCATTTGCAATATCAAAGGACCATATTGAACTCAATGATATCTTAATTAAATATTTTACTGCACTACAGGCAGAAGAAGTAAAAGAGATGGTTAAAAAATCTCTCGAAGAGTATTTCATCTATTTATTTAAAAAAACAGAAGATCTTCAAAAATTAAAAGTAAGTGTTGGGTATGGTTTTAATGAGTTTCCAACCAGTTATTACGTAAATAATGAATTTCATGGCATAGCTCCAACATTATTTGATAGCATTAAGCTGATTTTTGAAAAAGTAGTTACCTTTACTGAATCAGGACTTGGGGAGTGTAATGAATTTGATGTTATATTATCAACATATGAGAATAAATGTATTACTGATAATTATTATTTAACAAAACCATATTATAGCTTTGAACTTTCTGTATTTAATAAATTAGAAGGGAATTTTATTTCTCGCATCGCCGATGTTAATTATTCTACAGTCGGAATTTTAAAAAACTCGTATTACTATGATTATATAAAAAATAATACGCTTAATGTAAAAATGGTATTTTTTGATACTTTTGAAGAAATAATTAAAGCAGTAGATGATGGCAGAGTTGATTATGCCTTTGGCGATCAACGATTACTACTTAATCATACAATCAATTATGATATGCATGACTTAAAAACAGCTGGTACGTTAACAGAAAAAGTATCAGTTTATATGGCGGTAAAAAAAGAACATAAAGAATTATTTGAAGCGATTAATCTTATTTCAATAAGTTCAGATAATGAGCGATTGATTAAAAATATTTATATTAATGAGAATATTAAATATAAAAGAAATGATTTGTGGTTATTAAT
>NZ_JARACP010000079.1 GCF_028765545.1 Aliivibrio sp. S4MY1 | reverse complement strand
TCTCGAAATTGTAATGCAAAAATTAGTAAATGGGCTGCCGTTGAACGTTGGTCTGGAGATATATCTTGTGAATTTTATATTAATAGTAAAAAACTGAAAGGAAGTAGAAATTCATTAAGTACAAACTTTGATCTATTTAATGACTCTACTGTAATTCGTTACGATATTATTGCAGGGAAAGATTATCGATCAGAGCCGATGGATCCTGAAACTGGAATTTAATCATTAAGGCTATTGAAATGAAACTTCTCGTAAAACTCATATTAGCTGTACTTTTCCTTGTAATATTAGGTATGGGCGCAGCTTC
>NZ_JARACP010000078.1 GCF_028765545.1 Aliivibrio sp. S4MY1 | reverse complement strand
ACGTTCTTTTAGGTAACGCCTTTAAGAGTCTTTAAAAATGGTTACACGCATAAGCGTGAAATCGCTCTTTAACAATTTGGAAAGCTGACTGATTCAGCTTAATTACAGCTAAGTGCTGAAATTAAGTTAAATCAAAATTTAAAAGTTCTTAATATCTTTTGTTTATCTTAGATAAACAAATTAAAAACACATTCAAGTGTTCTTGGTATTATTTTGTTTCTACTTTTTAAAGTAGAGATAAAGAGCGAATCCGGCGAAAAACCAAAACTCTCTATCTTCTATACAGAGATAGAAAGAGTTTAAACCTTGGTTGCTGTAG
>NZ_JARACP010000077.1 GCF_028765545.1 Aliivibrio sp. S4MY1 | reverse complement strand
AACAGTTCGCAGAGCAGCTCAGTAAGACCGTGAGAAGTGTAGCAAAAGCGGTTCGTTCAGAAGCGCACTCTGTAAGTCAGGCGGTTGACCCTGTACGTATCGCACAAGCCTCTATGCTTGACCTGATCGATCCTCTCGTACCAACCGCACATTTTAATCGACAACTCGTCATCGCCGCCATATTGATGAATAAAGACATTGAAACGCTGACTCCACGCGATACGTTTGATGTCGTGCTATCGACAACGCAATCGGTGTTTATCCTGAATGATCTACGTCGTATCACGACAGAAATAGACGCACGTATCAATGAAGCAACCAGCGTATCTACGCAGGAAAGTCTGGCCTTATTCAAT
>NZ_JARACP010000076.1 GCF_028765545.1 Aliivibrio sp. S4MY1 | reverse complement strand
GCTGAATAAGGCCAGACTTTCCTGCGTAGATACGCTGGTTGCTTCATTGATACGTGCGTCTATTTCTGTCGTGATACGACGTAGATCATTCAGGATAAACACCGATGGCGTTGCCGATAGCATGACATCAAACGTATCGCGTGGCGTCAGTGCTTCGATGTCGTTATTCATCAATACGGCAGCGATGACGAGTTGTCGATTAAAATGTGCGGTGGGTGCGAGAGGATCGATCAGGTCAAGCATAGAGGCTTGTGCGATACGTACGGGATCAACCGCCTGACTTACAGAGCGCGCTTCTGAGCGCACCGCTTTTGCTACACTTCTCACGGTCTTACTGAGTTGCTCTGCAAACTGTC
>NZ_JARACP010000075.1 GCF_028765545.1 Aliivibrio sp. S4MY1 | reverse complement strand
AAAAGATATCATTATATCTTATCGGGTATGTGCTGATTGTTTGGTTTTAAATTCGCACTTGCTTTCATGCCAGAACCATCGCGAAGCGATAAGAACGACCACTCCATCAAGCAGAGTGAGTCTAGTTTTCCTGTCGAATGACAAAAAACACGTTCAGCGCAGCCAACGAACGCAGGTAAGCCTGCGTTCTTGTGCGGTGGTAAACGTTGGCTGTGGGGCCCGTTAATTTTTACCACTGTGGTTTCTATTTTCGTGTGAACCCACAAAAAAATTAATGGGAAGTATTTTTAACAACAGGCACTGTTGGAGTAAAATATTTTTGAAGTACATAACAAAAGAATATTAGCAGGACTAACAAAAGGGCTATACCTATCTAAAAAGGGGGCTATTCCGACATCTGTG
>NZ_JARACP010000074.1 GCF_028765545.1 Aliivibrio sp. S4MY1 | reverse complement strand
TTGCGCGATGAGATCGTGCGTCGTCCAATCACGCAAGGCTCAATACCTGCACTAGGTCAACTGCACTTTGAGGTGTTGTTTGATGGGGAGATTGAATACGAAGCGCGTGAAATTGGCTACTTCTTGGAGGACGGTACTTTATTTGCGGTAGACAGTCGAGAGGGGAACATCATCTCAATAAAAAGAGCGGATACCATTATCACTGAAGTGTTTGATTTAACTCTATCTGGCTCTGAAATTGACACCATCACGGTTGAACTTATCGGTGCTGTAAATGCAACGGAGCATGTACCAGGAATAGCGAAAATAGCAACCGATGCGCAAGTAGCCGAAGGTCAAGACAACAGTGCGTTTTTAACAATAAAAAAACTGTTATTACGTACGGCAAACACGATAAGTGCAGGCGTGGTTCAGTTGTCT
>NZ_JARACP010000073.1 GCF_028765545.1 Aliivibrio sp. S4MY1 | reverse complement strand
TGACAACTGAACCACGCCTGCACTTATCGTGTTTGCCGTACGTAATAACAGTTTTTTTATTGTTAAAAACGCACTGTTATCTTGACCTTCGGCTACTTGCGCATCGGTTGCTATTTTCGCTATTCCTGGCACATGCTCCGTTGCATTTATAGCACCGATAAGTTCAACCGTGATGGTGTCAATTTCAGAGCCAGATAGAGTTAAATCAAACACTTCAGTGATAATGGTATCCGCTCTTTTTATTGAGATGATGTCCCCCTCTCGACTGTCTACCGCAAATAAAGTACCGTCCTCTAAGAAGTAGCCAATTTCACGCGCTTCGTATTCAATCTTCCCATCAAACAACACCTCAAAGTGCAGTTGACCTAGTGCAGGTATTGAGCCTTGCGTGATTGGACGACGCACGATCTCATTGCGCAG
>NZ_JARACP010000072.1 GCF_028765545.1 Aliivibrio sp. S4MY1 | reverse complement strand
AAATAAGCACAGTGAGCAACCGCTCGCTGCGCTTAGTCGTATGCGCTCGGAAAGTAACGACACGGCTCCTCTTGAATTGAAAACAAACCACTCTCGCAAATGGGCAATTGCTCCAGTTTGGCATCCTGCTGAGTCGTACAATAAAAACCAAGAAGTTATCCCTTACCAAGAGCGTAAGCTCAAAGCCATTCCCACACTCAATCGTAAACTCTTTAATACCCTTGAGAAACACGGCGCATGGGTCAGCGCTCAATGGCCATGTTTGGTACATAAGCTCATTGAAGCTGAGTTGCGCAAGCGTAACCTATCATTCAGGGCTGATCATAAACAAAATATAGAGAATACCCTGCGTTGGATTTCATACAACTCAGACGCCGTTACAGGCTGCATTAACGTAACACGCTTATGCATTGAGATTGGTAAAGAGATCAATGTATCAAGCTCAACCATTGCATGGATCATGAAAGAGCTGGTTGTTATGGGGATCTTGTACGAGCCAGAGCACAGTGGTCAATCTATCCAAGACATAATGCACGATGGGCGTTT
>NZ_JARACP010000071.1 GCF_028765545.1 Aliivibrio sp. S4MY1 | reverse complement strand
ATATCACTGTGACCGATGACATTGGTTGGAGATATATCGGGGTATCGTTGCAATATGTTCTTTGATAGGGATATTAGCGCTTGAATTTGAGTGGGGCTGTAAAGTGGAAAAACAAACACTCCTTGATCATCAGAAGCTTCATTAACTATTTCAATCCCAATAGAAGTGTCATTTAATCCGTTACGTCCAACCCATGAGCTGACACCTGCGTGCCAAGCCCTTTCATTTTCGTCAACTAAATTAAAGATCCTCATGTCATTAAAACCCGCTTCCTGATAACTAGCATCTAAGGGATCTGGCACGAGATAATGAGCACTTGCATTTGCCTCTTTTCCTGTCAATGCGTTAATGGATGCGGAAAAATCAATAGCCGTATAATGCATAACAAGAAAACGAACTCTGCGGTTGTAACTGGAAACAGAGCGATAAGAATTATAATCAATATGACACATCGTATTTACCCATGTTGTTATTTACATAATATGTAACATAAACCTCTTTTTTTAAAAGGCAACACAATACAACTCAGTACGATTCTTTAACATAAGTCTTACAA
>NZ_JARACP010000070.1 GCF_028765545.1 Aliivibrio sp. S4MY1 | reverse complement strand
AATAAGTCATAGAATACGTTCTAAAAAGGATCTCGATGTGGTCATAATGGATCGCGTTATCGGTGCATATCGTTTACTTTTTATACAGCAATAAACAACAGGCGCAACAAAGCCCACTCAACTAAGAGTGTGACAAGGTAACTATAGATTAGGGTGTTGAGGGTGAGAGCTCGCTCTGCTTAACAGAGAGCCCCATGCGGCTTAATAGGTTGTTGGCCATCTTGGTGATGTTAGCGATGTCTGTACTGACCGCCCAGCCTTTGGCTTTGATACGTTCAACTAACTTGCGTGAGATGTAAGTAAGACGATCTACTGGCTTCATATCTGCCAGTTTAATGGTGTAGCTTGAGGTTGCTTGTGCGTGCCTGTGCTCCCATACGCGCAGTATATTGCTCTGGCAGTATGTCTTTAGGGCTATGTCTGCATCGTATTGCTCGTAGCGTTTGGCGGCCTCTATTTTGCGGCGTTGGATCTCGATTGAACGCAAGTGCTCAAGTTCTTCATTTTTAACACCCAGTAGTTCGTAGTACAGAGGTGTTGCACAAAGCGTTCTTGGA
>NZ_JARACP010000007.1 GCF_028765545.1 Aliivibrio sp. S4MY1 | reverse complement strand
GATTAGCACCGCTTTGTTCATTTATATTAATATAACTTGTTCGCTGTAAATAACTATGATTAGATACGATTATTCTAGTTACTATGATTTATTGAGGTTAAGGGATGGCTGGGCAACGACATATACAAGCATCAGTTACTTTTGAGACGTTGCCTTCAGATATTTATTTGTTGTTTGATGCTTTTCGTTCAAATACCGAAACTCGTTCTCATTCTCACTCATGGGGGCAATTACAGATCATTAGTGGTGGTATTTTAGAACTGAAAGCAGAAGGGCAGCGCTTTCTTGCTCCATCTCATTTTGCCATTTGGGTTCCAGCAGGAGTAAAACATCAAAGCTATAATCGAAAGCCCATTGCTTATTGCTCTGTAAATATTACTCCAGAGTTAGCTAAAAGACTTCCTGAGCATACTTGTTTACTAGAAGTGAGTGCGTTAGTTGAGGCATTAATTGAAGAGCTACGAGAGCATAAAATCCAAAAGCCAGAAAATGAACAGCAAGATAGATTAATTAAGGTACTGTTTGACCAACTATTAATTGCTAAACAAAGTGAACGCTTTTTACCTACCTCTACGGATAAATTATTAAAACCAATTCTTGAAACGCTTGAAGCGAACCCCTCAGATGAAACATCGTTAGCTGAGTGGGCTGCAAAAAATCATACGACAGAGAGGACGTTATCCCGACATTGCCAAAGTGAGTTAGGGATGAGTTTTACGGAATGGAGATTAAGGATCCGATACCTTTATTCTTTAGAGTTACTAAGAAATAAAATGTCGATTAAAGAAGTCGCGTTTAGCTTAGGCTATAATCAAACTAGCCCGTTTATTACCATGTTTAAGCGTTATTCTGATTGCACACCAGAGCAATATAAACTGAAACATTCAATTTGAGGTGCGTTATCGCTCATCATTTTTTACCGCAAACTTAAAAGCGAAATAAACAATGATAATCATACTTAATGGGATGATTGCAGCTACGTATTCAAGCCAGTTAGCATCAGAAAAAAGGCTACTGAGGATAAAGTGACCTATAATAGAGAGAAACGCACAGAACAGAGCAATAGGGATAAGTTTGAGTTCTGATGACATGGAAACTCTTCAGTAATAAAATAATTAAAGGAATATTAACATTGAATGACACACTTGTAATTGAACCAACGCAAATGACAGAAAGAGAAATGATAGATTATCTTCTTGCTAAACCTTGTAGTGAAGACTCTTACCCATTTGGTCCAGATGCACAAGTCTTTAAAGTTTTTGGTAAAATGTTTGCTCTAATTGGTTACCGTAATGAAAAACTAACTATTACGCTTAAAGCCTCCCCAGAGAATGTTACTTTTTTAAGTGAAGAGTTTGAATGTATTGAGCGGGGGTACCATATGAACAAGAAACATTGGATTACAATCGCAGTCAATAATGAAGTGTCTATTGGAATGTTAGAAGACTGGATTGATTGCTCTTATGACCTTATTACGTCTAAATTAACAAAAATACAGAAAATGATGGTGTAAAAAGCTCTGTAACTAAAATATATCGACGTTGGCTGAATATAATAATAATTTTCTAAATAGAACTGATTGATAAACATACAAATGTTATGTTTAAATACAACTATTTTTTTAGTGCAATATCAGTTTTTGTGTTAACAGGTGTATTTCAGATAGAGAGCAGAAATGAAGGTTAAACTATTTTTAGCTAAAAAATCTACAACTATAATGTTACTAAGTTTTTGTATTTTTGTCATTATCTGGGTGGTTGAAGATTTACATATAAAGCAAAATAGGTATTTAAAGAACCAAGTTAATAGTAAGTCTAAAGCTGAGTTGGCTACAGTAAGAGCGACTTTGGAAAGTTTTATTTATTCTGATATTTATTATGCTAATAGCTTATCTACATTACTTACGGTTAACCCGCACTCTACGATTAAACAGTGGGATCTGATTGCAGCAGAACTGTATCGAGATTCGTTGAATATTAGGCATTTGGCAATCGCCCCTGATGATATAGTCAAATATGTTTACCCTTTAAAAGGGAACGTTAAAGCGTTAGGTCTTGATTTTAGAAGCATACAGAATCAATGGCTAACGGTACAAAAAGCACGTCATTTAGAGACTATTTTTATTGCAGGTCCTGTTGATTTAATTCAAGGTGGAAGTGCTTTTGTTGCCCGAATGCCAGTATTTACTGATCCTCCTTATAATCAGGATTATTGGGGCTCAATTAGTATTGTCCTTGATATCGATGGTTTATTTTATGAGTCTGGAATTTTTGACTTAAAAACTAAATATCATTTCGCAATGCGAGGAAGAGACAGTAAAGGGGCTGAAGGCGATGTATTTTTTGGCAACCCTAAGATATTTGGCAATCCTATCATTACTGAGACAGTGACGCTTCCCTACGGTAGTTGGCAAATGGCCATTAAAGAAAAAAAACTGAGTGAGGTAAATCCTTGGTATCAAATTAATATTATTCGTCTAGTGGGTTATACCTTTTCTATCTTAATGTTACTGTCTATTACGATTATTTTTAGATTGTATGTTATAGCAACCAATCGTTCTCTTGAAGATGAACTGACTCAGTTACCTAATCGTCGCTATTTCATGTATACACTGAATTCTTTATTCTCGAAATCAAAAAGGAAAAAAACGCCTTTTGCATTACTAAATTTAGATTTAGAAAAATTTAAAAATATTAATGATATGCACGGTCATGCTGCGGGTGATGAAGTACTAAGAGAGGTAGCAAGAAGAGTGTCTAAAGCGTTAAGAAGTAATGACGTCGTTGCTCGTATTGGTGGTGATGAGTATCTTGTCCTTTTACCAAGAATCCACGAAAAGAAAGATATTTATTTTATTATAAATAAAATAAAGTTGGCGATAAGTGATGAGCCGATAACGTATAAAGATACTTTTATTTACGTGAAGGTAACGATTGGTTATAGCTGTTTTGACCCAGAAATGGGTTCAGTTGATGACTTGCTACATAAAGCAGATCGCAGTATGTACTTTAATAAACGGCATTAGTTATTAAGTTTTTATAGGTGACATAAGCAAGGCCACATTAGTTAATGTGACCTTTACTTTTTATATTTTTATTAAATATTAAAGCAACACGCTAATTGATAATCATCCCCATTTTTTGCGGTGTATTCTTTGTCTTCTCTATGTGCTTTATGATTTGATTTTTCATCACGCTTCAGTAGGCTAATCCAATGACGCATGGCTGCTAGACCAAAGTCTTGAGTAAAGGTCGTACAAGTTTCAATCTCAATATCTTCAATAGTTACCAAAGTGTGTTTTCCCGGTTCATGATGACCAAAAATGATCTCTACATGGCTACCACTATTGTCTTTTAAAAGAATGGTATCAGGTGATGAGCGATGGCCAGTAAAAGCAACAAATTTTCCTGGGTTACGTAACCCACTGCATCCACCATCTTTAAAGAAAACCACTAAGTGATGGTAATCTAGCAGATAATTAGTTACGTCTTTATGTGAGCCTTTAGTTAAAGGGAATAGTTGATCAAGTAGAGACTTAATTTGATTCTGCTTTTCTTCTCGTTTAGTGGTATCCATTGTTTCTACGGCATAGACAGCTTCAGCCATAAACGGAGTTTCTTGTTGTGCGTTATTTGTGTTGTTTATATTTGTGATAGCCATAGTCTTGCCCTCAATTTATCATCCTTAAAGTTAAGTAAGTCACACTGGTCAGAGTTGTTTGCTTACTTGTATTGAAGCTTAGCGTAGTTTTGGTTACAATTTCACAACAAAAAATTAACAGTGTGAATTTTACAAGATGCGTCAGTCAAAAAGTATTATTAGACAAAGTCATTTTCTTGGAACAAAAATTCGAAATCTGAGAAAACGCAATCACTTAACGATGGAAGATCTCTCTACTCGCTGTATTCGAGTTGATCCTGAGAATTCACCGTCAGTGTCTTATCTTTCTATGATAGAGAGAGGAAAGCGGGTTCCCAGCGCTGATATGTTGGAAGTTATCGCTACGGTGTTTCAAAAAGAATCCTCATGGTTCTTAGATAGCGAACCAGAAGCACAAGCCATTACACCAGATAAGGGACGTAGAGGTGGGATCAGTGGTATGGCACTTGAACCGAGTTTTCTGTTTTCTAATGATATTTTACAAATTGCGATCCCTGAGATGCTGAACCAAACAGGAATTACTGGTCGCCAATTTGCACACCTTCTTATTCGAGCCCATCAAGAAAACAATCAAAACCACTTTCCTGATTTAGAACGTGCCGCTGAAGAAGTAGGACAAAAACAATTACCATTGAGTGTTGAACAGATGATGGATTTGGCTGCGCATCATGGCTTAATTCTTAAGTGGGTGCAAGATACGCCAAAGTCTGTTGTCGATGAGTTTGGTGTTAACGGTAAAGAGTTACTAACTTCCTTTTTTGAGCCACCTTGCACCGTCTATCTGAATGAAATTTTAAAGAATCATCCGACTCGATTGAAATACGATTTAGCGGTATACATTGGTCATTGTGTTTTACATAACAAAGAAGGGCTGAAGAGTTCTTTGTCTGTGGGTAGCCATCGAGTGTTTGATGATGAAATACACCACACTGACAGTTCATTAAACGCGCAAGATATTTTACATGCATGGCGCGATTTTGAGTCTAGCTTTTTTGCGGGCGCTTTGTTGTGCCCAAGAGTTCCCTTTAGGCAGTTATTAGACCGTTATGGCTATGAGATTGATGCTCATCGTTTAGCAGGAGTTTCTCCTTCTGTGGCGATGAGACGAATGACCGTGGTCTCTCCGTATCCTCATTGGCATTATTTTGATGCGTACGCTCCTGGGAAATTGAAAGCGGTTTATCGTGGAAATGGCATTCCCTTACCTTGGGGAAATATGAAACAAGTAAATGATCCTTGTCATCACTGGGCGGTATTTCGCCGATTATCTGAGCCAAAAGAAGGGAGTTCGGCACAAATATCTATTCTTAATGTAAATAACGAACCTCGTATCTATTGTTGTGAATCGGTCAATATGACTGACCCAGCAGGTAATAATCGTGTGTTATGCGCTGGTATTGACTTGAACCCGGCAATTGAGGCTCAGGGAAAAGACGCGGTGTCATTAGCTCGTGATCTACAAAAAGCGTGTGTGAAGAATGGCGGTGAAAGCCCTATAGCCAAGAGTATTAAAAGAGAGTTGATCAGCGTTGCTAAGATATTAAATATTAATTGGATTGAACGTGGGTTGGAAACCGATGCAAGAGTGATTTGTTCTCGTGGAGCTGTGTGTCCAAGAAAGCCAAGTTGTTACTCTGAATGCAAAGAATAAGGATTGTTTAATTGCAAAATAAAATGCCCTAGTCAGTGAGAATAGGGCATTTTTATGTGTAGATATTCGATCTATTGACCCATTTGGTTATTCATCAAGATCATCAGCATAACCTTTTGGTGGTGGTGTCCATGCACGCTCTGATTGGTTGTGTTTATCAGAACGATCTTTACTCATGGCATGTTTAATTGTGCTTTCAAGTTCAATAAACAATTTTCGATAGTTATTATCAAATCTCTCGCCTTCTGAATCATCTAACCATGCTTGATACAGTTTATCAGAGCTTTGATTTTCGACTTTCTTATAGGCCAATTTTTGTTGTTCTACATGGAATGGGTGCTGGCCAAGTTCACGCATTGCTTCTGCTCCCATCTCAAGTGCAGAGCGAGTCGTTTCAGATTCAATGAAATCAGCACCTGCACAACGAAGCATATAAGAATGGCCTCTATCGTAAGCGCGAGCGAGCACTTTTACTTTTGGGTAAGTGTGCTTAACGTATTTTACCAATTCGACACTGCTTTCTTGGTTATCGATAGCAACGACCAACATTGCAGCATGTTCAATTCCGGCGGTATGTAGTAGGTCAGGACGAGTCGCATCACCAAAGTAACTTTTTGTATTCACTTGGCGTAGTGAATCAACCTGATCGGCTTGGTGATCAAGTACAACGGTTTTTACATGGTTTGATACTAAGAAGCGATTGACTACTTGGCCAAATCGGCCTCCACCAGCAATAATTACCGTGCCTTTTTCATCAATGTTATCCGACTCTCTATCATTCGATTTCTGTTCGAAGCGAGGTAATATCACTTTATCAAAAAGAATGAATAACCCCGGAGTAAAGAACATAGAAAGAGCAACCACTAATGATAATGGCTGTGCGACTTCTGGTGGTAATACATGGTTTTGAACCGTAAAACTTAATAATACAAATCCAAATTCACCGGCTTGAGCCAAACTTAATGTAAATAACCAACGATTACTGTTTTTGATCTTAAAGGTTAAGGCCAATACATATAGAACAGCGGCTTTTAGTGCCATTACACCAATGGTTAAACCGATAATGGTAAAGAAGTCATCAAACAGAATACCGAAGTCAATCCCTGCACCAACGGTAATGAAAAACAGGCCGAGCAACAGCCCTTTGAATGGGTCAATATTCGATTCGAGTTCGTGTCTAAATTCGGAGTTAGCTAATACTACACCCGCTAAGAAAGTCCCAAGTGCTGGTGACAGTCCCACTAAGCTCATAAGAGCTGCAATTCCAATCACAAGCATTAAAGCCGTTGCCGTAAATATTTCACGCAGTCCAGAGCTTGCCACAAAGCGAAACAGTGGACGGCTAAGATAATGACCACCAACCACTACAAGCGCAATAGATGCGGTAATCACTAAGCCATAAGCCCAGCCTGGTAGCCCTGCGACGAGGCTGATCTCATCATGATGCTCTGCTGCGGTTGCTGCTGCTAATTGTGCTTTTTCAATTAGTTCAGGCAATGCCAATAATGGAATAAAAGCCAACATTGGAATGACGGCAATATCTTGAAATAACAATACAGAGAAGGCATTTTGACCGCCTTCTGTTTTCGCAAGGCCTTTTTCATTGAAGGTCTGCAATACAATAGCGGTTGATGAGAGTGCAAAGATTAAACCGATAGTGAGGGCTATAGTCCAAGGTTGACCAAAGAACAGAGCAATACTCATTACAATAGCGGTAGTACCACCGACTTGTAGGCCACCTAATCCCATTAAGCGATTACGCATTCCCCATAGCATTTTTGGTTCGAGTTCAAGACCAACTAAAAAGAGCATCATAACAACGCCGAATTCAGCAAAATGTTGAATTGTTGTGGTTTCTTCACCAACTAAGCCAATGATTGGGCCAATAACCACACCTGCAATTAGATAACCAAGAACAGAACCAAGGCCAAGACGTTTAGCGATAGGAACGGCAATCACAGCAGCAAAGAGATAGATAAAAGCTTGTAAAAAATATCCCGTCATAATGCGTTAATCCTTAATAAATTTGTCGAATGAGTGGTTTAGTTTAGGTAACGTTTTTGCCACTGAAATATCCACGCGATCATCAATTAACGCAGAGAGTAAATTTTTAAATCGCTCAGTATGTCTTTCTACACGCTCATCCTCTAATGCAGTTCGAGCACCAAAAAGCACTAATGGCGCGATGTATTCCATGCTTGTTAAAGAAGCCATTTGCTCAAGAGGGTGTAGAAGTTCACGAATAGTAAATTGGTTATAACCATTGGTTTGATAAGCTTCTTCTTTACCACCAGCGGTAATGGCAGATAGAAAAATTTTGCCTTCTAATGATTTTCCTTCGGTACCGTAAGCAAACCCATACTCAAGCACCATATCTTGCCATTCTTTTAAAATAGCCGGTGTAGAATACCAGTACAGCGGAAATTGAAAAATCACCACATCGTGCTCAAGTAGGCGTTGCTGCTCTTTATCAATATCAATATTAAATTTTGGATAGTCATGATACAAATCAACCACCGTGACATGTTCGATTTTCTTTGCTGCTTTAATCAGTGATACATTCACTTCTGAGCGATGTTGAGAAGGATGAGCAAATAAGATCAATACTTTCTTTGGTTGCTTTGTCATAAAACCTCTTTGTTTTTACTAAGTTTATAAAGTAAATCCTACATACCTTATAATCATAACAATAAAATAGGGTTAATGTGTATGTGGGACGGATGAAAGATTTATGATCGCAATTCCGATACTTATAAATTCAATGCTTAATTAGACTTATCAAGAGAGTTTGAGGAGGGAGATAATAAGCTCCTTGAAGATAGGAGCTTATTTAAAGTATAGAATTAGAAGAAATTAATTGAACGGCGACCGCTTTCTGGATCAACCGTTGTTGGAGTTTCTGGTTTTTGCTTCTTCTTCTTTTCTTTTTTCTCTTTTTTAGGTTTAGGCTCTGTATATTCAGGCTCTACCGGAATAAATTGAGGTTTTTCTTTAACTTCAGGTAATTCACCCACTGGAGTATCACAGATAACAACGTAATATTCGTCATTGAACTCAATAACATCGCCATCGTACATTTTACGACGCTTACGTTGTTCCAATTCGCCATTAACTCCTACATAGCCTTCACCAATCACGTGTTTGGCTTCACCACCGCCACTAACGACATTAGCTATTTTTAATACTTTATAGAGTTCGATAGGTTGAACATTTACTTCAACGCCAATCGCTTCTACTTCAAATTCTTCTTGATCTGACATGTGGTTCTCTTAGGATTACGAATTATGGCTATTGTAACTGAGAGAAAGGCATCGTCCTAGCGCCTTTCTTTGTCATTCAAGTGAAAGTATTAATCGACCACTTCGATGTCAGTTTTAGGTACAGAGCAACAGGCTAAAATCATTCCTGCATCTTTTAATTTTTGGTTAAGAGCAGGGGAATCTTCTTGCTCAACATCACCAGACTCTAGAGTGACTCGACAAGCACCACATAAACCAGAACGACAGCTGTTATTTATATTAAGTCCAGCGGCTTCCGCTTGGTTCAACAACGGGTCTTGTGTATTACCTTTAAACAGAGTTCCATTTAAGCTAATGGTGATTTCGTCTGATTTAGTGTCTTCTGTTACGTTGATTGGATCTACTGTGATTTGTTGAGTTACAGCAATAGAGGCTGAATCTGCATAGTATTCTTTCTCTTTGGTTTCTAATACTTCGATCTTATCACCGACGTTAATCATCCCTTCATTTTTAGCAATGAGGTTTTGACCAAAATACACATTACCAGACGTATCAGCACGGAACGTTGAGAAGGTTTTTAATGGTTCTTTATTTGGGTGATACTGAGCCGTATTTGGATTTACTGTCGTTAAAATGCAGCGTTGGCAAGGTTTAACTACTTCAAACTCAACTTCCCCAATACGAATACGTTTCCAAGAATCTTCAATAAAGGCTTCGTTACCTGAAACGACTAAGTTAGTACGAAATTGAGCCATAGTATGATGGCTGCTGCTGCGTTTATTTAGTTCAACAAGTGAAGCTTCACTGATCACCAATAATGGATAACCATCGGCAAAGCTCACATTGGTTTGAATTTTTTCGCGCACACGATTGGATTGCTCACCAGAGAACAATAATTGTGCATTCGTGCCTAAAATAGAAGTGAACCATTGATTGGCTTCTTCTGTGGTGGAGAAGGCCGTAAAGCTATCGCTCCAAACCGTCGTATTAACTTCTTTCATTTCCAGGTCATTAAAAGTGACATGTAAGTCAATGAGGCCAGGATAACAAAGGATTAACCCATCAGGTTCAATAATGGCTTTAATTTTTACCATTTGTGGATGAGTGCGAGCGGTAATCATTTTTCCATCTAATGATGCAACCATGAATCGGCGATCGCATTGTAAGCCTTGCTTTTCAACTTGAGCAGTAGATAGCGAAATCCCTGCGATTGATTTTACAGGGAATACATTGATGTTTGATAAATTTGGCGTTGAATTAATTTGGCTCACGATAGCATCCATTCTTTGTTCAGTGATTTACGTAAAGTGTATCAAAGTCTATTTTATTTTACTGTCTATTATCTATTCATTATGACTCTGAAAGATCATATGAACTAAAGGTGACAGTAGTAATGAAATCTTTCTCCGTTTTTTGTATATCAAATTCCCAAGCCATTCGCTCACAGATGCGTTCAACAATAACTAAGCCGCAGCCATAACCTGCATTGTAGGTGTCGTTACCATCATGGCAGTTGATAATACATAGTTTATTGTTGCCTAGGCTTATCTGTATATCGCCTACACTGTAGCTGAAGGCGTTCTTTATTAAGTTATTAATCACAACCGTAATAAAGCTACTTGGAGCAAGACATACTTCACCTTTAACTATACTTAACTGAGCGCCCATTTCTTGTTTGGCAAATAGGGGTTCTAAATGGTTAAGTTGTGTCTGTAAGATCTCTTCTACTTGATAATGATGAAAATGATGCGCTTCTATTTCTTGTTTACCTAATAGCAAAAAGGTTTCAGTAAGCAGAGTCATCTCTTCACTTGCTTGATGTAATCGATTAATTGCTTTGAGTGCGACACGAGGTTGGTCTGGCACCTTTGCAAGTAAATCGGCAGATCCTTGAATGATCATGATAGGAGTGCGTAATTCATGAGAAGCAAAGCGGCTGAATTCTTTCTCACGAGTGAAAAACAGGGCAATATGATGCTTACTTTTTAATAAGGAACGTTCAATATCTTGGGTTTCTTGGTATTTAGTGTCAATAGTAAAGTCTGGGTGCTCTGGCGACATTAAATCTACTTTGTGTTGAATATGACGTAGAGGCGTTGAAATACTACGAACAAAATAGATCCCGTATAAAACCATTAAAATAGTCGTAATAATGCCTAAACCAACAGTAATGTAATGTAAATTAGCTTCGTATTTATCTAAGTAATCATCAGCATCATCTTGGAAGAGAATATAGAGCAAGCCATCACCAGATGGGTGGTCGATGACAATAAAGTGTTTATCCTCTGTTCCTAGCAGCTGTTCATATAACCCCGTTTTTTTGTAGTTGTTAAGCCAAAGTGGATGTTCTCTTTCACTCCAATACGTAGAAAACTCTTCTTCATTAGGCAGTGGGGTATCTCTACCTAATTGAGCGTATTTTCGGGTGTATTGGCTGGCTTCTGTATCTAACCAGTGGTGTAGACTAATGATTTCTAATTGATCTTCTGCAATATAAATAACTGCCCAGAAAAGTCCAAACATTAGAAAGGTTAGAATGGCAAATGTCCAACGGATTTTTTTAAAAAAGCTCGGCTGCTGCGAGTGATTATTTAAGTCGGTAACCTTTTCCATGAATGGTCTCTAGTCGTGGGGTATCAAAGCCTTTGTCTACGGCGTTTCGAATGGTATATAAATGACTTCTTAATGCATCACTTGATGGAGATTCTTCTCCCCAAACGTGCTCTACAAGTTCAGTCTTACTGACAATATCAGGCGCTTTTTTCATTAATAATGCAATAATTTTTAGCTGAATTGGCGCTAATTTAATGAGTTTTTCTTGGCGATATAGAGTGCCTGCTTTGACGTCCATTTCCATATCTTCAAACGTCAATTTACCAATATCAGTACGTCGACCGCGATTGGATAAAGCAAGTAAACGCATATGTAATTCTTCCATCGCGAATGGTTTTACAAGGTAATCATCACCACCGACTTCAAAGGCGTGAATTTTATCTTCTAAGGTATCTTTTGCGGTTAAGAAAAGAATAGGGGTACTGCAGGCGTGATCGTTACGTAATGTTTCAACTGTGCTGATCCCATCTAATTTTGGCATCATGATATCCATAACGATAACATCGAAGCTTCCTTTTTTTAATATTTCTATCGCGGCGACACCATGGTAAGCGCAATCAATATCGATACCGACCAGTTCTAGGTAGTCAGCGATTGTTTCTGCAACATGATGGTTATCTTCAACAATTAGTACTTTCATTTTTCTTCTTCACGAATCCTTCACACGTATCTCATTATAGTACTCCTATAAAGTACATAATTTATAATAATTAGGTTAAAAAATGAAAAAAGTCGCTGTTTTATTATTAGGAACTGTAATGTTATCTGGCTGTGGGTCGGATGATTCGGGTGATAGTCGTGCTTCACGCTCATACATTGGTGCAATTGAGTCGGTTGATCAAAGCAATGATTCGATGATAGTTAACTCGATGCCATTAAGTTTAGCGAGTGCTAATATTGAGTTAAATGGACATTATGTTAATTCAACAGAGCTTGATGTAGGTATGCAAGTCGACATTGAATATGACGATGGTGTGGCTTATGAAGTAGATATTGATCCTGAAATTGTGGGTATGGTAACCGATGTAACACCGACGACAATTACGGTTAATGGACAAGTACTCAATACGAAAAAAGACTTTACTGGCAATGCCCTTGAAGGAAAAAGAGCGATGTTGTTTGGCTATGTTGATCAACATGAACATTGGCAGATCAATGCAGCTTATGAAGTTGGCTCAATCCCAGTACTGGATTTATATGAAGGTCGAATTACATCTGTTCCAACATTTGGTTCTTTTAACATAGGGACACTGTCTGTTAATTATTCAAACAACAATATTGATTCTGAGGATCGCCATGAATTAAAACAAGGCGCTTGGGTTGAAATTGAAGGTAGATATGATAGTGCTAACAATTTTTCAGCTTATGAAGTTGATGTTGAAGATGGTTTAGATTTAGCAAATGCCGAAATAGAAGGTTATGTAACCGCTATTAATACTAATAAAACATCAATGACATTAAATGGTAAAACAGTTGTCGCTATTACTGAAAATACTCGCTTTGAAGATGGCATTAAATCTGATCTAGCAATAGGCAGAAAAGTCGATGTTGATTTGATTAATAACGCAGGTCAATTACAAGCATCTGAAATCGAATTTGATTAATTTGTAGATTATTAAAAACCATTGCCTTTTATAAGCCAGTGGTTTTTTGTTTTTATGTACTATCTAAAAAATAAGCCATGACAATCGATAAATTAGGATTAATATCTAATATTAGATGTAGTGAAATGGCAAAATAAGGAAACAAAATGGCAGGGTTAAGTTTATTAACACTATTAGATGATATTGCATCAGTACTTGATGATGTTGCTCTGATGTCGAAAGTGGCAGCAAAGAAAACGGCGGGGGTATTGGGTGATGATTTAGCGCTCAACGCACAACAAGTGTCTGGTGTTAGAGCTGAGCGAGAGATCCCGGTGGTATGGGGCGTTGCTAAAGGGTCATTTAAGAATAAGTTAATTTTGGTTCCTGCAGCTTTGCTAATTAGCTCGATTGCCCCTTGGTTGATTACTCCATTATTATTGATTGGTGGTTTATTCCTTTGCTTTGAAGGCGCTGAGAAAATTCATGAGAAATTCTTTCATCATCATGATGCTCAAAAAGCACATGAAAAAGAAGAACAAACGTCGCCAGAAGATATTGAAGACTACGAGAAGAAGAAAATAAAAGGCGCGATCAGAACTGATTTTATTTTGTCTGCCGAGATTATTGTTATTGCTTTGGGTACGGTACAAGGACATCCGTTTTTAACTCAAGTGTTAGTGATGAGTTTAATTGCTATTTTAATGACGATCGGTGTTTATGGCTTGGTGGCTGGCATTGTAAAAATGGACGACTTAGGCTTTTATCTTCAACGTAAAAGTGAAGGAAAAGGCGTGATGAGCTCTATTGGGAATAGCTTAGTTGCAATGGCACCAAAGTTAATGAAGTTCTTAACTGTCGTCGGCACCATCGCTATGTTCTTAGTAGGTGGTGGTATTGTGGTACACAGTCTTCCATTTGTTCACCATGCGTTAGAAAGCGTAGTTAGTTTACTTCCTACTATTCCTTATGTTTCCGTGACATTTCCAACCGTTGGAAATGGGGTGGTAGGGCTAGTAAGTGGTTTTATTCTTCTTGCTGTGATGAGTCTGTACCATAAGTTTAGAGCGTAATACCAAACAGCCGATGTGTTATACATCGGCTGTTTAGATCTTACTATACTTTGTAATTAGTGTTTATGAGTGTTGTCATATAACTCAGCATCTACCTCTTCACCTTTTTCAGGGCGAGGGACAATTTCAAAGCTTTCATCTGCATGAGTTAGTGAACTTGTCAGTTTTTGTAGTACTGATTTATCGCCTTTTATCCCTGCTTTTTCATTTTCAATCAGTTCTACTAATGTGGTTTTCCCTAGTAAAATTTGCGAGATATCGGCATGGTTAATGAATAGTGTCGCATCGGCTTTCATTGCTTTATCTACTAAAATATTGTTTAAGTTACCGTTAGACATTTCCACAAAGTATGTTTCTTTGTTATCAGGCAGAACCAAATTTAATGTAAATGGTTTGTGTTGAGCCTTTACTGAATCCACTTGTACTGCCAGGTAATCTAATAAGTTTTCAACCGTCATGTTTGCAAGAACATCTGGAGATGCAGTTTTTGGTGCACCAGGCAGTGTGCCAACACGCAGCTCTTGAGCACCTGTTAGGTAAATATTTCTCCAACCAGCTCCTTCTGATTGATAACCTAGTTGCTCGTACGTGTCTGCTAGTAATTCACGAGCATCCTTGTTTTTTGGTTCAACTTGGATAACTTTATTCAAAACAGTGGCAACAAAGCGATATTCGCCTTTTTCAAAGTCAGTCTCTGCCTTCTCTAGAATTAATTTACTGCCACCCATGTATTCTACAAACTTTGCCGATTCAGGTTTCACTGGTAGTGGGTTTAAGTTTGCAGGGTTCATGTCAAAGTAGCCTAAGTACATATTGTAAACGGCACGAGCATTATGAGAATAGGTTCCATGGTAACCATTGGTGTGCCACGTTTTTTGGATGCTTTCTGGCATTACTGTGTAAATTTCATCACCCATGTCTTGTAAAACAACACCGTTATTCGCTAGACGTAGAGTTTGGTTATGCGTAAAACCGTAGGCATCACGCTGCATCTTTAAGAAATCAGAGATCTCTTCTGTTCCCCATACAGGTGCAGAATGTGAAGCAAACAGAACATCGGTTTCTTCTCCCCATGTCACTAGCATTTCATTAATTTTTTTAGACCATTTTAGTCCATCACGTACTTTTGCCCCACGAAGCGTATAAAGGTTATGCATGCCTTGGTAGGTTAATTCTGCTGACCATAACGCTTTCATACTTGGAATGTAGGTAATCATCTCTGATGCCGCTTCTGTACCTGAAGCATCCATAAATTGCATTTCTAACCCATCAATAACTAAGGTTTCAATTTCTTCGTTATGGTTGAGTTCGTAATCTGGCAGTACGTAAGTAATCGCGCCTTTTGATAAGCCTTTAGCTAACGCAGCATCAACTATGCCATGCTCATGACGATTCAGTGTCGCACCGTATTGATAAGCGGTACGGCGAGACATCGCGTTACCTGCTAATACGTTTTCATCAACAATTTCTTTGGTTATGTGTTTTGAACCATACACTTTCACATCAGGAAAGGCTTCTTTAATGGCTGCTGAGCCACCGAAATGATCGGCATGTGAGTGAGAGTAGATCATGGCAACAACAGGTAAGTTACCACCTTCTGGTACATTCTCTTGGAAGAATTTTAATGATTGGCTTGCTGATTCTCGTGTTAATAATACGTCATAAGCGATCCAACCACTATCACTTCGGATAAAAGAGATTGAAGCTAAATCAGTGCCACGAACTTGGTATATTTTACCTGGAATTACTTCGTATAAACCTTCCGCAGCTTGGTTTAAAACGGCTTGACGCCATAGCGATGGGTTTACTGAATCAGGTGCATTATCAGCGTTAGCTACAGATGGGTCGATAAAGTCAAAGCTATTACGGATAATGTCACCAGTTTTTTTATCGAATGAAGCAATGAGACCTTTGTTATTATTTTCAAAAGCACGAGTATCAGAAAAGTTTAATGTTTTAGCAAAGGCTGCATTGTTTTCTATTGTTGTTTTGGTTGCTAGTTTACCGCCTTGTTTACCAATTTCACTAAAGTGTTCATGGTTGTGCTCTGCTGCGATTGAACCTAAAGATATTGATGAGATAACAACAGCTAAAATCGTTTTTTTCATAAATCCACCTGTGTAAGTAAATTAGAACGGAATAATAAAATAATGTGAGGAATTAATGCTTTGCCTCAGTGTTGGAATCTATATTAGTGATCTCTATATATTTTAAAAATAGAGAAATCTGTATACTTGATATTTACAATATAAATGTATTAAGTGGTTTAATTGCAGGAACTAGAAGGGGTAGAAAATGCCAAAGCAAAAAGATTTCGATATGAATTTATTACGAGTTTTTGTTTCTGTATGTCAAACGGGTTCATTCACTAAAGCGGCAGAAGAGCTTGATTTAACGCAGTCGTCGGTGAGTAATGCTATTCGTCGTCTAAAAACCTCTCTAGGTCGTGAATTATTTGTACGTTCAGGTCGTGGCATAGAGATGACAAATTATGGTGCGAGTTTGTTTAAACAAGTTGAGTCTTCGATTATGGTTTTAACAAATGTCGGTGATGAAGGTGAGGCATTTGATCCTAAGACATCGAAGCGAGCATTTTCTATTTACGCGTTAGAGTCAGTATTACCTCGGTTGCAGATACGATTAAAAGCATTGCTCAAAGAGAGTGGTATTACGGTGACGCTAAGAGAGTTACCGAGTAATGAAGAAGAGATTATTGATGCCTTGATGCTAGAGAAAGTAGATTTGGCATTGGATGTGATGAAACCAAGACAGTCGTCATTGAGAAGCATGGTGGTATCAGAAGATGAAATATGTTGTATCGCACGGTGTGGTCACCCAAGAATATCAGGAATTATTACTCGGGAGCGATTCTTTGAAGAAGATCATGCATTTTTAAACATTCGTCGCTTTAAGCAAACAATAACAGATTACTTAGCTGAAGAGGCCTTGCCGAACCGTAAAATGGGCAGTGAGCATACCTCCATGATGGGAATGATGGCGTGTGTTGCTCAATCGGATGTTATTGGTATTAATTCAGTTCGTTTGATTTCTCAGTATAAAGAGAGCTTTGGCTTGCAATTATTGGATGTCCCTTTTCCTGTACGAGCAACAAAAATCCATATGATTTGGACTACGAAATTTGAAAAAAACAAAGCGAATCAATGGCTGCGACAACTAATCATCACAGCCGAACAGGGTTAATAAATTAAGGTACAAGCCAGGCTGTTTTCTTGGATTTAGAAAGTAACCAACTTAATCCAAGGGCACCAGCACCACTGAGTATGACCCAAGCAGGGATAACCCACATCGGGTTATGTCCTTCGTACCACTCGTAATTTTTCATTGGCCATAAGAATAATGGGTGAAGTAAGTAAATACCTAAACTGTAGGTACTAATAAATCCAACAATTTTACGTGATTTATCTGAAAGTGATTCACCATAATAGCGACAAACAAAAAACAGCATTCCAGCGGCTGCAACGGTATTTATGGTCTTATAAGATAACCACCTACCTACCGTATATTCTCCTAATAGAACACTTTGGCTTATCACCATATAAACGGTTGTTACGAGTGCTGTTACACCAATAATGAGTGCGATTATGGTGTTCGTTTTAGTTAATGAAACTCGTTGGTATAGAGCATAGCCTAACAGCAAGTAACCACTATACAGCCAGATCTCTGTGCTCCAGAACCCTTCAAATTTAACAAGAAAGAAACAGGTAGTAAGTAACCACACGCCAATAAGTGAAAAGAGTGCGGTATTATCCATTTTTTGAACCATCACTCGAAAAAACGGGATAACGATATACAGCGGAAGAAAATAATAAAAGAAGCCTAGATGGTAATAAGTGTATTCAAAAGGCAGAACGATAAGAATTTTTTTTGCTGCTTCAAAGTCATAACCTTGCGCAGTTAATCCTGAAAATAACGCATAAAAAACTGACCAGAAAATAAAAGGAACAAAAACCTTACCAAGCCGTTTTTTTACATAATATGAGGCGTCAAATTCTCTTTTGTCACTGAGCATTAATGCGCCGGTGATCATAATAAAAACAGGAACAGCCCAGCGACTTAAACTATTCACAGAAACCGCCGTTGCCCACTCATCAAAAGGGATGGCATTTAACTCATGTCGATAGGGAGCTAATACGTGAATCGCCACTACTGCAACTGCGGCAATGCATCTTAGTAAATCAAAAAAGAAAACTCTTCCCATCGTATTCCCTACTATTTATTTTGATTAGCTTAGTTGCATTCTAAATATCGCGATAACGTGTTTTATTTATGTAAGGACATTAAAATCATGTTAACTGCAACGAAAAGTGTTGCTGAAGATGAAAAAATAGCAAACATGCGCTAAAATTAAATAACCTATTGGTATATTATTAGCATATATTATCCGTGTATCAAGGAATAAAGATGAAACTAGCTCTTGGTTTGGTATTGCCATTATCATTCTGCTCTTTTGCCCTACAAGCAGAAGATATTAATGTTTCACCATATATTGTCGGAGGAAACTCTGCAAATGTGGCTGATTATCCATTCATGGCTTCACTAATGTTTGAATATGATAGCCGACCGGGAACAATATATCCATTTTGTGGTGGTTCAGTATTAGATAGCACTCATATTTTAACTGCAGCACATTGTGTTTATGATGTGGCCTCTTACCGTATTGGGAATATGAAAGTTGCCATAGAAGCGAATGATGGTCAAGGCATGTTGGCTGCACAAAGAGTCGCAGTTAAAAAGATTTATTATCCACGTGACTATAATCACTCAACGTTACTTAATGATGTAGCTGTGCTTGAGTTATCTCAACCTTTACCGACATATACATCATCACACGCTGCTATATTAGGTGACTCGACAGCTGAAGGGCAGGAATATAGATCAACCCCAGTGAAAAACTTTAACATTATTGGCTATGGTCGATTAAATTCAAGTACAGCAAACAGCCAAGTTGACTTTAGGGAAGCGACGGTGACATACGTTACTCCTGATGTATGTAATATATGGACTAATTTGACCACATCAAATAAACAAGTTTGTGCAACAGGAAGCTCTTTTGATGTCAGTGATTTAGTTACAGCAACGTGCCAAGGGGATTCCGGTGGCCCACTGATTTGGGATAATAAAGGTGTAAAAACTCAAATAGGTATTGTTAGTTTCGGTCCGAGTGTTTGTGGTGATGGAACACTAAATGCACAATCAGTTTTTACTGATGTTAGCCAATATTCAGATTGGATACGCAAAGCACAAAATGGTGAAATAGTACCTACAAGAACCGCGATAGATTTAAGTGGTGGCTCTGGTGGCGCATTTACTTTTGGTAGTTTGTTTGGGTTGCTTCTGTTGAGCGTCTACCGTAAAAAATTACTTTGATAGTATCGGAAAATAATTAAAAAGGACAACTTATTATGAAGTGTCCTTTTTTGTATAGAAAAAGTAGATTAAACGTACTGTAATATTAAACTATTCCATGCTTTTTTCTGCTGCTCAAATTGTAGTTTGATCTGCTTATGCTGCACACGAAGTAATGCTAATTCATATTGTTTTGATAATGCATTCTTTTTGTTTTCAAGCAGTTTCTTTTTAGAATCATAATACTCAGACATACGTTCAATCAGCGCATCATACTCTGCTTCTAAATGTTCTTTAACGACATGATAATTATGGAGAGATGCAATTTTATCTTCCGCTTTCTTACGTAACATAAGGGCTTTAGCTTTCTCTATTTTTGCTTGCGGACTTACTCGAAGTTTGTCTGTTAAGCCAAACCATGAACAGCTTTTGATGAACCACTTTGTCGGATCATACTGCCACCAGTAAATACCATTTCGGTAATCGTTCTCAAAAATATGATGATAGTTATGATACCCCTCACCAAACGTAAATACAGCTAAAATGCCATTATCACGCGCGGTGTTTTTTTCAGTATAAGGCTGGGAACCCCAGATATGAGCAAGTGAGTTGATAAAGAAAGTGGTGTGGTGGCTCAATACCAAGCGCACAGCACCAATCACAAGTAGCATGCCGATAATGTCTCCGTAAATTACGCCAAGTAATACAGGAATTCCTATATTCATTAATAGGGCAAGTGGTACGTAATGATTATGTTGCCACATCACGATATTATCTTTTTGTAGGTCACGACAATTTGCATAATCATTGTAAGTTGCAGGTTGGTAATGACGTAGCATCCAGCCTATATGAGAGAACCAAAACCCACGTTTGGCGGAATAAGGATCTTTGTCGTTATTGTCAACATGGCGATGATGAACACGATGGTCAGAAGACCAATGCAGAGCACTATTTTGTAGTGCAAATGCACCACCTAAAGCAAAAATAAAACGCAGGACAGGGTGGGCATTGTAGGCTTTATGCGACCATAAACGGTGATAACCTGCTGTGATAGATAGATTACAAAAACTGAAAGCGATTAATAGCCAGATCCAATGTTCACTACTTAGTCCATTGTAATAGGCATAAAGTGGGGTCGCGATTAAAGCGAGTAATAAACTTGATGTAAATATAAATACATTTAACCAAATAATAGGTGGTTTTGATCCTTGATGCATAATAAATATTCCATTTAAGCGTACAGTTGTGCGCTAGAGTAGATTGTGTGGATATTTTAGTCAAGAAAAGGCAGTGATGAATATGTAACAAATGTGATGAACAGAAAATATGAAGTAACTAGCATGGTGTAAAAAGAGCACTTTCTATCAGAGAAAAATAGTATAATTTGAGGTTGTAGGCATTCTAAGATTGGGAAGTAGGGAATGAAAGTTACGTTTTCCGAAGGCGATATAATTGTAAATCCACACGAGATGGTAGTGAGACTTAATAACACCTCAAGGGTAACCATGCAGGCTGAAGCAGATGCACTTACTTTAATTGGTGGGGTTAACGTAATAAGTGCTGTAGGAAGTGGTATGAAGTGGTCAATTAAACTCGATAATGCTGAGCAACTAGAGATACTTGCTCAGGAATTAGGTATTACTATCGAGTTTTATTAATCAACATAACTTATTCAGGCATAACAATTTGGTTTTTACCTTGTTGTTTTGCTTGATACATGTTGTTATCTGCATCTTGGATTAAAGCTTCAATATGACAATGCTTAGGTGAACAAATACTCATACCAATACTTACGGTTACGGTATGCTTATTTCCTGAGAACTCATAGTGTTCTTGTTTACATTCCTGAAGAATACGTTTTGCAAAGGTATAGGCTTGTTCTTTATCTTTTTGTGGTAGGAATACAATAAATTCTTCACCGCCCCATCGACCGACTAACCCTGAATCACCGACAATGGTTTTACATAGCTTAGAAAATCGCTTAATTACCTCATCTCCAGCATAGTGACCAAATTGATCATTGATAAGCTTAAAATTATCTATGTCAATTAATAGACATGTTTCTGAAGGGCAAGATATACCTAGTGTTTCCTGTGTTATTTTTTCGGAAATAGCTCTGCGATTTAATAATCCTGTTAAATCATCATGTGACGCTTGATATTTGATTTGTCTTTCTAAATTATACTTTTCTGTTACATCAATCATGGAGCTTTGAACGGCAGGTTCTCCGTCCCAATTGATGACACTCTCAAATAAATGAAAGTAGCGTACCTCGCCATCAAATGCGATATTTTCAACAATCGAATTTGTTGATGTAACTTTTCCGCTAATAAGTTCTTGGTAGCGATTTTTAGCATTATCATGGTTATGCTCAGGGATAATACGCATGAAATTATCTAGAGCCATGACTTCAGCTACGGATTTTGCTCTGATTATGTCAACAAAAGAAGGATTGATCATTAATGGTTTAAAGTCTCTATGAACAAGAATTCCTTGTAATGAATGCCAAATAAGATCTTTATATTTTTGTTCTTGCTCTAGGATTTGTTCATTGGCTTGGTCGATCATTGACATATCAATAACCGTAATTTGAAGAGCGGGTTGACCTTCCCATTCAATGACATGATCCACAGTAAGTACTGAGAATATTTCGCCACGCACATTTTGATTTACGTAGGAACGAACTTTAGGCAGTTCTTTACCTGACATTACATCGTTATAGGCTTGTTGGGCTGCGCAATGAAATTTTGGGTCGATGATGTCAAATAAAGAGTTCAAATTCATTACATCATCAATGGATTCAAAACCAAACATCTGTGCGTATTTTTCATCAACATAAAGAGGGGTAAAATTACGATGGATAACAACACCATAGGTGGAGTCGATATGTATTGGCTTCATTGCCTATCCTAGCTTAATATATTCAAGCATCCATGCTATACCTTTGTTAAGTATAAAGAAACCCAAAGCATAAATTAAACTGTGATGATAGTAATACAGAACAAATTAATAAGGTTTAATTGATTATTGAAGCTTCAAGCAACTGAACTACCGCTTCAATTTGTAAAAGCCAGACGCTATCTGAATTTTTAAAAGTGGTGATTTCTATATTCGACAGATACAAAAAAGGCATCGTCTTTCGACAATGCCTTCGTTGTGTTGGCGGAGCGGATGGGACTTTCTATCTCACCTTGAGAGCAGCACGTCCCCCGGCGTGTCAGGCCGCTAAGCTCTCCAATAGAAAGTCTAACCAACTGAACTACCGCTTCAATGTGTAAAATCCAGACGCTATCTGAATTTTTAAAAGTGGTGATTTCTATATTCGACAGATACAACGAAGGCATCGTCTTTCGACAATGCCTTCGTTGTGTTGGCGGAGCGGACGGGACTTTCTATCTCACCTTGAGATCAGCACGTCCCCCGGCGTGTCAGGCCGCTAAGCTCTCCAATAGAAAGTCTAAGCAACTGAACTACCGCTTCAATTTGTAAAAGCCAGACGCTATCTGAATTTTTAAAAGTGGTGATTTCTATATTCGACAGATACAAAAAAGGCATCGTCTTTCGACAATGCCTTCGTTGTGTTGGCGGAGCGGACGGGACTTTCTATCTCACCTTGAGAGCAGCACGTCCCCCGGCGTGTCAGGCCGCTAAGCTCTCCAATAGAAAGTCTAACCAACTGAACTACCGCTTCAATGTGTAAAATCCAGACGCTATCTGAATTTTTAAAAGTGGTGATTTCTATATTCGACAGATACAAAAAAGCCTCGTCATTTCTGACAAGGCTTCGTTGTGTTGGCGGAGCGGACGGGACTCGAACCCGCGACCCCCGGCGTGACAGGCCGGTATTCTAACCAACTGAACTACCGCTCCAATTTTTAAAATCCAGACTCTATCTGAATTTTTAAAAGTGGTGGAGGGATAGGGATTTGAACCCTAGAACCGCTATTAACGGTTGCCGGTTTTCAAGACCGGTGCTTTCGACCACTCAGCCATCCCTCCAGTGCGGTGAATAATAGTCAGCTTTGATTTTTATGTAAAGCATTTTTTGAAGAAAAGCACTTAACCGTATAAAAAACAAACGTTATTCTGCATTTTTTTCTACATCGACTAAATAATCACCTTCTAACCAGTTACGACCAATTAAAAGTTTGTAGTCTAATTTGCTTCTATCACGTAGGTTCACGGCTACTTTTTTATCCTTACCATCAAATTCTAAATGCATTCGTACAGCATATCGACGCTCTACTCCTTGAGCATTACGTATTTTACTTACTTTAATGATACGGCTGGTATGTTGAGTTGCTTCACCATCTTCGTTGTAAGTTGTAAATTTAACCGTATCGCCCAAGTGATCTCGCATATTGTCACTCTTTTCATCTTGGCCAATAATTTGGATATTAGTGGCGTGAATTGAGGTGGTTGCAGCCCCTGTATCAATACGAGCTTCGTAATTGGTGTTTAATTCTTTAATATGAATAGTTTCAATTTGGCCAACAATGGTTTTATCTGAGCATGATTCTGCTGCAAAGCTTGAAGTAGAAAGTAACAATAAGCACGTAGAGAGGATTAGTTTTTTCATGAATGCCTTTAATATTGTAAATTTTAGCCAATGAGAAGTATCTATTAATAATAGACGTTTAAATATGAATTGAGTTCAACGATATGTAAAGAATAAGACAGAATAATGCAAAATTAATAAATGAGTCAGCGGTATCCGTATTTGGTTACCGCTGAGTTCTATGATTAAGCGTTTTGAGATCTATTTTTCATAATAGAACCAAGGATCGCTAAGGTAATAATACCGACAATGGTTAATAGTGAAATGACGGTAGGTACTTCATAAGCAGTGCCCATTAAGAACATCTTAATACCGATGAAACTTAGGATGAATGCTAATGCTGGTTGCAGATAACAGAATTTGTCTAACATACCTTGAAGTACAAAGTACAAAGAACGTAAGCCTAGCAGTGCAAATACATTTGCAGCAAACACTAAGAAAGGTTCTTGAGTGATAGCAAAGATTGCAGGGATTGAGTCTAAAGCAAACATAATGTCAGTAAACATAATAACAATAACAACCAACATTAATGGGGTTGCGATGGTTTTACCATTTACTTTAGCAAGTAGTTTATGACCGTGGTATTTGTCATCAAATGGAATGTATTTCTTAGCGAACTTCACCAATTTTGATGATGAGAAATCACTGCTTTCCTCTGTATTAGCAAACCATAATTTAACACCAGTAATGATCAAGAACACCGCAAAGATGTATAAGATCCAGTGATATTGAGCGAGTAACCCAGCACCAACAAAGATCATTACTGCGCGTAGAGCAAGAGCACCAATAATACCCCATAATAAAATTCGAGGTCGGCTTGATTCAGGTACGGCAAATTGGCTAAAGATTAATGCGAAGACAAATAAGTTATCTACACTAAGCATTTTCTCAAGTAGGTAACCAGTAATAAAGGCGATACTTGCGTCTTTTGGTGAGTAGCTGCTGTTTGGTGCCATTAATGGCCAGTAAATATAAAGTGCTGCACAGAAGATAAAAGCAAGAACAAACCAGAAAAGTGACCACACAAGCGCTTTTTTTAAGCTAGGTGCTTCTTTTCTTGTTTGAAATAGATCAAGGGCAAATAAAGCGAGAACAACTAAACCAAAAAGTTCCCAAGTTAACGGTGACATAATAATTCCTTACAGGTAGGTGAAAGGAATCCCGCTAAAAATGAGTGAGTAAACCTTTCACCATAAACAATAAAATTAACGTTATGGTTATTGGTCTTGTCAAAGTGATTGGCATTCTTTGCCCACTTACAGATACCGGAAGCCGAAGCTTCGGGATGACGATATCTGAACAAGATTAAGTATTAAATCTTGTGACTACTCCCCAAGATCTGGATAG
Source organism: Aliivibrio sp. S4MY1 (assembly GCF_028765545.1). GTDB lineage: Bacteria > Pseudomonadota > Gammaproteobacteria > Enterobacterales > Vibrionaceae > Aliivibrio. The sequence continues at coordinate 216,951 of NZ_JARACP010000007.1, read as the reverse complement.
TAATCTTCATTCTTAAAATATACAAATAAAAAATACGTGAAATGAAATTAATTTATAAACAGATCTCTTTCTTAGGTGAATTTTTTGAATATACATCACGATTTTTTTTTCATGTTTTGGTCATTAAGGCCGATAATAACAGGTGATATCAAAAATTTAGAATAATGGTGTAGCATGGATTGGATTCAAATCGCTGTCGTTGGGCTCGTTATTTTGCTCGTGTTAGTGTGTATTAATTTCTTTTTTGCGAATGGTAAGCAAAAGAAAAAGCAACAACAAAAAGAACGAGATGAAAGTTCGTATCGTAGAGCTTTAGCTGAGGCTCGAGCAGCAGAGCGCCAAGAGCGCGTATATAAAGCACAAACAGGGCATATATCAACACAATTGTTTTTAGCAAAAGAAGCTGAGATGAACAATTTTGAAGAGGCTTTGCACTGGTATGAGATGGCTGCAAAATTAGATAATAATATAGCAATGCGATCGGTTATACGCTTATGTGATGGTCGTCGTGATAATGTTGAGTTACGCGAGAAATCAGAGTTTTGGGCCAAAGTTGTTGCTGCTCAAGAAGGGGGAGTAGAAGAGAAACTGGCACTAGGAATTGCGTATCTACAGGGTAATGGGGTAGAGGCAGACATAGAAAAAGGCATTTCTTATATTACTGAAGCTGCAGAGTTAGATCATATTCCTGCCCAATTATTTATTGCGGATTGGTATGTGGCAGAATCAAACCCTCAGCCAAATGCTAAACTTGCCGCTGAATGGAATTTACGAGCTGCAATGTTGGATAATATTGAGGCGCAAATTCGCATTGGTAAGCAGTACGCTGAAGGCAGAGGTGTGGAGGTAGATCCTAAAAAAGCAACGTATTGGTTAGAGGTTGCTGCTGAAGCAGGAGATGCCAAAGCACAATATTTTGCTGGTGAGATGGGAGCTGATACCAACGAAAAAGGCAATTCGATTGCGTATATCTGGTTATGGTTGGCGGCAAAAAATGGCATTGAAGCGGCTGCTACTCGACGAGATCATGTCGGACATTTAGTGGGTGTTGATGCTGTGATTGGTCTACAAAGTATGGCAAAACCACTGTTTGAAAAAATGGCAAAAGGTAAAGTAAAAAAACACGTTATTATCAAGTCACTGGATAAACTGTATCAGCGTGAGAGTTATTTTCCAGATGGTAATGAGTTTGTTGTTGGCGGATCAACGTCAGAAAAAGCATCAAAAGAGAGTGATGTGAAAAATACAGGTTCACAATCAGAAGAAATGACGCAATCAACAGAAAGAGAAGATGATAAGAAAGAGAGTATTAATTTTAGTCAAACAAAGATGGACAGTAATATGAAATTTTAAATTCTTTCTTTTTCAATAAAAAAGGGACACTTATCATTAGTGTCCCTTTTTTTATTGGATTCTTTATATTTTGCTTTTTTATTGATAGGTAAACAAAATCGGGCAATGATCGGTTAATTGGTATTTTTTCACATCAGATTGTTTAAAAACTTGCTGAGTTACTGTGAAGTTGCTTGGTGCTATATTTGAGATACCATGATCAATCAAACGAGTAAATGTGGTGTATTTAGGCCAGCCTCGTTTCCACTGCTTTGCAGTGCAGTTACCTTTTGTGTTTTTTGTTAATAAAATAGGTGTTTTATTTGCCTGCTTATCAATACTTCGCCATAGCCAACTTCTTGGATGAGCGAGTGTATGATTAAAATCCCCTAAAATTAAATATTTGTCATTATTATCTTCTCGTTCATTAATCCAATCGGTGAGTTCTTCTGTTTGTTGCTCTAACGTCGAACATGAGTAGTTGTTTTTCTTTTGGCCTAGGCAGCCTGATTTTAAGTGTACAGAGAGTAGGTGAACTGATTGCTCATTAATGGTGGCAATTACATAAGTAGCGTAACGTAATCGACTGTTTTTTTTATTTGGAAGAAGAGAAAAATCTCTAGGGTCAGTGACTGAAATTGAAGAATGGATCGCAAAACCGGTGTATTGATTAATATCATCAAATTGCTTTTTAGGGTTTGTTGAACGATCTGAGATAAAAATTTGATAGTCATTACCAACAACTTTTTGAATCGCTTCTATTGAATCGACTTCTTGAAAGGCTAAAACTTGACTATTGGATTGAGAAAAATAGTTGTTTAGTTGTTCAAAATCTTGCAGGTGTCTTTCTGAAGATTGAAATTTTTCATTGGAGTTTAGTGTTAACCACTCCATATTCCATGTAGAAATTGTGATCGCATTGCTTGAAAAAGAGCTAAAAATAAGAATGAAAAAGCTAAAGAGATGAGTAATTCGTTGATTCATAAGTCCTCCAAAAATCGCAAGCAGTTTAATTAAAAATTACACATATAGCACATAAAAAAATGTTTCATTTTCATACATTGCAGCAAATTTGAGAACAATCATAAAGCAGTGGTGAAACTAGAATCACCCTCAGATTTAGCTTGATCTAGATCAAGGTATTTTATTCTCAGATCGAGCTTAATACACCACATCTTGTGTTAGCTGATCTAATACACCCATTATTTAGTATTTGGAGCCACTGTGAATATAACTGTAATAAAGCGAGATGGAAGCCGAGCAACCTATAACAATTCTCGTATTATTGATGCTGTAAAAGGCGCGTCAGAGCAGGTAACTCCTGAGATTGAGAGTTATGCGCAGTTAGTGGCTCATGCGGTAGAAATCGCATTACAGGGACAAAAAGAAGTTGGTATTCGTCAGATCCAAGACCTAGTTGAAAACGAATTAATGCAAGGCCCATATAAAGTATTAGCGCGCGCTTACATTGAGTATCGTCATGATCGTGATGTTGCACGTGAAAAAATCAGTGTTCTTAATAAAGAGATCAGTGGCCTGATAGAACAAAGCAATGCTGAATTACTAAATGAAAATGCAAATAAAGATGGTAAAGTTATCCCAACTCAGCGTGATTTATTAGCGGGTATTGTTGCTAAGCACTACGCAACGCGTCATATTTTACCTCGTGATATTGTACAAGCACACGAGCGTGGAGAGATCCATTACCACGATTTAGATTACGCACCATTTTTCCCAATGTTTAACTGTATGCTAATTGATCTAAAAGGCATGTTAACGGGCGGCTTTAAAATGGGTAATGCGGAAATTGATACGCCAAAATCGATTGCAACTGCGACAGCGGTAACCGCACAAATTATCGCGCAAGTAGCAAGTCATATTTACGGCGGTACAACGATTAACCGTATTGATGAAATCCTTGCACCGTATGTCACTATCAGCTATCAAAAAGCATTAAAACTAGCTGAGAAGTGGGGTATTCCTGATGCTGAAGCATTTGCTCAAGCACAAACAGAAAAAGAGTGTTATGACGCATTTCAATCGCTTGAATATGAGGTCAATACATTACATACCGCAAATGGCCAGACTCCATTTGTTACCTTTGGTTTTGGCTTAGGTACAAGTTGGGAATCAAAATTGATCCAACGCTCTATTTTAGAAAACCGCATTGCTGGTTTAGGTAAAAATCGTAAAACAGCGGTATTCCCTAAATTAGTGTTCGCAATTCGTGATGGATTGAACCATAAGAAATCTGATCCGCATTATGATATTAAGCAACTTGCTCTTGAGTGTGCTTCTAAGCGTATGTACCCAGATATTCTTAACTATGACAAAGTAGTTGAAGTGACGGGTTCATTTAAAACACCAATGGGCTGTCGTAGTTTCTTAGACTTATATGAAGAAAACGGCGAGCAAATCCACGATGGTCGTAATAACCTAGGCGTGGTGAGCTTAAACCTTCCTCGTGTTGCTATTGAAGCAAAAGGGGATGTAGATGCATTCTACAAGCTGCTTGATGAGCGTTTAGTCTTATGTCGTCGCGCTTTAGAATCACGAATTTCTCGTTTAGAGGGCGTGAAGGCACGTGTAGCACCTATTCTTTATATGGAAGGGGCGTGTGGTGTTCGTCTAAAACCAGATGATGACATCATTAATATCTTTAAAAACGGTCGAGCTTCGGTATCGCTTGGTTACATTGGTGTGCATGAAACAATCGAAGCGCTATTTGGCAGTGATGATCACCTATATGACAATGCAGAACTTCAAGTTAAAGCATTAGAGATCATTCAGTATTTAAAAGACGCAGTTCAAGTATGGACAAAAGAAACGGGCTTTGGCTTTAGTTTGTACGGTACTCCTAGTGAAAACCTATGTTCTCGTTTCTGTAAGCTTGATAACACACAATTTGGTGTGATTGATAAAGTGACAGATAAAGGGTACTACACAAACAGTTTTCATTTAGATGTACAAAAAACAGTAAATCCATATGACAAAATTGATTTTGAAATGCCATACCCAGAGATCTCAAGTGGTGGTTTCATTTGTTATGGCGAATTCCCTAACATGCAACGTAACATTGAAGCGTTAGAAAACGTATGGGATTACAGTTATACGCGTGTTCCTTATTACGGAACCAACACACCGATCGATGAGTGCTATGAATGTGGTTACACCGGTGAGTTTGAATGTACAAGTAAAGGTTTCACTTGCCCTAAATGTGGCAACCATGATTCAACAAAAGTATCGGTGACTCGTCGTGTTTGTGGTTACTTAGGGAGTCCTGATGCACGTCCATTCAACTTCGGTAAGCAAGAAGAAGTTCAACGTCGAGTGAAACATTTATAATGAACTATCACGTCTATCATTCGATTGATGTGATTAACGGGCCGGGTACGCGTTGTACCCTGTTTGTTTCTGGTTGTGAGCACAACTGTAAAGGGTGCTACAACAAATCCACATTGAACCCAAATTCGGGGCATCTTTTTTGTCGGCAGCTAGAAGATAAGATTATTGCTGATTTGAATGATACGCGTATTTATCGCCGAGGATTATCATTATCAGGCGGTGATCCGCTGCACCCAATGAATTGTGAAGCGATACTTAAGTTGGTCAAACGAGTTAAATCTGAATGCGAAAATAAAGACATTTGGATGTGGACTGGTTACGAATTAAACGAGCTTAATGAGACACAAAAAGAGATAGTGGCTCTGATTGATACACTCATTGATGGTCGCTTTGAACAAGACAAAGCCGATCCGTCATTGGAGTGGCGTGGTTCGAGCAATCAAATTATTCACACAATTAATGTATTGTAAGAAAATTGTAAAAAACTAAACAATAAAACGTGATATTTTCCTATCTGAATGGTAACTTAAATACATTACAGATCATAAGGATATGAAAATATGCTGCAAAATATAGCGACTCCTGCTAAAGATCCTATTCTTTCCCTTTCTATTGAATACCGTGCTGACGATCGTGATAACAAAGTCGATCTCGGCATTGGTGTTTATCGTAATGACAAAGGCCAAACCCCAATCATGAAAGCCGTGAGTGATTCGGCTAAATCTATTGTGGCAGAGCAAACCACAAAGGCCTACGTAGGTCTTGCGGGTTGTGAAGTCTTTAATCAGAGTATGGTTGATTTATTGCTACGTGATACCTCTGCGTATGAGCGTGTTTCTGCGATTCAAACTCCTGGTGCGAGTGGTGCTTTACGCATGCTTGCAGACTTAATCAAATCAACTGAGCCTGATGCAACGGTTTGGATAAGTAACCCTAGCTATATTAATCATCAGCCAGTAATGGAAGCTGCTGGTTTAAAGGTTAAACATTACAATTACTTTAATCCTGCGACGAAACAAGTCGATAGTACTGCGATGATGGCCGATCTTGCAAAAGCGGGCCCTAAAGATATTATTTTGCTTCACGGTTGCTGTCATAACCCTACGGGTGCCGATATTCGTCTTTCTGACTGGATTGCAATTACAGAATTAGCGCTAAAGAATGGTTTTATCCCGTTTGTAGATATTGCATATCAAGGGTTTGGTGATGGATTAGAAGCTGATGCTGCAGGTCTGCGTTTTATGGCTGACCGCGTTCCTCAAATGTTTATTGCTACTTCATGCTCGAAAAACTTTGGTTTATATCGTGAGCGTACTGGCGCAGCGATGGTTATTGCTACCAATATCGAAATCGCTATGAATGCCAAAGCAAAACTTCTACAAATGGCACGTGCGACCTATACCATGCCACCCGATCATGGTGCAGCGATTGTTGGTCGGATCTTAAATGATGAAGCATTAACGTTGTCATGGCGTACAGAATTAGATGAGATGCAAAAACGACTATTAAGTTTACGTACCGATCTGTGTGCAGCGCTACGAGTTGAGACTCAATCAACAGATTTTGATTTTATTGAGCAGCATAAAGGTATGTTCTCTGTTATCGGTTTTAATCCTAATCAGATGGCAAGTTTAAAATCTGAGCATGGTATTTATGCCGTAGGTGATGGACGCATTAATATTGCAGGAATGCAAAAGCAGCATATTGATTATATTGCTAAATCTGTTGCTTCTGTTGCAAATAAGTAACAGATATTTTTGAGATATTCACTATACTACAATAAATGATTACAAATGAGACAGTAAAGGAAAGCGCATGAAAATAACAAAAAAATGGTCAACGTTACTTTTACCTATTTTACTTGCTGGTTGTATGTCTACAACAGCAACTACGACACCTGGTGAGGCGACAGATAAGCCAGCGGTTGAGCAACCGATTACTCCTGAAAAAAAACCAGAAATAAAACCAGAGCAAAAACCACAAGTTGATCCAAAACCACCAGTTAAGAAACCAGTTGCGACTAATTTAAAAACAGCAGATGGTAAATTAATTCTAGGTGAAGAAGAATGGATGTACATTAAGGCGATTAACCATAATGCGAAAGCTCGTATTGACACCGGAGCAACCACATCATCAATCTCAGCGATTGATATTGAGATGTTTGAGCGTGATGGAAAAGATTGGGTGAAGTTTAAATTAGCGCATAACGATAAAGAAACAAAAGAGTTTGAATCACCAGTTGTGCGTATTGTAACGATACGCCAGTCAAGTACAGAAGAGCGAACAGATCGTCCTGTTATCGATGCTTGGGTTCAAATAGGTGATCTAAAGACCAAGACAGAGTTTACATTGAATGATCGTACACACATGACTTTCCCTGTACTGTTAGGGCGAACTTTCTTCCGTGATGTTGCAGTTGTTGATGTAAGCAAAAAGTTTGTGCAACCAAAAGTGAAATTAGCTGAATAAGACCTACTTAATTACGAGTTCAGGTGATTTAGTTTAAGTAACATAAATAAAAATGCCCAAATTAGATTTGGGCATTTTTGTATGACTAAAACAGTTTGTAGTTAGAGGCATTTTGGTGTTCTCTAAGTGATTGCAGTAGTGCAATCTGCTTATAGATAACATAGTAACGGCTGATGTTTGCAACATAATGTACAGGTTCTTTGCTGACGTATTTACGGGCCATTATCTCCACATTATTAAACCAAACATTTGGGTCATATCCATGCTTTACTGCCATTCTACGCATTTTTCTTACATTTGCAGGGCCCGCATTATAGGCTGCTAATGAGAAATACATTTGATTCTTTTTGGTTATTTCAGGCTTTAAGAAGTAGCGTTTATGGACAAAATCCATATATTTAACACCAGCGTGAATATTGTGCTCTAACTCCCTGAAGTTTTTAATATTAATGTAAGGTTCTCTTGCTGTTTTTGGTAGGACTTGCATAATGCCTACGGCCCCCATATGAGAAACCAGTCGATTATTAAATCTTGATTCTTGATAAGCTTGGGCTGAAATCATTAGCCAATCGAATTGGTATTGATCAGAATATTGCTCAAACAAGAGAGCAAGATTATTAAATTGTTTCACAGTGTTTGGGTTTAATGCATTTTTTAGCCACTTGGTATTATCAAGGTATTTATTATAAATAACGTTACCCAGAAAAGAGCCTTGTTTGATTTTTTTTACGTATTGGTTAACTGCAGATTTTAATTGAGGGCTGTATTTTCTTATTGCCCATCCTATATTAGCGTTAGTACGGATAGGGAGAGATTCATGAATCACTATATTATCCATTATCTTTGTCCACAGCTGAGATTTATGGCTATCGATGACGGTTATTGGCAGGATTCCTTGATTAATCATTTCCATTAATTCGTAATCTTGAAGGTTTTCTTCAATGAATTGAACATGGATAGGTGGAATGCCATTAGAGGATAGTTGTTTATTAATTTGTTGTAAGCTTTCAAAGTAACTAGAACTGGCTCTTACCCATACTTCTTTACCTGATAGATTTTCAAATGACGTAATTTTAGGTATGGATTTTGATGTTACAAGCCATTCTTGACTATTACTTATAATAGGGTTACTAAAATCTACATATTTAAGACGCTGAGGAGTAATTGTTAAATTTGCTACTGCAATATCACCAAATCCTGCTTCGAGTGCATTGAGTAGGTCATCTCGTGGCACGGGAATGACTTGAACATTGACATGAATTTTATTTTTATGTAAATGCAGCTCAAAGTGATGAAGAAATTCGGCAATGATCCCCTTAGGCTGACCTTTCTCTATATAATAAAAACCGAGATCGGCAGAGACAAGAACTCGTATAGTCCCTTTCTTTTCTAGTACTTTTAAGTCTCCTGTATAGGGAACTTGAGCTAATGGAGAAAGCTCAATAGAAAAAGCTAAGTAGGGAATGAACCAAAGTAATAATAGTAATTTATGCAACACTTTCATGTCGTAATATCCTTTTTAACAACACGTTAACAACACGTTAACAACGTTAGGTGTAAAAGGAAGTGAAATCAAGTGTTTTTCGATTGATTTAAAGAATGCTTATTTTTGAAACAAAAAAGCCAGTGAATTTATTATAAATCGCACTGGCTTTATGCTGATTTTCTAAAATTGACTCGAAAGGCTAATATTTAAGTAAGTTGATTAGCCTATAATTCAGACTTTTAAGTTACTTAAAAATGTATGGAGATATTAAATCGATCTTAAGTTCATTAGAAAGTAAATCTTGCTGTCATCATCATCTGACCACCATAGATACCGCTGAATTTTGCTTCAGCACCGACAGAAAGTTGCTCTGTGGAGTGGAAGCGAAAATGTACGCTACCAATATCTTTGTTTGTGTCGCTATTAAAGAGTTGGCCATATTTTGCACCAACTTCAATTTGTTGCATTAGCCAAACACGAAAACCAAAATTCACTTCAGTGAGCATTTGATCACCAAATTTGTCACTTGATTTATCTTTTACGTTATGAAGTAGTAACTGACCATAAATATCAGCAAATTCATTAATAGGACCGTTAAAACCGATACCACCATTTATATCCCAATCACCTTCAAATTTACTTTCAATTTGTCCAACTAAGTGAGAATTTTCTGTAAATTGTTGGTTAATTTGGGCTCCAAATGTACCAGGACTAGTTCCTACTCGAGCTTCAAAAAAGCTATAAGGGAAGTTATTGGCCATCGCTGTTGACGAAGTCAATGCAGTTGCCAATATAAGTGCCTTTTTAATGTATTTTGTTGATTCCATAACTTATAACCTAACATTCATGAATTTTATCTATAAAAAAGCCTGCAATATGCAGGCCAAGTTATGATATGTAGGTGTTTTTATAGAATTTGCATTCTCTCTACTTCTATTTCTGGAGTACTACCTCCTTTATATTCACCAAATAAACGTACTTTCGTGGTTTCATTTATAGCTGATGGTAATGAGATATCATCATCTAATTCAATTTGGATTTCTGTTGTACCATCAGAGAATAGGTATTTATCTTTACGAATATGTCGAATGATTTTTCCATCTACAATGGCATTTTTTTCTGCAAACATACTTGTATCTTTAAGTAACTCAGCAACAGTAACTGTGCTTACAGGACCTGTATAATTAAATTGTGCTTGTTTATGATTGTTGTGACCATCATTACCTGCAAGAGCGATAGTTGGAGATAAGATTAGAGCTGCGGTAATAGCAATAATTGTTTTTTTCATGATAGATCCTTAAGTGATGCATAAGAGTTAATTTAAGCGGTGTCGCTTCGATAGAGTTATTAAAACAAAACACGCTTGAATCTATCGTGAGTAAATTATTCATATTCCATTCATCTAAACTTAAGAAATGAAGAAGATAAACAGGCCCTCCCTCTTAATAGAGAATAATGATAATATCATTGGCTTAATATCTAACGTAAATAGATGGAATTATGAATAAAATTTCCCCGCTGATGGTTCAAGGAACCACTTCTGATGCAGGCAAAACTGTGTTAGTGGCAGGCTTATGCCGAGTTCTTGCCAATAAAGGGATCCAAGTTGCCCCTTTTAAACCACAGAATATGGCACTCAACAGTGCAGTAACTGAAGAGGGAGGGGAAATTGGCCGTGCCCAAGCTCTTCAAGCTGATGCCGCAAGAGTTAAGCCTCATGTTCATATGAATCCTATTTTATTAAAACCAAACACAGATATTGGTGCTCAAGTAATTGTTCAAGGTAAAGCCATTGAAACAATGGATGCTTGGGGCTTTCAAGATTACAAAAAATTAGCCATGCCTTATGTTTTGGAATCGTTTTCTTATCTAACTGATAATTATCAATGTGTTGTTATTGAAGGGGCAGGAAGTCCAGCAGAAATCAACTTACGTGAAAACGATATAGCCAATATGGGGTTTGCTGAAGCGGCTGATGTTCCGGTTATTATTGTTGCAGATATCGATCGTGGTGGTGTTTTTGCTCATCTTTATGGCACATTAGCTCTTCTTTCAAAATCAGAACAAGCACGTGTAAAAGGGTTTGTTATTAACCGCTTTCGTGGTGATATCTCTTTACTTGTTCCCGGTCTCGAGTGGTTAGAAGAAAAAACAGGTAAACCAGTGTTAGGCGTTATTCCTTATTTGCATGGGTTAAACCTAGAAGCGGAAGATGCGATTAAGAGTGAACAGCAGGAGAAAGGGAAGTTTGTTGTAAAGGTCCCAGTTGTGACTCGGATTAGTAACCATACTGATTTTGATCCATTACGCTTACATCCTGAAATAGATCTTCAGTTTGTAGGCAAGGGGCAATCATTATCAGGCGCTGATTTCATTATTCTTCCCGGCAGTAAATCTGTGCAAGCCGACTTACATTATCTTAAATCGCAAGGTTGGGATAAAGACATTGAAAGGCATTTACGTTATGGCGGTAAAGTCATGGGCATTTGTGGTGGTTATCAAATGTTAGGTAAAAACCTTTCCGATCCACTTGGTCTTGAAGGAAAAGCCTCATCTATTGCAGGCTTAGGGTATTTATCTATTACGACGGAACTTAAAAAACAAAAACAATTAACGTTAGTCGAAGGAGATCTTAAGTTACCAAACCAAGAGACAGTAAAAGTCAAAGGATACGAGATTCATGCAGGAGTAAGTACTTACATAAAAGAAGAGGAAAAAGGGGGTGATAATCATTCCCCTATCTCAATTACAAATGAGAGTATTGTAAGGCATGATGGTACACTTAATGATGAAAGCACCATTTTTGGTACTTATTTACATGGTATTTTTGATGAACCAAGCGCATTTGAAGTGATTCTGTCTTGGGCCGGGTTAAAAGAGAATAAAGCGATAGATATGGATGCGATTCAAGAAGAAGCGATTGAGCGCATTGCTGAGTCTATAGAAGAGAGTTTAGATCTATCACAGATCTGGCCAAATGAATTTGAAAAAAAAGCGGCTTATTAAGGAAGGTATAAGTATGTCTCGATTGACATTATTTTTAGTATTGGTGTTTAGTTCTTTATCGGTATCAGCGAATGTTACTGTTTATGCTGCTTCGTCCTTAACCAATGTAATGAATGACATTGTTGATGGTTATCAAGATAAAACCGGTGATCGAGTCCGTGTTAGCTATGCAGGTTCATCGTCACTGGCTCGACAAATAGCCAATGGCGCACCAGCAGATATTTATCTTTCTGCAAACACTAAATGGATGGATTATTTGGAAGAGCAAGATCAAATTGATACTGCAAGTAAAGTCAATTTATTACGAAATAGTCTCGTATTAATAGCTTCTAAAACAACCCCAAAAGAAAATACATGGCAGTGGTTTATTGGGCAAAAAGGCTTCCGAATCGCAATGGCTGATCCAAGACATGTGCCTGCTGGGATCTATGGTAAACAAAGTTTAGAAAAACAGTTTCGTTGGCCAGAAATAAAAGATCATATAGCTTCAGGTAACAATGTTCGATCAGCTTTATTGTTTGTTGAGCGTGATGAAGCTCCTGTCGGAATTGTGTATAAAACAGATGCACTGCTATCGAAAGGAGCCACAATTGTTGAAGAGTTTCCTGCGGATTCACATGATCCGATTATCTACCCAATGGCAATTATTAAAAATAAAAACTCAGAGAAAGTGACTCGTTTTTACCAATATCTATTGTCTGATGAAGCAAAAAATACATTTATTTCTTATGGATTTACGACTATCTAATGATATTAACGGATTACGAAGTAGAGGCTTTATTATTAAGTTTAAAAATTGCGGGTATTGCTGTTAGCTTTTCTTTGCCAATTGGTATTCTTTTAGCTTGGGTATTAGCTCGCTGTGAATTTAAAGGAAAGGGCTTACTTGATGGTTTAATTCATCTTCCCTTAGTGTTACCACCTGTCGTTATTGGTTATTTGTTGCTTATCTCTATGGGGCGACAAGGTATTATTGGTAAATGGTTATATGAGTTATTTGGTTTAACCTTTAGCTTTAATTGGAAAGGGGCAGCGTTGGCCTCTGCGATTGTAGCGTTGCCATTAATGGTTCGGGCGATTCGTCTTGCTTTAGAATCAGTCGACCAAAAATTAGAACAGGCGGCAAGAACACTCGGCGCTTCACGCACCAAAGTATTCTCTACTATTACGCTTCCTTTAATGTTGCCGGGTATTTTAACTGGTGCGGTATTAGCTTTTGCACGAAGTTTAGGTGAGTTTGGTGCAACGATCAGTTTCGTCTCAAATATAGAGGGTGAGACTCGAACGCTTCCTCTTGCTATGTTCAGTTATATTGAAATCCCTGGGGCAGAAATGGAGGCAGCACGCTTGTGTGTCATTTCTATTATTGTTGCTTTAATCTCATTATTACTCTCAGAATGGTTAGCGCGAGCCAGCAAAAAAAGGTTAATGGGGTAATTCATGTTAGTCATTGATATAAAAAAACAATTAGGTGATTTGAATCTTGATGTTCAGTTAACGTTACCCTCATTCGGGATCAGTGCCGTTTTCGGGCGTTCGGGTGCAGGTAAGTCCTCACTTGCTAATATAATTAGTGGGCTTAGCTCACCAGATTCAGGGCGAATCACTCTTAATAACTCCGTATTATTTGATTCTGAGAATAAAGTCTCTATACCGCCAGAGCAGCGTCATGTTGGTTATGTTTTTCAAGATGCACGTCTATTTCCTCATTATAAAGTGGAAGGAAATTTGCTGTATGGATGCAATGGAAAAAGAACGCATTTATTTGATGATGTCGTAAAGCTGTTAGACATTGAATCTCTGCTGCAACGATATCCACATTCATTGTCTGGTGGTGAGAAGCAAAGAGTGGCGATTGGCCGAGCTATCTTATCAGAGCCTACATTGCTTATTATGGATGAACCATTAGCCTCTTTAGATCTACCAAGAAAACATGAAGTAATGCCATATTTAGAAAGACTAGCTAAAGAGATCCAAACCCCGATTATTTATGTAACCCACAGTTTAGATGAAATTTTACGATTAGCCGATCATATGATTTTACTGAATCAGGGTAAAGTAAGCCTATCGGGAGATATTACCGATGTATGGGGGTCACCATTAATGCGTCCTTGGTTAAATGCATCAGAGCATTCCGCGTTATTGGAAGGATATATAACTGAATTACATTCAGAGCACCCTATGACATTAGTCACCTTAAATGATTCTCAGCAAGGTATTTGGGTTAAGGCGCCTTGTGAGTGTACGGAAGAAGGGCAAAAAATTCGATTACGTATTAGAGCTAATGACGTTTCTTTGATAAAAAAACAACCAGAGCAAAGCTCTATTCGTAACATTCTTCCAGTAATCATCGACAGCTTAACGGAAGATAAAGAAAACGATGTAGTAGCAGTTAAATTGAATTTATCTGGACATATACTGTGGGCCAATATTACACGCTGGGCACAAGAAGAACTTGCATTAGACGTTGGGCAACACTGGTTTGCACAAATTAAAGGTGTAAGTGTGACTCAATCAGACTTATGCTCAAAATAAAGATCATGAAAATATAAGCTCATAAAGGAAGTAAATATGAAGTACCAATGGATATTATTTGATGCCGATGAAACTCTTTTTCATTTCGATGCGTTTGCAGGTTTGCAACGTATGTTTGAAGGATATGGAATTAATTTTAGTAAAGAACAATTCATTGAATATCAATTGGTTAACAAACCATTATGGGTGCAATACCAAAATAATGAAATTACCGCTCAGCAGCTGCAAGAAACGCGATTTGAAGAGTGGGCAAAGAAAGTAGGCGTTACACCAAAAGCGATGAACAGTGCTTTTATGATGGCAATGGCAGATATTTGCACACCATTAGATGGTGCAAGAGAATTACTTGATTCTTTGTTAGCGAATAATGTGAAGATGGGGATCATAACTAATGGATTTACTGAGCTACAGAAAATTCGTTTAGAAAAAACAGAGTTTAGCCGCTACTTTGAGTTGATTATTATCTCTGAACAAGTTGGTGTAGCGAAACCGGATAAGCGTATTTTTGAGCATACGTTTTCTCAAATGGGAAAAGTAAACTTACCTGGAGTATTAATGGTAGGGGATAATCCAGACTCAGATGTTCTTGGTGGTATGAATGTAGGTATTGACACATGTTGGTTAAATGCAACACAACAAGCATGCCCTGAAGGTGTTAAACCAACATATACAGTTAAGACACTCAATGAGTTGCAAGAACTGCTACATAGCGCTTAGAAGCTTTATTACGCAGTAAACTACTATGTTGCTATTATAAAAAAGCCTCATTGTTTATTATAACAATGAGGCTTTTTTGTATCACTTGACCAGAATATTATTCTTCTGATGGCGTTATTTGTTCTGTCTTTTCAGACTCTACTGTTGCTTGCTCTGCTTCAAGAGCCATTTTTTCACGATCAGCTTTGCTGATGTATTTTGGCTTATTATGCGAACGGCTGTTTTTAGTTTGGGTTCTGCGGTGTTTCTTTAAAAGAGTCTCTTTAACTTTGTTTTTACGGCTCATTGTTTTACCACATTAAATCATCAGGAATAACGAATTCCGCATACGGGTCGTCTTCATCCTGTGCATCTTCCGCTATTACGTTGTTAAGCACAACAACTGATTCATCACGTAAGGTAATCTTATCAGCCACACCAGCAGGGACAATTTCGTAATCGTCATTAAAGTGCACGATAGCAAGACGGCCAGCAACTAATTGTGTTTGCATTGTCTTATCAACATACATTTTTTTGACTAAAGTTCCGTCAGTAAAGTTATAACCAATGTCACCGTGAGAGCGATCTAGTTTATTTGCAGTGATCAATTGTTTGATTTGAGCGGTTAATTCCTTCTGATCTTTCTCGGCTTTGTGTTTCAAGCTTAGTTCTTTGTCTTTTTCAGCTTGAGCTGCTTTGTTCAATTCTACAGCCGCTTTTGCTTCACGATTTTGAACGCGTGATTTTTTTGAAGCTTTCTTTGCTTTTGCTACTTTCTTTTGGTTCACTAACCCAGCTTTTAGCATTTGCTCTTGTAAGCTTAGTGCCATAAATCATTCCTAATAATAACGATGTTGAATTCCAATGATTATCCCATGACTTGTATGGGATTTAAAGGACATAGAGAGAAGTAAAGATGAAAACACCTTGTATTGCAGCTTGTAAAAACGAAGACGGCATTTGTATTGGTTGTAAACGTACTATCACTGAGATCATAGAGTGGAAATCAATGACTGATGAAGAAAGAGACTGCGTGATGGATCGGTTATCAAGCAAAGCAACAACACATACTTGCCCTGAGTGCACAAAACCAGCTCAATGTGATATCAAAATGGGTAAAGAAACATGTTGGTGTTTTGAGGGCGAAACTCGTGATGTGGGTATTGTTTCTGAGAATTCGGAGTGTTTATGCCAAGATTGCTTAACAAAGAAACCGATAGCGTAATATTTACGTGCTACTTTATAATAGGGTGCTAAATTTGATATAGATCAATTAGTAAAGTTGTCAAAGTTACCTATCCTTTAGAGGTATTTAACATTGTTAACAATATTTACATAAAATTAATTTGTCACAAACATTAATATTTTTATACATTACTTTTCAATTAAATATATCTCTGGATGAACGCAAAAAACTAGTCGATAAAAGGGTTTATCTTGAAAATTTAATTGAAGCACTATTTGTGAGGGATTAAAATCTATGTCAGATAGGTTCGACAACTTGTTAACATTTTCTATATTTATAAAGTAGAAAGATAACTAGGAATAAAATTATGAGCAATGCAATAAAGCAAAACGATGGAGCAGAACGTTCTTCTGAATGGAAAGCATTTTTCTTCATTACGGTTGTTCTTTTCCCAATTCTAAGTGTGGGTGTGGTTGGTGCTTACGGTTTCTCTGTATGGTTCATGCAGATGCTGTTTTTTGGTATGCCAGGTCATGGTGGTTGATTCTTTTTTAAGTATCGCCAGCTATAACAAATTAGAATTATTTAAAGAGAAGCAATTATGATGTCATTACTTAAAAAAGCTTGGTCGGTTTTTGCCCGCCCGAGTGTTCATATCAGCTTGGGTGTACTTACCCTTGGTGGTTTCATCGCAGGTGTTATTTTCTGGGGTGGCTTTAATGTTGCGTTAGAAGCAACGAACACTGAAGAGTTCTGTGTAAGCTGTCACGCTGATAATATTGCACCTGAATACGCAGGCACTATTCACGATAAAAACCGTTCTGGTGTTCGTGCTACATGTCCTGACTGTCACGTTCCTCATGAATGGACTTCAAAGATTGCTCGTAAAATGCAAGCAAGTAAGGAAGTATTTGCACACGTATTCGGTTTTATTGATACTCCAGAGAAATTTGAAGAGCGTCGTATCGTTTTAGCCCAACATGAATGGGATCGCTTTAGCGCAAACAAATCTCTTGAGTGCCGTAACTGTCATGACTATGACGGCATGGATTTCTCTAAAATGCAACCTACAGCACGTATTCAAATGCAAGGTGCAAAAGAGCGTGATCAAAGTTGTGTAGATTGTCATAAAGGTATTGCACATAGCCTTCCTGCAAATATGGATAGCTCTGGCGGTATGGTTAGTGAGTTAACTCAACTAGCAAGCAACACTAAATACGAAGATGGTCAAACTTATGTTTCAGTTCGTCACCTTCCAATGTATGAAGATGCTAAATTAACAATTGAAGCTGGCCTATTAAACCCTGCCTCTCAAGTTACTGTACTTGAAGAGAAAGGCGATGCAATGAAAGTTGCTATTGAAGGTTGGCGTAAAGTTAAAGGCTTCGGTCGTGTTATCCAAGAAGATTTTGGTATGAACATTGCGGTAGGTGCTTTACTTAAAGATGCAGCTCAGAACGATGAATTTGTTCAGAAATTTGAAACTAAAGAAGATGATCTAACAGGTCTGCCTTGGCAGCGTGTAACTGTAAATCTATGGATGAAGAAAGAAGATTTCTTACCTGATTACACTACAGTTTGGCAGAAAGCGGAAGAGTCATACAAAACAAACTGTTCTGTATGTCACACACAACCAGCTGAAGCGCACTTCGATTCTAACACATGGCCTGGTATGTTTGACGGTATGATGGCATTCGTTAACTTCGATACAGACAGTAAGTCACTTGTATTGAAATACCTACAAAAACACTCTTCAGATTTTTCTGACGAAAAACACTAAGAATTAATGGAGTAGATAGAATTATGTCTATTAGCAGAAGAAGTTTTCTAAAAGGTGTTGCAACAACAAGTGCAGTATCTTTAGTAGGTCCAAGCCTATTAATGTCTTCAAAAGCCAATGCTGCAGAAACAACGGGCACATGGCGTACATCTGGCTCACACTGGGGTGCGTTCCGTGCGCACATCTATGGTGGCAAAGTACAAGAAATTACAGCGTTGGAAATGGATAAGCATCCAACAGATATGTTGAATGGTATCAAAGGGATTATTTATAGCCCAAGTCGTGTACGTTACCCAATGGTACGTTTAGATTGGCTGAAAAAACATAAGTACTCAGCTGAGACTCGTGGTAACAACCGTTTTGTACGTGTAACTTGGGATGAAGCGTTAGATTTATTCTACCGTGAGCTTGAGCGTGTTCAAAAAGACTACGGTCCATGGGCGCTTCATGCAGGTCAAACTGGTTGGAACCAAACCGGTTCTTTCCACAACTGTACTGCTCAAATGCAACGTGCGGTTGGTATGCATGGTAACTTCATCAAGAAAGTAGGCGACTACTCGACGGGTGCAGGTCAAACAATCATGCCTTACGTTCTTGGTTCTACAGAAGTATATGCACAAGGTACTTCTTGGTCTGAGATCATCGAGCATTCAGATAACATTATTTTATGGGCAACGGATCCAGTTAAAAACCTACAAGTAGGTTGGAACTGTGAGACTCATGAATCTTACGCATACCTTGAGAAGCTAAAAGAAAAAGTAGCTGCAGGTAAAGTAAATGTGCTTTCTGTTGATCCAGTTAAAAACAAAACACAGCGTTACCTACAAAATGACCACATGTACTTAAACCCACAAACTGATGTGGCGTTCATGTTGGCTGTGGCTTACACGCTGTATACTGAGAACTTGTACGACAAAGCATTCATTGATACTTACTGCCTAGGCTTTGACGAGTTTATGCAATACGTGCTTGGTGAAACTAAAGATAAAGTAGTTAAAACTCCTGAGTGGGCTGCTGAGATCTGTGGCGTATCACCTGAGCAAATTCGTGAGTTCGCGAAAATGATGGCAACTGGTCGTACACAAATCCTATTTGGATGGTGTATCCAGCGTCAGCAGCACGGTGAGCAACCATACTGGATGGGTACCGTTCTATCTGCAATGACTGGTCAAATCGGTCTTGCTGGTGGTGGTGTATCTTACAGTCACCACTACTCAAGTGTTGGTGTTCCTTCTACTGGTTTTGCAGGCCCTGGTGGTTTCCCACGTAACGTGGATCAAGGTCATGAACCTAAGTGGAATAACAACGACTTCAATGGTTACAGTAATACTATTCCTGTAGCACGTTGGATTGACTGTTTATTAGAACCAGGTAAAGAGATCCGTTACAATGGTTCTAAAGTTGTACTGCCTGATTTCAAAATGATGGTTATTTCTGGTAACAACCCTTGGCATCACCACCAAGATCGTAACCGCATGAAGCAAGCATTCCAAAAACTTCAAACAGTTGTAACGATTGATTTTGCTTGGACGGCAACGTGTCGTTTCTCTGATATCGTACTTCCAGCATGTACGCAATGGGAACGCAACGATATTGACCAATACGGTTCATACTCTGCACGTGGCTTAATTGCAATGCATAAGCTTGTAGATCCTTTATACCAATCAAGATCTGACTTTGAGATCATGACTGAACTGACTCGTCGCTTTGGCCGTCATAAAGAATATACTCGTGGTATGGATGAAATGGAGTGGGTTCGTTCACTTTATGCTGAATGTCGTACAGCAAACGAAGGCAAATTTGAGATGCCTGAATTTGATGTATTCTGGGAAAAAGGCGTTCTAGATTTCGGTGAAGGTAAACCATGGGTTCGTCACGCTGACTTCCGTAAAGATCCTGAAGTTAATGCACTAGGTACACCTTCTGGTTTCATTGAAATCACAAGCCGTAAGATCGCACGTTTTGGCTATGAAGAATGTCAAGGTCACCCAATGTGGTTCGAGAAATCTGAACGTTCACATGGTGGTCCTGGTTCTAAAGAACACCCATTCTGGATGCAATCTTGTCACCCTGACAAGCGTCTGCATTCACAAATGTGTGAGTCTGAAGAGTTCCGTGCAACTTACGCTGTTCAAGGTCGTGAGCCGGTATACATTAACCCTCAAGATGCTAAAGAAAAAGGCATTAAAGATGGTGATTTAGTTCGCGTATTTAATGGCCGTGGTCAGCTTCTTGCTGGTGCTGTTCTTACTGATAGTTACCCTCGTGGTGTTATTCGTATCGAAGAAGGTGCATGGTACGGTCCATTAAATGAAAAAGTGGGCGCAATCTGTACTTATGGCGATCCAAATACACTGACACAAGATATTCCATCATCTGAGCTTGCTCAGGCGACATCAGCGAATACATGTCTAGTTAACTTTGAGAAATTCAAAGGTAAAGTACCACCAGTAACTTCATTTGGTGGCCCAATTATTGTTGAATAAGACAATAAAAGTCAATTGATGTAAAAAGCACCTATATTTAGGTGCTTTTTTATATTTATTTTATATGCATCAAAGGTTGTTAATATATAAAATAAATATAAAAAACAATACTATTTTATAACAAGAATGGTCTATCTTTTATTGATTTAAAATTAATTCAAAATGAGCATTATTTTGCTATGAGAAAATCATAATATGTATTATCCTCTCGCCGAAAAATTCACATAGGTGAAATTATTAGGATAATGCAAGAATGTTGCAAAAGTTACTTTCAAATTTAAAAACAAAATATCAAATATTAGTACCAGTTCTAGCGACTATCGTAGTAATGATGTTAGCTATATATTTAGTGAATTCAAAGTTAGAATCCACAAACCGTAATGTACAAATATCAGATCTCCGAAGCTATCAACTAAGCAATGTTTCTATTGCTGAGTCGCGCTTACTGTCTCTTCGATTAAGTGTATCTGCAGGGTTTACAAATATTGAATCATTAAACACAATCGATTTTAATGGTATTAGTTCTGAGCTTAGTTCTAATTTTACTAATATGGTAAATCAGCAACGAACGTTACAAAATATGGGGGCAGCCGTTAAGTCTCCTGAACAGCTTCAAACTGAATTGAATTTATTGATATCTCAATTGAATGATTACAAAAAGCACTCAGATGAGATTGTAAAATTTAATGATAAAAAGATAAAAGAATGGGGTAATTCCCTGTATTTAACTACGCCTATTCAACAGGCAAGTGAGTTAATATTTTCACCATCACAAAGTCAAGCGTCAAAGTTATATTGGGAAAAGGTATTACCTGAAGTATACAATAAAGCAAGTCGTATCGAAATTCAGATGACTTCTCTATTTAATGAAGATTTATATACATCGGTAAGCAAAACACCAAGAATAGATATCGTTAATAGAGACTTTGATGCATTAGCTCAACTGATTGAACCATTAGAGAATGAAGACGCTAAAAATATTCTTGCTTCTGCATTTAAATCTCAATCTGAAATTAATATTGTATTATGGAATGCTACTAACGAAATAAATAAAAATAAGAGAGAATTAATTGCTCTTGGAAATACAATATATCAAGAATTAAATGAAGAAAGAGTTCGTCTAACTAAGATGAATGGTAGTATTTCAGAAGATAACATGGCATTAATTTCTGAAAGTCAGACGTTGTTGTTAACGGCTCTAACTGCGACTGTAATTATTTCTTTAATTATTGGTGTTGTTATTGCTCAGATCGTAACTAAACCAATTTTAGTACTTCAAGAGCAGATGTCAGATATTTCAAATGGCCGTCTAGATTCATTGAATAATCAATCAAGTGACAATGAAATTGGTGAGTTATGTAAAAATACAGACAGCACAGTAGTTCGCTTACAAAATATGATTAGCAGTTTACGTAACGTTGGTGAAGAAGTTTCTTCATCGTCAACGGAACTAGCCGCAATTATGGTACAAAGTGAAGCGAATGCATCAGATCAAAAATCTCAAGTTGATTTGATTGCAACAGCAATTACTGAATTAGCCGCTTCTGCGAATCAAGTAGATGCATCTGCAAATCAAGCGGATATTAAAGCTAAAGAAGTATTAGGTATGAGCCGCGATGGAGCTCAATCTGCTGCAGAAGGGGTGAAATTAAGTCAAGATCTTGCGGCCCAAATGGATGAAACCTCTTCTGAGGTTATGATACTGAAAGACCAAACGGATCGTATTAGTGAAGTGATTACAGTTATCGATTCTATTTCTGAGCAAACGAACCTACTAGCATTAAACGCAGCGATTGAAGCGGCACGTGCTGGTGAGAGTGGTCGAGGTTTTG
Organism: Aliivibrio sp. S4MY1; assembly: GCF_028765545.1. Lineage (GTDB taxonomy): Bacteria > Pseudomonadota > Gammaproteobacteria > Enterobacterales > Vibrionaceae > Aliivibrio. Next base: position 194,798 of record NZ_JARACP010000007.1, on the reverse strand, counting down.
CGGTTGTTGCTGATGAAGTTCGCGTGCTTGCAGCTAAGACTCAACAGTCAACTCAGAATATTCAAGATATCATTAATAACTTACAGCAAAAATCATTGACTGTAGTTGATTCAGTTAATCAGTCTATTAATATGATTCATAAAACTGCTCAGATGAGTCTTGATACAAATAATCAATTATTAAGTATTTCTGATTCAATAGAGCTTATCTCTCAGACCAATGCAGAAATGGCAACAGCAGCCAATGAGCAAAGTAGAGCGATAGAGTCTATTAGTGAAAACGTTAATGTAATCACTGAGAGTATTAATCAGAACGTAGAAGGGATTAAAGAATCTGCGCAAGCTAGCCAGCATTTATCTGAACTTTCTGAAAACCAAAGAGAACAATTATTATTCTTTAAAGTATAAGTTTATTGAGTAGTTTACCAAGTCAGTATTAATGATACTGGCTTGGTATTTTTGATGTTTAACCCCTCCAAACTCTCGCCCTTCATCTGTTATTGTTGCTTGTATCTTGAATAGTAGTATTCTATGGAAATTACACAGTTATCTGATTAATTTCGTTATAGAAACGAGCAGTAGGAAGTGCATGATGAACCCATTATTTTTCTTATGCGGACAAGAAACCATTCCTGTTCAAACCGATTTAGTTTATGAGCTGCAAGATGACCAAGTTACTATGCGTTTTGCTGGCATTCATAATTTGCCTATCAATGATCATTATCTTGTTTTACAGTTCCCAACACAATTAGAGCATGATGCTAAGATTTTAGGCGATGGCTTTCAAATGCTATCTCAAACGGGTGGTCAGGTTAGCTCTCCTCAAGATATAGGTCGTTGCCCAGATAATAACGCCAGTTACCGTTTATATTCAGAAAAAGCCAAAAAACGTTTCTACAACTATTTAGTCATTGAGCAGTCTGATGGTTTTACACTATTTGGGTTCACGTCGTGCTATCGCTTTGCTGGGTATTTTGAAATACATCAACATCAAGGTGAAATGAACGTAATGGCATTTCTTGATGGGGAGCATACCCACCCTCAGGATTGGGCTAGTAATGAAATGGAAGCGGTTACTGTTATTCAAGCGGATTCACTTGATGAAATGTATGAACTTTATGCCGCAAAAGTACAACAACAGCATCCGATTAGAGCAGGAGTAAAGCAAAGTGCGCCTGTTGGATGGTGTTCATGGTATGCCTATTATGCAGATGTAACCGAACAAAACGTCTTAGATAACCTTGAAGTGATGAGCAATGAACAAGAAGAGCTTGAGTGGATCTTACTGGATGACGGTTATCAAGCATTTATGGGTGATTGGTTAACACCGTCAAATAAATTTCCTAATGGTATTGAAAGCTTATTAACGGCAATAAAAAGCAAAGGTAAAAAGCCCGCTATTTGGATTGCTCCGTTTATTGCTCAACCAGAGTCAGAGATCTTTAAAAATCATCCAGATTGGTTTGTGCGTCATGAAAATGGTGATTTATTAAAAGCGGAAGATATCACTTATGGGGGGTGGCGTTGTACACCTTGGTATATTCTTGATACTTCAAAGCAAGCAGTGCAGATTCATTTAACTGAAGTGATTCGAACCATGAGAGAGGAGTGGGGAGTTGAACTTTTCAAATTGGATGCAAATTACTGGGGCTCATTAAAAGGTGCTCGTGTTCAGTCAGGGATCACAGGAGTTGAAGCCTATCGTTTAGGTATGCAAGCCATTATTAATGGTGCTGGAGAGGCGTTAATTCTAGGGTGTAATGCGCCAATGTGGCCATCTTTAGGTCTTGTGGATGCAATGCGCGTCTCTGATGATGTAGAGAGAAAAGCCGAGCGATTTGAGCAAATTGCAAAAGAAACATTTTATCGAAGCTGGCAACATCGTAAATTATGGCAAATTGATCCGGATTGTATCACGTTAATTTCCTTACCTAATCAAGGGGCAGAACGAAAAGATTATGAATTTCACCGCAATGTGATCTTAGCCTCTGGCGGATTAGCCTTATCTGGTGACCCGTTACCTGAGTTGAATAACTTTGCGAAGAAGACATGGAAGAATCTATTGTCACGTCATCGTCTAACACAAGATTCAGCCCAGTTTAAATCATTATCGAATCGTCACTGTACACTTCGACTTAATCATCAGCATGAGCTTCATTGTGTCTTTAATTATGATGATGAGCCAATGGAGCACACGTTAGTGGCTGATCAGCCTTCAATTTGGCGTGATTTTTGGACAGGCGAGCAACTGAATGACGAGCCTGCGCAGATGTTATTACTGACTTTAGAAAGTGGGTTAAGTAGCCGCGCAATCTTGGTATCTATCTAAATTAATATGACTGACTTATTGGTTTAATTTAAGTACATGAAAAACTTATTACTCGACTTTCTTATCCCTAGTTGAGATTAAATGGTCCCATCTTTATTATTGATAATAGAGATGGGATTTATTTAGTTTAATCTAACACTCAATTTTAGGTGTCGCTGCACTAATGCGCTGCTTTCTATCATGTGTAGGGGCGTCAAAATGGCTAGCTAAAAGACGCTGTGTAATAGAGTGTTGAGGGTTTGCAAAGATCTCTTGGGTTGGGCCTTTTTCTACCACTTCCCCTTCATGCATTACCATCACTTTATCAGTAATGTGTTTCACTACACCAATATGTTGCGATACGTAGATAAATGAAATGGCCATCTCTTGTTGAAGCTCTAAGAATAAGTTAATGATCTGAGAACGCATCGCCATATCGAGTCCATTCAGGGCTTCATCTGCAACAATAATAGACGGTTGTAAGATTAAAGCTCGAGCCAAACAAACCCTCTGTTTTTGGCCTGTTGCCAGCATTTGTGGGTAGAAGTAAGCATGTTCAGGTAATAAGCCAACGCGTTGCAAAGTATCTTTAACACGGCGCTCTCTTGCTTCAGGAGGCATGCTGGTATTACGTTTCAATGGGCCTTCTAGAATGCGACCTATTTGAATTCGAGGATTTAACGATGAGTTAGGGTCCTGAAAAATCATGCGTATTAGCTTACAACGAGTTTGAAAATCTTTGTAATCTAGAATCTCACCATTAACTTTAATGATGCCAGAAGTAGGTTCAACAACACCTGCAAGCATTCTTGCTAATGTTGATTTGCCTGAGCCGTTTGCACCAATAAAACCTATTGTTTGTCCCGCTTCTAATGAAAAGCTTACGGGCTTAACCGCTTCTCGTACTTGTTTGCGAAATAATCCAGTACGAAAAACGTAATCTTTTTTAAGATCAGTGACCTCAAGAAGCGCAGTCATTCTTCTTCTCCTCAAAGTTTAATGGGAAATGGCAGCTAAATTTGTGATCTTTCACTTTGCGACCTTCAGGGACTTGTACGCATTTTCTTTGAGCATAAGGACAACGGGGGCCTAAACGGCAACCAATAGGTAAATGCTGTAATGGTGGAATTGTTCCTGGTAATGATTCTAATTTAGCTTTATGAGGGATCCCATCTTGGCTAAAATCAGGCATAGCTCGTAGAAGTGCCTTGGTATAAGGGTGCTTTGGTGTTTCCAAAATATCCTTACGACAAGCAGACTCAACTGATTGACCGCAGTACATTACGGTGATTCTATCTACCCATTGCGTTAAGGTAATTAAGTCATGGCTGATCAATAGAATCGTGGTGTTATTGACTTGATTCATACGGCTTAATAAACGGAATATTTGTGACTGAGTTACGGCATCCAATTCATCGGTTGGTTCATCAGCAATTAAGATACGAGGCTTATTGGCAATAGCCATAGCGATCATTACTTTTTGGCATTCACCATCCGTTAACTCATACGGATAGCATTTCATTATGCGCTTATGATCCTTGATCCCTACTTTATGAAGTAGAGCAATAGCGCCTTTCGTACGCCAGTTCCAACGCTGCCACCAACTACCAGTAAAGTATTTTGATGGTATCGCTTCTTTTAATTGGTTACCAACTTGCTCTGATGGGTCTAGACAGGTCGAGGGTTCTTGGAATATCATCGCCATTTCACGTCCAATAACTCGGCGGCGTTCTTTTGGTGACAATGCCAGAAGGTCAATATTACCTAATCGCATTCTATCAGCACTGATCTTCCAGTTATCTTTAGTGATCCCTAAAATTGCTTTAGCGACAAGAGACTTACCTGAACCTGATTCACCTACTAACCCGCGAATTTCACCTTCATTAAGTGTTAAACTCATACGATCAACGGCTTTCACCATGCCTTGAGGAGTCTCTAATTCAATGGTTAAGTGACGAATATCTAATAAAGGCATTACTCTGTCCCCGCATTTAATGCACGTTGAATACCATCACCAACTAAGTTAATGATAATAACTGTAAAAGTAATGACGATACCTGGTAACGTTACTGTCCACGGAGCAGTATAAATTAACTCAATAGAGTCGCCTAATATTACTCCCCATTCAGGACTAGGTGTTTGTGCGCCTAAACCGAGAAAACCCAGAGCGGTAATATCTAAAATAGCCACTGAAATTGCTAATGTCATTTCTGCGACGATAACAATAAGAATATTTGGAAGTACAGAATTCCATAAAAGGTAGAAGTCGTTCGCACCATCTAGGCGAGCAGCAAGAACATAATCTTTTTCTACCTCATTATGAACCGCGGTGTATACAGCACGTATGAAACGAGGAATGAGAGCTAACCAGATTGCCAATAAAATATTAAATTCCCCAAACCCTAAGAAAGCCACAAAAATAATAGCCAGTAAAAGAGAAGGGATAGATAGAATCGTATCTAACAGGTGATTTAAAGTGCTGGATAATAAACCTTTAGTCATGCCAGCAAATATACCAATGGTGCAGCCAACAAAACCTGAAAATAAAGCCACAATGACCGCGTAACCAAAGGTTAACTGTGAGCCCATCAATAATCGAGAGAGAATATCTCGACCTAAATCATCAGTACCCAAGAAGAACGCCACATCACCTTCAGCACTCCATGATGGCGGCATTAATAGGTTATCTGATTGCCATTGAGGATCATAAGGGCTTAACCATGGTGAAGTTATGGTAATTATTATAATTAATAATAAACACCAAAACCCAAACATAGCTAAAGAGTTAGCTCGAAAGCTCTGCCAAAAACGTTCCATTTGTGTTGGAATATGTTCTTCTTGATAAACACTATTTGAGAGCATAGAACTCTTTCCTTACTAATGGGTTTACCGCTGCACCTAATAAATCAGATAGGATATTTGCTAATAAAATAAATGAAGCAACAGTAATTACTCCTGCTTGAACAGCAACAAAATCTTGATTAATAATAGCATCCAAAAGCCAGCGACCAATGCCTGGCCAGTTAAAAATAGATTCAGTTAAAATAGCCGCAGTAAATAGGCCTGATAGTTGTATGCCTAGTTTCGGGATAATAGGCGGGAGCGCATTACGAATAATATGCTTAATCATAATTTGAAATTTAGACAGCCCTTTTGTATGAGCGACTTTAATATAATTTTGAGTAATTACCGTAGAAACAGAAGAGCGCATCAAGCGAATGACTTCTGTCATTGGTGCAATTGAAAGTACCAACGTAGGTAATATTAAGTGCTGAATAATGTTTTCGAGCATTTCTGCACGGTAAGGAGAGTTAGAAGCTAATACATCGATAAAGGCAAAACCCGTTTTAGTATCAAATTCATACAACAAACTGTAACGACCAGAAACAGGAGTAATACCAAGCTGTAAGCTAAAAAACATAAGTAATATTAATGCTATCCAAAACAAAGGCATAGCGTAGCCAAGTAAAGCAATGGATGAAATAAAGGTATCCATTGGTTTGCCTTGACGCATACCTGCAATGGTCCCAACAGGGGTCCCTATGATAAGAGCTATAAAAAAGGCAAAGAAGCACAATTCGATGGTAGCAGGGAAAACACGCAGAATTTCATCTAGCATAGTTACACCGTATTCGTTCACACCAAGGTTTCCGCTAGTTAGCTGACCCAAGTAGGTGAACCACCCTGAGAAGAAAGAGGTTTGCGCCCATGCCGAGCTATCGTCAAGACGTAGAATATTGAAACCAATTAAGGTTAGGATCAATAGCGTAATAATGAATAAATTAAAACGTCGTATCGTGTAAATCCACATTATATCTCCTCCTTAATTCTGATAATTTTATGGAATGGATAGGTATTGAATGGGCTTAATGTAAAACCCTGTAACGAAGATTGGTTCGCTTGATATTTTACGCCATGTGCTAATGGTATTATTGGCATTTCTTCGCTCAATAGATTTTGGATCTGACGATATAAGTTAATACGATAGCGAGGTTGGTTAGTTTCTTTTGCTAAATCAAGCAAGAAATCAAACTCCTCATTACACCAATTGGCAACACCGAATCCCGCTTGTTTTGCATCACAAGAAAGCAGTGGTCGAAGCATAGTATCAGGATCTGAGCTGTTAGCATTCCAGCCAGTTAATACTAAATCGATGTTATTCTCTGCGAGTTCATTACGGTTTAATAAATCGCTAGTAATTAATTTAAGCTTAATCCCGATATCTGCAAAATTGCTCTGAATGATTTCAGCTGACTTTTTAGGGCTTGGATTATAAGAGTTATTATCAAGAGGCACCCACATCGTCAGTTCAATTTCATCTTCTATACCAGCTTCACGTAATAATCCTTTTGCGTAATTTAGATTATAGCGAATAAAAGAGCTGTCATTACCATAAGCCCAAGAAGCAGGGGGTAAGATCGATTTTGCCTCAATACCTGAATTATAGTAAACAGAGTTAATTAAGCTTGAACGGTCAATTGCAAAATTGAGTGCTTTACGTACGCGCTGATCCTGTAATAATGGATTCTCTGTATTGATAGCAATAAAAGCAACATTGGTTGCCGTTTGCGAAAACAGGGTCAATTCGTCATTTTCAATAATAATAGGTAATTGACTGGATATAGGGTTTGCTACCACATCGCACTCTTGGCGCAGTAGTTTTGCTAATGAACCTGTCCCTCTACTTGATATATCAAATACCACTTGCGACATCTTAGCCTTACCTTGCCAGTAGTTATCGTGTCGTTTTAAACGTACCATTTCACTTTTTTGAAATTGCGACAGTTTAAAAGGACCAGTACCAACAGGTAGTGAATCAATTAAGTTTTTATCGTCAGAAGCCGCAAGTTGCTGAGCATACTCTTTGGACAGAATAACCGCGTAAGAGGTGGCTAAAGAAGATAAAAAGGTATTGTCAGGCGAAGAAAGCGTGAATTGAACCTGATGTGGGTTGATGGCTTTGATTGAGGTTACTGTTTGAGGAAAATTGATACTATCAAACCATGGATAGTGCCCAGAATTGACATTGTGGTACGAATTATCAGGATTTATGATACGATCAAAACTAAAAACCACATCATTAGCATTTAAAAAGCGCGTTGGTGTAAATAAGTCGGTGGTATGAAATGCAACGTTAGGTTGCAAGGTAAAAGTATAAACGGTACCTGTCTGATCAACTTGCCACTCGCTGGCTAAATTTGGCGATGGTTTTTGCGTAACGGGATCAATAATAAGCAGGCGATCATAGATCTGAGCGCTAACGGCCTCAAGAATACTGTTTTCATCAGAGATTTGTGGATTAAAAGTATCCAGATTTCCTGACTCACAGTAAACGAACCCTGTTTCATGGATTGTTTGTTTAATCCCCGCATCATAGCAACCAACAAGACTAAATAATCCTGTTGCCGTTATGAGTATGCGCGCAATAATTTTCATAATGACCGCAGCTTTTTATCGATTTAAATTAATGAACCTGTCATTTTATACCCAAGTGACTGGTTCTGCACTTAATTATCTAAGATTATCCCTTGATTGTGGTCAAGAGTTGGTGCTTTTTCAATAATCCACGAAATTGATGGTAAGTAATGCCTAATTCTTCAGCGGCTTTTCGTTGATGATGTTGTGTTTTTAATAGCGCTTGTTCAAGCAGTGCTTTCTCTTGTTCTATTTGAAATTGTTTTAAATTTAATGGTAGCGATATGGCTTGATCTTTTTTTTCTTGGTCATCAAGTATAGTTGAAGGAGAAGAGGTTAACTGAGAGTCTGCCCATGGAGAAACAAAAGGGTCGAGCTGAATTGACTCGATTTGAGCCTCTTCATGATTATGCTTAAACACTGCTCTTTCAATACAGTTTCTTAACTCACGGACGTTACCGGGCCAGTCATAACCTAAGATTTGATGCTGAGCATAACGTGAAAACCCTGCAAAATACGTTAAGTTCATTTCTTGGCACATCTTTATGGCAAAATGTTCAGCAAGTAACAGTACGTCTTGCTCTCGGTATCGTAGCGGGGGTAAATGAATCACATCAAAAGATAATCGATCTAATAAATCTGCTCTAAATTTATTTTCTGCTATTAAGTCTTGCGGGTTTTGGTTGGTCGCACAAATCAAGCGAACGTCTGCTTTTAAGGTTTGAGATCCACCAACGCGTTCATATTCACCATATTCAATCACTCGAAGCAACTTTTCTTGCACAGTTAAAGGCGCGGTCCCAAGTTCGTCTAGAAAGAGGGAACCACCATCAGCACGTTCGAATCGACCTTGATGGCGCTGTTTTGCTCCCGTAAATGAGCCAGCGTCATGACCAAAAAGCTCCGAATCTAATGTGCCAGAACTTAAGGCGGCACAGTTTAAACTCACTAATGGCTCATCCCATCGCCTTGATAGAAAGTGAAGCCGTTGAGCAATTAACTCTTTCCCGGTTCCGCGTTCACCAAGAATTAGGATTGGTCTATCTATCGTCGCCAATTGAGATGCCTGGTCTAACGCAGATAAAAATGCATCTGATTCTCCGATTAAGCTGTCTTTTCTCATGCTTTACCTTAACTTAATTGGTCAATATTACTAAATAATGGTTATTTTAATCATAACTTAAAATGGTATATTCGTCGATTTCTTGTAAGTTATTGATTTTTAATGAGTGAAAACTTGGCATGTATTGTGTAATAGTCATAGTAGATTTAAAAATAGTTATCTAAATTGATATTAATTGAGAGGAATAAATTATGGGTATTTTTTCACGCTTTGCAGACATCGTTAATGCCAATGTAACTTCTTTACTGGATAAAGCCGAAAATCCAGAAAAAATGATCCGTTTAATTATTCAAGAGATGGAAGACACATTAGTTGAGGTTCGAACTGCATCCGCAAAAGCAATCGCAGATAAAAAAGAGCTGACACGTAAAATTGGTTCAATTGAAGCGCAAGTGATCGATTGGCAAGAAAAGGCAAGTTTAGCCTTAGTTAAACAACGTGAAGACTTAGCGCGTTCAGCGTTGATCGAAAAACAAAAAGTACAAGACGTACTATCAAGTCTAAAAACAGAGTTCATCCTTGTAGAAGAAAGCATTGAGAAGTTGACCACAGAATTAACTGAGTTAGAGACTAAACTGACAGAGACTCGTGCGCGTCAACAAGCATTAGTGATCCGTCAACAAACAGCGCAACATCGTAATGACATTAAAGCGCATACACATTCAGGTAAAACAGAACGTGCAATGGCAAAGTTTGAACAATATGAGCGTCGTATTGACGAATTGGATGCAAAGGCAGACACTTACTCAATGGGTAAAGCAAACTCACTAGAACAAGAATTTGCAGAGCTGCAAGCACAAGATGAAATTGAAAAAGAATTAGATCGTCTAAAAGAACAAATGAAAAAAGACGCATAATAGATGACAAGAATTGATTGAATTTGAATTACTAAGGAGAAAACAATGAGCGGCTTTTTTGCTTTCCCATTGGTTATATTTTTTATTTTTGTTGCACCGTTATGGCTGTTTTTGCATTACCGAAGCAAAGGTAAAACAGCACAAGGTTTGTCACAAGAAGATACACAGTTATTAAAAGCAATGACAGAGCGTGCGGATAAAATGCAACGTCGTGTTGAAACATTAGAGAAAATTCTGGATGCAGAATCCCCAAGTTGGAGGGAGCGCTAATGTCAAAAGAACTGTATAGAGATACTCGAAACGGAAAAATTGGTGGTGTTTGTGCAGGTATTGCACAGTACTTTGGTATTGAACCGTGGATAGTACGTATTTTAGTGGTATCTGCTGCGTTATTCAGTGCGGGTTTTCTAGTCATGCTAGCGTACTTTGCTGCCATGCTGTTTTTAGATAAAGCCCCGGTTGAAATGTACTACCGCACAGAAGAAAAACGTGAGCACACAGTAAAAAGTAAACCATGGCAAGCAGGTCAATCAGCATCAGAAGTGATTAAGCGTGTTGATAAAGACATGGCCAGAATGGAAGAGAAGATCCGCCGAATGGAAGGGTATGTCACTTCTTCGGAATACAAGGTTCGCCGCGAATTTCGTAATCTTTAATTAAGCGATAACTAAGACCTTGTTCATGGGGTGTTCAGATTCAGTTCTGTACACTCCATTTGTTGTTTGTAGTCATTTGAAAAACATAATGCGAGAAGAAAATGAGTAGATTAACCAAAGAAATGAATAAATTAGTTAGCCGAAGCATGGATCGCCACGTCAAATTGGCGGTTACAGGGCTATCGCGTGCAGGTAAGACTGCGTTTATTACCTCTTTGGTTAATCAGTGCTTACATGCTGCTTCAAGCGATAAATTACCTTTATTATCAGTGGCCCGTGAAGGGCGAATGATAGGGGCAAAACGCATACCTCAATCAAATTTATCAATTCCAAGTTTTACATATGATGAAGGGATGGATTCATTATTATCAGAGCCGCCAACCTGGCCTGAACCTACACGAGACGTGAGTGAATTACGTTTAGCTATTAAATTTAAACCTAAATCGGGTTTGTTAAAACATTTGCAAGACAGCGCGACTTTATACGTTGATATTGTCGATTATCCGGGAGAGTGGCTATTGGATCTTCCATTATTGGATATGGATTATCTTAAATGGTCAAAGCAACAGCAGGTTAACTTAACTGGACATAGAAAAATACTCTCTGAAGCATGGCTAAAAGAGGCTAAAACGTTAGACCCTTTAGCGCCTGTCGATGAAAAACAAATCAGTCATATTGCAGAATTATTTACTCAGTATCTTCATAGCTGTAAAGATTCTCAGGGTCTGCACTTGGTACAGCCGGGGCGTTTTGTATTACCTGGAGAACTAGCGGGTGCACCGGTCTTGCAGTTTTTCCCATTTATGTTTCTGCATAAATACACAGAAGAAGAGCTAGCAAAAGCGAAGAAAGACTCGAATATTGCCGTATTGAAAAAACGGTATAAACATTATCAACAGCACGTTGTGAAGAAGTTTTATAACGAACATTTTAGACATTTTGATCGTCAAATTGTCTTGGTCGATTGTTTGCAGCCATTAAATACAGGTGAACAGTCATTTAATGATATGCGCCAAGCGGTTGATCAACTGATGCACAGTTTTCAATATGGCAAAAGTTCGATGTTAAAACGTCTGTTTTCGCCAAAAATTGATAAGGTACTATTTGCGGCAACCAAGGCTGATCATGTGACACCAGAGCAACACCCAAACATGGTTTTGTTACTGCAACAGATGATCCACCAAACATGGCAAGAAACGGCGTATGAAGGCATTAAAATGGAGTGCATGAGCATTGCGTCTATTCAAGCGACAACGGCCGGTATGATTGAAGATAATGGTGAGCTATGTGCTGCAATCTCTGGGATTAACAGTGAACAGAAACCATTAATGATGTTCCCGGGAGAGGTGCCAAAACGCATCCCGAGTAAAGCCTACTGGGAAACGGAGCCATTTAACTTTATGAGCTTTCAACCGTTACACAATGAGAATGATAAACCGCTGCAACACATCCGAATGGATAAGGCGATGCAATTCTTGTTAGGGGATAAATTAGTATGAGTGAGTTAAAAAAACAGCGTATCTTTCAAGCCTCGTCTCAAGAACTAGAGCAAGATACCGAAACCCTTGATAACCTTCAAACTCAAAAGTTATTTGAAGAGAATGTTAAATTTGTTCCTCAAGCTATCGAAGAAGAGGAATTGGATGGTGTGGATATTGAAACGCCATTAATCAAAAAGAAAACCCATTGGAGTATTAAAACGCTAATTGGTGGTTTCCTTGGTTTAACGGTGTGGCAAAGTGTTGATCATGTGATCACAGCCATTCAATCGGCTGATTTCTTATCGCTGGGCTGGGCTGGGTTAATTAGTCTGGCGGCTGTGATGGGAGTGACAGCGATTGGTCGTGAATTATGGACATTGCGTAAACTTAAAAACCGAGCCGAAATTCAACATCAAGTAACTGAATTGGTTGAAGGCAATGGTATTGGTCAAGCCAAATCGTTTTGTGAAGATTTAGCGAAAAAGGGCTCAACAGCAAAAACAGCTGAGTATACTCGTTGGCAAAACAGCATTGAATCTCATCATAATAACGCTGAAGTATTTGAAATGTATGACAGCATGGTGGTGGCTGAGCAAGATAAACGCGCAAGAGCTTTAATCAGTAAACACGCAGGAGAGTCAGCATTAATGGTGGCATTAAGCCCATTAGCTGTCGTCGATATGCTATTAGTGGCATGGCGGAATATTCGATTAATCGAGCAAGTGTCTCAAGTGTACGGAGTAGAGCTTGGTTACTGGGGACGCTTACGTTTGTTCAAAATGGTTTTGCAAAACATGGCGTTTGCAGGAGCAACTGAAATAGCGACCGATGTTGGTGTAGATATGTTATCAACGGGGTTGGCAGGCAAGCTCTCTACTCGTGCAGCACAAGGATTGGGGATTGGTTTATTAACGGCCCGTTTTGGATTAAGAACAATGAGTCTAATGCGTCCATTACCATGGCAAGTGGGTGAAGCACCAAAGCTGTCGGATATGCGTAAAAGCATCGTTAGTCAATTAGCGTCTAAATTGGGCACTCAGCATAAAAATTAACCCATACAGATAACATTCTTATAAAAATCATATTATCTCAAAATTAATTAGTGATAGTATGACTTCATTAGTCGGGGAGCCAATAGGCTGAGATCGCAATAGCGAACCCGTTGAACCTGATTCAGTTAGTACTGACGTAGGGAACTAATGGTCCTCTTGATACGATCTTTTCGATCCGTTTCTTTTGGTGAGATCTTACGTATCTACGTAAAGATATCCTCATTCGACTGTTTTTTCCTGAGCGTTAGTTAGGGAAAATAATCATGTCTACATTCGTTACTACAGCACTTTTGGCATCACCTGTTTTAAATAAGTTATCTGCTACAACGCCCATTGTATTAACTATTGCAGGGTCTGATAGTGGTGGTGGCGCAGGGATCCAAGCCGATATTAAAGCCATCTCAGCAACGGGAGGCTATGCGTGCTCTGTTATTACCGCATTAACGGCTCAAAACACCCAAGGCGTTACGGGCATTTATCCAATCAGCTGTGAATTTGTAGAACTGCAACTGGATGCCGTTTTTTCTGATCTAAATGTGATTGCCGTTAAAGTCGGAATGCTAAGTGATTCTGATGTCATTCATTCTGTCGCAAAAAAAATCAAACAATATTCTCCTCAATACGTGGTGGTTGATCCCGTAATGGTAGCCACCAGTGGTGATTTGCTGCTTCAGGCATCTGCTATTGGTAGTCTTAAATCTGAACTTTTTCCTCTTGCTGATGTGATCACGCCAAATCTTCCTGAAGCTTCGGCATTAATTGGTGTTAAAATTCCTAAAAATGAAGGTGAAATGACAGCCATCATTAGTGAACTTCGTCAATTAGGTGGAAAATCAGTGTTACTAAAAGGAGGGCATTTAGAGGAAAGTACCAATAGTACGGATTTATTTATTGGTGCGGATTCCGTTGAGCGTTTGTCGACGGCACGCGTTAATACTCATAATACACACGGGACAGGTTGTACTCTATCTTCAGCCATTGCATCTTATTTGGCTCAAGGTTATACGCTGGATGCCGCGGTTAGGCTAGGTAAGCAATATATCACCCAAGCAATTGTTCATGCAAATGAGTTAACTATTGGGAAAGGGCATGGACCAGTCAATCATTTCTTTGATAGAAATAAAGCCATTTAAATTATATAAATTCAATAGGTTATCTTTTATTTTGCGAGGTGTGGTTGACGGTTTTTCTTCTGTCGGGCTTTCATCTCATACATACGTTTATCTGATTTTATAAGTGCCTCCTCTAACCTTTCTTTTGTTGTTGATTCTATACCATATGCAAAGGAAATTTGTTCATTTTCTAGTTGTTTACAAACACTGTTAATAAAAGGCATTGAGCGATTTGTATGAGTGATGACAACAAATTCATCACCTCCAACTCGAAGAGCCATTTCTTGCTTAATGCATGAGTTTCTCAGTACCTGAGCAAATCGAATAATCATCAGATCTCCTACTTGATGTCCTTTTAAATCATTAACTTTTTTCAAGTCATTTAGATCAAAATAAACAAGATCAAATGTATTTAATTCTATTTCAGAGAGTTTTCTTCTGTTATATAAATTAGTCAGTTCATCTTTCATGCTTTGTTTAGCTAGTTTTCTCATCATATGAGTAATGCCAATAGCGATGAGTAGAAAAGCAATAAATAGAGAGCCGTCGTCCAATAAAGTATCGATAATTTCGAAATTATCAGCGTGGTATTCTATTTGAGGGAATTCTGTTAGTAGGTCATAAGCTTTATTAAATAGTAAAAGTGCGCCACCAGCAGTCAGAAAAGCATAAGGTTTTAAAAACTGGTAGGCCGTTAGATAGATATAGACCAATAAAATAAGTGTTAAACCTTCAAACCAAAGATCAGAAGCTGACTCAAAACCAATAACGTCATAGAGAAATGCGCAGAGAGCAAGAAGCGAAGAAAGAATAGCAACCGCAATTCGTGGCGTTGTTTTGTTCTGCATTATATTCATCCAGAGTTAATGGGACGTCATTCAGATAAGGTACTTAATTTTCAGATAAAAATAAATAGCCCTAAAGAAATAAATTAGAAGCATTCGACTAAAAGATAACTAACATGTATTAAAAAACCACTATCTCTAAAATTGGATAGCGGCTTATTATTAATAAAATCTTATCACGTTTTATAATTAGCCTTCAGGAGCATCAAACCAGGGATTATTTTATGACTAATGATCAAACTTGGCGTCATTTTTAAACCTAGTTGAGTATCAGTCAGTTCTTCTATTGTCATTAGTTTGCTCTCCCCGCATATTCAATCGCTTGCATTACATCATCACTTGTAAGAAGTACTGATAAAGGTAGCCCTTGTGGTGCATTCGGGCCATAAACTACATTAAGAGGGACACCAAAGCGTTGATGATTTTTTAGATAGTTAGTCACTTTTTCACTAGGGTGAGTCCAATCTCCTTTCATCGCAATGATATTTTCTTGATGCAGTGTTGAATACACCGGATCTTGTAATATCACGCCAATTTTGTTGGCTTTACAGGCAATGCACCAGTTAGCGGTCACATCGACAAAAACAGTTTTCCCTTGATCTACATATTCGTTAATTGCGGATTGATCTAATGGTTTCCAAGAAATGTCGTCAACAGTAGGGGTTACCCAATGCTTTGTTGTCATACTGCCAATAATCAGTAATGCGCTACTAGAGAAAACGATAATAGCTAAGATAGCAATAACGGTATTCTTGCCGTGTTTTTTACCTACTTTATATAATAAGAAAATAATTAGTAATGCAGTAAGAATCCAAATAGTAGAGCTACCGAGAAAGGGAGAAAGTAAGCTAAGTAACCATAAAGTTGTTACTAGCATCATCAAACCAAAAATGATTTTGACCTTGTTCATCCACATTCCAGGCTTTGGCATAAATGAAACGAGTCCCGGAAATAAAGCGAACAGTAACCAAGGAAGAGCCATTCCAAGCCCTAACGAAGTAAATACCACCCACATTTCAAAAACATTAGCACCTAATGCAAAAGCAACTGCGGTACCTAAGAAAGGCGCACTACATGGAGTTGCAAGTAGTGCTGCAAACATACCTTGAACGAAGTGCCCAAGTGTTGTGTTATTGCCTTTACTCGCAATAGAGGTTGAGAAGCGACTTGGTAATTGGATCTCAAATATGCCAAATAAGTTAGCGGTAAACAAGGCGGTAATGATAACCATAAAACCAATGAATATAGGGCTTTGGAAGTGGATCCCCCAACCAATGGCTTTGCCTGTAAATTTTAAAATAAGCAAACCAGTCGCAAGTAACCAGAAAGACGTTAAGATCCCCGCGGCAGAAGCAAAAAACTGCAAGCGAATAGAGCGTTTACTTGAGGTTGATGATGCGATCATGCTGTTGAGTTTTATACCTAAAACAGGTAGTACACATGGCATTATATTAAGAATTAAGCCTCCTAAGAAAGCAAAAGCAATCATGGTAATAATACTTGTCTCTGCAGTTTGAGTTAGAGGCTTAGCATCGACAATCGCTGTTAATTCATGAGCAAATAACTCATCAGAGGCAGTAATTGAGGTGCTGTTTTCAATTAAGTTTGTTTCATCTAACCAACCCGTAGATAGTGTTTGCTCTGTAGCAGATAGAGAAAAAGCGGACAACAGCAACGCTGATGCCAATAGTACCGTTGAACGAAATCGAGCGATGACTTTAATTTGTTGAATTGTAAACACGGTTTTACTCCGAAAATAATTATATTAAATAAAGATATAAGTACTTACGGTGTGATTATTCTTGAAAGGTGCAGAATGCCAAGTGTCGTCGAACACCATAGGAGGTAATCGGTTCAGTAAAGAAATAGGTTGCACCTGACTGTTTAAGAATAGCAGCCACAATAATAAGGGCTAAGATAAACATAGGAATAGCAAAATCTAGATGAATGGCGTGAGCATTAACTAATTGTTCACTACTATTGCATTGTGAAGCATTATCGTTTTGAACTTGCTCTGAATTGAGAGTGTGGATTTGCTCAATATTGTCAGGTTGAGATGATAAAGGGCAGTTTTTTGATAAACCAAGATTTTGAGAAAAACAAACAAATAGCACAATACACACTAATAATAGTGACCACGAAGCGGTACTTTGACGCTTGTATTGTAATAATGAAAATCTCAAAGAAGTCAGCTTATTTTCAAGTTATAGATATTTTCCATATTTTTTTGATAAAAGTAAAAAGGTCAATGCAGATTTATCTGTAAATTAGCTCTTAAAATGTAAGGGAAAATAAAAACTAGTGATATTTTTATGAATAAGTGGCATAGAAATTGATACATCCAAATAATAATAATTACATTTTTGATAAACGTATTAATTGAAGATATAACTTGAGCCTCAGAGAGAATAAAATGAACCTATCAATTAAAGCAAGATTGTACTTACTTGCGATTTTGCCGATTGTATTAACATCATTGTTGATAATGGCAATGACCTATAAAGAAGCCCGAGCGTTAAACCAAGCTCAAATGGAGATGACACGCTCACAGATGATGCAAATGAAGCGAGTTGAGCTGAAATCTTACTTGGATATTGTATCTTCAGAACTAAAGCACTTTGCTGAACAAGACAAAACTAAAGAAGAAGTATTAGAGTCATTAAAGCCAATACAATTTGCAGATACAGGTTATTTATTTGGTTTTACTTCTAATGGCGTTCGTATTTTGCAGGGAAATACCAATGATATTGGTAATAACATGTGGAATATGCAAGATAAAAGAGGCAATTACTTCATTCAAGATATGATAACTGCGGCAAAAAATGGTTCCGGATATACAACATATTACTACCCTAAATTGAATGAAAGAGTAGCATTACCAAAATTGGCTTACAGTGCTTACTTTTCAAAGTGGGACTTAATTGTGGGCACTGGTTTCTATACTGATGATGTCGATGCGGTGATTAATGATATGAAAGCATTAAGCGACAAACAGTTATTAGATAGCATGCAAGCTATTGTTTTATTTACTCTTGTTATTATTTCGGTAGTTACTCTACTTGGTTCATTGATTAATAAAAGTATTATGGCTCCAATTCAGCAATTTGATGCATCAATTAAATCATTTGCTTCAGGCGATGCCGATTTAACGGCGCGTATGCTTGATTTTTCTGTTCCGGAATTCAACCAGCTAAGTAAGAATTTCAACCTGTTTGTTAGTTCATTGCATCAGATTATTAGTAACGTATCTTCAGTTAGCCAAGAAGTCGTTGCTGAAACAACTAATATGTCAGAGCGTTCAGCTCAAGTGAATGCAGTGGTTGTTAATCAGCGCTCAGAAACAGAGCAAATTGCTACTGCGATGACCGAGTTAACCACATCATCACATGAGATTTCTTCAAATGCGGAGCAAGCGGCAAATTCAGCTCAAGATGCTGATAATAATGCACAAGTTGCTATGCGTACTGTTAGCGAAGCTTCTGAATCAGTACAAACATTAGCAGCAGAGTTAGATGAAGCAAGTAATGTTATTTCAAAACTTGAAGGTGATGTTCAAAATATTGCTAGCACCTTATCGGTAATTCAAGATATTGCAGAACAAACTAATCTTTTGGCTTTAAATGCGGCAATTGAAGCGGCAAGGGCGGGTGAGCAAGGGCGTGGTTTTGCCGTTGTTGCCGATGAGGTCCGTAAGTTAGCGAGCCGTACTCAAGAGAGCACTGCACAAATACATCAACGTATTGAAGCGTTGAAGTCAGGCTCTGATTCTGCTGTTCAGGTCATGGAATCAAGCAAAAACTTCAGTACATTGACCGTAAATAAAGCGGTGGCAGCGTCTGAATCACTAGGCCATATTTTAGTATCAGTAAATACTATTATGGAAATGAACTCATTAATTGCAACGGCAACACAAGAGCAGAGTATTGTAGGTCAAGAAATTTCTGAGCGTATTGTTTCTGTATCAGATCAAAGCTCAGAGTCAGCAGAGCTAGCGAGCCAAAACCGTGCAGGTGGTATTTTGTTGAATCAGAAAGCTAATGAGCTGTCTGAACTAGTCGCTCGATTTACTTTGTAATTACATGAAGTAATGAGTAGATAAAAGCACAAGAATTGAAAAGTTCTTGTGCTTTTTTATTTGTATTAGTGGCTTACTTATTACCACAATTTAAAGAAACGCCAATCACTTAGTGCAATAAGTGTTGAGTGAACAGGTGGCGCAAACCAAAAGAGTATCGTGTTGGTTATAATAAACAAAGCAGACAAAGGTCGATTAGAAAAATCAGTCAGTTTTAGGGCAGAACCAAACGAACGTTTAATTCGTACATTGGCTAAGTCGACACTGTATATTTCATCTAAAAGCAAATGAATCACTCCTCCAGAAAATACAAACGCTCCAGAAAGCCAAGCAATATGCTCCCATCCCTTAACGCCATCATTAAGAATAAAACAGGTAATATTTGTTGTGAGCAAGCCAAAAAATAACAGAAACAATAAAGAGTGACAGATCCCACGATGAATGGTCTGCCATTCAAATACATTACGAACACCAAATTTTATAAACAAATGGATAATGACAGGTAAGCCAATGAGAAGTAGAAATTGCCTTTCATTAATAGCATCACTGGTAAAATAACGGATACTTAACAGTACGATACAAATAGTAAATAGATTAAATATGATATCTAAGGAAGTTGAATTATCAGAGTCGATATCTGGTAATAGACCACCAATAGTGCCTAAAAACCATAACCATAATGCGGTATTAAGTTCGATGTGATTTGCTGATAATAGGGCCGCGGAAGTCACACCTGATGCCAATGCGGCAACATTTAAATGAGTACTGAAATTTGCCATAGGTTTTCTAAGAATTCTTTTGTAAAATGAAGGCTGAATTATTGAGATAAGTGATTATGTTTAAAATATTTGCATTACTGTTCATCGCGTTAGGGATTTATATTGGTATGAACTATGGCGATGAAGTTCAAAATGTTATGGATTCGGATGCCTTTGAGAAAGTACAAGAAACTATCGTTGATGGGAAAGATCTTGTTGTCGATAAAATAGAAGACGTAGTTCAATAAGAAATAGAATTTAGCCTTCAAATAAAAATCCCCCTTGATGTTTAACATCTTGGGGGATTTTTGATTCTATAACAGTAAATACTGAAAGCCAATGATTAACTGTGTTTATATACAGTTAGTTTGTGGTTTTGGTCGTATTAACAATTATTTAAGCGGAAGAATAGTGATTTCTACACGACGGTTACACGCACGGCCTTGTGATGTTGAGTTATCACAAACAGGGTAACGCTCACCGTAGCCGCGAGCATGGACACGTCCTGCCGCAACTTTTTGTTTGATTAGGTAAGTGCGAACAGAATCTGCACGTTGCTCAGATAGAGTTTGGTTTTTTGTATCATTACCAGAGCTGTCAGTGTGTCCATCAATTTGAAGTGCAGTATCTGGGTACTCAACTAGAATACGAGCGACACCATTAAGTGTGTTGTAGATACTTGCGTCTAGTTGGTAAGAACTAGATTGGAAACCAACGCCATTGTCCATTACCAGTTTAAGTTCGTTGTTACCAACACGTTCAACTTGAACACCAGAACTTTTTAATTCGTTGCGTAATGCTTTTTCTTGTTGATCGAAGTAGTAGCCAGCACCACCACCAACAGCACCACCAGCAGCAGCACCAATAAGTGCGTTTTTACGACGCTCTTTTGCATTATCACCAGTGGCTAGACCGATAGCTACGCCAGCAAGTGCACCAGCAAGTGCGCCTTTTGTTGTAGAGTTAGTTTCAGTTTCACCAGTGGTTGCATTTTGACGTTGAGTCGCCTGACAACCAGTTAAACCAATAAGAAGTGCAAGCGCAATTGTGATCTTTTTCATGTTTTTCTCTAGTTATATACATCTGTGTCGCGCAGTTTACTCTCTGAAGATCAAAAATCAATGCTTTAGAAAGAACTTTATTAATAGAAAGACTTATAATTGTGTGAAATAAATCACTTAAAATTATTTTCTAGATTTGTTACTAACGCTTCACAAGTTGCTTTTAATTGTTGTAGCTCTGCAATCTCTAATTGGCTTTTGCAAAAAATAGCATTAGGAACAGCGAGTGCTTGCTCCTTTAATTCGACGCCTTTAGTTGTGAGAAACACTTGTCGAATACGTTCATCTTGAGTACTGCGTTGACGAGTAATGATTTCTTTCACTTCTAGGCGTTTTAATAAAGGCGTTAAGGTTCCTGAGTCTAGGTGCAGTTCTTGGCCTAATTCTTTTACATTGATGCCATTTCTTTCCCAAATAACCATCATTGCTAAGTATTGAGAATAAGTAAGATCCAGTTCGTTTAGTAATGGACGGTAGGCTCTTATCATGGCATTTGATGCACTATAAAGAGAAAAACAAACTTGATTCTTAAGTAATAATTGAGAGGAATTACTCTCTTCTTGAGTAGGTAGTTCAAGGTTATTATTCATATTCACACCAAAAATAAAACTAGATTGTGCGCAATATACTTGTTTTTTACCTTTAAATCGACCTATACTTACTGAAATTGAATTGTGCACAATCTAATTGCTTGCCATTTAAATTAACTTGAATCATATTTAGAATAAAGGACATCATCATGACAACGTTATACACAACAACAGCTACCGCTTCAGCAGGACGTAATGGCCAAGTAACGACTGACGATAATATGCTTGATCTTGCTCTAAGCTACCCAAAAGAGATGGGAGGAACAGGTGAAGCAACTAATCCTGAGCAACTGTTTGCAGCGGGTTATTCTGCGTGTTTCTCAAATGCAATTCTTCATGTGGCTCGTGAGATGAAAATTAAATTAACTCAAGCGCCTGTGTCAGCAGAAGTGGGAATTGGTCCAAACGAAACGGGTGGTTTTGCATTAACAGTAGCTTTAGCAGTAACGTTAGAATTAGATGAAGAGCAAGCTCAACAATTAGTGAAAACAGCTCACCAAGTTTGCCCATATTCAAATGCAGTGAAAGGCAATATTGATGTGAAATTATCAGTTAATGGTGTTGCACTTTAATTCATAGGGATTGATTAAATGAATACTCTATTACTAACCGTAGGGCGTGTACTTCTGGCACTGTATTTCTTGGTTCCAGGTATCATGAAATTTGTGTCATGGGATATGCACATTCAGTTAATGGAAAAGCATGACATGCCATTTGTTCCTGTCTTATTGGGACTTGCAGGTATCTTTCAAATTGGTGCTGCTATTTTATTAATAGCAAACCGTTTTACATGGATAGTTGCCTTACTACTGGCAGGATTAGTATTAGTCATTAATGTGTCGCTGCATGATTTCTGGAATTATTCAGGATTGGAAGGCGCGCATGAGATGCAAAATTTCATTAAAAATCTAGGTATTTTTGCTGGTTTGTTAGTACTTTCAGGCCATGCAATGCCAGAGTGTTGCAAGGCAAAATCAGTATCACAATGATATAATAATATAGAGCATAAAAGCAAAAGGGATATGAGGTGATTCATATCCCTTTTTTCTATTTGTTACTTAATGTATTTAATTACTTTTCTGCAGTAAAGAAATCATTATAAAGCATGTAGAGGTGAGCTGAGCTCCAAGAGAAGTTTGGTGCTCCTTGTTGATCACCAGTGAGTGGATTGTAGTTTTCACGGATAGGACCGTCTCCAACTAGCCCATCTGCGTGATCAAAGAATGCACCAGCCATCTCAATCGCATCGTCACGGTATCCGTAGCTTTCCATACCTTTTAGGCCAAAGTAAAATTGATCAACCCAAACACGACCACGCCAGTAAATATCAGGACCAAATGCAGGGCTTGACAGTGCTGCTGTTCCCAGTGGTACATAAGTATTAAACTCAGAAGTGTCTTTCATTACTTTGACTACAGCGTCAGCATTAGCTTGTGTGGCTGCTTTGTTGAAAAGAGGAGACCAGCCTTCAGGACCTTTACCGCGCTCAACAATTGGTTTACCCGCACAGCCGTTTGCTAGTGGTTTATCTTCGATACGAATGTCGTAGAAGAATCCAGTCCCTTCATCAAACATACAAGTGTTGATGTAGTTTGCTAATTTATCCGCTTTTTCACGGAACTCTTTTGCATCAGTATCTTTACCTAGAATATCAGCCATTTCAGCAAGGTATTGGTTATCACTGAACATGTAGCTTGCTTGGTCAACGGATTCTTGCAGTAATGAATATCCTAATAATGTGCCATCTTTATCTCGGTTTTGTGCGAATTTCACTTCCCAATCCGAGCGTTTTCCACCATTAGCAACATAAGTGTCTAGTTGATCTTTATCGATAAAACCAAAGGCTGCCGCATCATCACGCCCCGACTCCCAAGAGGCTGCTGTTTGTGCCGGGATCTCTATGTGATCATAGTTCCCAGATTTAATAACCTCTTTGTACTTATCTAAGCCTGCAAGCTCTTCTTTCTTATCTCCACGTTCAACCATAAATAGCATATCGCCATTGTCTGTATTGTGTGCTTTATCGCGTGAAGCTCCATACTCAGGAACGCCGTTACCATTGTTATCACGGTTACGTAACCACCAATCATGATAAGCAACCAGTTTAGGATACATTTCTTCTAACCATGCTTTATCTTCAGTGGTTTTGTACACTTCCATCACAGCCCATGCAGCAAGACTTGGCTTGGTATTTCGTTCATTCCAGTTACCGCCGTCACCACCGCGCTCTGGGCTAGTGTTATAAGCAAGTAGGTCAGGAATAAAGCCTTCATCCCAAGGGCGAACCGCATCGTCAGCTTGGATTTGGTAAGCAAACATAGCACGAATATTGTCTTTTGCTATTTCTGGGTTGAAGTGTGCCATTGCATACGCTTGTTTCCACGTATCCCAAGGCCATGTTTGGTTACCAGAGAACCAACGAGCGGTTACTGATGGGGTAACTGAATCAAACTCCATTGCTCCAGCCGCACCACGCCAGTTAGCATTAAGCGTTTCCATTGCTTTTACTGCAACGCGCTCTTGTTCAGGAGTTGCATTTGGGTTGGTTAAGCCTTTATCAAGGTATTCTTCCCAACGTTTTTCAGTCGCAACTAAGTATTGATTTGGATTTGCTAGAATGTCAGTGATTTTAGCTTGCTCTGCTTGGTTCTCTTCAGCGGTTAATACATGAGAATACGTAGTATAAATCGTGGTGGATTGCTCAATGTTTGCTTTAGAGGTAAAGCTTAAACCATTAACGGTAGTCGCCGTAGGAATTGATTTATGAACTTGGTATTCAGATTCGCCTGATGTTAATAAAGACCAGGTCGCACGAACCTCACCAAAAGTCACTTTTAGACCATCACTTGTAGGGATAATGGTTCGGTTGTAGTCAGGATATGCTTCAGCGATGGTTTTATCTGATTGAGACTTTTCTTCTTTTGCGTGATTTCCTTCGATTAACTGGCCATCCCAAACAAGCTCAACAGGTGAGTTGGTAGTGATTTTAGTTTCAACTAAAGAAGTGCGGTTTGTTGCAAAGCGCAGTGTCATTTCTACTTTTACGTCATCAGAGCTTAATACTTGAACCAAAGCACCCGGTAAGCTGTACGTTTCCATTGTGAAGTCAACTTTCTTACCGTCTTTAAATACACTTAGGCGATCGAAATTATTCGCCATAAAGTTAATGTATTCTTCAGTAAGTAGAGCTGTTCCTGGGAAACCACCCATACCATCATCGTTGTCTGGGAGAAGATGACCGTGCCAAGAGCCCATGTCAAAGAATGGGTTGAAACGTTGGTGATCATCAAAATCGTAATCTCTCATATATTCAGGAGAGCCTGTGCGATCAATAACGTCTTTAAATTGTGTCGCTTTCAATTCGGTTGAATCGATTGGTGTCGGTGTTGTTTGTGCGCAACCCACAGCGAAAAGGGCAGTAGCAACAGCAAGTACAGAAAGTTTTAAGTTCATAATTAAATTCTTACAATTGATTTAGTAAAGGTTTAGTAAATTTAACTTTTATGCATGGTATTAATAAATAGAGTGACTGTCCGTGAAGTCAGTCTCATTTAATAAGGTGATATAAAGATGGAGTGTGATTCAGTTAGCATAACGAAAGTAGATATTAAAAAAGGCACTGAGGGGAATCAGTGCCTTTTGCTTTAGGTATGGTATGGAAAACTAAACGCTAATTTGATTTCTACTTATTTTGCTGTTGCTGTTGCTGTTGCTGTTTTTGGTTCAATTTTTTTTGTTTGCTTCTTTTCAAAGCGAGATATCCACCAGTATGCAAGGGCAGAGAATACCATCGTCATAAAGACGTTAATAAAGAATGCTTGAACTAAGTCAACACCGGTTGGGAAGGCAGAAGCCGTCATACTTACTACAAAGATAGTGATAAGTACAGACACAACACTCATCCCAACTTTACGTGAGCCCATACGAAAATCACGGGGAGTATCATCATGCTTCAGGCGGAAAACAAAGTAAGCAACCATAATGAAGATTGGTGGAAGCATTGCAGTACCTGCTGTTAGGTTAATAGCAGTGCTCATCATCTCTTGTACTGACTCAGAACCAAAGCCGTTTACCACTAACATTACAACAACAAAAGCAAACTGCCACCATGCTGCACGAACAGGAACACCGTGTTCATTTAGCTCTGTCGTTTTTTCACCGTATACACCTTGAGGGATTTCAGAGAAGTGAATTTTAACCGGAGCAGCAGTCCACATCATCATAGAACCAAACATTGCGATGAAAAGAACAATACCCACAAAGCGACCAACTAACGATTCAGATATATTGAAGTATTGAGCCATGCCAGTAAAGATTTCAACCATGCCACCTGCGTAGGTTAGACTTTCTCGTGGTACGAATACGTTTACCAGTAAAGAGCCCACAGCATACATAGTACCAATTAAGATACCTGCTGCGATAATAACTTTAATAAACGTCTTTTGACCGCCTTTCACATCTTTTAAATAAGCGGCGGCGGTTTCTGCGCCACCAGCAGCTTGGAAAATCCAACACATAATACCAAGTGTTGCCCAGTTAATCGTTGGGGTCATGGCTTCCATTGTGATTGGTTGAGCTGGTGTATGATCGCCACCCAGTGCCATTAGCGCACCGATAACGTAAATACCAAATAGAGCGAAGACACCATAAGCAACCATTTCAGATATCTTACCTAACCAAGATGCCCCTTTGGTGGAGATATGCGTCGCAGCTGCAAATAAAACAATCGAGATAACAGAGGTAACAACAGGAGAAAAAGCATACTCATAACCTAGCATTGCATAAGAAGCATAAGCAATAACGTTAGGAAGTAGAGAGACAAACCAGAATAGGTTTACAAACCAATAAAGGAACGAGCCTAGGTAAGCCATTTTGGTACCAAGAGGCTGCTTTAACCAATCGTACATTCCAGATTCTGAGTTTTTATTGGCAGACACAAATTCTGCAATGATAAAAACAAAAGGGATAAAGTAAACTAACGTTGCGAATAAAAAGATAGGAGCAGAGCTTAATCCCAGCTCAATATTGTTATTAACAATGTTACGAACGTTGAATACCGCCGCCATTGTCATCGACAGCAAGGCAAATTTGCCAATTGTCCCTCGTAAAGAATCAGACATAATAATTGTATCCCTAGTATGTTTGCGTTTGGGTTATGAGTTTATAATTTTAGTTAATAAAATTCGGGTGGTTTTAGTAAAATTATAGTAATAAGTTTTACTAAGGGTTACTGTGAGATATGTCATTAAATCAAGATTAAGAAAACAGCAAAATGTGATGGTGATCTATGCTAGCGCAGAGAGTCGTGACCAGTAAAAAATAAAAGGAATAATTTGCTCCTATATTTACAGGTACAAAGAAGTAAAACATAGCGAAGTGTGGGAGGTTATTTGGAGTTGTAATACTCAATAAGCCAGAAAGCAGTGCCAATACGATTAGCTTAGATAATTATTAATATCAACGTTATCGCACTGTTCTGGCTTTAAGTGTGCTTTTGCATATTTACTATAAAGACCAGAGGTCAAAAATAAATTAAATAGGTCTTTGTCTATGTGCTTATCTTTAACCATAAAACTCATGATTTTTAGCGACTCGGTTAATGTTTTCGCTTTTTTATAAGGTCGGTCATGACTTGTTAGGGCTTCAAAAATATCGGCAATCGCCATTGCTCGTGCAGTGAGTGGCATTTCTTCTGCTTTAAGTCCCATAGGGTAACCTGTGCCATCTACTTTTTCATGATGACCACCTGCTATTTTTGGTACATCTTTCATTGTTTTTGGAAACGGGAGAGCTTCTAGCATTTTAATTGTCTGAATAATATGGTCATTTATTGTAAATCGTTCTTCATTATTTAATGTACCGCGCTGAATCGATAAATTATAGGCCTCACCAATGTTATTTTTGTATTCTGGTGGCTGTAATGTAAAGCGTGGATCTTGTTCAGCATTGCTTTCCCTAGGAATTAGGTGAGATTGATTGTCTTGTAGTAGAGTCACCGTCATAGGCAATGGGGTGTTATTCGAGTTATTCAGGCGTGCTTTTTCTTCCCACGCAAGACCAAGGCTATTATCTAAGGTTTGTATCCATGTTTGTTGACCAATTTTTTGTATTTGTTCTGCGTCTTGTGCTGATAAAAACTCATCTCCAACGTTTATTTTAGCAATAAGGGCAAACTCTTTATCTAATCGTAGCCATTCTTGTTTTAATTTCTCTTTATGTTCAATTGGTAATGAATGGTTAAATGCTTCCTTCCATTGGTTTATTTCTGCATCGCGTTTTAATACTTCAAATCTTGTTCTTATTTCATGAATTCGATTATAAATAGTTTCTAGTTTTGTTGCTTTATCAACGACGTACTCTGGCGTGGTTATTTTTCCGCAATCATGTAACCACGAAGCAATTCTTAACTCCTCTTGTTGTGTGGAACTCAGTTTGAAATCGTTAAATGGTGGAGTAGAAGAATCACTCGCCACTTGAGAGAGCCATTGGGTTAATAACGGTACTTTCTGGCAATGATTTCCGGTATAGGGTGATTTTGTATCAATCGTACTTGCCATTATTTGAATAAAGGAGTCGAGTAAATCTTTTTGATTTTGTTGCATTTTTCTTCCATCTAGAGCAATGGCAGTATAATTAATTAATGATTCAAAGTAGTGAAATTGAGTATTACGAATGTATTCGCTCTCTTTCACATCAAACACTAATACCATTGCCCCTATGGTTTGTTTTTCCCTAGAAAACAAAGGGAAGGTGATAGACCATATTTGCTCACTGTCTAAATCCAATTTATTCTGTTCTTGTTTGTCGAATGTATTAATATTCAGGTTTTCAAAGGGTTTCTTTTTGATCATTATCTGTTCAATGGTTTTTGCTATTTTTTCATCATTTAGAGCAAAGCTTTCTAATTGACTAATGTCTTCATTTTGTGTGGTGGCTCTCCATGCAAATTGAGGTTCTATGTGCGTTTCTGCGTCATTGATAAGGTAAAGATAAGCCGCGTTTGCTTTTGTTGCTTTGGCAGTACTACGACCAATAAGTTTTATTAATTCATCAAAATTATTCTCTTTTGATATTGAATTCGTTAGATTGAAGTAGTTTTCTATTGCTGATTTCATACTAGAAATAGATCTCGTTAGATTTGCTATTTCAAGTATTTTGGTTGGCGTGTGATCGATAGATGAAAAATCAAATGTGGATATTAACCGTGCTTGCTCTGTGGCCTGCTGGATTGGCTTTGATATTCTTTGTGATACAAAATAGACACAAGGAATCGACAGAATAAGAATAGCGAAAGACCACCAAATGGTTTTTTGTCGAATAATATGGGCACCAGATAATAGGTCTGATTTTTTTACTGCTATCAATAAATTTAATGATCGCTCTGTATTAATTGGAATCGAAAATATTTTGCCATACCAACTTTCGCCATTACTTTGATATTGTTCGATTTTTTGGTCTGAATTAATATGATTAATTGTATCTAGTACCTCAGCGCTAAATAAATTACTTAACTTAATGATTTTACTTTCTTTTTTTATTAAAGTGAGCTTAAGGGCATTACTTGCGTAAACAATATTTTTTTCATCATAAAGCACTCTAAGAGAGGAGGGGTGGATAGCCGTGCTTTTTAATACGAGGCTAAGTTTTTCCATTAAAATATCAGCACTTACAACAACGTTATTCTCTGCTTTCTTATGAATAGTTAAACCAAACTGCTGTAATCCTGGAAAGTAACGAGGTTTGGATAAAACGATTTTCTCTTTGGTCGAATTTTTAAACCAATTCTCATTTCTTGGGTCATATTGATGCTCCTTAAGTTCATCTGAACGGATAAAACGAGATTGATCATCGTAGAAAAAAACAGTGGTTTTATTTTCGATGGCAGAGACATGATTGATGAAGAAATAGTAGGCATTTTCTGGAGTGTTTAGTTTTGTTCTAAATGAGGAGTGACCTAATATACCTACGCCAAACCAATCGCCATTTGGATAGGAAATGCGATAAATTGAGACGTGTTTATGTAAATCTAATAGCATTGCTAATTCGGTAAAGTAAGCGTTGCGCTGTTCTACTGTTTCCGCGTGGACGATATCTCTCCTGGATAGCTTAGCTATTGCGTTAAATGCGGGTCTATATTCGCTTCTTATTGAGGATCTGGCATCTGTTGATATTCGGTCAAAAATGGTTGAGGTAGCTTCAAGTAAAAGTTGATTGATGCCTTTGTTGGTTATGTATATTTGTACCGAACAGATTACGACGATCATTACAATAAATAACATCGATATATGAATGTGCAGTGGAAATAACAATTTCTCTTTTATTTTTTTTATTCGAGATATCATAACGCACCATTTATTTTTATTATCTAGAATAAACGTAGTGCACAAACGGTAAAAAATCGATATCTATGTATGCTTAAGGTGTTAATTAAAATAAAAAACCGAGAGTAGCTATACTCTCGGTTTAGTTTTACTTAATTAAAAACTTGTGAATTATTGAACCGCAGGTTTCGATTCCTCAATAAGATCTTCTTTGCTTAGTGATTTTTCATATTGGCTGTATTTCCACCATGCGTAACCAAGGAAGATCACAATGCCGCCGACGTTGTAGAAGATAATCGTCATAATATCTGCACCTGTTGGGAAGGTTGAAGCAAAGAAACCTACCGTGAAAATACCAATTAGAATAGAAACAATCGTGATACCGGTAAGGCGAGAGCCCATTCTAAAATCACGCTCTAGGTGATCCAGTTTTAAACGTAGATTCAAGTATGCAATCATGATGAACAGTGGTGGAAGCATAGAAGCCGCCGCTGTCATGTTAATGATAGTACTCATTAAATCTTGTACCGTATCAGACGCTAATGTAGGAATAAACATCAGTGGAATAACGATTAAGAACTGAATCCATGCCGCACGCTCAGGAACACCTTGTTTGTTTAGTGCAACCGTCTTCTCACCGAAGATGCCCTTTGGAATTTCAGAGAAGAAGATTTTAACTGGTGTGGCTGTCCACATTAGAAGAGAGCCAAGCATTGCCGTAAATGAAACCACACCAACAAAACGGTTCATTAAGATTTCAGATAAACCATAGTGTCTTGCTAAACCTTCAAATACTTGTACTGAGCCTCCCGTAAATTTCAATACTTCACGAGGGACAAATACGTTCGCTAAGATAGAGCCCACAGAGTAAAGCGCACCAATAAAGATACCCGCAATGATGATAACCTTCACGAAAGACTTGTGACCGCCTTTAATGTCGTTTACATAAACCGCTACCGATTCTGCACCCCCTGCCGCCATGAAGATCCATGTGATTACACCAAGGAACGCCCAGTTAAATGATGGGGTCATTGCTTCGATTGTGATTGGGTCTGCTGGCTCAATACCACCAATTAACGCGCCGCCTGATAACAGAATGTAAGACAGAGTAAGCAGAAGCATTAATGAAGAGGTTAGCGAGGTAATTGGACCTAGTAATTTCGCACCATTGTTTGATACATGAGTCGCTACCGCAAACAGTAGGGTACTTAATACCGCGGTCGTTAATGGCGTAAAAATGTATTCAAACCCTAAGAATGCATAAGAGGCATAAGCGATGATTCTTGGTAGCAAAGAGGTAAAGAAGAATAGATTAACGAACCAGTAAGTATACGCGGTGATGAATGCCCAACGACCACCTAATGAGCTTTTTACCCAAGCATAAACGCCAGCCTCAGAGCTTTTATTAAGCGATACAAATTCAGCAACAATTAAACAGAATGGAACAAAGTAGAACAGGGTAGCCAAGAAGAACATAGGTGCAGAAGATAGCCCGATTTCAATATTATTATTGATGATATTATTGAAGCTATAAACTGCAGCAAAAGTCATAGACAGTAAGGCGAACTTGCCTATCGTGCCTCGAGTTGATGTAGACATAAGGTACTCCGATGAATCACATATTGTAGGGTAGGAGGGGTTTGGTCGGTTAAGATCCAACCCCTCTCATAGTTTTTTATTTCAGGTATTACTTATTTATTCAGGAAGTAGCCATCTTCGATAGTGACTTTTAGAACCACTTTACGAACACGACTATCGCCATGGAATTTGTAGGCTTTGCTGTTATCAAATACCGCCACTTGACCTTCACACAGTTGGTGTATTTGACCATTACCGTTTAGGTGCTCACGATCGGTTTCATCTGAATACGCTTGCACATTTTCTAGTTCAGATTTACTCGCAACCTCAACGGTTTCACGACCTTCTAAATAGTAATGAATATCAAAGTAACGACGGTTACCAACAAAGTTTTCGGTATTCTTAGCCACGCCATCTTCAATCATGTACACCAGAGAATCACCAATTGAATACATGATCCCATCTCTTAGGTTGCCAATGTTTTCAATCGCTTCAACACAACGGTTCCATTTACGGCCGTCGCGATATACCACTTTAAATTGTTCTAGGTTGTCTAAAATGATCATTACTTTTCTCCGCCTTCAATTGTTGTTTTTGAAGTGAATGCTGTGTTTGAGATGAATGTGTGATTAGCCAATGCTTTTGGTGAACAGCCACCTTGTTGAAATGGAACCAAAGTCAGTGCGTATTGGAATTTATCCATGTAAACACGGTATGAATCCAACACCTCAGAGCCCCAAGAGTTTGAGCCTAAGCCCATCAGTTTATGGTCAAGATTTAGGGTGATGTAACCACTCTTCTCAAGCTCAATCGTGTGCTGTGCTTCATGGATATTTTGGTTGGTGTAGAACCAAGCACTGAAGTTAATCTCTTGCTCAGGCTTAACAAACAGGCCAGAACCATGACGATTAGCTAACGATGCCCAACGAACGTGCTGACGATTACCGTTATTTTGTGGGAACGGGTAGTTCTCAAACATATTCGCTACAGTTGTTTGGTATACATCAATCATGTTTGCTTGTTGGCTGTCTTGGTAGTTTTCTTCAGGACCACGACCGTAGTATTGCACTTGGTCAAACTCATTGTTGATACCAAGATCCAAACCAATCACAGGGATAACATAAGGGTAATCACCATAACGCTCACCTGAGAGTTGGATGTTTAACTGACCTTCTTTGTTGATTTCATACACGTAAGTACAACGCATACCAAAATCAAACACAGGTGGCGCAATAATGCTGGTTACCGTGAAAGTGGCTTTACCGTTTGAGGCATCAAGGTCGATAGAGCGGAAGTGCTCTTGCATGATTTGAAGATGCGCAGGCTCCCACAGACCTTCATGCTCTTGCTTATGGTTATCCACCATTGGTTTGAAGAAGTTCAGTTTAGGTGCGCTGGCAATTAACTCATCACCGTTTACAACCCATGAGGTTAATTTACCGTTCACTTTTGAGAAAGTAAGCGCAAAGTTCAACCCTTTCACAACATAATCTAAACGAGATGCTGTGATATCAAGAGCAATCGCATTGCTGTTAGAGAACACTGGAAGCTGCTCTGTGTTTTCTTTTAACTGAACTTGATAAACCGCAATATCGTGATTCGCTTCGCTATACAGAGTGCGAGAATCTTTACGCACTGTAAAATTAACGAATGTTTCGCGTCCATCCAACTCTGGTAGTGTGATTTCAATATCACGACTTGAGTTTTCAGCTAAGCCTTCCACTTTGAATGTGGTGCTTTGCAGTGTTTCGCCTTCTGCACGGATTTCAGCGGTAATGGTGTAGTCATCAAGATTTGAGAACCACAGCTTGTTATCTACTGTGAAAATACCGTTTGCTGCATCTTTAGCGCGAATTTTAACTGGTGCGATAACTTGCTTGTATTCTTTTAAGCCAGGACCCGGAGTTTGGTCTGAGTAAACTAAGCCATCCATACAGAAGTTGTAGTTGTTTGGATAATCGCCGTAATCGCCACCGTACTTTAAGAATTCAGTGCCGTTTTCGTCTTTCGCTAGGATGCCGTGATCACACCATTCCCAAACATAATGCCCTTGAATTGAGTCATGTTTGTAGAACACGTTTTGGTATTCAGTTAACCCGCCAGGACCATTACCCATTGCGTGTGCGTATTCACAAATGATGCGTGGTTTATTATGCGGATGCTCACCAAAGGCATTCATTAGTTGAGCACGAGAGTACATAGTACTGATGATATCAACCACTTCAGCATCACGATCTTCTTCATAATGAACCAGACGCGTGTCATCAATTGCTTTTGCTGCATCATACATAGATTTGATGTTACAGCCGTAGCCTGATTCGTTACCTAGCGACCACATGATGATAGATGCGTGGTTTTTCTGAGCGTGAATATGACGCTCAATACGCTCTACAAATACATGCTCCCATGCAGGATCATTGGTGATGCGACTTAAATCTCCAACGTTAGCAAAGCCGTGTGTTTCTACATCGGTTTCGCCCATCACAAATAGGCCGTAAATATCACACAGTTCATAGAAACGAGGATCGTTAGGGTAGTGAGCAGTACGTACAGAGTTAATGTTGTGTTGCTTCATCAAAACGATGTCTTTCTCTACACGGTCCATCCCTACAGCACGACCTTTTAGGTGATCGTTATCGTGACGGTTCACACCATGAAGCATGACGTATTTGTTGTTGATGTAGAACAAGCCATCGCGCACTTTAATGTCACGGAAGCCAACTCGGTTTGGAATGATCTCTAGTGTTTTACCGTTCTCATCTTTTAGAGTCAGGATTAATTGGTATAGGTAAGGGTTTTCTGCTGTCCAATGCGTTGGGTTTTCCATATCAATCTTGATATCAACACTATGGTTCGAATCAAAAGAAAGCGAATTTACAGAACCTTCAGAAACAGCCGTCTTACCATCAAATAGTGCATACTCAAGTGAATAGTTAGAGATTGAGCTGTTTGTTAGGTTTTCTAATTCAGCCTTACAAGACAATGTAGCACTTTGATAGTTTTCATCAAAATCAGTGCGAATTGTTATATCTTGAACGTGTACTTGCTCTTTACCAACGAGGTAAACATCACGGAAGATACCGCCAGTCCACCACATATCTTGATCTTCTATGTAAGTAGAATCAGCCCATTGCATAACACGAACAGAAAGCAGGTTTTCACCTTGTTGTGCAAATTCAGAGATATCAAATTCAGCAGTTAAACGGCTGCCTTTACTAAAACCAACGTAGCTACCGTTTACGTACACTTCAAAGTATGTTTCTACGCCATCAAATTTGATAATAGTTTGTTTGTCGTTCCACGTTTCACCTAGTGTGAAGGTGCGTTGATAAGCGCCAGTAGGGTTGTCACTTGGTACAAAAGGAACATCAATAGGGAAAGGAAAGCCTTCATCTGTGTATTGAAGATCGCCATGACCTTCCATTTGCCACATGTTAGGAACAGTAATGTTGCCCCAATCGCTCATGTGCTCAGAGTAGAACTCATCAGGCACAAGTAAAGGATTAGTAAAGAAATTGAATGTCCATTGACCACTTAATAACTGATAGTGACTGCTTAATTCACGTTGGAATGTCTTTGCAGACTGAACTGAATCGTATGAGAAAAAGTAAGCACGTGGTGCCATTCTGTTTTCATTAAGGCGGAAGAAGTTTTCCCAATTGTTCACGTGTAGCCTCCCGGTCGATGCCGATAGTTCTTATAAATAGGTAATTAATAGCTCTCTGGTAAAAGATATTAACTAAAGTTTTAGTAAAATAAATCGGTAAATTGTTTTACTTTTAACTTGGTCACATATTGAACTGAGCTTTGTGAGCTTGGTAACGTTAATAAGAGTTGTAGAAACAATTCATTAACCTTAATTGATTAATAAATAGATAAAATAATCGTGAAGTGATGGTGTATTGTGCAGAAATAGAAAAGAGTAGAGTAAATCGTTAAAATTTAGGTGCAAAAAAAGCAGCGTGATAAACGCTGCTTTTATTAAAATAAAAAAGAGTTTTTAGTTATTTTTTAGTGGTATCACGCAAGCGTAATTTACTTGGAATATACACTCGAACAGGGATCGCACGTTCATCACGACGGCGTTCAAGCAATAAGTTAACACCTTGGCTTCCCATCAGTTCTGAATGAATACGAACGGTAGAGAGAGAAGGGAAGGTAAACTTGGCGGTTGGTATGTCATTAACACTGATTAAAGCAATGTCTTCAGGAATGCGTAAGCCTTTTTCATGGATAGCACGCAATACACCAATAGCAATAGAGTCTGAAGCAATAAACAGCGCATTTGCATGGTCGGTTTCTAGCATTGCTTTAGCAAGCTTATAACCCGATGAGCTGGAGAAATCACCACGATAGAGATCCGATTCGGATACAACGCCTTTTAGCTGGCCATATTCTGCGAACACTTCTTCACGAATGTCAGAACAATCAACATCATCCTGCCCACCAATAAAGCCAATGCGTTGATAGCCTTGGTTCATGAAATAGTTAATCACTTCTTTACTGATACGAGCAAGATCAATATCGACAGAATCAAAGTTTTGCTCATGATCGGTATAATCAATATAAACAATGTTTTTACTGATTTTTTGAATGGCTTTTAGTTGTTCTTTTGTTTGACGACCAACCAGTAAAATACCATCTACCTTTGGGTTCTTAATGTCTAAGCTGCTTTCATAACTGTTGGTTAATGTGATATCAAATTTATCACATTGAGTTTCAATACCATGACGAATCGCAAGGTAGTAAGGATCATTCACTTCAGTTTCTTGTTTGTAATTATATAAAGCAAGGAAGTGCAGTTGTTCTTTTGCTACTTGAGGTAAAGCACTGGCCAGTTTACGGGTCGAGCTGGTTTTGTACTCAAGTTTTTCTGCGATCTCGAAAATACGTCGCTTGGTTTCTTCTTTTACACTTAGCGTTGGGTCTTCGTTTAATACACGAGATACGGTTGCCAATGAAACTTCAGCTTCGCTGGCTATTTCCTTTAACGTTGCCATTCATCCTCCTGCCAAAACGTCTTATTATTTGTTCTGTCGTTATAGTACTGAATTAACACTTACTACGATACTCAATTTATAATTAATTTAGTAAAACTTTTAGTATTTAGAAACAATCGTCGTATTTTATCGAAAATCTTTTGGTTTGCTGGCTTAATGGTTTTTATTTCGATGAAATACAACCAACAGAAGAGCGACGAACTAAAATTGGAATAAATAATTTATGCTCTGTTTGCTCTTCTGTATCGCGACTGGCTAACTTGAGAGATAAGTTGACCGCTTGGTTTGCCATGATTTGGATAGGATAACGGATAGTCGTTAATCGAGGATAAATATAACGAGCAATATGACCATCATCAAAACCAATGACTGACATGTCTTCAGGGATACGAATTCCGTTTTCTTGCAATAATGCCATACATCCTGCAGCCATATAATCGTTATAAGTAGCGATAGCTGTAATGGGGGTGTTCTTAGCAATCAAATTGATTACGGCTTGTTCTCCGCCTTCTTCATCGGGTTCGCCATATTCAATATATTCTTCTTTTACTTTAATACCATTATCTTCTAATGCTTGTAAGTACCCGGCTTTACGATCATAAGCATCATCAATCTCATGACTTGAGCAGATATAACCGATGTGTTGGTGCCCTTGGCGGATCAAGTGCTCTGTTGCAAGGTAAGAGCCCTTGTAATTATCAAGTGCAATGCAGCGAGAGGAAATTTCAGGAATAAAGCGATTAATAAGAACCATTCCTGGAACTTCATCCGCTAATTTAATCAGAACGTCATTACTTAACCCTTTACTGTGCACCACTAATGATTCACAACGGCTATTAATTAGTAAATCAATGGCGTTTTTTTCTTTGGTTGCATCATGATACCCATTACCAATAAGAACCTGTTTTCCTTGTTCGTTAGCAACCGTATCAATGGCTTTTACCATAGAGCCAAAGAAAGGAGCAGAAACGTCATTTACTAACACGCCAATGGTATTTGATGTTTTACTTACTAAAGCACGAGCGTTTGAATTGGGGCGATAACCTAAGGTTTCCATGGCTTTTTTGACTGCAACAATCGCTTTCTCACTGGTGTGTGGGGCATTGTTGATGACTCGTGATGTCGTCGCAATCGATACGCCTGCTTCTTTTGCTACGTCTTTAATGGTCGCCATAGATATCTCTTATTCTTATTTGTGCTGTAGGGTGTATTGGTTTGTTATGAAGTAACTTGTTTAATATAAAGGATTTTATCTTTAAATAAAGCAATGTAATTAACATCGCGATAAGAAAAACAAAAATATCCTCAGAACGGCGATTCTGAGGATTTGATTTGAGAGTAGTGAGTTTACTACGTTTTAGGTTTAAAACTTAATTGATAACGGTAAGATTTATCGGTCAACTGATATTCCTTATGAACACTTGGGCTCCATGAGTCATCGCCGCCAACGCCCATGTGCTTATGATCGATTCGTAAATAGACCGTATCTTCTTCATGCAAATCATTAGTGTGTTTGGCTTTTGTGAGTTGATCTAAGCTGTATCGACTGACATTGAATTGATAGTCACCCATGATTTCAATATCACCTGCTTGCAACCACTTAGTATCGCAGCGTAACCCACTGTCTGTCGGGAAGATATACGGAGTATGCATCGTTTCTAGTGCTTGAGTGTAGTGACCAAAACGGGCTGCGGCTAAGCGATCAGGGTAGTTCTCAAATGGCCCTAATCCTTTCCATGAAATGTTTGTATTATCATGTTTTAGTGGCAACTCAAGTTCTAGCCCAATACGTGGCATTGGTGGTAAGTGATCTGCCAATGTTACTGAGATATCAAGCGACATTTCACCATCATCACAGAAGGTATAATTCCAAACAGAGAGTGCTTGAATTTGATTGTTGTGTTGGTATGCAAACGTTGAACTCACCAGAACAGAATCAGATGTGGCATTGGCATGAC
The DNA here is from genome assembly GCF_028765545.1 of Aliivibrio sp. S4MY1. GTDB lineage: Bacteria > Pseudomonadota > Gammaproteobacteria > Enterobacterales > Vibrionaceae > Aliivibrio. The sequence continues at coordinate 156,609 of NZ_JARACP010000007.1, read as the reverse complement.
ACTTTATACACTCTTGCTTCCAGTGACCTATACCGGCTTCTTCCCAGCGACATACCCACGCATTTGGGTCGACAAAATCGACTTCACTCACACCAATGTCATTATCTAATGGTGCACGGAAAAAGTTATCTTTTGGTGATGCTAAAAACTGAGGCTCACCGTTGACTTGCCAATCAGTTAGAAGGCCCGTCGCACGGTTCAATTGCCATTGATGCACTTCGTTATGACTGGTAATAAATATGTGGTTGTCATCTTCTGTTAATAAAGGAGCAATAAGAGCATTGGTAGCAGGAAGCGTTAACCCATTTGGATTGGTTAATACAAACTGCTCAGTTGTCATCACATGACCTGTGGATGCCCATGGCGTATCGCTGAGTAACGTCACATCGATGGATAAGTGGTACTGCGCTTGTGGTTTTGTGGTGAATGCAAGGTCTAGATTAACGGTTTCGTTATCGTTAGCCTCGATACTTAATACGTGATCACCTGTTAATACAGCAACGCCATTTTCTAATAAACGCCATTGCAATACTTCATTATCAGCCGCACGGAAAAGGTGCTCATTATGAATGCGTAAAGTGCATTGATTTGATGTTTGATTTATCAATTCAATGTTGATCATTCGTTGGCTGTATTTTGCTTCTTCTAGCGTAGGGTGTGGTGTTCTGTCTGGGAACATCAATCCATTAATACAGAATTGACGATCATTAATGACATCACCAAAATCACCACCATAAGCCCAGAAGTGTTGTCCATTTTCATCGTGTTGAGTGATCCCTTGATCAACCCAATCCCAAATGAAACCACCTTGAAGGCGAGGGTATTCGCGGAAGGCTTTCCAATAGTCATCAAAACTACCTAGGCTATTTCCCATCGCATGTGCGTATTCACATAAGATTAATGGGCGTTGTTCATTAGGTAATGAAACCCATTTTTTTATAGGCCATTTCGGAACAGCTTCATCTTCAATGGTGGTATCTACACGGGCGTACATTGGGCAAATGATGTCAGTAGCTGTGCTATTTGCACCACCGCCTTCGTATTGCACAGGACGAGAGGGATCAAACTGTTTTGACCAAGCGTACATCGCATTGTGAGTACTGCCATGGCCAGATTCATTACCCAGCGACCATAAAATAATAGAGGCGTGGTTTTTATCTCGCATCACCATTTGTGTATAACGACTCATGTAGGCGTGGGTCCACTGAGGATCGGTTGATAAGCGGTTCATTGGGATCATGCCATGCGTTTCAATATTGGCTTCATCACACACATACAAACCGTATTGGTCACATAGTTCATACCATCGAGGGTGGTTAGGGTAGTGCGCAGTACGTACGGCATTAAAGTTGTATTGTTTCATCAAACAGATATCGCGGATCATGTCTTCTTCTGTCATGACATGTCCAAGCTCTGGATGGTGTTCATGACGGTTCACGCCACGGATCAACAAAGGCTGGCCATTTAGCTTTAGCTGACTATCGCTAATTTCGACTTTACGAAAACCAACGTGATAGGCTTCACTTTCAATATGTTGTCCATTTTCATCTAATAATGAAATAACAAGACGGTATAGATTAGGGGTTTCTGAGGTCCACTTCTTTGGATCACGAACGGACAGTGTTTGGAAAATAACATTATCGTACGAGCCACGCTCATCAATGCGTCGGTTATGTGGCGAAGCGACGATAGGATCAGTAATGGCACCGTTTTCATCAAAAAGCTGAGTTTGAATTTGTGATGTCACTGGAGCATTAATGGTCGTGACAATCGATAAGCTACCATCACGATAACAGGCATCTAAATCAGGGGTAACAAATACGTCTTCAATGCACTGTTTTGGTTTTGATAATAAAGTGACATCGCGGAATATTCCACTTAACCACCACATGTCCTGATCTTCTAAATAGCTGCCGTCACTCCAACGGATCACCATTACCGATAAGGTATTGCTACCAACATGAAGGTGCTCTGTTAGGTCAAACTCTGTTGGCAAGCGGCTGTCTTGGCTGTAACCAATCCACACACCGTTACACCACAAATGAAAAGCGGAATTGACACCATCAAAAATAATACGTTGTGTTTCAGTTAGGTTTTCTTCTGTTAATGACAGCGTTGTACGGTAGCAACCTGTTGGGTTTTCTTTTGGAACATAAGGAGGATTGACATCAAATGGGTATTTTACATTGGCATAAATTGGCTTGTCATAGCCTTGAAGCTGCCAATTTGAAGGAACAGTGATGTTATCCCAGTTTGCATCATCAAAGTCAGGGTGAGTAAATTCGCCATTGACAGCTTCTGGTGCCGAAAATAAGTGGAATTTCCATTGTCCGTTTAGCGAAGTGCGTTGAGAACGCTGATTGTCTTGTGCGTCAGCAATAGAACGAAAGCTGGCTAATGGACTGTGTGCTTTTAAGCAATGAATATTAACTGACTGTGGGTTTTCCCAATCGCGTCGTTGCAAAATGGCTGAAAATTCCATCGTGATATTCCTACGTACTGATTTAATGAGAGTGCGAAATGAGCAACAAAAGGGGGAAATCGTTACCCTTCGCACTAGTATGAAGGCAGTGTAAATAATTTCTGGAAACGTTTACATGACGGGGTCGTCATTTTTAATTTATCTTCCTTTTTATCCTATCAATCGTGATCTTTATCACATTGGATGCTTGTTTTATCTGTTTTTTATAAGATTTACTGGTTTTTAAAGTGAAATCCTATTTTCTGTAAACGTTTCCATAAGTTTGCGGTGATTCACAGAAAGATTCATTTTTTTCTTTATTATAGAGAGCAATTAAAGCTGCTTACGGTTTATCTCATGACGCAAAAAGAAATCATTGTATTAACGGGTACAAATAGCCAAGTGATTATTAACGCTGGTGAATGTGCAGAGATCCTACATTGGGGGAAGCCTGTAAGTGGTGATATCACTTCTTTCTGTTCTTCACTTTTGCGTCCAGTTCCTTACGGTCGTTTGGATAATGATGTCGCAATGACGCTGGCGCCAGAGTTAGGCCGAGGCGTATTCAGCAGTCCATGCCTTGAAGGGCATCGCAATGGTGCGGATTGGGCTCCTGTATTTGTAATCACAGGGGTTGAGTCAAATACACACAGCGTAACTCTGACAAGTGAAGATGCACTTGCTGGATTACGAATGATAACGGAGCTGAGTTTAGATAAACAAGATGTAATGAAAACGCGTCACTCTCTTATTAATATAAAATCAACACCTTACCAAATTAATCGATTAGCAAATACTTTACCGTTGCCTGCTCGAGCTGCTGAATTAATGACGTATTACGGTCGTTGGGTTCATGAGTTTCAAACGGTTCGTCAGCCATTACAACAAGGTGGGTACCAACAAGAAAACCGTCGTGGACGTACCTCTCATGAACATTATCCGGCATTAGTTGCAGGCACTCGTCACTTTGATGAAATGCAAGGCGATGTGTATGGATTTCATTTTGCATGGAGTGGTAATCACCGTTTGCGTGTTGATGTAAAAGCCGATGGCCGTCGTTATATGCAGGCCGAAGTGATATATCTTCCGGGTGAAATTAGCTTGCAACAAGGTGAGGAATTAACAACACCGTGGTTGTATGCAAGTTACAGTGACCAAGGATTGAATGGCATGAGTCATCAATTTCACTCCCATGTCAGAGAATCAATTCTTGATAAGCAGATAATAAATACAGCTCGACCAATTCACCTTAATACGTGGGAAGGGATTTATTTTGAGCATGATCCTGACTACATTATGGAAATGGCAACGCAATCGGCTCAAATGGGCGTCGAGCGTTTCATTATTGATGATGGTTGGTTCAAAGGTCGAAACGGTGATAAAGCCGCGTTGGGAGATTGGTTTTTAGATACACATAAATACCCAAATGGCTTAACGCCAATTATTGATCATGTACGCGAATTAGGAATGGAGTTTGGTCTTTGGTTTGAACCTGAAATGATCAATAAAGATTCTGATTTATATCGCCAACACCCTGATTGGTTGCTGGCAGTTGAAGGTTATGAGCAGCCAACAGGACGTAACCAATACGTTATTGATCTGCAAAATGATGATGCGTTTAACTATCTTTATGAACGATTAGATCATTTCTTAACTCAATATGCCATTGATTATATTAAATGGGACATGAACCGTGAGGTGGTGCAACCAGCTCATAATGGTCATGCTGCAGGGCATCAACAAGTAGTGCGTTACTACCAATTGGTCGATAAGATCCGTATGGCACATCCAAAGGTTGATATTGAATCATGTGCGGCAGGTGGTGGGCGCATAGATTTTGAAGTGTTAAAGCGTACGCATCGTTTTTGGCCATCGGATAATAATGACGCGTTAGAGCGACAACGTATTCAGCGAGGCATGAGTTATTTCTTCCCTCCTGAAGTGATGGGCAGCCACATTGGTTCAAGCCATTGTCACAGTACTCGTCGTCGCCATAGCATTGAGTTTAGAGGGTTAACGGCAATATTCGGACACATGGGTATTGAGCTTGATCCGGTTAAAGAGCTGCAAGAGGAAAAACAAGGGTTTGAGCGCTATATTAAGTTGCATAAAACCTTACGTCCGTTATTGCATACAGGTCGAACTTGGCGAGTTCCCTCTGATGATGAGGCACATCAAATTCATGCTGTTGTGGCAAATGATCAATCTGAAGCCATCGTTTTGTTGGCACAATTAGCAATGCCAACCAATTCGTTAAGTGGACATTTACGTATTCCCGGCTTAGATCGTAGCGCGATATATCAGGTGAGTATTTTAGATAAACCCGCCAATTATAATGAGATTGTAAATTATCAGCCTTTTTGGACAGAATCCGATTGCCAGTTATCAGGTGAATGGTGCGAAGATGTGGGACTTACTATGCCCATTCTAGATGCTGAAAGTGCTATGGTAATCAAATTAAAAAAACTGTAAACGCTAACAATAAAGCGTCATACGCTAGGTAAGCCTTTGTTTATTTGTAATTTATTTGCATTTAAATAAAGGCTTTTTTTATCTTTAAAAATAACAAGATGGAATGGATCAGCGTTAAGATCTCATTTTTGGAATATAACTGGAAACGTTTCCATAAAGTGGTTTTTGGTCACGGAATAATGGTTGCGGAGTGGGTAGCATGGCATCATCAATTAAGTAGGAATGAATCTCTAGTTAAAAAGAGAACTTCCACCATCGGAAAGGAATATAAGATGTCTGAAAAAATTACTCTACAAACTAAACTTTCTTACGGTCTTGGTGCATTAGGAAAAGATTTTGCCTGTGCGCCGATTTATATATTTTTAATGTTTTATTTTACCGACGTGGCGGGCTTGTCTGCGGCGTTTGTGGGAACGATCTTTTTAGCTGCCCGTATTATTGATGCTATTACTGATCCTATGATGGGCGTTATTGTTGATAATACCCGCTCTAAATTTGGTAAGTTTCGCCCTTGGATTGTGATTGGCACGCTATTAAATGCAGTCGTCCTTGTTGGTCTTTTTAGTACACACATGTTTGAAGGCACTACGTTATACATTTATGCTGCAGCGGCTTATATCCTTTGGGGTTTAACTTACACCATTATGGATATTCCTTACTGGTCAATGATCCCTGCGTTATCTAGTTCTCGTCAAGAACGCGAAAAGTTGGTGGTATGGCCTCGCTTGTTTGCAAGCCTTGCATGGTTTATTACCGGCACTTATGGCCTACATATTGTGGGTGAGTTAGGCAAAGGAAACCAAGGTGATGGTTTCTTTAATGTTGCGATGTTAATTGCGGTTTTATTTGTATTAAGTGCCTTCTTAATTGCTCGTAATGTAAAAGAACCAGTTCGAGAAACAAGCGTTAAAGCAGAGAAATTCAGCTTTAAAGATGTACTGATTATCATTGGTAAAAATGATCAATTAAAAGCGTTGATTGGTACGGTATTATCTTTTCAAATTGCGAATTTATTAGTCGGCGGTTTTGCTATTTACTACTTCACTTACGCGTTGGGTAATCCTGAACTATTTCCGATTTATATGATGGTAGCAGGTATTGCTGAAGTGGCTGGTGTCTTTTTATTCCCACGTTTAGCGACACTTTTCCCTCGTAAATATTTATGGTTAATGGCGTGTGGTTTCCCTGTAGTGTCTTGTGTGCTTCTAATTGTTATGGGTATTGTTTCTCCTGGTAATGCTTTATTAATTGGTTGTGCTGGTGCAGCAATTAAGTTTGGTGTGGGGATTGCGAATGCTTTGCAAACCGTAATGCTAGCGGATGTGGTTGATTACGGTGAATATAAAACCGGTCGCCGCAGTGAGAGTGTTATTTTCTCAGTTCAAACGATGCTTGTGAAATTTGCAGGTGCAGCAGGTGGCTTTATCGTTGGTATGGGGTTATCGATTGTAGGTTACATTCCAAACGTAGCGCAATCAGCTGATACTATCATGGGGCTGCATTTTATGATGGCAGGTGTTCCTGCGATTTTGATGACCGTGAGTGGCTTGGTGTATCAACGTTATTACCGTCTGCATGATGGTTTTAATCCTGAAGTAGCTGAAGAAACAGTGAAAGTGAGTACTCAAAAATCCGTTGTTGCTTAATCATTAATTAATCTAAAAATTAAAGAAGGTCGCTACTGTCAAAGGTGCGGCCTTTTTTGTTATTAGAAGAGTGTGTAAATAGCGTATGATTTAATTTGGTGTAAACGTTTACATTTATTTGAAAGTGATCACGATATTATTTTAAAGGCACTGGTAAACTTTACTAAAATCTAGCAGGAAGAGTTAATCATGAAAGTATTAGTAACTGGCGGAATGGGCTATATCGGTAGCCACACATGTATTCAAATGATTGAAGCAGGCATTGAACCTATCATTTTAGATAATTTGGGCAACAGTAAAGTGGCTGTATTAGATCGTATCGAGGCACTTACTCAAATTCGCCCTGTTTTTTATCAGGGAGACATTCGTGATGAAGCCTTTCTAGATAGTATTTTTGCTGAGCATTCTATTTCATCAGTTATTCACTTTGCCGGTTTAAAAGCCGTAGGTGAGTCTGTTGCAAAACCTCTAGAGTATTACGACAACAACGTTAACGGCTCATTGGTTTTAGCTCGTTCAATGCGAAAGGCGAATGTAAAAAGCATCGTATTTAGCTCATCTGCAACCGTCTATGGCGATCCTGCTATTGTGCCTATTACAGAGAACTCACCAACTGGCGCAACCACCAATCCTTATGGTCGCAGTAAATACATGGTTGAAGAGTGTTTCTCTGATTTGTTTGATGCAGAGAACGATTGGAGCATTACCTTACTTCGTTATTTCAACCCAGTCGGCGCGCATCCATCAGGCACTATGGGAGAAGATCCTCAAGGCATTCCAAATAACTTAATGCCATTTATCGCACAAGTTGCTGTTGGCCGTCGTGAATCACTGTCTGTATTTGGTAATGATTATCCAACACCAGATGGCACCGGCGTTCGTGATTATATTCATGTTATGGACTTAGCTGATGGACACATCGCTGCACTAAAAGCCGTGGGTGAAAAATCAGGCCTTCATATTTACAACTTAGGCACAGGTAAAGGCTCAAGTGTTTTAGAAATGGTTGAGGCGTTTGCACAAGCGTCAGGTAAAACTGTTCCTTATACCTTATGTCCTCGTCGTGCGGGTGACATTGCTGAATGCTGGGCAAGCACAGAAAAAGCAGAGAAAGAATTAGGCTGGAAAGCGACTCGCAATGTAATGGAAATGAGTGCTGATACATGGCGTTGGCAGTCAAATAATCCTGAAGGTTATTAAGATCTAAAAGATTAAGAATTCAGATCAGTCGTAAGCTCCTTGGCAGAGTTCAGAGATGAGAATGGTGAGAGCGACAAATACAAGTATCTGGGTTCATGTGTATTTTCTTGAAAAGAATTGAGTATAAAAATTATGTCAAATGTTGAGTTTAACCCAGTTGATCATCCGCACCGTCGTTATAACCCATTAACGGGTCAGTGGATTTTAGTATCACCACATCGTGCGAAACGTCCGTGGAGTGGTCAAGATGAAAAACCATCAACGGCTGAATTACCACAATACGACAAAGGCTGTTTCTTATGCCCAACCAATGATCGTATCTCTGGTGACACGAATCCAGATTACAAAGGTACTTACGTATTCAGTAATGACTTTGCCGCACTAATGACGGATTCACCAGAAGCGCCACAATCAACAAATCCGTTATTTAAAACACAAGGGGTTCGAGGATTAAGCCGAGTGATTTGCTTCTCGCCAGATCACAGCAAAACCTTACCAGAGCTGCCAGTTGGTCAAATTCGTAATGTGATTGATACATGGAACGATCAAATTGAAGAGCTAGGTAAAGAGTACGTTTGGGTTCAAGCATTTGAGAACAAAGGCGAGACAATGGGGTGTTCTCAACCGCATCCACATGGCCAAATTTGGGCAAATAGCTTCTTACCTAATGAGATTGAACGTAAAGAAAAACACTTAAAAGAATATTACCAAGAACACGGCTCAAATCTGTTGGTTGATTATGTTGAATCAGAATTAAATGATGGCGAGCGCACAGTAGTAGAAACAGAGCATTGGATTGCCGTAGTCCCTTATTGGGCAGCATGGCCATTTGAAACCATGCTATTACCAAAAACACACATTCGTCGTATGAGTGAGTTAACAGACGAACAACGTGATGATTTGGCGTTAGCAATCAAAAAACTAACCAGCCGTTATGACAATCTATTCCAGTGCTCATTCCCATACTCAATGGGTTGGCATTACGCGCCTTTCTTTGAAGAGGGTACTGATATTGATCATTGGCAATTACACGCACTGTTTTATCCGCCACTGCTTCGCTCTGCATCGGTTCGTAAATTCATGGTGGGCTACGAAATGTTAGCCGAAAGCCAACGAGATTTAACCGCCGAGCAAGCCGCGCAAAAACTGCGTGATGTCAGTGATGTGCATTATAAAGATCTTTAAAAGAGCAGATCGCTCCGCTTGAAGATCGCTTCGCTTAAAGAGTTCAGAAGTGCTTGTGGTGAATATAACACTCACAAAGAATGACTCTGAATTCTAATTAATAAAAATATTTGAAGACATCTTTGAAATAACAAAGATAACAACTCTAAAATTTGGAAATAGCTATGACAAACCTAATTCAAAACGTAAAAGACGCATTCAACTCAGTACTTTCTTACGCTCCAACGCACATTGTTCAAGCGCCGGGTCGTGTGAACTTAATTGGTGAACATACCGATTATAACGATGGCTTTGTATTACCTTGTGCGATTAATTACCAAACCGTAGTGGCAGCAGCAAAGCGTGAAGACAACATCGTTCGTGTTGTATCGGTTGACTATGGTAATGAAACTGATGAGTTTGATATCACTCAAGAGATCATATTTCAAGAAAACAAGATGTGGGCGAACTACATTCGTGGCGTAGTGAAATGCTTAATCGGTCGTGGTTTTGAGTTTAAAGGCGCAGATATTTCAGTATCAGGAAACGTACCACAAGGCGCTGGTTTAAGTTCATCAGCAGCACTTGAAGTAGTTATCGGTCAAACGTTTAAAGAGTTATATAACCTAAACATCAGCCAAGCTGAAATCGCATTGAATGGTCAGCAAGCTGAAAACGAATTTGTCGGTTGTAACTGCGGCATTATGGACCAAATGATCTCAGCAGAAGGTAATGAAAACCACGCGATGTTATTGGATTGTCGTTCATTAGAAACAACAGCAGTATCAATGCCTGAAGACATGTCAGTAGTTATCATCAACTCAAACAAAAAACGTGGTTTGGTTGATTCAGAATACAACACTCGCCGTGAGCAATGTGAAGAAGCCGCACGCATCTTTGGTGTAAAAGCACTGCGTGATGTAAGCATTGAAGAGTTCAACGCAAAAGCACATGAATTAGATGAAATGGTCGCAAAACGTGCGCGTCACGTCATTACTGAAAATGATCGCACCGAAGAAGCGGCAAAAGTGTTAGCGTCTGGTGATATGAAGCGAATGGCTGTATTAATGGAAGAGTCTCATGCCTCAATGCGTGATGATTTTGAAATCACAGTCAAAGAAGTCGATGCGCTAGTTGATATCGTTAAAAACGTGATTGGCAAAGAAGGCGGCGTTCGTATGACGGGTGGTGGTTTTGGCGGTTGTATCGTTGCTTTAGTTCCGCCAGTATTAGTGGATGAAGTGAAAGCGGCGGTTGAAGAGCTATACGAAACCGCAACAGGCCTAAAAGAATCAATTTATGTGTGCCAAGCAAAAAATGGCGCAGGTTTAATAGAAGTGCTGTAAGGAATACACATGACAGAACAATCAACATTGTTCGAAACCATGACAAAGGAGGCGGCCAGCGATGGTCGCCTTGCTCAGTTATTCGAACTCAAAAATGAAAACGGAATGCGCGCCGTATTTATGGATATTGGTGCGACGTGGTTAAGCTGTAAAGTGCCAGTAAAAGGCAAACTACGTGAAGTGCTACTGGGTCAATCGACAATGACTGACTTTAAAAAACAAGCAAGTTACATGGGCGTTACCGTTGGTCGCTATGCCAATCGAATCGCCAATGGTCAGTTTAAGATTGATGGCACCAAATACCAAGTAGACACCAACCAAGAAGGCAATACCTTACACGGTGGTTCAGAAGGGTTTGATAAACGTCGCTGGTCAGTAGTAAAAGAAACCCCGAACAGCATTGAATTTAGCTTAATTTCACCTGATGGCGACCAAGATTTTCCGGGGGAGTTAACGGTTTCTGTTACCTATCAACTGACGGATGATAATCAAATCGTGATCAGTTATAACGGACGTACAACCAAATCAACTCCGGTTAACTTGACCAATCATGCTTATTTCAACTTACTTGGTGCAGATACTGAACATCTAAGTTTAGATCATATTTTAAGCGTTAACGCCAATGAGTACGTACCAACGACTGACGTAGGCATTCCAAAAGGGTTATGGAAAAAAGTCAAAGGCACCAACTTCGATTTTACTGACCCAAAAGTTATTTCCCAAGATTTCATGCTAGACAAAGATCAAGATAACGCCAAAGGTTATGACCACTCATTTGTGCTAGATAAAGCGTGTGCAAAAGGGGAGTGTGCAGCAAGCCTAACCTCTCCTGATAGCTTAGTTACAATGCATGTGGTGACCACAAAACCAGCAATGCAGTTGTATACAGGAAATTGGTTAGCAGGCACACCAAATCGTATCGATGGTGAATATCAAGACTACTCAGGCGTGGCATTAGAAACGCAATTTTTGCCAGATGCGCCAAATCACCCTGAATGGCCTCAGCCAAGCACTATTCTTTCACCGAGTGATACCTATCAGCATGAGACACGTTATCAATTTATCGTCTAGATAGCGTGTGGTTAGTAGCTTAATAATAGAATCCCTACTCATTCATTAGTTAGGGATTTTTTGTTTTAAAAATTAATGCGGAGTAGATCATAAATTAATATGACTTCTCAGCTAAATCTACCTATGCTGATTATAGTTAATTAATAAATCAAGAAGATAAGTGGCTAGGTTCTGTATGGCGAATAACATGTCTCTCAAGAAAAAAAGCATGCTTGCATTGGGATGCTACGTTTGTTTCTTAATTACTATTATTGGTAGTGTTACTTATTATGTTGTTCAATCTCCTATTCGTACAAACTTAGAAAATAACCTTGATTTAAGAACTCAGCTCTTGTCTCGAGAAATCGATGACCCACTGAGCCATTCTCTTTCCACATTGCATGCTTTGGTTGGTGTTGCAGTCAGTGGTAACTCTCCAGAAATCATCCAAAATATGCTCTCTTCCGTACTTAAAGAAAGTGACGATATTATTATTAGTGGTGGTATATGGCCAGAGCCAAACACTTTTATTCCATCTAAGACTCTCGCTAGTTTGTTTTTTTCTCGTGATGAAGAGGGTAAAGTCGAGCTGATCAATGATTACAACATTCCAAGTGAATCTCCTTATCAAAAAGAGTCTTGGTATGTCTCTGTAGCCCATGAAAATAGCCTTAATCATATCTCATGGTCTGATGTTTATATTGACCCCTTCACGAAACAAAAAATGATCACCGCTTCTCAACCCTATTTTAATCAAGGGCAGTTCGTTGGGGTGGCAACCATAGACATTTCTTTAAAAGGGCTAATCAGTGTCATTGAAGCGCAAGCAGAAAAGAATAAATTAGGCATCGTCATTAATAATGGCGACACCATGATTGCGGATTATAAGTTTAATGTACAAGAAGACATGTATGTTGTGACGCATCAGATGGAAGCCTTTAACTGGCAGATAAAAGTAATTAATTCTTATCGAACCGTGTCAGATGAAATTTACGCTCAAATTATCAATATAGAATTAGGGATAGTTCCTATTTTATTATTGTGTGTAATTATAGCTTATTACTTTATTAATAGAAGCTTGATTAATCCTATCGTATTGATTTCAAAGCAAATTGATGAGAGTGCGTCTAACAGAAAAATAGACATCAATTACGAATACAATGACGAGATAGGGTATTTGATCTCGTCATTTAATAAGAAAACAGAATCTCTTGAAATCGAGAAAGTTAAAGCGGAATCATCCACTAAAGCCAAAAGCTCTTTCTTAGCGAACATGTCTCATGAGATCCGAACACCGCTAAACGGCATCATAGGCATGTCTGATATTTTAGCCGAAACAGATCTAAACCCAGTTCAATCTGAATATTTGAGTACCATAGAAACGTCTTCTCAGGCGTTGCTCTTACTTATCAATGACATTCTTGACTTATCTAAAATAGAATCAGGTAATCTTGTGTTAGTACCACAGCAATCTCATGTGGCAGAAGTCGCTTACGACACATTAACCGTCGTATTAAGTAAAGCCTCTGATAAAGGGCTGGCTTTGCAAATAGAACTGTCCCCAAACCTTCCAGATACGGTAATGCTAGATGAGCACCGATTACGCCAAGTATTGATGAATTTAATGTCTAATGCCGTTAAGTTTACTCAAAATGGGGCGGTTATTTTATCAATCAATTATGAAGAAGAAACGAAGACTAGAGGTAAATTACTCTTCTCGATAAAAGATACAGGTATTGGTATTAGTAAAGATAAGCTCCAACAGATATTTGAACCATTTACTCAAGAAGACAGCTCAATTACTCGTCAGTTTGGTGGTACCGGGCTAGGGCTTGCAATTTGTCTCCAGTTAGTGAAATTACTTGGCGGTGAGATTAAGGTAGATTCACAAAAAGACTTTGGTAGTAAATTTTATTTTATGTTGGATGTTGACGTTCTGGGATCAGCCGCGTCAAAAGTTACTAAATACAACGGAACTCAGTGTTTAATCATTAGCAACAATAAAGCGTATGCGTCTCAATTAAATACAGAATGTAACCAACTAGGTCTGTCGACGACAATACGTGAGAATAGCGATGAGATTGAATCTCAAGCATTAAATTATGATGTGATCATATATTGTCAGCACTCATTGGTTCTAACGCATAACGATATCAATAGAATTAATGCCTTATCTCAGAAACCGGGGTTGGTTATTTGTCGAAAACACGGAGATGAAAAAGCCGATTTTAATCATACTATTGATGGGCTCGTGATTTACCCTCTGTTAGGTAATCGTTTCTGTAATGCAATAAATCAGGCTCTAAAATCAAATAAGAACAAGCATGAAGCGGTACTACCTCTCGACTCTCCTGATGATGTGGCTATGAGCACTCAAGAGGAAAATGCAGAAACCAAAACCATTTTGATTGTTGAAGATAATTTAGTGAATCAAAAAGTGGCTTCTTTACTATTGAAAAAAGAAGGGTTTAATGTCGATTTAGCCAATGATGGCCAAGAAGCCGTAAATATGGTGACAGCGAAAACCACAGTATATTCATTGATTTTGATGGATTGTATGATGCCAGTGATGGATGGGTTTGCTGCAACAGAAGCAATAAGAGCGTGGGAGCAAGAGCAAATGGTTGCACGTTTGCCAATCATTGCCTTAACCGCCAGCGTATTTGTTGAAGATATCGATAAGTGTTATCAATCTGGCATGGATGATTACGTAGCAAAACCGTTCAAGAAAGAGTTGATGTTAGAAAAGTTGGAAGCGTATATATAAGCAACTTACTGCGATTGCATATGATTAATACCAATCTACATAAGTATTTGATCATTCTTGCTTGTTAAAATCGATTATATCTGCGTTATACCTTTCTATTGCAAAAATTAGGTGTAATTAGATCCACTAGTTACTGTAATTTATGCCTTGCTCTAATCGATTTTTCCTACGCAATTATCTGATCAACTATTTATCCAGAATGGTATAAGTAATCACAGTAAGTTGATTGGAAAGGGATCGAGATTAAGAATTAGGGCTCTCTTGCTTTATTACCGACGAACGCTCAATTAAAGACGCTTGGAAAATCGTGCCTTTAGTCATGCTTGAATTACCAGACACTAATGCTAATGAAAGTTCAGCCGCTTGTTTTGCCATGGTTTGAATAGGGTAATCAATTGTACTGAGCTTTGGATGTAAATACTTAGCAATTAAACCATTATCAAACCCCATTAAAGAGATGTCTTTAGGAACCGCAATCTCTTGCTTCTCAAGCGCGGATAACGCCCCTGCGGCCATATAATCGTTATAGCAAACCACCGCCGTGATAGGTAAATTACGAGATAATAGGTCAATCATTGCTTGCTCACCGCCTTCATCCGTTGGCTGTGCTTCGGCGCAATACTCTTCATTAAAATTGATCCCATGAGCGTGCAATGCTTGCTGGTAGCCGGCTTTACGGTGATGGCTATCATCAATATCATGTTCAGAATTAATATAAGCAATTTTCGTATGGCCTTGAGCTATCAAATGCTCTGTCGCTAAGTTTGCACCGTGTTGGTTATCTAATGAGATACAACGGTCGGCCATTTCAGGGATATGACGGTTAATAATAACCAATCCTGGAACTTCTTTCGCAAATTGCAGCAGCTCTTGATCACTTAACCCTTTTGAGTGGATCACCAGAGACTCACAACGGTTATTAATTAAAAGATCGATAGCTTCTTTCTCTGTGGTCGCATCGTGATAGCCATTGCCAATCAGTAAGTGTTTTTGATGCGCTTGAGCAACGGTATCAACGGCTTTAAGCAGTGATCCAAAAAAGGGATCAGACACATCACCCACCATTACGCCAATCGTATTGGTACTCTTACTGACCAATGCTCGAGCGTTTGCGTTTGGGCGATATCCCAGTTTTTGCATCGCCGCATTAACCGATTCGATAGCTGCTTTGCTTGCTTTTGGTGATTTATTTACCACTCTAGAAACCGTGGCAACCGATACCCCTGCTTCTTTTGCAACGTCTTTAATGGTTGCCATAATAAGTTCAATCCTGTGATGTGGTCGAGATAAAATAGTTGATCGAGTTAAAGTTTTAGTAAATATTTAATTACTGTTTACTTGTTCCATAGCGTATTGTTGATAATGTAAACGTTAACACTAACTTAGAGCTAAGGATAAAGTAAAATGGAAACAATTGCATACGGTGATTTCGCAAAATTAGATATTCGTGTTGGTAAAATCACAGACGTTAAACGTCATGAAAATGCAGACAAACTTTACATTGTTCAAATCAATGTAGGAGAGCAGAGCCTTCAAACCGTTACGAGCCTTGTTCCTTATTACACAGAAGAGGAGCTTTTGGGTAAACAAGTGGTTGTACTGTGTAACTTAGTAAAAGCAAAAATGCGCGGTGAAACCTCTGAGTGTATGTTGCTGTGTGCAGAAACAGAAGATGAAAGCGAGAGCGTATTATTGACACCAGAGCGCTTGATGCCTGCTGGCGTTAAAATCGTCTAATTTGCTTAAGTAAGCAAAAACATAAGCCAAGTTTACTTGCCTTTCGGTGAGCTTGGTTTATTTATTAACCATTTATTATGCTATATAAAAATCTTAATTGGAGTGGATTAATTGGTCATACCTTCCTAAGTTAATTAATGATTAACTAATAATATAAAAAGGTTGGCTATATATGGATTTTAGAAATGATTCTTCAAAGGAAGTGAGATACCCACCAAGTTATAATTTACTCTCTGTCACCAAACCAAGCAGCCACATCACTTATGCTAGCAAAGAGTTTTGTGAAGTGGCAGGTTACACGCAAGAAGAGTTGATAGGACAGCCTCATAATATGGTAAGGCACCCTGATATGCCTAAAGCGGCATTTGCCAATATGTGGGGACACTTACAAAGTAATAATTCATGGATGGGAATGGTAAAAAATCGTTGTGCTAATGGCGATTATTATTGGGTTGATGCGTTTGTTTCACCAATTTCAGAGAATGGACAAGTCATTGAGTATCAATCTGTTCGAACTTGTCCTAAAAGAGATTATGTTGATAATGCAGAAAAGATATACGCTCAACTTAACGCAGGTAAAACCCCACTTAAATTAAAACTGCCCAGAACTCGCTTATGGCAACGTGCTGCTATTGCGCTTATTATTCCCGCTATTTGTGCTTTTGCTCTTGAGCAATTTGTTCCTAACGCCGGCGTTCCATCATTATTCCTTTTTGCAATAACTTCTTTTTATATGATGACTCGTCGATTAGAAGCGTTAAGTAAAGATGCTCGTGAGATTTTCAATAACCCATTAATGGAGCTTGTCTATAATAAAAAGGTTGATGATATTTCAGAAATAGCACTTGCAATGAAAATGTGTCACTCAGAAACCAACGCAGTTTCTGGCCGTATCCAAGATTCGAATGAGCAAGTGACTGCTGCAATGGAAGAGTCATTCCAAAATCTGGATACCATGTCAACACAGCTTGATTCGCAATCGATGGAAGTAGAGCAAGTTGCCGCAGCCATTAATGAAATGCATTCAACAGCGCATGAAGTAGCAAGAAATGCACAGAATACCGCATCAACAACCGATGAAGCGAAAGTTGCTGCGCAAGAAGGCATGGTAGAAGTAAAATCTACATTACATGCCGTTGATGTGTTAGCCAATCAGTTAGATGAAACGTCAGTATCTGTTAGAGAGCTTGAAGCCAACACTAATACTATTGAAAGCGTACTTACCATAATACAAGGTGTGGCAGAGCAGACCAATTTGTTAGCCCTTAATGCTGCAATTGAAGCGGCGCGAGCAGGTGAGCAAGGGCGAGGTTTTGCAGTGGTAGCAGATGAAGTTCGTCAACTTGCACAGAAAAGTCATGATTCAACAACAGAGATCCAGGCTGTCATTAATTTAATTCGTACAGGAACGCATACTGTAGTGGAATCTATGAGAGAAGGAGAGAAGCTTTCGGCTGACTGTATTGAGAGTGCAAAGATCTCTGCCGATAAGTTGGAGCAATTATTGACAGAAATTACTGATATATCTGATCAAAACTCTCAAATTGCCACTGCGGTTGAAGAAATGAGCAATGTATCAGAAGACATGAATAATAACGTTCAATCTATTAGCCAATCAACTCAAGAATTATCGGCATCAACAGCGTCTTTAGTACAAGAAAGTCAGGCTGATAATGGAGGCTTGATGGATAATTTACTTTCTCAAAGTAAGTTAGCAGAGCAGTTTAGACATACTGGGTAATAGGACAAAATATAGTTCTTTGAATATCAACACAAAGCATTGCCATTTTTTATCTTGTTGGTGCTTTGTATTGCACTTATCAATATAATTTGAAATATAGTGCTTTGATTCACACTTTTCTATCTTTTAGAAAGGTTGTTGTTAACTTGCTGTTAAATCTTGCTGTATGGTTGGTTAAATAATAAATCAATCCATAAACTAAAAAGGATTTTATATGCAAGGTATCGTTGATTTTCTCAATGGCATAATTTGGAGCCCAGTGTTGATTTATCTCTGTTTGGGCTCTGGTCTCTTTTATTCAATTCAAACTCGCTTTGTGCAAATTCGTCACTTTAAAGAAATGTGTCGTTTACTGGTATCAAACAAAGAATCAAGTAAGGGGATTAGCTCATTCCAAGCGTTGGCAGTATCACTGTCTGGTCGTGTCGGTACGGGTAACATTGCAGGGGTTGCGGCAGCCATTGGTTTTGGTGGTCCGGGGGCCGTCTTTTGGATGTGGGTTGTTGCTTTCTTAGGTGCTGCAACTGCTTACGCAGAATCAACCTTAGCACAAATCTATAAAGAAGAAGACGAAGGTCAGTTCCGTGGTGGTCCGGCTTACTATATTGAAAAGGCGATGGGTCAAAAATGGTACGCGTGGATCTTTGCCATTGCGACTATCTTTGCTTGTGGTGTGTTACTTCCGGGTGTGCAATCAAACAGTATCGGTAATGCAGTAGAAACCGCGTTTGGTACTGGCGGCATGATTGATACTGGCCTAGGCGTATTTAGTTTTGCGAAGATCTTAACGGGTTCAGTGATTTCTATCATCCTTGGTTTTATCATCTTTGGTGGTGTTAAACGAATTGCTCACTTTACTCAAATTGTGGTGCCGTTTATGGCATTGGCATACATCATTCTTGCATTCGTTATTATCCTACTTAACATCTCAGAAGTACCAACTATCTTTGGCATGATCATCGGTGATGCATTTACTCCTATGGCTGGTTTTGGTGCTGCGATTGGTTGGGGGGTAAAGCGTGGTGTTTACTCAAACGAAGCGGGTCAAGGTACGGGTCCTCATGCGGCAGCGGCAGCAAGTGTTGATCACCCAGCACAGCAAGGTTTAGTTCAATCGTTCTCTATTTACATTGATACGTTACTGGTTTGTTCTGCTACCGCGTTTATGATCCTTATCACTGGTGCTTATAACGTTCACGGCAGTGGTGAAGAGGTATTCTTAGTACAGAACCTTGCAGCAACCGTTGGTGCAAATGGCCCAATGTTTACACAAATGGCGATTGAAAGCACACTGCCGGGCATTGGTAAAATCTTTATTGCTTTTGCTCTGTTCTTCTTTGCTTTTACTACTATTCTTGCTTACTACTACATTGCAGAGACAAACATTGCTTATATCCGTCGAACTCTAAAAATCGATGGCATGATGTTTATTCTTAAAGTAGTTCTAATGTCAGCGGTGTTCTACGGCACCATTAAAACCGCGAACCTTGCATGGGCAATGGGTGATGTTGGTGTTGGCTTAATGGCGTGGTTAAACATTGTCGGTATTTTGATCATCTTCTTTATGTCTAAGCCAGCACTAAAAGCGCTAAAAGATTATGAAGATCAGCAAAAATGCGGTGTCACCAACTACACGTTTGATCCAGTAAAATTGGGCATTAAAGGAGCAACGTATTGGGAAGGCAAGCTAGAGAGAAACAAAAACAAATCAAAAGAGAAGTAATCATCTAGTTTGATAACCAATAAAATAACGCCATCCTTTGTGATGGCGTTTTTTATAGGGATTAAGAGGTTACAGATCTGAATTACGTGCTATGTTGATATACAAGTATGAGCATAAAAGGAGAATAATATGTATCAAGAAGTCATAAGTTTCTGGTTTAACGAGCTTGAACCGCCGCAGTGGTGGCAAAAAGACGAAGCGTTAGATGCAATCATTAAGGCCCGTTTTAGCTCATTGCATCAACAAGCAAAAGCAGGTGAACTCTCTAAATGGCGTACAACGGCATTGGGAAGTCTTGCTGAAATTATCCTGATTGATCAGTTCTCTCGTAATATTTATCGTGATACGCCTGACTCATTTGCGAATGATCCTCTTGGCTTGGCGCTTGCCCAATTTGCGATATCAAAAGGCTTTGATGCTGAGTTATCTCAAACTGAGCGTGGTTTTATGTATCTGCCATTTATGCACAGTGAATCTCAGGCGATTCATATTGAGGCGGTAAAGTTATATGAAAAGCTTGGTAATCCATACAACTTAGAGTTTGAGCATAAACATAAAGAGATCATTGACCGTTTTGGTCGCTACCCACATCGAAATGCCATTTTGTGGCGAGCATCAACCGATGAAGAAATTGAGTTTTTACAACAACCAAACTCTAGCTTTTAAACCAGTACTATAAACGTTACTTTGTGCAATCTATGTACTGAATTAACTACAGAACTATCAATAAATTAAGCGCTAAGTAGACATAAACTGCTTGGCGTTTTTTTTGTTGGATTTATAAAGAAAGTATAACGAAATAAGACAGCGTTCTGGTATGCTGTGTGGCATAGAAATACGAACCACTTTCTGGCTTTTGATTGGTTATATCCACTTGATTTGTTGGGTATAGGGAAGGGGGAATATATTTGAATATTATATTTTTGGAGGCTAGGTGGAAAATAATACAATAGAAAAACATAATGTTGCACCTTATTTATCAGTTTTATTAGGTGCTAAATCTACTAAAGAAGAGATGTGTTCAGTACATGAAATTATTACTCAAATACTTGCAGATGAATCTTCTGATGAAATGAGTATAGGTTCAACTATTGTCGATGATGTAGGTGAATTAGGTACAGTAAAAATCACGTCTTATACAATTGCAAAATCTCCAAGCTGGGCTAAAGGTATTGATCTAAAAGATTTAGAACATCACGTATTTGTTAGCTTTAATGTTAGAGATCATCTTGCATTTTATTTTTCTGAAAAAGGCAAAAAAGATACAATAAGAGAATTTTTTGGTAAAAAAAGATTACCTAATCTTTTTCCTATTCCAATTAGCAAGCTAAATGGAAATTTCATCAATGAAGATGAAATTAAAATGCTTTGGTTATCAGGGATACATGGTAGGGATAACTTTAAAGCAGATTCAAAAGTATTGGGTGGGAAAAGTGTAGCTGATACACTCGACCCATTAATTGATCAATCATATATGATGTCAGCCGTACGTACTGAGATTTGGGGAACGAAATCAAAAACTTCAGTTGGAATTAACCCTTTTAAATTATCAATATGGCGAGGTCCATGTAAAGATTGGCCTACATTTGAAAATAGGGTTTTAGAGATATTAGATATCTTGTCTGTTAATAGTTCGGAATCAGATAGCCCTATAGGAATTCTTTCATATCCAATATCCCAACCAAATGAATTAGAACGACCATATGATTTTTCACTTGTTGATTATGATTTTCTTCCTGAGGAAGATGGCCAACACCGTAAAGAACTATTAAAAAAGCTACAATATGATTTTCACGCTGAATTAACTCATAGTTTTATTGACAGTGATATATCTCTTAATATTTTTCACAAAGGAAATGAAGTAGGGCATATTTGTGTCGAAGTTGAAGTCGATGATTATAAGGTTAATTTTAAAATAAAAAGTGAAGCTCCAGGTGTTAAAAAACATTTCGAACAATATAAACGAGTGTTCATTTATCCAGAGTTAGTTAAATGTTGGTTTGAGTCAGGGCATGCGGTTGTAAATGGCATGGTATTTAGAACTGGATACCAAGATGTAGAGTATAATAAATTTTTATGGGCAGATTTTGAACAATATGACATAACTAAAGAGAAGCCAGGAAATAACCCTCAGAAGCCTGCTTTAAAGGATATAGGTAAAGAAAAGTCTTTATTTTGCTGGGTTCAAAAATGTTGGAGTGGGAATTGGTTAACTCCTAATGAGTTTAACACGACAGAAAATCCTAAAGGCTGGTTATATTGTGATGATGGTGCAGGAGAAAAAGCTGATTTTATTCATTATGTTAAACATGACACATTGCATTTAATATCACTAATTCATGTTAAAGCTTCTAAATCTAGTGAGAACTCTCGCAAGATCTCTGTCGGTGCGCATGATGTAGTTTTAAATCAAGCGATTAAAAACCTTCGTTATACTTCTAGAAAAGTTCTAGTAGAAGATTTAAAAGTTCGACATGATAATGCAGCGCATAAAGGATGTTGGCATGATGGTAAAAGCGCTAATCCAGAAGACTTTTTCAATGAGTTATTAGCTTTAAAGGATAACAAGCACATAAAGACTCGTGTTGTAGTTGTACAGCCCCATACTCAAAAAAGTACTTATGAAAAAAATATTGGCAGCAAAATAAAAACTCAGCTAGATGTTCTTCTCGTTAGTGCTGAGAATGCCATTCGTTCTTCAGGTGCTGATTTCCATATAATAGGCTTTGCCGATAAAAAAATATAACAAATGCATCAACACGATTTACTACACTCGGCACCTCAGGTTGTCGGGTGTTTTTCGTTTTAAGGCGTCAATTTTAAGTATAATTGCATTGTAGTAAACGTGTTATGCAGGCGTTAACGGTACAAAGCGAAAATTTCCAGCTTGCAAAAGTTCACATTGATGTTAACCTTTGTGTATGAGAAATATTAATTTTTATACTACCGAAGACGGTAAATGTCCGATAGCTGAATTTTTAGATTCACTTTCTGGTAAGCAAGCACAGAAAGTAGCTTGGGTACTTCAGTTAATTGAAGAATTGGACAATATCCCAACGACTTACCTTAAAAAGCTGGTTAATACTGACAATATCTGGGAAGTGAGAGTACAAGTCGGTGGGAATATATTTCGTTTATTAGGCTTTTTTGATGGTGATAACTTAGTTGTTCTCAATCATGGTTTTCAAAAGAAAACACAAAAAACGCCACCAAAAGAAATCAAAATTGCAGAGAGTCGTCGTAAAGACTATTTAGCGAGGAAATAATATGAGTGACTTTAAAAAATATTTAGCTAACCGTAAAGCAAACGACATCGATTTTTCTAACGGATATGAAGAAGGTTACCAATCGTTTAAATTTGGCGCTTTGCTGAAAGAAGCACGTAAAGATGCAGGATTAACTCAGGTCGATCTAGCATCAAAGCTCCAGACACAAAAAAGTGCTATATCACGAATTGAAAACCATTCTGATGATGTTAAATTATCAACTCTTGAACGTTTTGCTTCAGCATTAGGTAAAAAATTAGAAATTCGCTTGGTGTAAGAAGTACAGTTAACAATCGCATCAATACAATTTACTACACTCGCGTTCTAAGTTTCTTTGAGTATACAGCCTTAAGATGGGTTCCAGTTTTTTATCTCTGGTAAGATTTGTTATCTTTATTTTTTAGTATAAATTGACGGCTAATAATTTATAACTATATGAAATTAAAAATGAATAAAGAATCCACAGTTGCTGGACAAGCTGTTTACTCGAAGAAAGTACTCTCAATATATGATTTCTGGGTTTTAGGAGTCTCAAATAACTACTTTTGGAAATGCCCAACCAGATTTATTAGCGAGCAGTTTTCAATGTTAGTTTCATCTAACCACTTAGATGTAGGTGTTGGCTCTGGTTATTACCTCAAGAATTATCTGCCTCAATCAACAAAACGTATTGCTTTACTGGACTTGAATCAAAACAGTCTTGATACAACGTCAAAAGCAATTAATTACTTCCAACCGGAAGTCTACTGCGGGGATGTGCTTGAGCCTCTTGAATTGAATATCGATAAATTTGATTCAATTAGTGTTAATTATTTACTTCATTGCTTGCCTGGAAACTTAACGGATAAAGGCATTATGTTTAAGCATCTAAAGGATCATCTGAACGATGGTGGTGTATTGTTCGGTAGTACCATTTTAGGTAAGGGAACAAAACTAAACTTTTTCGCTAAAAAATTGATGGGTGTTTACAATAAGAAAGGGATCTTTAGCAATAACAACGATGATCTAGACTCATTGCTGTCATCGTTAAACGAGCACTTTACTGATGTAAAAGTGGAAGTTGTAGGATGTGTTGCGCTGTTCTCTGGTAGAAAAATATAACAAATACCCCAAGATAACTACTAAACTCGGCAGCTCAGGTTGTCGGGTGTTTTTGTTTTAAGGCGTCAATATAAGCATAATTTGGACAGTCGCAATCGTATTGTTTAGACGTAAATTGTTGCCGAAACAATTTAACTCATGTAAAACAGCTTCAGATAACATAGGAGTGTAATTAAAGAGGATCAAATATGAGATATTTAATATTATGCCTGTCTTTTGTGATTTTTGGGTGCAGCAATCAAGCTGTTCAAAAGCCTGATTTACAACAATCAGTCTCTGAAGCTACCCAAGAAAATGAGCCTGTATTCTCTACTGGATATGCAGATCTAAATGGTGATGGTTTAGAGGATGCCGTGGTTATTCTTAAAGGAATGCAATGGTGTGGTTCTGGTGGTTGCACGCTTATGATTTTTGAAAATCTGGGGGATAGCTATCAATTTGTCTCTAAATCATCCGTAACGAGTACTCCAATTAGTGTGGCTAAAACCGAAACTAATGGATGGAAAGACTTAATCGTGTGGTCGCGTGGTTCAGGGTTTGTTTTAATGAAGTTTAACGGTGAACAATATCCTCGTAATCCGTCTTTAGAACCAGCAGCTAGTGAGCCACAAATGGTTGAGGCTCGCCTAGTTTTAGAGCAATAATTAACAAAGTTATAATTAGGCTTTACAATCCTTGGTAATTCCTTTAGCTTAAGGACAATTATTTTTTCTAGAGTGTGTAAGTTATGTCTACAGGCATCAAAAAACATCAAGCAGCTTTACTGACTGCTTCTAAGCATCATGCTTATGCACTTGTCTCTGTCGTCGTTGTCATTAACTGATACTGACGATTGTGTTATTCGTCAGTTAGGCTGGCGGATAACTAAGACCCTTTCTTTATCATCTTCTAGCCAAATTGACACCCTGTTTCATTTTATAAAAGGTATGTCGTTTGAACAGAAGAGATCTCGCCGCTATCGGCTTTATGACATTTGCACTCTTTCTTGGTGCAGGTAACTTAATCTATCCACCCTTGATGGCACAGCAAGCGGGTGAGCATTGGCTTATCGCGATTGGTGGCTTTCTATTAACTGCTGTTGGTCTTCCTGCTATTACTTTGGTCGTGTTAGGGCGTTTATCTTCTGCAGATAAGCTGACATCAGCCTTACCAAAGTGGATGGACCGTTCATTCTGGTTCTTGGTATTAACCACATTGGGTCCTGCGTTTGTATTGCCTCGTGCTGTTACCGTTGCTTATGAAATGGGCATTAAGCCTTTCTATTCAGGTAATGGGTTAATGGTGTTCTCTGCTTTATTCTGTGCTCTGACGTTATGGTTAGCATTAAAACCGGGTAAATTAGTGGATTACATTGGTAAAATCATGACACCCGCGTTAATTGGCATGCTAACTATATTGGTGGTCGCTGCATTATTAAATCCATTAGGCTCTCCAAGCCAAGCTATTGAAATTTACGAGCAAGCGCCTGCGGTAAATGGGTTAATTCAAGGTTACATGACATTAGATGCCATCGCAGCGGTAGCCTTTGGTTGGGTTATAATTCAGACCATTCGTAGCAAAGGTGTTGAGAGTAAAAAAGCCATTTCTTACTACACGTTACGCATTGCCGTTATTTACTCTGTATTAATGTCATTATGTTACTTAGCAATGGGCTATTTAGGTTCCACATCGTCTGATATTGCACCAAGTGCAAGTAATGGTGGTGAGATTTTAACGCGTTATGCAGCAGGGGAGTTTGGAGTATTAGGTCAACTTCTATTGGCAGCCATTACCTTAATGGCGTGTTTAACGACTACGATCGGCTTAACCAACGCGAATTCTGAGTACTATAAAAATACTTACGGCGTTACGTTTAAGGTGAGCGCGACTGTGATCATGGTATTAACGGCGATCATTTCAAACGTAGGATTAGAGACGATCATAGAGGTGAGCTTGCCTGCCATTCTGATCTTATGTCCGATTGCTATTGCGCTTATCATTGCGATGATCTTGATGCCTGAGAAAACAAGCACAGACAAACCTGCGATTTCAATGAGCCACACTACGGTAGTATGTATTGCTGCTCTGTTTGGTACGATTGATGCGCTGCATATTTTGGATAAATTACCAGAGGGCATGAACGCGTTTTGTGAGCAATGGTTGCCGTTGTATGCTTCTCATACTTCTTGGTTACTTCCTGTATTTATTACTATTTTTGTTAATAAAGCCTTCAGTAAAGCAATGCCAAAGCGTGTGGCGATAAACAATTAGTCCCTATAAATAAGCACCTTATTGGAAAAATAAAATGCCAGTCAAATTAACTGACTGGCATTAGTTAGGTATAAGGTTGTTCTATAGTTTATAGAACTGTATTAACAGTATTATTTACTATATCTATAGACTGAGTAATCTCAGAGCCTAATGCTGAAGGATACCAAACTTCAACCCAAATCTTATTAACATGGTTAGGAAGCATTACTGTAGTTTTAAGCTCTGTTTGATCATTCATTGGCGTCAAAATAAATTGGGATGTGTAATCTACAGCGCTTTCATTGAATTCACTATAGAGAGACATAAACCCTCGTTCACTTTGAGAATTTGCAACAGAAAGGGTGATGGAAACTTCTCGTTCTGTTGCAAAATTAAAGCCTTCAGGTATCGATAACTCACTCGTTCTTATCCCATCGTTAGTATCAGGTGTTGCGCTTGAGGATGGAGCCGTAGAACCTGGGGAAGAAGAACCAGATCCAGAATCACTACAAGCAGTAATAAAAACTAGGGCTGCAATGCTCAGTAATAAATTAATTCTTTTCATAAATCCTCCGTGTTAGTCAGCAGTTGACCAAGTTTCGCTAGCATTAGGGTTAAGGTACCAAGTTGGTTTATCAATACCGCCTGAAGTTGCCCACTCTGCAAAATCGGGATAAGCATAACCAACATCAATATACTCTGAAGGGTGATTCCAAGGTGATGAAATCAAGATCCCCCACGGCAGATTACCTGTCGTACGGTAATATTTACTAGCTGCAGGATCTGAATCATCCTGAGCGATACCGTAGAAACTGCTGACCAGAGTTCCTCGTGTAGTTGGAGGAAATCCTGCTGTATGAATTTCTAGATCTGTACCTGGTGCGGTAGAGAAACTATCACCATGATACAGCCCATAGCCAGCTGCAAAGATGAATGGGTCTGCACCATTTAATGGTAATAATGAACTAACACTTGGCTCACTACCAGCATTGAAAGGTAGGGATATACTAAAGGTCATTTGTTCTGATTCTAATGAAGCACTACAAGATGGATTGGTGCGGTGGAATTTACACTCTTCATTAATAATGATGTCATCGCGTAAATTTAGTGATGCTACAACAATAAGATCTCCACCTGGAGAGGCAACACTTTTATCCTCACCTGTAAACGGTGAAATATTCGGTCGAGTGACTCCATTTTTTTCTAAGCGAGCTAATGGAAGATTAATATCAGATTCGGAGAAACCATTAAGTTTCCAACCCAATCCATTACCATAAGAAGCACCGTATGCCATGATAGTACCAGCAAGATCAAATCGTAATACTTGGTCATCTTTACTTACAATGGTAGTTCGGTAATAAACAACCACATCATTTAAGTCGAAATCACCAATTTCAGGCCAATTATCCTCAAATGCTGCAGTGTAATAACCTGAATGCTGAATTGTTGTTCCTGGATCTGTTACGTTAAATACATAATCTTCGACTTCCCCATCACCAACATAACCAGAGCTTGGTATGTTAGGATTAGTGGATAAGCGGAAACGTGTTTGAACAGAACCAATAATGGCGCTATCACTGACTCGGATAGGAACCACTTGTACACCACTAACAACTGGGTGATTTGTTAAAATTTGTTCACCCTCATCAAATGTTCCATTCATATCCCAGTCAGCCCATGCTTGTAAATAACCACTACCAGTAACAGTTACATTAATTAGAGCATCAAGCCCTTTTTCTAAGCTAGTTAAAATGGTAATACCGTTATCATCATTACCATCAACATCAAGATCATCACCATTTGATGCGATACCTGGTTGACCATCGGTATCAGCATCAACACTACTGCCTAGATATACGTTACTGGTCATTGCATGTTCAGCACCATTATTTGATTTAAGTGTGTTGTAGCTATCTGGGGCATCACCAAAATCAGATTCATCAGAGCTACCAATTGGTGGAGTAAACTCATCAATATCCCAGTTACCATCAAAAGCAGAGAAAATTGGGTTTGGTAAAGGGCTGTTACTCGCAGTAACGGTTTCAAATTGAAGTGTAACAATAGACGTATTTTTATAAGTGAATTTTACAGCGCCCGATGTGTCAGTTTCATTGTAGTTTGTCCCCGGACCTGTAAATAAAAC
The DNA here is from genome assembly GCF_028765545.1 of Aliivibrio sp. S4MY1. GTDB lineage: Bacteria > Pseudomonadota > Gammaproteobacteria > Enterobacterales > Vibrionaceae > Aliivibrio. Next base: position 128,563 of record NZ_JARACP010000007.1, on the reverse strand, counting down.
AGAAAGCCCATCAGAGCTTTCTTCGGCTGTTAGGCTTGCTCCTGCAGAACCTGTTTGGTAGCTATAGAAACCTTCGTTTTTGTATACACGGACTTGCTCTGATTGAACTGGCTCACCATCTATATCGTAACCAATCATTTCAAACTCAGGGATTGTGTAGGGAATTGAAAATGTGCCTGATAGCCCATCGGTGCCATCGTAAAATTCAAAAGTATAAATAAGGCCTGCCGGACCGGGGGAGTTTGTTTGATAAAGGAAACCTATATCTCCACTAGGTTGTGTTGCGCCTTCTTTATAATTTGGAGTGTGATATAAAAAGGTTGCATCACCAATGATTCGGCTGCTTATTTTAGCATCAATAGTTTTACCATTGTGTTCACCTACGTTAAGAAAATGCATTACAGGACCATCGTACGAGGGGCCGAAGCTGTTAGTTAGATTGGTGGATTCTATATGATTAGAAAAATCCAAATCTACAGTGGTCGCGTAGATGGGCGCGCTTGCTAAAGTAAACGCGATAAGAGAGAAAAGCTGTTTATATTTCATAATAAGCCTCTTCGATTATTTGAATGAGGAAATCCCCTCAAAACAATGAATAGATACATTGACTTGAAATTATTCGGTAAATAAAAACAACTAGAAATTTTTGCTAAGTAAGCTCAACTGACTTTATAGTAAAGCGATGCTAAGGATAGTATTTTTTAATTCATTAAACGTACCGTTTTCTTCAAGTAAGTATAATCAGGCAATATGTATACCAGAAAGCGTTTAATGGATGAGATTCGAATCTGTAAATAAATAAAATATGATACTATCAGTAGGTTGTTGGGTAAAGGGTTTTAAGTGGGTGTGTTGTTTATTTGCAATAATAAAGAATGAATAGGCGATAATTTCATAATAGGAATCAATTTGCTAGATGAAATGCAATTTAGAAATACCACTATTGAGCTTGATGAACTTTTAAATTGAATATAAATTTAATTGACTAAACTTGATTTAAGTAATGTTTCACTATTATACATCGCTTCTTTAGTACTGATATCAAGAGTTCGTTTTCCTGCAAATCGTAATGGCTCTTTTATTGCAACATCATGAGCAAAGATAACCAATTTAGCGTTTTTAATATCTAACGGGGTAATGCGATTATTAATACCATCTGCCCCTTGAGTTTCTACTTTTATTTTAATTCCTAATCGTTGTGCAGCTTTTTCTAAACTCTTGGCGGCAAGGAAAGTATGAGCAACTCCTGATGGACAGGCTGTCACCGCTAATACCTCAGCTTCGCCTTCATTTTTGACAGCCGTTAAGATAAGTTCTCGAACGGTAGTATCTTCGTTTTCAACCGCATTTTTCTTTAATGAAATAACAATGAGTGCCGTGGTTAAGGCACCAAGTAACGTACCAACCACATAGCCAAATTTCCCATCAACAACGGGTAATACAATCCAGCCGCCCCATGGCGCATGATTTAATACGTTGAACAAAAATCCAGTTACATTACCCACAATACCACCGGCAACAATAGCAGGAATGACACGAGCAGGATCAGCTGCTGCGAATGGAATTGCCCCTTCAGTAATGCCTATCATCCCCATAATTCCTGCAGCTTTGCCAGCTTCACGTTCTTCTCGTTTGAATTTCTTAGGAGATAAGAAGGTCGCTAACGCCATGCCTAACGGTGGAGTACAAATCGCAATGCCGACACCACCCATTAACCAAGGTTGAGTATTTACTTGAGTTTGAGCAAATAGAGTCGCGACTTTATTGATTGGCCCACCCATATCAAAAGCAGCCATTGCGCCAAGAATAGCGCCTAAAATGATTTTTCCTGATCCTGCCATACTTGCAAGCCATTCATTTAGCATTGTCATGGTATTGGCGATTGGTGCGCCAATGATCCACATGACAGCTGCGCAAGTAATAAAGGTGCCGATAAGTGGATAGATAAAAATAGAGCCGAGGGAGATCATGCTTTCTGGCAACTTAATTCGCTTTAACGTACGAACAACAAACCCTGCGAAAAATCCAATAATTATCGCACCTAAAAAGCCCGTATTGTACTGCTGAACGGCGATCCAAGAGCCAATCATTCCTGGTGCCAGTCCCGGTTTATCAGCAATGGAATAAGCAATGTAGCCACCAAGAACTACGGTAAATAAGGTTAGTCCTGCAATTCCCATTTGAGCGATATCAGCCAATACCCCTTCAGTTGGTACTGCGCCATGGCCTGAGATCATGACAGATAGAGAGAGTAAAACCCCACCAGCAACAATAAAGGGGATCATGTGTGAGGTGCCAAAGAGTAAGTGTTCTTTAGCACGGCTTAAGCCACGAGAGAGCTTACTCTTTTCGGCTTGTGGCTCAGTAATTGTGGTGGTAATTAATTCTTCTGGCTGAGTGGGATCAGTAAAAAGTGCTAAGGCTTCTTCTTTACTTTGCGCGGCTTTTAATTTGTCGGTAAAGCCATCTTCAATTAATCGAATGGATATTTGTGATAATACTTCGATGTGTTGATTGTCGTCACCATCAGTCGATGCAAGCATAAAAAAGACATCAGATGGAAGGCCATCCTCAGCACCATAATCAATACCAGTACGACTAATACCAATAGCGACAGAGGGGGTAATGACAGCAGTACTTTTGGCGTGAGGGATCGCAATACCGTCTTCAAAACCAGTATTTCCGATCTCTTCTCGCGCCCACACATCGGCTAGAAATTGTTGTTTATTCGATAGTTTTCCGGCATCGTTTAGTATATTAACCATCTCTTCAATAATGCTTTCTTTAGACGTTGATTTTAGGTCTAAACAGATAACATTAATGTCAATAAGAGAGGTGATGTTCATAACGATTCCATTTTTTATCGGTAATTTGTTGGCCATGTTAGTGGATCTTTGGATTTTAATAACTGGATAAAAAAGGCATTTACTGGATTATTGTACCCCACTAGTCAAAGTGTGAGTTTGCTCCTTATTAATTGATGCTAAAGGACTTTATGATAAGTGAGAGAGAAATAGCCAGTGTATTGTTATTCAAATTAGTATCTTGTGAATACATTGAGCTATTTGGGTTTTTACTAATGTAAGAGTAAATCATGAAAATTGTGGCGGTAACAGCGTGTCCAACCGGAATTGCACACACTTACATGGCAGCAGATGTGCTTAAAAAGGCGGCTGCGAAATTGGGAGTGTCAATTAAAGTGGAAACTCAAGGCGCAATGGGTGTTGAAGAAGTTCTCACACCTGTGGATATTGTGAATGCAGATCTTGTTATTATTGCATCAGATATCGAAATTGAAAATAAGAGTCGTTTTTTAGGCATTAATACTAAGCAATACAGTATTGAATCTATACTGACAGATGTAGACACTATTTTGAGAAAACACCTTTCATAATGATGTCGACAATTATCGACTATCGCATTACCTTCTTTGTGAAAGAGCAAGGCTTGCCACCTCAAGTGGCGAGTCAACTCACTCGACTTGCTAAAAAGTTTCAAAGCCTTGTATATATCGATAATATTACTCAAAACCTCAGTAGTGACGCAGCAAGTCCACTTGGTTTATTAAAAGTAGGATTAAGGCCGGGCGATTTTTGTCAATTAGTGACGGTAGGCATGGATGCTGAGTGGGCTAATTTTGTTCTGACTGACTTACTTGCTTCAACTTTTGATTTTGTTGCCTCCGATAAACTGTGTGATTTTTCAGAAACTATTGTTAATACCCGTCCGCAATTAACTCCTAACTGCGAAGTTGATTTTCATTACGTCAAAGCGCAAGCCAATTTATCTAAATTCGAGATTTTGAAAGGCTTGTCGCAGCTGATTTACCCGCAAGAGTCTGATGAATTGTTGCTGTCTTTGATAAAACGAGAAGAGCGCTCATCAACAGCAATGGCAAAACAAATCGCCTTACCTCATGTTATTTCCTCTTATGTTGAAAAACCGACAATTGCGATTATTCGTAGTGATTATTCGGTTGATTGGGCGTCAAAAATGGGGGAGGTAAACTTAATTATTGCGTTGGTTTTGCCTGAGAAACCAAGTAAACCTATGATTATGGCCGCGACCTATTTAACTCGTAATATGTTGTCTGAGGAGTTTAGCCAACGCTTGGTAAATACGAGACAACCAAAAGGGTTACAGGCGTTGATTCTATACGCCATGTGCCAGCTGTTATAAGTAAAAAAGCCGACTTAACAACAGTGCTAAATCAGCTTATTTCTCTCTTTAGATCTAACCGTTAGTTATACGCTCTTGCCACTTTTCCGCTAGATTTCAATGTGTATTGGTGCGCGTAAGCCGGAACAAAAATAGAATGCCCTTTAGGTACATTGACGGTTTCACCGGTTGAGTGATTCAATGTCATATCACCATCAATCGCAAACAAGATCTCTGCGCTGTGTGTTTCTAATGGCAGATCATCAGCAGGTGCAAATACTGAGAATTTAAAATCACTCACAGGGATAGGGTAATTCATCCCTCCATTAATAATGTTAGGTTGCATAATCAAGGAGTCTGCAGGAATACTTACAAACTCTGTGCAATCCATAAGCTCATCAATATCCATGAATTTTGGGGTTAACCCTGCACGTAATACATTGTCTGAATTTGCCATTATCTCTAGCCCAGTACCATTAATGTAAGCATGAGGCGTACACGCATTTAAGTACATGGCTTCGCCCGGTTGCAGAGTAATGACATTAAGAATTAATGGAGTAAATAAGCCAATGTCATTTGGGTATTGAGTTGATAAATCATCAATTAAAGCAAATAGTTCACTCTGTTTATTATTGCTGGCGAAGTGGCCTAGCTCTGTTAATGCTGACTCTTTTGCTTCATCAGTTAATGAAAGAATCGCTTTAAAGAAACATTTTAAGCCTTGTGAGTTTGGTTGTTGTTCAAAACGTGTGATGATTTCTTCAAGAGAAGGCAGAGCCATTTGGTTAAATAGGCTGATGATCTCTTGGTATTCTCTAAAACCATTCATCGCTTTGTAAGGTGTTAAAGCGTATACCAGTTCAGGCTTATGGTTATTGTCTTTGTAATTACGATTAAAGGCATTTAATGCAATACCTGCATGTTCTTCTTTATCATAGCCAGCCATGGCTTGTTGTTTATTAGGGTGAACTTGAATAGATAGTGCTTTTTCAGCAGCTAACACTTTGAATAAATAAGGCAGTTCACCAAAATGATCTGCAGTGAGTGAAGATAAACACGCAGCTTGGTTTTGATTTATTAAGTCAGATAATAAGATCGGCTGACCATTAATGATAACGGTAGAGCAACCATTTGGGTGAGCGCCCATCCATAATTCTGCTTGTGGCTTATTGCTGGTGTTTTTTATATCAAATAAAGCTTCGATAGAGGTGAAACTTCCCCATGCATAGTCTTGAATTACATTGGTCATAGGGTAAAAGAATTGTTGAGTTGATTTATTCATAATGCACTCGATGTCATCAATGGAAAACTTCTCCAGTGCGTTTCAAATCTTGTTTTACTGAATCAAGAGAGAAAACACTGGAGAGAGGGAAGGTTAGGCTGCCGCTACAGAAAACGATTTAGATTGGCGAGCTTTTTTAATAGAAACACAAACCAATGCGGTTACGGTTGCGCCCGCAGCCATACAAGCCAGTGCTAATACCGGTTTATTCATTGCACCCAGTAGGGCAACAACAGGACCGCCGTGAGCAACGCTGTTTGTAATACCAAATGAGAATGCCATTACTGCTGCAACCATAGAACCAAGGATGTTTGCTGGGATAACTGAGAGTGGATCTTGTGCTGCAAATGGAATTGCACCTTCAGAAATACCCACTAAGCCCATCGCACCAGAGGCTTTACCGGCTTCAATTTCAGACTCTTCAAAGATGTTGAACTTGCGACCAATAACCGTTGCTAGTGACATACCTAGTGGAGCAACAGGGATTGCACACGCCATTGCACCCATAAATTGAGTTTGACCGCTTGCAATCATGCCAACCGAGAATAGGAAGGCGACTTTGTTGAATGGACCACCCATATCAAATCCAGCCATACCACCTAAAACGATACCAAGTAGAACGACGTTACCTGTACTCATGTTGGTTAGTAGTACATTTAGAGAATCCATTAAATCAGCAATCGGTGCACCAATAACAAAAATGAATAATGACGCGATGAATAATGAGCCCGTAATCGGTGCAATTACGATAGGCACAAGAGGTTGAATGAACTTGTGGTAGTTGATGTTGGCAATAAATTTAACAAAGTAACCAACAAGTAAACCAGCAATGATAGCGCCAATAAAACCAGTACCAGCTTCAGCACCATAGAAAGAACCGTTATTTGCAATCCAACCACCAATTAGGCCAGGTGCAAGCGCAGGGCGATCGGCAATCGCGTACGCAATGTAACCTGCAAGAATTGGGATCATTAAGGTAAAGGCAACAACACCTACATCGAGTACTTTATTCCATAAGCTGCCCGGAGGGATCGCCATACCGCTTTCTGTTGGTTGACCACCCAGAGCAAGTGCCAATGCAATTAATAAACCGCCAGTCACAACAAATGGGATCATGTGTGATACGCCATTCATTAGGTAACGATAAATATCTGAGCGAGTTTGAGAAGTGCTACTTTTGTTCTCTGAGCTTGATTTAGTTGTATCAGCAACAAAAGGAGGTTGTGTAAGAGATTGATTAATTAAGCCTTTTGCATCTTTAATCGGTGCTTTAACGTTGGTTTGGATTAGTTTTTTACCTGCGAAGCGTGTAAGGTCGACTTGCTTGTCACACGCGACAATAATTGCTTCTGCTTTTTCGATTTCTTCTGCGGTAGGGCTGTTTTTAACGCCAATAGATCCGTTAGTTTCAACCTTGATGGTGTAGCCTAATTCTGCCGCGCCTTTTTCTAGTGCTTCAGAGGCTAAGTAGGTGTGAGCAATACCAGCAGGACACCCTGTTACACCAATTAAAAAGCCATTGGTTGCTTCACCTGTGTTGGTGTTTTCTGTTTTTTCAAGTAACAGTGCTAACGCCATTTTTGGTGAGGTTGACGCTAAGAATTTTTCAATAAATCCATCTTCAATTAATTTACAAGACAGTTCAGCCAATACTTCAATGTGATGATCTGCACCATTTTCAGGAGAAGCGATCATAAAGAATAATTTAGATGGTAATCCATCTTCAGCGCCATATTCGATACCTTGTTTGCTGATACCAATCATAACGGCAGGGGAAATAACCGCTGAGCTTTTCGCGTGTGGTAATGCGACGCCGTCTTCAAAGCCTGTATTTCCTAATTCTTCTCTTGCATAGATATCATTAAGAAATACCTGTTTGTCATTGATTCGACCTTGTTGCAGAAGATGCTCTGCCATTTCAGAAAAAACGTCGTCTTTGGTTTTTGCTGCAAGATCTAAGCAAATTAGCTGTTCGTTGATTAAGTCAGTAATCATAAGTTATTCCCATTTGGGTGAATGTCTTGTGTGGGAATAGTGTGATTCTGATGAGATAGATTGGTAAGTGTGCGAGAAATGCATTTACTGGATTTTTATATCCTCTAAAGCCAAGTGTGATTCAGCTCCGATTTTTATAAAAACAAAAAGCTATAATGCATCAGTCAAAAAAGTACTTAATAAATAATGACTTACATTGTTGTTTTTATGTAATGATTGATGGGTTATTTATCAATAACATCCTGATTTTGATGTGGTTGGTGGATAAAAGTGTGATTAATTTTAGTAAGTGATGGACATGGGTTTAGTATTTAATACTGTTTTAGAGGCATTACTGTCAGAAAGAGAAAGCTTTAATCAGATCTGGTTTGCAGGCGATAAAGTCACGCCTCCATCATGCTGTTATCAAGTTAACTTTCCTCGTTTAGAGCTAGTGATCAGCGGTGAATATCTAAATCAGATCGAAGATCCAGACATTGGCATTACCGAAGTTAAAATCATGGCGGGTGATGCGCTCTATATCCCACCAAACTGCTGGAATAAACCCGTTTGGAGTGAAGATTGCTCTGTGCTTAGTTTACTTTTTGGTCGCAGACAAGTGGGCTTTAGCTTAGTGAGTAAGCGCAAGGGTGAGGAGGGTTTCTATGATGTGCAAAAGTACAGTATTCAGACTCGAACTGGTCATGCGATTGATAATATTTTAGAAGCACTAAATGCACTCGCTCGTGAACCTAATAAAAATCAAATTGATGAATATCTTCTGTTGGCATTGCTGAGTTATAGCAAAACAATGTTAGGTGAGCCAAATGATGTTATTTCTCCTAAAAAGCGCAGTGAAGATCTTTATCAAGGGATATGTATTTATATCCAAGAAAACTTCCATCGGAGTATTGATAGAAATAATATAGCTAGTCGCTTTAATATTTCACCGAATCACTTATCACGTATGTTTAGGCAGCAAGGCCATATGACGTTAGCGGATTACATCACTTGGGTGCGTATTGAACGTGCAAAATTTATGCTTAAGAAATATACCTTCCGCTTAACTGAAGTAGCTACGCGTTGTGGTTTTCAAGATGTGAACTACTTTTATCGTGTATTTAAAAAGAAAACCAGCTATACCCCATCAGACTATCGAACTATGGTTAAGTAAAAAGGGAGGTAAGATATTTGTGATTAGGAATAATAAATGCATTTAACAGATTGTGGCATAGAAGGTTTAAGTGTATATTCCTTTTCTTTTTTATAATCGTCAGAATGAAAAAAGTAATCCTATTTATCACTGGAATAATCATAATTTCCAATGCCATTGTTTTTATTGTTAATGATTTGTCTCATAATCATGGTGGTGATGTTGACGTAACGGATTACGAGCAGCAATTACTATCTCTTACTCAGAATTGTGAACCTTTAGAGTGCCGCATTATTGACGATTTTAATCGTATTAATAAAAATGAATATAGTGAGAATATTAAAGCCATAGGAGAAAGCATTCGCCCTATTCTTGCTTATAAAAATGGTCCTAAAATAGGAATTGCAATTTTAAATATTGTTTTTGAAAATGGGTCATTTAGTTGTGATGATACGCTATATTTTTTAGATAAAATAGCCACTTTAAAATCTAAAGATAATGATCTTTTTGGTATGATAGATCCCATGTTGAGTTATATTCAAATTGCAAATGAGAGTGAAGATAAATTTAAAATTGCAAGTGGAGAGCTAAGTATAGCATCGGCCATAAGTTATTTTAAAGGGTATGAATTCTCAAATAAGATAATTCAGTCGATTATTTATAGCGAAGATACTATTGGATGGCGTAGATTAAAAAATCAAGCAATGGTAACGCTTGCTGAAAATGAATTGGCGCTTGATAACCCTATAAAAGCATTAAAAGCTCTTTCTATGGTTGATAAAAATGGTACTGAGTATAGTGAGGAAGATTGGCGAGATTATTATATCTATACTCTTGCTTTAAAGTCAGAGGCTTACACTTATCTTGGGCAACTTGACCAAGCAAGTAAATACTTGTCTGTAGCTAAAGACGAGTTAGAGAAAGATCAGATGCGATTTCTATTAGGGAAGACAACGCTTGTTTCTGTTGTGGAATTTCAATTATCGTTTAGGAAAAAAGACTTTTCATATATAGAAGAAAAAAAAGAAGAATTACTCTCTATAGTAGATCTGGATAATCAGGCCAGATATGCAAAAGTTGTGTATAACACTTTGTTTGATTATTATTATCAAATAGGGGATATATCAAAACTTTATGATATTAATCATCGTTATTATTTATTAATAAATAAGAAGCAAAATAATAATTACCAGCTGTTGATTTCTAATAAATTAAAACAAAGTGAAAATGCTCATTTAAGTGATGATCATGAAAAATCGATGTTTTTCTTAAAAATTTCATTTAGTGTGTTAATGCTTATATCGATATTATTATTCTTTACAATCGTAAGAATAAAATACTTAAATATTGAAAATTTCACAGATCCACTAACAAATTGCTTGAATCGTCGGAAGTTCAATATTGACTATGGAAAATTAGCACAAGTTGATCATACTTTTTTAATTTTAGATATTGATAACTTTAAAGCGATTAATGACAATTATGGTCATGATTTTGGTGATGGAGTATTAGTTAAGGTGGCTAGTACGATCACCCGTATTTTAGGTAGTAAGCATAAATGTTATCGTATTGGTGGCGAGGAGTTTGTGGTTATTTTTGATACCATTAGTAAAAGTCGTAGTATACATATTACTGAGAGTATTCGAAAAGCGACAAAAGAATTAGTTTGGGATAATGGTATATTTGTTACTATTAGTGGTGGGTTAAGTAGTTATTCTCCAGGTAAAAATACTTATAAAGTAGCAGACGAATTATTGTATAAGGCTAAACGTGGTACTAAGAATACCATCTTTAATGATATTGAGTCGTCTTAGTTTATTATAATTAAGCATCTAAAAATCCAAAATGGTGTTTTTCATTTCTGCTTCTATGTTTTAACTAAGCCACATTAGATGACACATATTTAATGTGGTTTAGTTCTCATTTTCTCCCTTTATGCCTTCTCCTTTTTTATTTTTACGCTCTTTTCTGTTTGCTTTTAAAATCTGATTTTAAATTAAGCTATTGTTATTTATCTATTTTTTTGTTCGATAACTTTGCTTTTAGTTTTCTGCTTTCTTTTTATAGCCTTAATTGTTACTGCCATCACACTTTGATTTTGCGGGTACAAAAGTCCAGTAAATGCTTTAAATATCAACTTACCAAATGTCACTTTAATTCATATTATTCCCTCATCAACTTAATGTAGTTTGAATTAAGTAAAAATTCTTATTAAGGGAAACATTATGATTACCACACTAGTAAATACTAATTTAATTAAATTGAACTTAGAAGCGACAACGAAAGATGGCGTATTTGCTGAGTTAGCTGAAATGTTATTAAAAAATAACCGTATCGATAATAAAGAAAACTTTTTAGCGGGTATTTATGAGCGTGAAGCACAGTGTGTGACTTCTGATATGGGTATTGCTTACCCTCATACAAAAAATGCCGCGGTTATTGAGCCAGCCATTGCTATTGGTGTAGCAAAAACAGCCATTGAATACGGTGCTGATGATGAACAACCAACCGTATTTTTTATGATTGCCTCACCAGAAAGCGGCGATCACCACATTTATGCACTACAAGCGTTATTTGAAAAATTCGGTGATGACCTAATTGCAGATATGCAAAAAGCGACGACCGAGCAAGACATTCTAGATTTACTGATTAATTAACTTTTAGATTTACTTATTTTTAGGATTACTTTTATGTCAACGATGACTGCAACAACTCAACCAACTGGTGATTGGAAACAAACACTATCGAAATTAAAAGGGCATTTACTGTTCGGCACTTCTCACATGCTTCCGTTCGTGGTTGCGGGTGGGGTGCTTTTGGCCCTAGCTGTAATGGCTACGGGTAAAGGTGCCGTTCCTGATACGGGTATTTTAGCGGATATCTCAACTATCGCGATTAAAGGTCTTGTGCTTTTCCCAATCATTCTTGGTGGCTTTATTGGTTACTCTATTGCGGATAAACCAGCATTAGCGCCAGCATTTATTGCATCAGGCATTATGGCAGATTTAGGTGGTGGCTTCCTTGGCTGTATCGTCGCAGGTTTCATTGCTGGTGGTGTGGTTCTTCAACTTAAGAAACTTCCAATTCCTGCTCATTTAAGTGCGCTTGGTGTGTACTTTATTTACCCTTTAGTTGGTACATTAGTATCTGCTGGTATAGTAATGTGGGGCCTAGGTGCAGCTATTTCTTCTTTCATGGTTGGCATGAATGAATTTTTAGCATCAATGGCGGGTTCTTCTAAAGCGGTTCTAGGTGCGATTCTTGGTGGTATGACGGCGTTCGATATGGGTGGCCCAATCAACAAAGTAGCAACACTGTTCGCTCAAACACAAGTAAATACACAACCATGGTTAATGGGTGGTGTTGGTATCGCGATTTGTACTCCACCACTAGGTATGGCTCTTGCAACATTCATGTTTAAGAAGAAATTCTCTAAAGAAGAGCAAGAAGCAGGTAAAGCAGCAGCAATCATGGGTTCAATTGGTATCTCTGAAGGTGCTATTCCGTTCGCAGCAAATGACCCAATGCGTGTTCTTCCATCTATCGTTGTTGGCGGCATGGTTGGTTGTGTGTTTGGTTTCATGACTGACGTGTTACTTCATGCTCCTTGGGGCGGTTTAATTACAGCACCTGTATCTAGCAACATCCCAATGTATGTTGTGGGTATTGCATTAGGTTCATTAACAACAGCACTTATCGTTGGTTTCTGGAAGCCAGTAGTTGTAGAAGATGAAACAGTAGCAGCAACACCAGTACAAGCTCAAGCAGCACCAGTAGCAGGCGAAGGTGAGTATGATGTTCTAGCAGTAACTTGTTGTCCTTCAGGTGTAGCACACACATTTATGGCAGCAAAAGCACTAGAGAAAGCAGGTGCAGCAGCGGGCATTAAGATTAAAGTTGAAACTCAAGGATCTAACGGTTTAGTGAACAAACTGACAGCAAAAGATGTGGCGAACGCGAAGTTCATCATCCTTGCTCATGATATTCCAGTAAAAGAATCTGACCGTTTTGCAAACATTCGCCAAGTTGAATGTTCAACGAAAGAAGCAATGAAGAATGCGTTAACTCTGATTCAGGGTTAATAGAAAAACAGAAGAGATTAACCATCTTCTCTGAATAAAATCTCCTAATTAAAAGCCTCTTATCCCCCAAGAGGCTTTTTTGTTATTTACAATAAAAAGCCCGTATTATAAGAATACAGGCTATATCTTTTAAGTTAAGTAGTTCAAATGCTGATCAACAATCTGTTTAGAACCGTATTTCTATGCTTTTAACGCTTTTCTGATTCGTAAACCGATAAAAAGAAAGCTCATTCCTTCAAATATTAGTGATACACCAACAAAAGTGCCTAATAGTGATAACGAGAACTCAGGGTTATCTAAAAGGAAGAAGAAATACCCACCAATAGCAACAGAAAGCAATCCACTCAATATAACCATGCCGCTACCAGGTAGATTTTTATTGGTAAACCCAAAAATCATGCGTGTTAGACCATTAAAAATCATAACCACAACCATGATGGTAGTGATGGTCATAAGCCCTTCTAGTGGCTTAAAGATAATAAATAAAGCACCAATAATATAAAATAAGGCACTTAATACATACCATAGCTTTTCTTTCCAAGAGTGAATGTGAAAAGTATGATAAACCTGAACTAACCCTGTGATTAATAATAGCGTGCCGATGATCGTCGAAATCGTCAGACCTGCCATCACAGGTAAGCTAGTCGCTCCTAACCCTGTAACTGAAGCTATTACACCAACAGTAATAAAGTATTTCCAACTTTTTGAAATTAAAGCCTGACCTGGTGCTTGATTTTCCATTTTAACCTCTGAGTTAAATGTAAGATACGCTTTGATTGTAGTCCTAAATATAAGGTTTAACTGGAAAGTAAACAAAGTTCTCAAAATTTGTGATCTTGTGCATGTTTTGGTCTTTTTGTATAAGAAAAACACCGTTTTTTAGAGGGAATAGCGTTATCAGGCATTTTGTACAGTTATAGTACCTATACTAAAAATAGTTCTTGTAGAAACAGGCTAAAAGTCTATGATTATTAACATATTAAATGTCCTAGGAAATTAAGGGTGGCTACGTGTTAGAGCATCATGTTCGAGACTATATTTCAGATAAATTAAGCGCTTTGGGGATCAACAGTGATCCTTATGGGGTTGAACTTACCATCGTATTTGTATCGGTGGTTATCGGTGTTGCTATTATTGGCCACCTAGTTACTCATCATATTATTGTTCGCACCATTAGGAATGTGCTACACCGAACAAATGAACCCTTATCTGATGCGTTTGCTAAATATAAAGTACTTGAAAAATTAACGCTTCTTGTCCCTGTAATGGTATTGGATTTATTGATCCCATTGGCACTTGGACATTACACATTACTATCAGCCATTGCAGATAAAGTTCTCAGTATCTCTATTCTCGTTAGTTTTATAAGGTTGGTTTTTGCCTTACTTGATGCGCTTAATGATGTTGCTACTTTCAAAGGCATTACCCGTCGAATGCCAGTTAAGAGCTTTGTTCAACTGATTAAGTTATTTACCTTTTTTGTTGGCCTTGTGGTATCCATGTCTATTCTTGCCAATGAATCACCGGTTATTTTTTTGAGTGGGTTAGGAGTTGCTACTGGTTTTGTGATGTTGGTCTTTAAAGATACGATTTTAGGTTTCGTGGCAGGAATTCAGCTTTCAGCAAACCGAATGATTACGTTAAATGACTGGATTGAAATGGATTCGTTTAAAGCCAACGGTTCAGTTGAAGAAATTTCATTAACCACCGTAAAAGTTCGAAACTTTGATAATACCGTGAGCATGATCCCAGCTTATGCGTTGGTTCAAAACGCCTTTATTAACTGGCAAGGAATGTCTGATTCAGGCGGAAGACGTATTAAACGAGCAGTAAATATTGATGTAAATTCGATTCGCTTTATGACAGATGATGAGATTGAGTCACTCAAAAGCATTCGAATTTTACGTGAATACTTATTTGAGAAATCAAAAGAAATAGCTACATTTAATGAAGAGTTGGATGATATTCCTCATTTAGGTAACACTCGCCAAATGACGAATGTCGGGATTTTTCGTGCTTATTTGGCTGCTTACTTGCGTACTAATAAAGATATCCATTCTTATATGATGTTTATGGTGCGTCAGCTAGAACCAACCCCGGAAGGTTTACCACTACAAATCTATGCGTTTACCAATAATACGGATTGGGTATTCTACGAAGGGGTACAAGCCGATATCTTCGACCATATTTATTCCATCATGCCACTGTTTGATTTACGCCCTTACCAAGCGTTAAGTGGCCACGATGCTGCAATGATTGGTAAATCGAAGGGGTAGAGTCGGCATAACAGAGGTAGTGGAAATCATTGCCTCAGTTCATTAGTGGAATTATTTAGATTTCAGATACAAAAAAGCCCCAGCATTTCTGCTAGGGCTTTGGATGTGGTGGAGGGATAGGGATTTGAATGCTACATCTACCAACTAAAAGTACTGTAATTACAATTAGTTACCCGTCTTTCTCAAAAATAAATTTAACCGTATGTCTGGTACAGATTAATAGCGATTAAATCGTTAACCGTCAAGGAAATCCGATTATTTATCTGATGTTTGCGGTGCTATATGTAAATTAGTGGATCTGCGGATTGTTTGTATTATATGTTTGATGGTACATCGGTCAATGTTCAGTAAGTTTGTTTGTTCGGAATATTTGTTCGGAACAAACGTTTCTAACTAACTTTTGCACGAAGTCTTACTAGAATATGCACTCTGTTTTGTTATGTCGAATTAGATAAAGCGCAGTTAGACGTTTTATCTAATTCGGATAACGAGATAAGCATAAAAATGAGAGCCCTATATCTTAGGGCTCAACCATAACCTACAAATCAGCGTAAAAATCATCATCAAACCCACTGCTTATTCCCCAGTCTTTCACTTTTTTAAAACCAACCCCCGTTAAATTCGCTGCTTTTAATGCGGCAACCACGGTTTCATGGAAAAGAAATTGTGGATCTTCTGATAACCTAAATATTAATCGCTCTTGAAGAGGGATTTTGTCCAGCACGTTTTCATCCAATGAGAACGATTCTAATATGAAATCATCATCCACATAAGTTCCATCAATTTTAGAATGACCTTGATGCATTACTCGATAATGATTCCAGATGTGCATGAAATAATGCTCACTCCACACTTGATCACCATTAATGATATCCGCTTGATAAAAATCAACATGTTGAGGTTTAAAGGTTTCTATCACTTGCTTAAACTTTTCAGAAACTAAATCATCTCCTGTATCATGATAGTCACAAGGGCTAAAAAGAGCTTTGTCTCCTTGATTAACGCGTACCTTACCTGGGCCTCTGACTAATCTCTTTATCGAACGCTGTGAAAGTAGCCTTTCTAATCCATCATCACTGCCATCAATCTGTCCAAGCATGTATTGCCCCGACGCACCTTGCTCTGTTAATACATAATATTCATCATCGTATTTCATTTTATTTTCCTAGTTCCAATTTGCCATTAAATTCACCTTTACCTAACCCATGATTTCGTTTTTTTGAGCACTCTATTGCCCTGTTATTATTTTCTCGCTTAGCTTCAATACCTTTATTGCCACAACAACCCAATTTACTGCTTGGTTTATAATCACGGCTGTCCCAAGCAATTGTCCACTCAAAACTATCGATATACCCTAATATTTTTTTGCTGTGCTCTGTCATTTGCTTTTCAAATTCAGATTTCATTTTTTTAGAGTTATCGGCATATTTGCATAAATTACCTTTCTCAACTGAATCTTTAACTTTCTTAATTAGTTTTGTCGCTGCTTTAGGGTAACGAAAATCATTCCCATTATTCTTAGCGAAAAGCGTATCTTGAAATACCATTATTTTTTCATTGTTGTTGTTTTCCTCATGTGTATTCAGTGCAGATAAAACACGCTCATCTATATTTAATGCCATTCCTTGATCATGGCTCCCTTTGTGCCTCTGAACATTGAGTTCGCAAGCAAGTATGGCTTGTGCAGGTAACACTACGCTGTTGTGAGGGTCATTGATGTTATAGCTGAATTGATTAAACATCTTTCTCCATATTTTATCTTCAACCGATTCACAGGGAATGACATGATGAACTTCCAGTGATCGATCGCCTGTATACCATATGTGAGTTTTTGGATAACCAGGTACTTTTTTGCGAATACCCGCATAAAGAGCTGAGTTTTTACGGGTATTTTCTCCTTTACCTAAGCTCGGTTTTGTTTTGTTTTTGCAACTCACATCGTTACAAATAGGGCACGTTTTCGGGAGCTTGGTTTCACTCTTTTCTTGATGCGGCACTTTATCATGTGTATTAAATTTATTTTTATTTAACTTGCCAATATCACTGATAATATTAATGGTTTCTTCCAGTAGTTTTCCTGTTTTTCTACCCGTGGTAGCCGCTACAGTAATTGCAGCCATTATTGGTGCGCCGACACCGCCAGCAAATGCCCCTGCCGCCGTGCTCCCCGTAATAACAACAGAATCAACACCAGCTTGGCTAACTTGTGAAGCTAATACTTCAGTCACTTTATCCGCAGGCATCGCTTCAAGAATTTTCTTCGGTAAACTCGCCAAAATCTGTCGAGCTTCAGGGTCTGATACAATTAATATCAACATTTCCATCGATTCTGACGCTTCACTGAGCTGCTCTTGATTGCGTTGTTTCCAGTCTTTGAAACTCTTTTCTAACTCATCAACTTCCCCAAATGCGATAGCATTAACTAAACTGGTAATGTCGATGTTTGCTAATGTCATTAACTCTCCGAACTCACCCAAATCAGGAACATATTCCGTGATACCCGTTTTTACACCAGAGAATGCATGTTGACTTTGTTGCCATGATTGTTCGAGAAAGCTTAAGTTATTAAAATTTTCTTTTTGTATATTGAGTTCAGCAAGGTGTTCATCAACTAGCACTTTAAATTGGGCGACAATGAGCGCTGACGCGGGTTTTTCATTCGCATTATCAAGTAATGTTACGGCTGTATCTTTGGCAATTTTATCCAGCGCAACATCAAGCGATTTATAGCTATCTGGCAACTTATCTTTTGCTTCTTGTGCTTTCTCTTTATCACCAAATTCAATGTGCGCCGTTAATTTCGGTCCTCCCCATACTTGTGCATAGCCATTTGGATTTAATACCCCTTTAAAAACTTGCTCATTAGAAAAAGTGACTTTAAATGGAATATTGGACGCTGGGGTTTTCTCCAGGTCATCATAGTTTAATTGCAAAATAAGTGGTTCAGGGGTTTCATTTAATGTGTGTACGATATGAACAAAGGCATTAGCTTCAATTGAATGCCCAACTTTATCTGTTTTAACGACAAATACATCATCATTGTCTGTAGATATCTGATTTATTTTATTTTTTGTGTGTTTAAAACACGTAGTGATGTCATCAGTCAGTGTTCGTTTAAAGGTTTTTAGCTGGCTTATATGCGAATTGAATATATTAACCAGAGGAGTATAACGCTTTAAGTCTGCTTGTGTTTTCAGAAACTCAATTCGGTTGATCAGCTTTGAAAGGAGAGAGTCAAGCTCAGTGGCTATTTGCTGTTTTGATGACACCCAATCAAAATTATTAATAAATGCCTTTGGGTTGCCTCTGCCTAAATTACGCAATCTGGCTAACAGGTTATGGTAAGATTGCTTCTCTGGATATTGAATAAATAACGCGATAATAGCCCCAAGTTGATACGTTGGAGGCGAGGTGGCAATTAATAAATCATCAGTAGTTACTCTTTGCTCCGAGCCTGCCTCAGGAGAAAGTGCATTAATAAATAACTGAGCCATTATCTGACTTTCTTTTGCATTGATTGCTAATTCAAAATGAGATTGAATTTCGAGTTCTAAAATCTGAATAAAATATTTATCACTCAATAATTTAGGCCCCATAATACCCCAGATATTATTTCTAGAGGAATTTGTGGATAGAGACCAGAATGCCCTTTCATGACTCACTAATTTATCAAAGAAAACGGCATCATCAAGCGCTGAATTATAACGATTGTTCTTCTTTCTGTGGTTTACAAGTGCATAATCTGCTTCACTTTCGTCAAAGTGAACATGACAATAGTCATTTGCCAATGAAGATACCGTACATTTTCCTTTTGCATCAAGTTTACCCTCATGAATAACCACACCATCGTTACTGATTAGCTTAAAAGGTGCATTAGAAAATGGTTTTCCATCACGAGGGTAAGAGCAATGTATGTCTATTGTATAATCACCTTCTTCTTTTGTAGATACGTTGACAGAATCTTGATCTATTCCGCCCAGACACATGGTATTAGCTTTGTTCATTGTCATTTGATCAGAAAGGCGACACACTCCTTTACCTTCAATTCTAACTGTCGGAGAAGAAGTAATAAATTTCGCTTCCCCTTCAATCGTACCTGATGCAATACCTTTCTTATCACCACCTGAGTCACCTGTACTCTTTGAGAATGAACAGCCTTTTATCGCAATACTGTTTCCTCCATCAGCGGTCACGGTTTTACTTCCGTTAGCCAAGTCTGCCGATTTAGCTGAGTTGCCATAAGGAATAGGAACAACAGCGTTTCCTACGGTGGTTAAACAGACATCTGGAAGTGTTGCATGTGCTTTGCCATCAGAATTTTTGTGAACAATGCTGAGTCCATTTGCACTTATCGTTACTGCCATATTGACCCTTTATAGTTTATGGTTATTGGTCAATTATATTCTAGCTTTCATTTTCAAATTATCTGAAATAATAGGTGTTTTAACTAAATGTATATGTAATTTGAGTATGAGTTGTATTTAATAGGATATATCATTAGATATGTGTTTTACAGAGGTGATAATGACGAAAGCGCAGCGGGTTGCATTGTCGTCACACTTTCAGTGAACGCCTATTTCGAGGTTGTCCCCAATGCCATCTATGCACTTAAGGTGATATCTATGTCATCTAAACGAAATAGATTTACGGCCTCTACAAGCTGCTCTGGCTCCAGTCGTTTACCATATCTACCGTAGGTCATGTTTTGATGTTTATGGCCTACAATTTCAGAAACCACATACTCTTCGACATTCGCTCGTTTTAACTCATCAATAAAGGTATGACGGAATGAATAGGCGGTAGCTCGTTGTCCCGCTTTAAAGCCCACGTCATTAAGAATATTGCCGAAGGTCTTTCTATAATCCTTTGACCAATCATTATCTGCACCGCGAGGCGTTACATTAAAGAGCTGTGTTTCTTTTGCTCGCTGGCGAGCTTTCACAAAGGCTAAGAAGCCCATATCTAACAATGTTTGATGAATGGGCACGGTTCGATTGGATAACTGGTTTTTCAGCTTCTGAGCGTCACCAGAGTCCGAGAACTGGATGCAAGGTAGTTCGTCTTGCTTGATATCCCGAACTTGAAGCTGACAAGCTTCTGATGGTCTACAGCCTTGATAAAGCATCAATAAGGTTATCCACTTAAAGTCTGTGTTTTGTTTGCGATAAGCGTCGTTTGAGTAATCGGTCTCGATAGTGCATTGCAATACTATTGGTGGGCTTATCTGTATTTAGCTCTTTTAGATAGCCTAAAAAATCATTACATCGTTGCTCTAACTGAGTAAGGGTGAGTTGCGTGACTCCTTCTAATTTCTTTGATTGGATAAATTCAGTGAGCGTACTTGAAGTAATGACAGGTAAAGGTGTAGAGATTTTTATTTTTGGTGAAGGCTCTGCTACAAGCCTAGGGGCTTTAGTTTGCGTTTCAGGTTCTGCGTTATAAGCCGCGCGTAGAATGTTAATCGACTCAGCCAGTTCAGTTTTAAACTCGACAATCGTTAAAGAGAGCGCAATGGCTTTCTCAAACAATGCATGAAGTAATTGAACTTGCTCAACATTTCGACGATAAGCGGTTTTACGCTCACGAGTAAGTAGGGAGAATTTTAGTTCGTTAGGATAACCACTTTCACGGAGTGAAACTGGAGTAGCGATACGAGTATAGTACACGCTATTTGGAAGTCTTAATAAGTACATCTGTGCCACCTTTCTGTGCAAGGTGATTTTCGATAGTACAGATACAAAAAAACCGCTGTAAAAACAGCGGCTTAATCTTTTGATTTGGTGGAGGGATAGGGATTTGAAAACTATCCCTAACTCTTCTATCTGCATTAAGCTGATAAATTTCAATGGGTTCAATCTATATTACTTTTAAATGTTTGTCCAGTTGAAAATGACGATTGGTTAAGATGAAATTTACGCTAGTGCTCATATTTCATTCCACTTCTGGTGTTGCTAGAGGTGGAATAGGCACCATTTTCCTCCGTATATTTGTGCAGTGACTGTTATTTTTAGGAGTTATGGTTTATTTAATATCTATCTAGTGCGGAATGATAATCGATGTCCACATAATTTTCCTATTCAGTGTCCCGTACTCAGAAAAAATGATGATTACTAGCCTGCCGTCTAAATAGAAAAACTCTCGATAATTGCACTATTCACTTGTTCTTATTTTAATAATTTAGAGGTAGGCCACAAAATTTTAAAAAAAATAGAGAGTGCGTATTATACAAATAATAGCTGTTCGGACAAGGTGGAATGTTAGTAATTTAAATTAAATTTTTAAAATAAATATTTTATTTTTACTCGAATTTAGATTGAAAAAATGAATGTTTAATATTCAGTATAAATAAGTGATTATATTAATTAATAAAATCACCATTATCCTAAGTTGTTCTTTTTTAATGTCTTTTATCTTGTCAATTGTTAATTTCCCTTGAAGTTAATAATTTGATTCTTTCTGCTACTTGATGAAATACTTCTCTGGAAAGGTAAAGTTACATTTGTCTTTAATTTTAACTTTTAACTATTTTTCCATATTCATAATGAGGCATTAAAATGGATCAATTTATTGATTTTTTATCTAAAGATATAGCGAAAAAATTCTCTAAATCAAAACTGGAAGGATCGTTTAGGTATAAGAATGAACATATTGAATTGCTGATTGTTATACCTGATACATACCCGCCAGTATTACTTTCAAAATTAGAGAAAGTTATATTGTATTCAAGTTCTGAGGTTAAAGATAAAAATGAACAGCGTAATATTTATCGCTGTTGTCCAGCTATTGAGCGAATAGAAATAGCTAACAGTCTTCAAAATAAAGGGCTTTTTTCGGCTATTGTCTCTGAACTCTTAAAAGTGGATTTTGTTCAATACGTGTGTATTCAGCGCGTTGGTAATCCCCATTTATTAAATCATTTAACCCATAGTAAAAAGTGGAACTGGATACTGTCACGAAGTAGTACGATAGGGATCGATTCAATTTATCCATATTGCAAAGCTTCTCCTGAAATGTATAGTTCGTTGTTAGTTACAATAAATGAATATTTAGAATTATGTACAACGACAAATTTTTTAGAGCAATTCAAATTAGATTTAGCTAATAGTTGTGAAAATATAAGAAAGCTAAGTGTTGGAAAAAATAAAATAGGAGGAATACCTGGGTTAGAAGGAATACCAGAATTAGCAGGCATGGCAAAAATACGATTATCTGAAAGAAGTGTTAAATATAATATGTCAGAAGAAGAGTTTTTATTTAAATTAGCTCTAAATACTTTTTATACGACAGAGGAATCATTTTTATCTTCTGAGTGATTGAATCGAAAAATAATAAATAGCTATAAACCATTACCAATGGGCTATTAGGGATAGCTACTAGGGTTATATGATTTTAGGTGGAATAATGAAGGTCATAAGCTGGATTGAGAGCCTATCCAATATTCTAAAGTAAGTTTCTATAAATAAGTTATTGTGAATTTAATTACTAATATGTGCTTATATAAAGCACTTAATTATTGTTATATTGGTATTTATTATCAATAATAGCGAATGAAGAAAAAATGAAAGATGAATTAGATAACGAAATAAAGTCGCGGCTAATGGTTCTTTTTAATGATGAAGCATTATGTGAAGATTGGCTAAAGAGCAGCAAAATACCACTGGGTGGCTTAAGTCCATTGGCGGTTCTTAAAACCTTCGGTGGTAAAGATAAAATTCTAGATATGATCGCTAGGATCGAAACTGGGGACTTGTCATAGCTTCGTATATTGTGGTGTAGAAAAAACATACGAAGTTACTAAAGTTAAGCTAACGTTTATTAGCCTAACAAACGTTAGCTTAACCATATTCAATGAATCCATGTTGTTTTACAGCAAACCTCAAGAGTGTAATCAACATCGGAAATTCATTAATACTTGCTCTGACTGATAACGACGTTTAGTCACATGTTCAAGTTTATTCGTGTTATTAGAGGGCTGAAAGGAACTGTCAAATTGAATAGTTTCAGGATTTAAATAATCCAGTTATTTAACCACTATACTCATCAAAAGATTTTTTACTCAAAAAACTCACTAACATTAACATCAAATACAATAGAAAGATCACGCAAAGTTTCATCTGTAACTCGTATCATGCCTGTTTCAATTTTTGCTAACCTACTACGAGTGAGATCGATACCCTGTAGTGAAGCAATACGATCAACATCCTGCTGTGATAATTTTTTTGATAGCCTGATACTTTTTATTCTAGAACCAGTAATGTTTTTACGAACCGTGATCTCTATCATATTTATGATTGCTCCTATTTGTGTGCAATCACTATCGCAGATATTATCATCCTGAATTGCACCCATACGGGTGCAAGTGTGTTTATAAAAAAGGGTTTATAGAGCAATGAAGCATACGAAATATACTTTATTTTTATTAATGACAGGCATTCTATCTGGGTGTAGCGTTATTGATAATAATACGCGGGATAATACAAGTATTCAGAAAAAGGCTGCATTTGCGTTAGGAACAAGCGCAGATAAGATTCGAATTGAAAATCGAACCGCAGATTTAATGAAAGTTGAGTTTGATGCAATATATAAAGGTCGTCGCTTCCAGTGTTATTACACGGGTGGTGTCTTGGTTACAAGTGATGCTATTTGTTCCGCAACAGATGGAAAAAGAATACCTTCTAGTGCTAATTGTAACGCGCTATTAAAAGCAGCGGGTAAATGCTGATCATGACAGTAAAAGTATACAAAGGGAGGATAGATATATTGGGTCAAAAAGAATTTGATCAAACATCTAGTAAATATGCCTATGTTAAACTTATCGATGAGAATAATGAATATGTCATGTTAAAGAATGTATTGGCATATAACACATGTGATTCGTTTCTCTTAGTAGGTGAGAATGTAGAGCTATACTTAAAAAAATTCTACGATTCTTATATTCTATTAGCACTCGTAGTTAATAGCAGAAAAATTATAGATATTTCAGAGGTATCATTTATCGATAGAGAATCGACTTCCTGCCTGAGAATTGCCTTATTTGGAATGATTGTCGCTTTACCTCTTTCTCTCTTAATAATAGGCTTCCCAATTTTAATCCAAAGTATCTTTTTCTTTATAAAGCATTATCGTAGAAAAAAAGAATACAATTTGAAAAAAATTCAAGACTCTTTATCTTCGTATGGTTTTAATGTAAGTTAACTAAGTACCTACAAAGAAGTTATTGGAATTTAAGTCTTATTATATCAATAATTTAAGTGTTAAGAACTTTCCCTTTAGTACTTAATTACTAAAACAGAACTGTTTAAGCAAGGTCAATGCCGTTCGGATAAGGAGTCGTTTTAATATCTGAATGGGTACTTGATTAGAATATAAAAAGCTGAACATGGAAATGTTCAGCTTTTTATCACGAATCATCGCCAGTTCTTATTTACAGATTGAATAAGAACACCTAGTCATAAGTAACTACAAAAAAGTCATCGGAAGTTTAAGTTCTATTATTTTACATTATACTAACAACTTAAGTGTTGATAACTTTCCCGCTAGTACTTATAACCCATGAAAAAATCATCTATTTTAATGATCTTATTTAAATTTAATCTGAACTATCCCTCAATAATGGGTTGGTCGAATATAATGTGCTGATGCTTCTTTAAGTGCCTTATCTTTTCTGACAGAATCGCTTCTAACTTTTTTGACTCAGCTACTTCTGCTATAGCGCTTTCAAGCTTCGCTTGTGCTTTGGCTTCTGCTTGAGTTATTCCTTCATACTTAGTTGATAAAATAGTGAGCTGTTGTCTAACATGATCTAATTCAACAAGTAACCGAGATTCCGTTTCAATTTGTTTTTCTACCTCAGTTCGACAGTTATTCCACTGCGTTTCTAATACTGTATTTTGTTTAGTGAGAGCCAGAACCTGTTCATTTTTCAGAACTTCATTTTGTCGACCAGTCTCCAATTCACTGAGCAGAGATGCATTCTCATTCCTCATTGATTTTAACGTCGCAAGATGTTCAGTACACTGTTGTTCTGCTGTTCCTAGTTCTTCTTCTAATGCGATATTGTCTTGTTCTAATTGTTCATTTAATTCGACTTGAACCTTCACGCGATCTTCAGTTATGAGAAGATTCTCCTCTATTGTTATTAGTTTAGTCACCGCCTCATCAGCAATTGCTTTTGACTCAAGAAGTCGAGCGCGTGTTAGGTGCTCGTAGTGAGTATCAGTTGATGCATTGAGTTTAGTGACGAGAGCAAAAAGTAATGAAGATAATTGCCCTTCAATTAGTTTAAGTGACTCCTGGATCTCGATGGGTAGAGGCAATACTTTAGGGTCTTCCAGTACAGCTATTGCTGGTTGTGGTACTTCAATACTAGACTTGTCTGGTAGTTTTATATGCCCTTGTTCAATCAATCTTTTTAAGTCTTTATATAACGTATCACACCGTCCATGCCCTATTATTTCCCTGAGTTGCCATCCTGAAATTTCTGTTCCTTTTTCAATTAACTGATTTGCTGCGTTGATAATATCATTTTGAGTATAGGATTTTGGCCTGGCCATTTTTTCACCATGATTATTTTTATAGTTGTTGGAGTTTGTTTGTTAGTAATGTTTGTTAGTAACAAACATTACTAACAAACAAATAGGAGGCTTAATGCGTCATAGATAGCTATCGATCTTTACTATCGAGTCGTGGACGTTCTTCTTTGTTAGAAGGTGATAATTTACTGATTAATTTTTGAGCCTTGATCTTCAATGGGTCAGGTAATTCCAAGAGAGTGTTCATAGCTTCGTCAAGAAAGCGCATTGTTTTATGCTGATAACCAAGATCTTTTGTATGTAACGCCATAAAAAGCTTGGTACAGAAGATCGTTAGTTTGTTCATTAATTCATCATTAAATGTGCGTAACGTTATTAGAAGCGTTTGTTTTTCAGCACGTAATTCTTGTACTTGCTCTAATAAAATGGAGTTTTTCTGCTGAGTTTCACTTTGCTCTTCTTTTAGCATCAGTAATTCCCCAACCATGATGTTGAGCTGAGTATTTTTTTCATCAAGTCGAATTTCTGCATCTGTCACTTGGTGATTTAGTTCCAATAGTTGCTCTTTTTTCTTTTTAATCATTAGATTATGGAAATTGAACTCCCGTTCAGATTTCGGTAGTTTGGCTTCCTGATTCATTTTTTGACGCTGTTTAGATCTACGTTCTGATTCTGGAGCAAGTTCTGCGATTAATCCTTTTTTGCTAAAAAGGTGCTCGTTAGCATACTCAAACACCATTTTCTGAAACATCTCCCCAAAAAATCGTGTTTGCTCTTTAGATAAATCGTCATTAACGGGGAGCACTTTATCGTTCAAACCAACCTTGTCTATGTATTCATTAACGACGATCTTTTGGTTTCTTAATAAGTCAAATTCACCTGTATTTTTGTTTCTTCCTGACAAAAAATAATGGGTATGTGTTCCAGTGTTCTCCTCGACATCGCGCTCGTCATCATGTCCGATCACCATATTGATCGGATAGTCAGGAAAGTGATGAGTTAAAAATTTAACGGTAAAGTCCACATATTCATGTAATGGTATAAGTTCATTGCTCACTTTCCATTGATGAGGGATCTTAAAGATGCCTTCTTGAATAAATGTGCAATTAAGGTTGGGGCCACTTTGCGTTTGGTTATGCGCATCAAGATAAGTCTCTAACATTTTGACTCGTTGTGTTTTCCGCGACATCACCATCGTTTTGAACTTTTCAATATTGCTATACGAGACATGCCCTGATGACTCAAGGATCTCTTCTAGAAATGCAGCAGCTGCCTCGTTACCATTTTTGTATTCAGCTGCGATTGCTGTTTTCAGTTTCTTACGGTACTGCCGATGCTTCGTTTGTATTTTTGTGTAATCACGAATTAGTGGCGCTGGCGCGGTTGTAAAAAGTAATTGTTCTTTGTTCTCATCACTAAGTGAGTGCAACGGAAACGTTTCACCATTACGCCATAATAGATTTGTATCGAATAAGCGATCATTCCACTCAAATTGCTTAGCCGTATTTGCGTCTGTTACTATGCGTAGAGAATGCATCAGTGATCGCTCACAACGAGAACGGTCTTTCTGATTTGATGTGAAATTGTATCGGCGATGAAAGAAGCGGATCGATTTCATGCTAGCTCCCGTGAGGAGCTAGTTCGGGAGTTAAGAGGTACTCCTCTTGCCCGCAGCTTGCGTGCATCTTTTTGGAACAAAAAGTGTGACGCAAGCGCAGCGGGTTGCGTTGTCGTCACATTAACCAAATGCACGACTCTTGAGTTGTTCTCAAGCGAGAAGACACTCCTCATGCATCCTCCAACATAGCCTGAATCAACTGCATTAGTTGCGGCTTTTTAGTCAGCTTACCGAGCATATTGGAAGCTGCATCAGGCACCGCTGGTAGAGAAACAGTGCGCTTTACCTCAGGCATTCCAAATGCATCTTGCAGATGCTGAGAAGCAAGCAAGGCACAATCTGGTGCATCTTCACGAAGCCACTTTCCATAATGCATGTCGATCATATGAGTACCAGTGTGCCCCATTTGCTGGCTGATCCACTCTTTGCTGATACCAGCGGTTAAACATTGCGAAGCGAACGTGTGGCGCAGTTGACCAACACCTCGGTGTGCGATGCCAGCCGTTTCTAAAAACGGAGTGAAAAAGGCTTTACTGAACTGCTTTGCATTAAGATAAGGTTGACGTGTTTTACTGTTGATAAAAATAAATGCAATCGACTCTTTCTGAATGCTCTTATTGTCTCGCTGTAAAACATCAATAGTCTTGCGACGGCGCTTACCTGTGATGGCTAACTGTTTTTTTAGGATATCCACAGCTAACGGATTCAAATCAACCGCACGCACAGAGCCTGGTGTTTTAGGTACTTTATAATCATTCAGTACACGAGCACGACGAACGTAAAGTACATTACGTTGCCAGTCGACATCATCCCAAGAAACTGCAATTAGTTCACTGATTCTTAGCCCCGTAAGTGCATCAAACAACACTGCATTCTTTCCTTGTTCACATACGTTCTTACATTCATACATGAGTGTTAAATCTGATTTCATAAATGGATTCGGAGCATTTTTCACATTCTTTAGATTTTCTAGACCTGTCATCGGATTACGTTCAATGATGCCGTCTAGCATCACACGTTTAAAAATGGCACGTAGGATAGTTAAATGTCCATTGATGGATTTATTGGAAAAGCGTTTATGCCATTTAAAGATAAGGTCGTGAAGGTCGCTATGCAGAACAGAGTCGACCGTACGTTTGCCAATGGCTTTTCTAATGTTATTTCCTTTACTCGCTTCAGAGCGTTGCGTCGAGGGAGATACAATGAAGCGCCTTTCAGCAAAGTAAGAGTCTAGATAATTGTTGATTGTTTTTATTTTCATAATTTCCTCATTTCGCAGCCCAAATGCTGCGTGTCGAATGGAAATTACGATGAAAACGACAGTACGTCAAACGGCTAAGCCTATGAAAATTAACAAATAAATAATGACTAGTAATCTTGAGTTATGTATAACAAAACAAAAAAAGAATGAAATTTCCCCTAATTTATCAACCGAGTTCATTTTAGAGTTTTTGGATCATTGGTGAGTAGTCTGAACGGAAAAAAGAATTTTTGAGAATTTTACATTTTGGAATCTTGATCACACTTGCGTACAGTGAAAACTGCCGTGAAATCAGAAAAATGGCGGAAAGCCAAAACTTTACAAAGAGAGTGCTGAATTAGTTAAGTGGAAAGTTATACTAACCATATGACGTATTAATCCGTCATTCCGCAGCCAATTCAGGCATTTTAAAACGTGACAAATTACTTAGTTTAAAGGTGTATGTTAACTGCATTCGTGATTTAGGTTCTGAATCATGCTATTAATGTAAGATTAAGTAAAAGCAATCCTAACTGCATGATATTACGGTGGATATTATTCGAGATTTGTTAGTGATTTTATTGAACAAGACGCAATCATCTAAAGGTGCATATCTTCTTCGAAAATGTCGCTAAATGCTTCGAAAATAAGCACAAAAATACCTGCGGAATCTCAGTTTAAACACTTTGTTCCTCGGAATACGTAAGTTATGACAGACTTTGATACTAGTAGAATAGATAAACTCAATGTCAGTGGGATCTCCTTTCACATGAGTGAAGAAAGAATTTAGAGGCGCGAGAACTGACGGCATCACTTCAAGAAAATGTGTATAGCTTAGTAGCGTAGGAAATTCACTTTTGTGGTATCTGTGAAATAGAAGTTCTTAAAATCGCGTTGATGCGACATATGAAAAGCAATAATGATGGTCATTATTTTACTTTCAGACATGCGTCCATTACGGTTGCGCTTGCGTTCCCCATTCTCTAGTTGAAGTTTTTTCCATTGAGGTAGAAAAACCTGACAAAAGTCATTGACATGACAAAATAAAGTCTACTAGTTTATGCACAGTTGGTTTCTTTGCGATTGTTCTCTCTTGGTCGAAAGATCTGATCGCAGAATCAGCTTTTAGTTCACTTCAATTTTTATCCCGAGTTCAGGTTAATTAGGTCATAGTCGCTTAAATCAAGCAAATTTTGTTCACAAATTGGGATCCTGCCCAGCCTTCCATGCGACATTGATGTCATGTCTCACGGAGGGGGATAATTCATAAATTGAGTATTATTACAATTTAAAATGTGCGATTTCTTGCTTTAAATTATTCGCTAAATCAGCCAATCTTGCAGACTGTTCTTCGGCATTTATTAAATCAGCAACTAGTGATACTGTTGAATCTCGAATCGCAAGAGTATTTTGATTAATTTCATTAGTAACCGCAGTTTGTTCTTCAGCTGAGGTGGCAATAGTAGTGGTCATATCATTAATTTGATCGATAACTTGATTAATTACAGTTAAAGATTGAGAGACATGTTGAACATTCGATACGCTATTGTCGGCAAGAGAATGGCTTTCATCTATGATATCAATAGCATTTTGAATGATTGCCTGTAAGGCTTCAATGGTTGTTTGTATTTCTTCCGTTGATGCATGTGTACGTTGGCTTAACATGCGAACTTCATCAGCAACAACGGAGAAACCTCTACCATGCTCTCCAGCACGAGCGGCTTCGATAGCTGCATTTAATGCTAATAAATTAGTTTGTTCTGAAATGTTTTTAATTGTAGATAATATTGTCGATATATTTTGAGAGTGGATGTTTAAAGTATAAACAACATCCATTGCAGTTTTAGTTTTATTGGATAGGTCATTAATAGCTTGCTGGCTTTCATTCATTTTTGACGCACTGTTCATTGAAAAATCAACCGCGTTATTTGCTTCTTTTGCTGCATTTTCTGTGTTGTATGCAATTTCTTGAGTGGTCGCTGCCATTTCATGTATTGCAATTGCAATAAGGTTAATCTCATCTTGTTGATCTTGGATATTAATTTTACTTAAATTTGTATTTTTAAGAGATTGTTGAGATTGAATTTCTAGTTCAATAGAAATATCACGTAAACGAGAAATCATGGTGTGCATACCTTCTATAAAGGTATTAAAATAGGTGGCAAGTAGACCAATCTCATCCATGTATTTTGCTGTAATTTTTTGTGTTAGGTCTCCCTCGCCTTCAATAATTTTCCGCAAAGAATTGGTGATGTCGTTTAATGGTTTAAGTAAAAATCCAATTAATAGTGCCGTGATAACAAGGCTAATTAATAGTAAGATCACTGCTGGTATTAAGTTATTAATTAATAAATCTCTTAATGGAGCATCTATTTTTTTTTGTTCGAGAATGTAAACTAGGCTCCAGTCACTATTAGGAATTTCACTTCCCCATACGCTTTTGTTTTCATGGTCACTTTGAAATGTAATGTTCAACATTTCATTTGCATTCATTATTTTATTTAATACTGTAGTTGTTAATGTAGGTTCAATTTCTGAAATAGGTTTTAAAGTATTGTCAGGATCGTAATGAGCTAAAATTATGCCATTGTTATGAATTAAAATAGTTTTACCATTAGCGGGTAATTGAATGTGATTCACTTTTTTAATCAATGAATCAATCGGTAAATTAGCGCCGACTACGCCATTTTTGCTTGGCGTAGGGGATACGATCATGATACGCAAAATATCTTTACTTGACGCACTATAGCTTGGGGTTGTGGTCATTAATGCATTTTTTTCTAAAGCGTTATTATACCATGATTTAGTTAATGGATCGTATGCGGTACGATCAATGCTCGTATCTGAGTCTCTCATTCGTCCATTATTTTCCGCAAAATAAGTTAGTTGTAATTCACCAATTTTCTGTGCTTGTTGTAACGCGAAAATAACATCACCATTATTAATGTCTTGAGCTAAAGAGTTTACGATGTCTTTATGTAATAGTAACCATTCACCAAATCGCTCAGCTTGAACTTTACCTATATTCATAGTTTCTGAATGAATTTGAGAATGTAAATTATTCTTTTGAGTTATATATGTAATAGTTGTGAGTGTTGTGATTATTATTGTTATGAATATAAATATTGAAAGGAGTAATTTTGCTTTTAAAGACATAGATGAACCCTGTATATTGAGTGAGCGCATTATAAAATGTAGATTCCAGGTTGCAATGTTGTTATTTTTAATTGATTACCATACCTTCGGTGCTATAGTTATTTCTGGTGTATGGAGAGACATTACGATGTAATCGTTAATCGATCTTGGCTAGTCAACAACTAACAGGAACTACACCGCAATGAATGACAATAATAATATCATTTCAATGGATACTCCAGAGAATCCTTTACAAGAACTATTGAAAAAAGGGGGTCAACAGTTTTTAGTTCAAGCTATTGACGCTGAATTAGCGATATTACTAGAAAGTACGAGAATGAGACCATTAATGGTCTCAAACGAGTGGTCCGAAATGGCTATCAGCCTGAACGAAATAGTCAAACTGGGCTTGGTGATATCGAAGTTAAAATACCAAAAGTAAGAGACCGTAAAAATGAGGGTATTAAGTTCAATCGCTTAAAAAATCTGAAAACATGTGCAGTGTTCTGCTATGAAAACCAAGTCCATTAAGGAGCATGGCTAATACCACATCTCCATGAGAAACATGGGGCACTGAATACTTGAGATTACAGCATCAATCATTCATGGTAGAAAATGGCAATGAGTCCGAGGTGTGATCTAAGGTTTAATAACTGATTGGGTAGACATAATTTGAGACCGTCAAATAACAGTAATAGATCAAAACGACCGATCGTAGTCAAGATGGTATCGTAGATTTTATTGAAAAATGTTCGCTAGTTCACACAGTTTAAATTCTGGAGTTGGCTGCGGAATCTCAGCTTCATTACCAGAATGAAGCTAAAGATAAGTTACTTATTACCAAACAAGAAGAAGTCGCAGAATTAAAAATTCAAGTTGAACTCTTGGTTGAGCAATTAAACCTAAATAAATCCAAGCGCTTCTCATCACAAAGTGAAAAATTACCAAAAGGTACTTTTAATGAGGCTGAGCAGCAAAAGTCGCTCCTTAAATCTAATGATGAGAAGAAAAACAGGTCGCAAGTCTCTACCAAAAGAGCTTGAGCGTGAGATAAACCTGCATGAACTCAACGCACCTTATTTTGAGTGTTGTGATGAACCATTGCATGAATGTGGTGTAGAAACCTCAGAAGAGCTTAAAATCATTCCTCAAAAGGTCTGTGTTATTCGCCACGAGCGCACTAAGTACGCTTGTCGCCAATGTGAAAAAACACAAACTCAATCCAAAATCATCATCGTACCAAAGCCCGCTAGCATGATCCCCAAAAGCATGGGAAGTGCTGAGGCCTTTGCGGCAGTCGTGACCGCTAAATACGTGGATGCCTTGCCATTGTATCGTCAGGTCGACATATTAAACCGCTCAGGCATTGATATTAGCCGTGCGACATTGGCTAAATGGTGTGTTCAGTTGGGTAACAAAGTACAACCCGTTATTGATGAGATGAAATCAAGGCTGTTTAATGAAAAGCTTATCTGTGCAGATGAAATCACAGTACAAGTGCTGCGCGAAAAAGATAGAAAAGCGCAAAGCAAATCTTATATGTGGGTTTACCGTAGTGGTGAGTTCATTAAAAATCCTGTTGTTATCTATGATTATCACCCAAGCCGTGCAGCAACGCGTGCAAAAGACTTTTAGGGTACTTGCTCTCTGGTGGCTACAGCGTAGATGCAATGACACAAGCCGTGTGCATGGCACTCGTTAGTAGAAAATTCACCGATGCAGAAAAAGCATCCCCCTCTAAAAAAGCAGGAAAACCCGAAAGATGCCTCAACTTCATCGCCAAACTTTATGGCATAGAAAGAAAGACAAAGGGATTATCCGTAAATGAACTACAGAAAATAAGAAAATAAGAAAATAAGAAAATAAGAAAACAGGAAGCTGAACCAATATTGGGTGAATTTAAATAGTGGCTGGATGTTCAACATGTCTTACCTAAGGGGGTCACTTCAGTTTAGTCTGGGCCAGTTTATTGGCCTTGATCATGAGGCGTAGTATCTCACTTCAAATATTGCCTTCAGTATCGTTTTTCAAAGCGGTCAACAATGTGGATTTATGGCTGTTGTCATTATTTTAGTTTGTCACAGGTAAAGAAAAGCCAGATAAAACAGTATTTTAGATTGACTTATGCAAATATCAATGCTTAAGGTTCAGTCTTGAATACTACATAACAAAGAGTTGATGACAAAGGATTTTAGGACTCAAATTAACCCTATGACATTAGGGCTGACTCTAATGTAACTATGTAAATTACTTTATATTAAATGTGTATTATTGGATTAGTCTGAGTTTTTTCTGTTTGTTCATTTCTAGTTCATATTGACAGTGCAATAATGTTGTTACTAACTTTTAGGAAACTCATTCTAATGAAAAAATTAATTCTATTAGCGACATTGGTATCATCGTCTGTTTTTGCTAACAACCAAGTAATTAACCAAGCAGTAAATGCACAGCAAGGTGGTTTTTCGGGTCCGTATCAAGGTATTAATACTGTGAAATCAGTTTTAGATACGGGTATGTTTAGTGATGATACAGCAGTAATGCTTACTGGCTATTTAGTTGCATCTTTAGGCGGTGAAATTTATACGTTTAAAGATAATACAGGAACTATTCATGTGGAAATTGATCATGACAAATGGTTTGGTTTACAAGCAACTCCTACAACTAAAATTATGATTCATGGTGATATAGATAAAGAACTTAACTATACAAAGATTGATGTTGATCGCGTAAGTCTAGTTCAATAGTATTAACGTTATTGATTATGAAAGGTCGCCAAATTTTAGGTAATGCCAGTCAGTTAAGCTAACATCAATAAAACTAAAGGCTCCAGAGATATGTATTACAATCTTTATGGAGCCTTTTCAGCTTCTACACTTAGCCTGTTTTTACAGATATGCTTCAACACTAGCTAAATATTGAATCAATTGTGACTAGCTATTCAATATTTAAAAATCCGTGATAATGATCTGATTACAAAATGTATGAAAGGCTCCCTAGTTTAGTAAATAGCAACAAACAAAATTATTCATTTAACTTATTTTAAAAAATGACATTCTTTTATTCTGTATTTCAGCTAATAATGTTAATTCTTGTGCTGCCTGTTGAGTTTGATTTACGGATACTACATTCTCATTTACTAGTTCAACCATTTTCGTTGTATTATTAGCAATTTCCTCTGTAACAGTAAATTGCTCTTGAGATGTTCTAGCGACTAAAGTGTTAATATCTGATATTGATTTAACTGATTGTGTTATGCTATCTAATGATAATTTCACATTAGTAGATAACAACACTGATTCTTGAATAGATGCAACATTGATTGTCATATTATCATTAGCTTTTACTGATAACTGTTGTAATGAAGATATAATTTCTTGAATATTTTTCGTTGATGATTGAGTCTTAGCTGCTAGATTTCTAACCTCATCAGCAACAACTGCAAAGCCACGCCCATGTTCACCTGCTCGAGCTGCTTCTATTGCCGCATTTAATGCTAACAAATTTATTTGGCTTGAAATAGTACTAATAACATTAGTTACTTCACTGATATCTATAGCTCTATTTTTTAACTTTTCAATAATAACAGCTGTATCTTTTATTGATTCATTAATGTTTTTAGTTAATAGTATTGAATTATATAAACATTCACTACCTTTATTAATATCACCAATTGCTTTTACTGTTTCACTCGTCGCTTCAGATGCATTAAATAATACTTCTTTTGAAGTGTTTGATAATTCACTAATTGCTGTTGAGATGTTTTCTATTTTAGCTAATTCACTATTGGTATTTTTTGCTGAATTTCCCATAATGAAGGTTAATTCAGCTGAAGATTTGTTTACATTATTAGAAATATCAACTGATAATTTTATTACATCTGATAGTTTAATCAAAAGTTGTGACACAGAATTAACAATTAAATCAAGTTCATTATTTGATTTGTTTATTTCTAATGTTGTAAGCTTACCTTCACTTATCTGATTTAACCATGATATTATGCTAGGGATGTTTTTTATTTCCTTTCTAACAAGGGATAATAGAATGCAACTTAATACAGCGATAACAAAAAACAAAATAGAAAAAGAGATACTTAACATAATATATTTTGACTTTACATTATAATTTTGGTCTGTAAATACAATTGATTCGCCATACGGTACATTCTCTTTATACAAAGATACCCAATTATTATCATAATAATACATATATATTTCTTTTGATTTAACATGATTAAAAACCTCATCGAGGTCATTAATATTTTTACCAACTTGGTTTTTATCAGAACTTAACCAAATAGTACCTTTGTTAAAATAAAATAAGTATTTAATATCCCCTACACCGTCCATAATATTAGATGTTGTCAAATCAATAGCTATAACTCCAATATCTCCATCCCCATATTCAATAGCTTTTGATAAAGTTATAACATAATCAGAAGTGATTACATCTTTATATGGGGCACTAACATATACACTTTTAGGTTTAGATTTAGCACCTATGAACCATGCGCTTTGAGATGCGTTAAAGTCAATAATTTCACCATTCTCAAGAGATGAGATCGCACGACCGTTAGATTCAGAAAAATATACATCGAGATAACGGAGGTTAGTTTCATGCACAGAAGTTAATAATTCTAATGTTGAGTTATCATCTGTAAAATTAATAATGTTACTTAATTGCATTAAACTTTGTTGATGAATTTTTACGTTGCTATCGAATATAGATGTGACCAGATTAGATTCTGAAATGCTTAAGTTATTGGCTTTAACTTCAAGATCTTTTGTAATCAGGTTATTGGTAATATATAAAGCAAAAGCAAGGAGTATTAACGATGTTGCGGAAATATACTTTAGTAGTTTAGCGTTCATGATTTTAGATGTCTAAAAAAGAACAATATAACAAAATAGGATTTTTAAATATACTTTATTTTAGGGGTTTTGTTGCTTAAATCGATGGAACTAAATCAAGAAGCTACGATCTGGTCGGCTACACCCATTAATTGTCGTAGCCTCATACCTAAACCTCATTAAAATACAACTAAATTGGAAGTAGTAGCCTTAATAAACCGTGGTTCTTTGACCTTTTGGATTGATGAGAAAGCGATAGCCGAGTAGAAGCAAAACAAACAAGGCAAACGTGATAGATCTCGCCGATTCAGCAACTTAGCCATTACTACCGCACTGATGGTGAAACGCGTTTTCTCTATGCCATTGAGAGCACTGTAAGGTTTTCTAGGCTCAGTATTTACATTAACTAATATCCCGCTTGTTAGTCCACACTATACCTGTATAGCTCGTCGAGCTAAGGAAATTGAAGTTTCATTTAAAACTAAAGCCAGAGGAGCAATATAACATCTGACCATTGATGCCACTGGTCTTAAGGTTTATGGCGTGGGTGAGTGGAAGGTCAAGAAGCATGGTACTGATGGGAGGCGCAGAGTCAGGGGTAAATTACATCTCGCAGTAGATACAAGCACACACAAAATAGTCGCAACGGAGTTGAGTCTATCTAACGTAATCGATGCTGAAGTGCTTCCCAACTTACTTAGCAGACACGTCGTAAAATTATTGAGATATCAGGTGATGGAGCTTATGACACAAGGACTTGCCATGATGCTATACGAATCAAGCGATCGGTTCCGACCATCCCGCCACGAAAAGGGGCAGCCGGTAACAAGGACATCTTCGCAACTTAGCGGTATGGCTACCATAAGCTCATTATTAGACACGCGAAATAATTGTTAGGTGGGAAATTAAGCCTGAAGAGCTACAACGCTCAGGTTGGTGAGACTCACGTAATGATCAAAGTTCAGAACCTAGGATTTAGGAAAGGTTCAAATGATTTGGTCAACAACGCCCATTGGATGTTAGATATGACGTTTAGAGAAGATGAATCTCGCATCCGAAGAGGTAAGTGAAGCATTAGCATTCAATGTATTGAGGAAAATAGCTTTGAGTATTTTCAAGCAAGATACGACTAAAAATATCAACATGGTGAGAAAAAAAGAAGATAGCTGCTATTGATGATAAGTACAGGTCAGTCTTTTTGGATGCGGGAATTAAAATGCTCTAGCCGCGGTATAAACATGCGTTAGTCGTGGTTATATACAAAAAATACAGTATAAAAATACATAGTTGGTGTTTAATTTGGTAAAATATAGTGATTGATTATTTTGGTCTTAAGTGAATTAACAAAGATGTCACTTATAGTAATGAGAGAGTAAAACGTGAATATAAATGCAAATATCAAAGTGTTCATAGCGTATGTTTCTTTTGTTTTGGTTATTTTTATGTCCATTATTATTGCAGCTTTAAATGTTAGAACTACAATGATAAATGGTAATGAAACGCGGTTAGAACATTTATTAACTAACGCAGTTAATATGGTCTCGTTTTTTGAAACGAAAGCAGACAATGGCGAGTTGAATGAAAGTATAGCTAAAAAACTTGCCGCAAATGCACTTCAAGAGCTAGTGTATGTAGACAATGAGTATATATGGGCAACAGATAAAAACTTAGATTTTATAGCTGCACCATTAGATCCGCAAATCATAGGTAAAAAATTTAGTGATATTATTGGAGTAGAAGCTGAAAATAATTTAAAAAGCCAGTTAGTTAATGCACCTAGTAAGGTAGTTACTTATTCATGGATATCAACTAATGGCGATGTTACTACTGAAATTAATTCAATAGCAGTCAAAAGCCAGCGTTGGCATTGGTATTTAGGTAGTGGTATACAAGATAAAGTCATTCAAGATATGTTCTATGCTTTTTTAACGAAAGGTATTGTTATCGGCATTGTAATTAACTTTTTTGTTGGATTATTGATTTTATTT
The DNA here is from genome assembly GCF_028765545.1 of Aliivibrio sp. S4MY1. Classification (GTDB taxonomy): domain Bacteria; phylum Pseudomonadota; class Gammaproteobacteria; order Enterobacterales; family Vibrionaceae; genus Aliivibrio. Next base: position 90,278 of record NZ_JARACP010000007.1, on the reverse strand, counting down.
TGTGTTAGAAAATATAACCTCATACTAGGTAATGATTTGAATAATATTTTTACCATTTTTGATACAATAGCTAATGGTGATTTATCCAATTCATTTGACGTGACAGGTAAGGAAACGGGCATTTATGCGTCAATGATTACACTTAATGAAAAACTCACAAGCGTGATTAATTCTTCTTTTCATATTTCTGAAAATGTAACCGTGTCTTCTGAAGAATTAACGGTGGTTATGAAAAATATAGCTAATAATACTCAAAATGAATTATCACAAGTGGAAACCATTTCAACGGCGATTAGTGAGTTATCAAGTACTTCAAAAGAGGTTTCTTTAAATGCCTTGCAAGCAGAAGATAAAACCAAACAAGCGATAAGTCACATTGATTTAGGAAATAAAGCATTAGAGCAATCGATAGTATTAACACAGACTATTAATGATTCCGTACAAGAAACGGCCAATATGATAGAAGAGCTTAAAAGCAGTGCTATTACTATTGGTGAAGTTACCAGTGTCATTAGTGCTATTTCAGACCAAACTAATTTATTAGCGTTAAATGCTGCAATTGAAGCCGCTCGTGCAGGAGAGCAAGGTCGCGGTTTTGCTGTGGTGGCGGATGAAGTTCGAAGTCTCGCAGCTAAGACCCAAGAATCAACAAAAAGTATCCAAAATATTATATTAACTTTGCAATCTAAATCAGAAAAAACGAATGACAATATGCGATTGAATGTAAATTCTATTCAAGAGTCGGTAATTTTATTAAGTAATGTTAAATCTTCTTTTGAGGATATTACCAAGTCTGTTAAATCTATCTCAGATATAAATACTCTTGTAGCAACCGCATCTCAAGAGCAATCCTCTGTTACAGAGGATATTGCTAAAAACACGATAAGAGTTTTTGACTTGGTTAATGAAAATATGGCGGCCGTCAATCAAACAGAGCAAGCGTCCCAAGAGTTAGCTTTATTGGCGGAACAACAGACTAATGAGCTGTCATTTTTTAAATTAGATTAATAATGGATTTATTATAGTCGTCGTTTTAAGTACCTAGCAAGAAGTTATTGGGAGTTGACGTTCTACCTTTCACAAAATATCAATAATTTAAGTTTTGATAATATTCCCATTGATATTTGCACACCAAGGTTGTTAATAATTTATAAACTCATACGGTTGCCCTGAATGATGAAGTGATGTCGTTTTCAATAAATTGTGCGAATCATTTAATTTATAATGAATTATGTATAAATAAGGTTAATATTTACAATGTTCTCTTTTTTATGTTCAAACCAAAAAGACTTAAATGAAGATAAAATCAATGGTCTTCAAAAGACAATAAAAAAATTGCTAGAGCAAATTACTAAGCAAGATAATGAATTTTATCTTCAAGAAAAAATGTTAGAAAAAAAAGTAAATCAGCTTAAACTACAACAAGCCTTTTCAGAGAATTTACTAAAAACAATATTGCCGATTGAACAGATACGAACTAATATGGCAACTTCTAGTGATAAGCTAAAAGAATATTTAGAACAGCATATAAAAGATAATCGTGATGGGTTCTCGATTTTAACTGAATTTAACCATATATTAAGTGATTTGATGGTTGAAGTTTCTAATAGTGGTAATTCACTTAACGTATTAAAAATAAACTCAACTGATATTGGTCGTTTTGTAACGACCATTAACTCTGTATCAGATCAAACCAATTTATTAGCCTTAAATGCAGCCATAGAAGCAGCTCGGGCTGGTGAGCATGGGCGTGGTTTTTCTGTTGTTGCTGATGAAGTTAGAAAATTAGCACAGAATGCAAGTGTGGCCGCTAGTTTAATCCAATTAGAAGTCAGCAATATTGCCGATAATACATCACAATGTGAACATAGCGCACAGTTAATTGATCAACAATGTTCAAAATTAAGTGGAAGAGTTAATGAATTAATAAGTATAGTGACTTCTTTAGTTAATAAAGCAGAACTATTATATAGCTTAGTTAGGTCTATTTATTCGTCAATTTTTTTAAGATTAGTACAATTGGATCATGTAGTATGGAAAGCTAATATATATCAACGGATACATACACAAGACTTTAGCAGCTCAGATGTGATTGATCATCATCAATGCCGCTTGGGGAAATGGTATTATATTGGGCGTGGAAAGCAACTATTTTCTAATTTACCATCGTATAAAGAACTTGAAATACCGCATAAAAATGTTCATAACGAAGGTCGCTTAGCGCTTCAAGCTTTTAATAATGATGATGAAATCACAGGTATCTATCATTTAGAATTGATGGAAAAATCGGCGGAGGTTGTGATTCGTTTACTTGATAAAATTGAAGGTGAAATAAATTGACGACTATCATGTAGTGGTCTTGCATTGTGTATTGCTATTGATTCCACTGGCTTACAAGTGTTTTGCGGAGGTGATTGAAAATTAAAAAGCATGGTACTAATGGGAAGTGACGAGCTGGAGAAGCTACATTTAGCTGTTGATACAAACACGCATGCAATCATTGCGGCTGAATTAAGTTTATCGAATGTAAGCGATGGAGAAGTTCAGCTAAACTTACTCAAATAGACCCGCCGAAGAATCAATGAAATATCTGGCGATGGTGCTTACGACACAAGGTCGTGTTATGAAACTATTCACATCAAACTAGCCGTCCCGCTCATCCCCCCGAAGAAAGGTACAGTCTTCGGGGAACAAGGTCACCCCTGCAATCTAGCGGTCGGTTGCCAGAAGCTATATGGTTCAAATAAGCATTGGAAAAAGAAGTACGGTTATCATAAATTTTCGCTCTCAGAGACGGAGATCTTCCGTGTAACAACAGCTCGGTGGTACATTAAGCTTAAGAAATTACAATGCTCAAGTTGACGAGACTTACGCCATAATTAGATGTTAAACAAGCCCATAGGGCTTAATGCCGATCGCTTTGTAACTGGTTGTAATATCAGGAAGAAGCATGAGTCGATGCTTACTTTTAATTACCGATATTTAGTTTAATATTAACCACTTAATTTACCATTAAGAGTTGACTTTGCTCTATTTCCCATCGCTCCAAGTAGACGTCAACAATATCTTCAATGGGTAAGTCACTGGAGACTACAAATGAAGTAATAAACCCTTTACTCTCTCCCTTTGGCTCAGGAATTAAAACTAAACAAGCTTGCTAGCTATTCCCGAGGTGAGATATTTTCGTTTTGTATCAGGCGAAACTGGTATTTTAATAAGTTTATCGTAGTCTAAAAACTCTTCTAAAATTTAGTATCTAAATTTACTTTTTATTGTAATTAACTAATGAGTATTTTTTCCTGCATTACACCATGATTCAAAAAGTTCAGTGGACATAAAACCACGGTTAAAAAGAGTTAATGAATTATTTTGAGCGGATCACAACTAGCTGTTGTGCATAAGATATTTCACAATTGTATCTGAAATAATGTGGGTGTGTGTGGATATAAGGGTAACAGTAAGAACTGAAGGAAATATAGTCTTATTTGTCGCGTAGCCAAACTTTTGGTTATCCTTAGTTTCAGGTGTTTTAAATTGAATCCCATCAACGCTCATGATTTTGAGTCCACAAATTAGATCAAACGATTCTTCTGTCTCCCATTAACTTGCAGTGATATGAAATAGATAACGTAATGGTTTACAGCCACTACGCTGTCTAGCTTTTACGATACTACTTGTGGTCAAGGGAAGGAGATCTCCTTTAGCATCAAGGGAGGCTAATTCTAATTTATCACAAACATTGCTAATGGATCGGTTACGCATTAAGCCAATTCCAAGCTCTAACCAAACTGCTTGTTCAGCAGGAAATTTAGCGATGCGACCAGTTTGGTTAACGACTTATGAAATCCACTTCATAGGAATATTTTTCCTAAATTAATCCATAGATTCAGGAATGTAAAATTCACAGTTAATTGTAATTAACGAGAGAACTTAGACATAAAAAATCTGCCTTAAAATAAATGTAAGAACGATTATGAAGGCTGCCAAGGATCGTTCAAGTACCTTAAACGATCGCCATTAGGCTGATGGCGATGCTCTAAACCGGACTGAGGTTAGGTAATTATTAATTGTTTTGATAGTCATATCTTATCCGTATGTAAGCCCATATACTGGTTCTTAAGAATTAAATGCATCAAAAATTCCATCCAAGCTATTATTTTTCTTTTCTTCGTTCTTAAAGCATTTTTGGATAAATAATCATTCGCTCAAGGAATCTCATAATTTATTCCTCTCTAAGAACCAATCTCAATAGGTGTGTCTGAGTAAAATCAATACCTATTGAAAACACTATAAATTAGTTCAACACAATACCTAATATTTGATGTTCTCTGGGAAAAAATTCAGCCACTACTGCCTGTCCATAAAACTAACCTTCCTCTTTGCACGCATCGAAAAAGAGTTGATAACTGTGATGCGATGAACTGCATCGTTTTTGTTCTCAGAATGGGTTGTTAGTGGAATGCACTTAACGCAACGGGTATTTGCACCTCTAGCTCAACACATCGTCGCTTTCAAGAGTGACAAGACTTGAGTGTTTTTAACTAAATGGCCTGATTTACGAGGGAGTTGATTACGTTCAATATCAATGGATACTTGCTAAACTAAAGGTCCTTTAGCTGGGTCAAAAAAACTGGTGAAAACCCAATAGACAGAGCGAAATAAGGCGTAAAACGCAGTTTGTTAACTGATGCAAATGGATTGCCACTTGCTGTTGTTAGTGATAGTACCAAAGTCCATGATATTAAATTGGTACTTCAAACTTCAGATGCATTAAAGTGCTTCATCCATCGCTAAAAGTGCCGCTGTATTTAGACAAAGGTTATACAGACCAGTGGCTACATGATGTTCTGGTCTCTTTGAACTATATTCCCCATGTTCAATCACAGGGAGAAGAGGCAGCGAACTTAAAACAATCTGATGATTTTAAGGCTTATCGCTGGATTGTGGAGCGACCCCATAGCTGGTTAAACCTTTATCGTAGGTTGCGTGTTTGTTGGGAAAAGAAAATATAAAACTACTAGGCCATGCTGCATCTTGCTTGTGGACTTATTGTTTGGAATTAATATCTTTTGGGATAGGTTCTAAGTATTATGTGTGCTCGCTTTAATGATAGATAAAAATCAAACATCCACGCCCTTAGCCGCTTGAAGTATGGATATTCTCGCTCCGCTTTGCAGTGTAATACTTTGTCTAATTATAAGAGTACGAAGGCTTGCCCATATAAAGCCTTCTACGATATTTTTTCTCTGTAGCAAAACGCGTTAAATTGGTGTTTGACCTCAACTCATTGAAAAAGTTCAATTTTTCAGTAGCAACGATAAATTGACATCATTTCATCAGTAGTAAATTCGCTTTTATTTAGATTTGTTATTCAGATTAAAGCCTCTTTTATTCCTGAAACCAAAGGCGGATGAGCCTGCATTCAAGCCCCCTCCAATATACAATTAAATCTAATATTTCGGACTGATTCATCCATCGTGTTACGTCCTTGAGTTTTCTCCTAACCAGCTTAGGTAATAATTGACTTTTCCCATTTCGCGTCTAAATAATGTGGGGGTGAGTGATTTATTATCTCGAACTATAAATATCGCATTGTGTTTATCAAACTCATTCAAATAAGAAAAAACAATATATTCCGCATCAGGTAATGGCGACCTTCGCTTTAACAGTCAATGGTTTATTTAGTGTTTCATCTTCGGTTCGGTATCCGATGTAATGACTATTATTGCTGCTTTTCATATGTCGCATCAACGCGATTTCAAGAACTTCTATCTTGATATGATCAATCGATACCACAAAAGTGAATTTTATACATTACTAAGCCATACACGCTTTCTTGAAGTGATGCTATTTGTTCTCGATCCTCTAAGCTCTTTCTTTACTCATGTAAAAGGAGAACCAACTTGTATTGAGTTTATCGACTCTATCAGTATCAAAGTCTGCTATAACTTAGGCATCCCTGGGCATAAAGTGTTTAAAGGTACGGCCGCAAGAGGTAAAAGAACAATGGATTGGTTTTACAGCTTTAAATTTTACATTATCACCAACCACCTTGGCAATATTGTTGCAGCTAAACTCATCACAGCAAATACAGATGATAGGAAACCAGTCCGTGAATTATCAAAGGGATTACACTGATTACAACGCACCGAAAAATATGAAGCCAAAAGTTCTAGCCGCTTGGGAGCGAGCAATATTATCGAAGTTATTCATTATTGAGACGATAAATGATCAACTGAAGAATATATCTCAGATTGTTCATTCTTGTCATCGTAGCTTACATGGATTCATGCTGAACTTGCTTGGAGGTTTAATCGCTTATTGTTTAAAACCAGAAAAGCTATCGCTAAACATCACTAGTTCTGAAAAGTCTGAGTTGATGGCGATGGCTAAAACCAATCTCAGGTTAAATTAGATATTTTATTTCGTGATAAAGATCAGATTTTTTATTTAAAAATAGAAAATTAATAATAGTTTACTGTATTGTAAAATGGACTTTTAGGTGTAATTAAAATTTGATGTGACGATAAAATTTAGTTGTAACGATATACAACTTTTTTAAGGATGAGTATCATACAAATTGACAATTTTAAAGAGTATTTCTAGACAATTACTGACCAACACCAAAGCTTTTGAGGTTCTATTTGATTCTTTATGTTCCGAAAGAGCAGAAGCCAAAGGATTGTTTGATATTCGTGAATATATTCTTGGTCATCATCATTGGTAACTATCGATGCAATGGCTTGTCAGACCAAGATAGTTAACGGACTACTTTCTTGCGGTAAAAAGCAACCAAGGAAGTTTCGTAAAGCAATTGAAGTGAACATGGCTAATACAGTTGCTCTTGAAAAAAGTAATGAGTACATCGAATTACGTCAATATTATGTGTTTATGATCGACAAACTTGAGGGTGACTTCAGTCTTTGAACTAGACCAAAAAGCATAATAATGGTTGAAAATTTTGTTTTGAGAAAGGAAAGAAACTAGATTTAGAGTATCGTTACTACCATTAGCTCAAAGGAGTTGACCACAGAGTAGGTTACGAATGCGGTTAGAGAGAATTGAGGCATTGAATCCAGTATTGGGCTCTTGATGTCAGTATGAATGAAGATGCATGTTAGATATATACGAAGTATGGTGCAGAAAATGTAGTGCCTGTGCCATATGAGGCTGAATATGCTTCTAAGCTCAGTATTGAAAACTGATTTTAATAGTATGCCTAAAAACTAAACACTCATGCGGTTCAGTTGCGACCTCTATTTTTTATAAAAGAATAAATAATGAAGATAACAAAATTTGAATTAAAAAATGCTCTTGATAACAATGAATTTGTGTTTTTTTATCAACCACAAGTTTGTTTTGTTACGGGGAAGTTAAAAGGGGCGGAAGCACTAATCCGTTGGATGAAATCTGATGGTGGACTTATTATGCCAAATGATTTTATCTCATTAGCAGAAGAAAATGGTTTTCTTAACAATATCACTTTAAATATGTTAGATATATTAGCAAATGATAGTAAAAAATTTCTAGCTATAAATGATAAATTAAATATATCTATAAACATATCAGTCAAAAGTCTTTATTGTTCAAAAATATTGAATAAGATAGAAAGACTAATAACAAGTGGTAGCTTGCGGAGTGAAAACTTCTCTATAGAAATAACTGAATCTACATTATTTGAATATAATTCCTTAAATTCTGATGCTCTAAATCTATTTGATTACCATAAAATACAGTTAGTTATGGATGATTTTGGTACTGGTTTTTCTAATTTATGTTCATTAAATGGAACTCCTTTTTCTAAGATTAAATTTGATTATTCATTGATAAAAGACGTAGGGAAAAACGATAAGAGTACAGCAATTATTATAGAAAACATCAAAATGGCTCATAAACTACAGCTAGAAACAGTAGCAGAGGGTGTTGAAAATGATGAAACATATAGAATTTTAAAAGATAATGGTTGCTCATTGGCTCAAGGTTTTCTTATATCTAAAGCTGTATGTCGTGATGATTTTATTTCTGATTTTATTAGGGCTGATCATACTTTTCCTCATTCCCCATTAGGATTGGTGAAATTAGCTAAATATAGTTATATCGAATGGGTCGAAAATGTTATTGATTTTTCTATTAAAAAAATTAGAACGCCTAGAACAATGGAATCTAGTGACTTATTATTAAATTCTAATTGTGGATTTCTAGGTAATTGGAAGGATGATAATATAGCTAATTATATAGATGAAAAAATGTATTATTCATTAAATAAAGCTTATATGGAGTCGTATGCTATAGCTAAAGAGTTAATAATTACTAATGTTGAAAATATAACGATATCTATTGAACGCCATTTAATATTAACGAATAAGTTAATTCGTAAAGAATCTCTAATTTTAAGTATATTATTATTGTTGGAGAATATGTTAAAATTAACACATAAGTGCAACTAATGAATTATCAATTAAAACGACGCTGGCCTAGATTTGAGTGTATAAAGCCTGTTAATGCGAAAATATATAAAGCCCATAATATTTTTCCTTTTGTGTCTGTTAAATTACTAGATATCTCAAAGAAAGGTATTGGATTTTCTTCTCCAAGAAAATTAAATAATGTAAATTGTAAACTAAATATTAGATCATTCCCTGTACTTACAGGGAAAGTTGTTTACAGGAGAGAGGGTGATAATAATGGTGATACTTGTTATCATTATGGTTTGATTTTAGATCGTGAATTAAATGAGGTTCAATTAGAAAATTTAGGATGTAGAGGGTTAATTAGTTTGGAGCATAAGAATACATTATTGGGATAGAAAATAATATATTGAATTTAAATCACCCTTCAAATTTCGCTTAATTAGATTATGTTTTTAAGTGAAATGAAACGAAAAGTAAGGTGGTTATCATAGCTAGAAATAAAGATCTATTTGCAAAAGGTATATCAATATTAGGGCTTATTTCACAGTTAGGCACTGAAGAGCAATGTCGTAATCGGTTATTTGATATACGATAGTCTACTGGCTATAGTTGTAAAAGTTGCAAGCATAATAAATACTGCGAGCTAAAAGAAAGGCAGTTTTTTAAATCTAATTAATGCTAGTACTTAGGAACATTAACTTAGAGCCTTATTTTTAGCGTCAAAATTGCCGTTAAACATATTGTTTTAGCTACTTATCTCATCACTCAAGAGAAGAATTGCATTTCAGTATTAAAGTTTTCTCAACAGATTAGTGTTTTTTTATTAACGTAGCATGGTTATGAAACATAAACTAATGTAAGTGACTAAGGAGCGAGATGGCGAAGAATAGTCACTAAATATGTAATTTAGTGTTGTTACTAGCTTTAAACTTAACGAGTGGAAAAGTTTATTTAACACTAAAATTACTTGTACCTCTGATGGTATCACCTGTTTTAAAAAGCGTAAAGAAAGACGATGTTCTTCACTATGCTATTGTTACAGATAGTGAGGTGATTGGGTTAAATTACTTTGTTTTCAATGATTCAACGACATAATTAAGTGTTGACGGGGAAATTGTCAACATTTAAGCGATTGATATTATTGAAAATAGAAGGTCTTAAATTCTTGATGACTTCTTTGTAGGTACTTAGTAATGTGAAAATCAATGTATTGTTCATTACCACGCAATAAATAATAAACATCTTCCATGTTATTTGGAAGAGTTTTTTAAGTTCAATAGGTACTTCAATCTTGAACAGTTCATTTACTCAAGTATTCAAACTTAATCAATGTCTGAGTTGTTGCTTAAGCTTACTGAGGTTCGATGGTAATCAGGTAATTCTATGAAAAAACACACAATAGTAAGGCTTGTTGATTATAAGGAAATTGGATTATTTAAATATGTTGGATTATGTATGAATTATGATGTAATCAATAATTCATACATATTTGAACATTTAATCATTCCAATAGAAGAGTTATTTTTTTGTGGGCAGTTAGTTGAGCGTGTATTTGTTGATTTGTCTGAAATTGAAATTGATACCAGGAAAGGTTCAATTGATTTGCTCAACAACGCCTTTTAAATATTACAATAAATTATTATTTTCTAATCTATTCGTTTAACGACTTAAAAGTTCCACTTATAATGCTCTTACCGTGAAAAATATAGAAAATAGCATGTTATTGGCTTTTTCTAATGTATAATAAAAAGAATTTATTTTACGAGTTTAATTTAAATGATACAACAAGAAAATATAAGTATTAAAAATGGAAAAATTAGAGTTAAAATGACACGACACGCTCGTCTGTCATTAAGTGCTCGCCTAGCCAATGCTGGAATAAAAATAATTGTAATAAACGAGGTAACATGCCTTAGTTATGGTGGCACATTGATGGTTAGAGGTTCTATTGAGGGGTTAGAAAAGAGGATTAATACTCATTTTAATATAAGCATATAAAAATGAACATTATTCGTTGAATCCGCAAGAGGGGTAATTTTGTAGTGGTCAAGTAAAATTGGCCACCATTTCATAGTCTAATCAATATTGTTGCTCTGCAAGATTTGGTAGTTATCCATCATTATGTCGATGAGGCTTGATACAGGGGGATCGCATTAGTGTTTGTTTTTTAACCGCACCATTAAAACCAGCTTTCAATACTACCTCTAACATAGAAGTATTCATCATGCAGCGTTTCTGCTTTCCGACAATACTGAGTTTAGTTGGCTCTTCTCGAAGTATATTCAGACTCATATGGCGTAAGCAGGCTACGTTTTCTGCGCCACGAGCTTTATATATCTGACACGCATTTTCATTCATACTGACATCAAGTACCCAATGCATGGATTCAATTCCCCGATGCTCTCTAACCACATTCGCAGCCTGCTCTGCGGTCAGTTCTTTTGAACTAATGTAATAACGGTACTTTAAATCAAGTTTCTTTCCTTTCTCAAAACGAAAATTTTCAACCATCACTATGCTTTTTAGCTTAGCCCAACGACTGAAGTCACCTTCAAGCTTGTTATACCAATCTAAGTAAAAATATGATCTAATTGAGGCTGTTACCTAATTCTTGAAAAAGACACTATGGACAGCATAGATAATATTGATTTCAAAAAATTTACCAGCCAACAAAAATCTATTCAAATGAAGATGCGATTACTCGCATTAGCTCACTTTAAAGATGGCTACTCCCGAACCCAAATCGCTAAGTTCCTCAAAGTAAGCAGGACAAGTGTAAATAAGTGGGTACAAACATTCCTTGCTGAAGGGATTGAAGAGCTCCAAGAAAAACCAAGAATAGGTCGCCCAGCATTCCTCTGTACTCAACAACGTGAACAGCTAAGCCAGTTCATAAAATCATGTGCCGAAGATTCATCGGGAGGCAGATTAACTGGTACTGATATTCATGCTTATATCGTGAAAGAATTTGGTAAATATTATCACCCAGATTCTATCTACTATCTTCTTAATCAAATGGGCTTCTATTGGATAACTTTACGCTCCAAACATCCTAAACAATCCCAGCAAAATCAAGACGATTTTTAAAAATCAAAATTGAAACGATCTTTAAGATCCCAGGTCACATGAGTCTTGATAACATTGATGTCTGGTTTCAAGATGAAGCGAGGTTTGGTCAACAAAACACAACAACTCGACTTTGGGCTGAACGTAGTTTTAGGCCGAGAGCAGTAAAACAACAGCAGTTTGAATATGCATATTTGTTTGGCTCTGTATGTCCTTTTAGAGGTATTGGTGAAGCAATGGTCGTACCTTAGGTTAGCAAAGACATTATGGTTGAGCACCTTAAGCAGATCTCCAAGGTGACTGAGAAAGACCGTCATGCCGTGATCATCATGGATGGTGCAGGTTGGCATACAAATGACATTGCAGAGCAGTTTAGCAATATCAGTATCATCAAACTCCCGCCATATTCACCAGAGCTAAACCCGATAGAACAATTGTGGAGTTGGCTTAGACAACACTATCTTTCCAATCAGAGCTTTACCGGCTATGAAGATATTGTTTCGAAAGTATGCACAGCATGGAATCGATTCTTGGAGAGTACAGATAGGGTCACTAAAATGTGCACGAGGGACTGGATTAACCTGACCAGTTAATTTTCCAGATTGGTATTATAACGCAGTATGGCGTATGAAGCATAAGCTGATGCAAGCAATGAAAGAGCGAGACTATGAAACCCATTGAGTGGTTACATTCAATTAGATGGAGTTTATTGGGGAGGGGGTCAGCGTGGTACTCATGGCTGAGGCGCAAAAGGAAAGCGTCCTTTCGTCGCTGCGGTATCTATGAATGGCGAAGGACGCCCAATAAATATGAGATTTAGTGTAGTGACAGGCTTTAAAACCAAAGAATTAACGAGTTGAGCAAAAGCGCATTTAACGCCCAAATCACTGGTTATCTCTGATGGTTTATCGTGCTTTAAAGACGTTGAGAAAGCTGATGTGTTTCACCATGCTATCGTTACAGGTGGCGGAGCTGATTACGTTAAATTACTCTACTTTCAGTGGGCAACACAATGATTAGTAATGTAAAAAACTCAAAGCGTGGGACTTACCATACAATAAACGTCTTCCTCGTAACTCATACGTTATTAAAAGTGCTTTCGCTGTAGGTTACTATCAGGAGAAAGTGCCAATGACCAACCAATCCGAATGTAAGTGACATCACCACGCCAAGTTTGATTTGGTGCTTAATATCAAATTGTCGTTTTAATAAATTAGAGGCAATAATACTTTCATGATCCGCTTTCTTATAAGTAAACTTCGGTATTTAAGTGTTTATTAAATTAAGTAATTTCATTAACTTAGTTGTATGATGGCGGCTAAATGTTATCCCTTTATGGGATAGCATTTTGCCTAGGTCGTACTAATAAAGATATTATTGGGAATTTAAGTTATCACATTTCCAATAATGTCAATAATTGCCGGTAGATATTTTTTTGGATATTTTCTATTCAAGTGAAATTTCAAGAAATACACAGCCGTAATCTGAGTTTAATGGGATTAGTACGACTTTATCTTTTGATTGGTGTCTAATGGTATGATTTTCACCAGAGACAACTATTGGTGTTGCCATATCAAAATCAAAGCCTTGTTCACTCAATAATCGTTTGGCTCCACCAGCTACCATACTAGTTATTTCACCTACCATATCAATCACATCTGCATTAATATTTTGATGAACTTCGCCAACCATTTTTTCCATCGTCATTAACACTAGATTTTTTTCAAACGTTACAGATAGCGAGCCTTTAAGATTGGGAGCAGTTAAGCCTATAAAGCCAGATATATCCCCTTTGGCATATATTTCTTTTTTCAGAATCGGTTTTTTAGGTGTTAACTGAATAGTTGACATGGTTGATGATACATTCATTAGAGAAGTTAGAAAAGGATTGATAAATTCAGTTTTCATTGCTCTTATTTTACTACATAACTAAATACACCTAGTATAGCCTATATTATAGATAATAAAAAATAAATTTCTTGTGGTTATCCACTGCAAAATCACGGTTAGAGCATTTTAATTCCAGCCTCTATAAGGGTTGAGCAGTACTCATCATCAATAACGGTTATCTTCTTTTTTTTCACCATGCTGATCTTTTTAGTCGTCTATTGCTTGATAATACTCTGTGCCATTTCACTCAATACGTTGAACGTGAATCATTATGCTCCAATACCTCTTCGGATGCGAGATTCATCTTGAAGTGACCAAAAATATTTGGCCACTTACTTGGAGGATATTCATATATAAATTAATCCGTATTTCACTAATTTTGAAAAATTCCTGAAATACTTTTACCCAAAAAAATTACGGTACTAAAATAGGTGAATTAGCTAAAGATAGTTTTGTTTACAATCAATCATAGACTGGACTTTTAAGAGCTAACTTGTTTATTTAGGTAGAAGAAAGGCCTTTTTATGATCTGAGAATCGTCGCCAAACAAAAAATAAAACCAACAAAAAGGCTGACAATAATTATCACATTTAAAAAACAGTTGATGCAATTATTTAGCTCTGACACCCTTCAAAAGACAGAGGAAATCACTGGGTTTATTCAGCCTTATCAGGCCATTCGTCCTGCCCAACAGGTGCTGAATTTTGTATCTGAACTGAGCAAAGGGAACTGTACTTCAATTGCAGATTTGTTAAGGTACGTTCAATAGAATATACTTATGTGATAGAGATAATGTGGCTTACAAGCCCTTTCTCAGTCGGTTTAGGAAGGAAGAGCTCCCTCATGTCATGCATCAGTTAGTGCATTTTACTATGGTTCAGTTCACTCGACAATTGTGTTCTCAGTTACCTGACAAACTTTCTTGTTTCGGTGATGTATTGCTTTAGGGCGACCTTTCTTCATGTGCATAAAGATTTTGCCTAAATTTATCGAAGTCGTTTCAAACGTAACCCTGCTGCGATTAAGTGCCATATGACGATGTCACTCAAAACCTTTATGCCTAAAGCAATGACGATTAGTGCTGACACTGTGTCGGAGAGAATTTTTTTCCTTCGCCCTCAACAAGGAGCAATAAATTGATCCTTATTCAGAGGCGGGTTATCTAGATTTCGACTATTTTTCCGAGCTTGAGCAATGCGGCGGTTTTTATATTTTTGAGGGGCCAAGTCTCTCAACCCAAGCGTTATTGAGGCCAGAAATAGTAAAGAGATCTGCCTAAACTGGTGGGTAAAAGCTCAAAGATATTACACGTCGCACCAATCGTGGATTTAAAAGTTCGCCGAGGAAAGTAATGATTTCTAGTTGTAAGTTATTGGTTTTATGAAGAAAAGTAATTTTGTATTTGGCTTGCTAATCTTCTTTCTAAAGCTACTCGGCGGACGACATTATGGCTATCTATTGATGTCGCTGGCAGGTAGAGCTTATTCAAGAATTAGTTGCTCTATCTGAAAACGTTAAATCATCTTTTGGTTATATTGAGAATTCAGTTCAATCAATTTCAAAAATGAACGCTTTAGTAGCAAGCAGGTCACAAGAACAATTTACTCTAACAGAAAGAGTTGGACTTAATATTAATAATACATTTGATTTAGTGAATCAGAATGTGGTTGATATTAATCAAACCCAACAATCAGCTAAAGAATTGTCACAATTAGCGGGATCACAAAAGAAAGAACTGGAATTTTTTAACGTGTAATTTACTATATCGTAAAAAGCTCTTGTAACTTTAGTTACAAGAGCTTTACTTCGAGTTTAGTTAAATTGTTAATTATACAATATCTTTCCGAATCGGTTTAAAGTGCAGTGTATTTCTTTTTTGCCCTTTTATTATGGTCGACTTAATATGGGGAAAATGCGAGCTAGAAAACGTCACCAGCCCTGCGGGTTACATTGTAGTCACACTTTCAGCGAGCACCCATATTCAACATTTTTAGATGCTGATAAGTCCTTTGACTTATTGATTATCAAATCATCTCACGACTACTTTCTAATTCAAGAAACGTAACGCTCCTAATCACAGTAGCTAATTTTTGCATTGGGTATTTTTTACCATAACGACCAAATGTCATGCTTTGATGTGTATGACTAACAATTTGTGCTACCAGTGATTCTTCAATCTCTTTTTGCTTCAGTTCATCGATGAATGTATGTCTAAAGCTATATGCAGTAAGGCGTGCATTAGCAGGCATACCTATTGCTGCCTGTAAGCGTCCAAACTGCTGACAGTAACGTTTCGACCAGTCTTGCCACTTCCCATCAGGCTTATAGTTAAAGAGCTGAATACAACGTGCAGCTTTGCGGTTAGCAACATAATCTAGAAATCCTTTTTCTATTAAAAGAGGGTGAATAGGTACGTAACGCAAACTACTTGCAGTTTTAATGTGTTGGTCTTGACCATCCTCAGAAATCAAAAAGCAGTCAATACCTTCTTTATTACAAATATCAGCGACACGTAACTGACACGCCTCGCTCGGGCGTAAACCTTGGTAGAGCATAATGGTGGTAATCAATCTAAACTCGTCAGGCTTGGATTGAAATGCGGTTGAGCGATACAATTTAACTAAATCTGTTATAGACCAACGTTCACGCTCTTCATCTTGACTTTTTTTCTTTGCTTGCTCTTGAACTGTGATGTCTTGAAATGGATTATCCGTCACGTATTTCATTTGTTTACACCATTTGAAGAACTGGCGACACGAAGCCAAATAGTCTTTGTTTGTTTTGTAACTACGCCCTTCTTGATACAAGCGGTCGCGAAAGCGAACCGCATCAGCACTAGTCACTTGAGATACACAGCGTGATGTCAAATTAGAGAGGAAGTGCTCAGTTCGTTGTTTTAGTTGCTCGATGGTGAGTGGGCGTACTTTAACGTGTTGTTTTGAAATAATAAATTTAGCGAATGCTTTTTTGACGGTAATGATGGTTTTTGTCTTTGTAGCAGGGGAGGTAATCATTGTTACTGTTTGTGATTGAAGCGAACTTGCAGTTCGCACTTGTCGAACAGGTAAACGGACTGTATCGCGCAGAGTAAAGCTATCTCGTACTTGGTTGACGAGTACATCAACGTTATCACGGAAGGTACTAGGGTTATATTCTTGGAAAGCGTTATCGATGAGCTTTCTAAGTTGCGGAACCAAGATGAAATTACGCTCAACAGCTTCATCACGTCGTTTAGTGAGTAAAGAAATTTTCAAGTCAAAAGGAAAGCCATTGTCACGTAAGGATTTAGGCAAACAGATACGGGTATAGTAGGTCGAGTTTGGGGCACGAAAAAGGTACATTGTCTCAGTCAATCCTGTGTGATGACTTAATGCAGCCCCAAAAGCGAGAAAATCCCTTGAATAATCAATGACTTAATGTTTGGTGGAGGGGTTTGAATGCTACACCTATTAACTAAAAGTGCTGTAATTACAATGGGTTATCTGTTTTTCTCAAAAATCAATTTAACCGTATGTCTGGTACATATTAATAGCGATAAAACCGTTAACCGTCAAGGAAATCCGATTATTTATCTGATGTTTGCGGTGTTATGGGTAAATTAGGGGAATGCAGATTGTTTGTATTATATGTTTGGGAAACTATCGGTCAATGTTCAGTAAGTTTGTTAGTTAGTAATGTTTGCTCTGACAAGTACTGAATTTTAATATAGCGAGCTGTTAGATTGAATACGAATCTTACGCATGTTAAGAAGCTTGAAGGTTTACAGTATGAATAATTGCATCACTAAGCTCTGCCAATGGTTTAATAGCACAATATCTTACTAGTTTGAACTTAAAGCCATCATCATAGCTAAATACTCGCGTAACGTCTTGAGTGGATAATCCTTTCCAGAAACAGTACATAAAGGCGTAGAAAGTATACTTACAATATTAGTAACTGAATCATAAATTTCTTGATATTGTTCCAGAGTAATAACCTCAAACCTTGAGCCTTTATATCATCAATTACTTCCTGAGCATAGATAGGAGATTAAGAAATAAGTGCTTGTTTTAGATATAAAAAACTTCATTTATGATCAGATAATAGCTACTAAAGAAAATATCAAAATCAACCATGAAACGACAGAACTCAATTAAAGTTACCAACCAAGGTGAGCATTACTTCGAAATTCCAGATGAGTATATAGCGGAACTTGACTGGCAGGCTGGCGATAGCGCCATTTGGATTCAAAACAAAGATGGAAGCTTTTACTGACTAAAAAAGAAAGTGAGTCATAGTAATGGCTATAGTTATATAAAAATGTAACATAGATTTACGCTGAAATGTGCTAAAAAAGTAAGGGATCCTTAGTTGCGCGTTAGATAATGAAAAAGAAGCTGACGATTCAGACCTCTTAAATTCGTACACAATATGCAATTGCTTTGAATCGATCACTACAACGAAGTTTATGCTTAATTTCACATTAGCAATGTGTCCAGCGAGTAGCAAAGACGAGGCACTGCGTTTAGACAGCGCCTCTTAGCGATGGTTTAATTGTAAGAAATCATTTCGTTGAAGTATTCAACTTGCTCTTGCATAGAAAGGCTTTCAGTATTTGAGCCTAACGTCCAAATAAAGAAACCGCCGTATCCTTGAGCTTTCTGCCATTTTGCTCGTTCAATATTATTTTCACGAGTTTCAACAAAACGACCATCTGGCCCCCATTGGCTATTGATGGTTGCACCAAGCACAATTTTTGATGGGTCACCTACGTGTTTAGCATAGTTTGCCATAGCAACATTGTACTTGAAGTTTTTACCTGCGTCGTATGTCATTACGTTGAAGAAATCAACACTATCTTTCGTATTTTGAAGTAGTGATATAACTTCACCATGGTGGCTAGAACGATCTGGCTCGATGAATGAACAGTTTTCAATAACGCTTGGATTTTCACACTCAACAGGGTCGGCACCTACATGGTAAGTTGTCAAAGAGATAAGCTTACTCTTACCGACTTTGGTGCGAATCAGATCAATCAACGCTTCTAGGTTACGGTTCTCTTGTTCAGTAAGGCGCGCAGCTTTTTCGTAGTCGAAATCGATGCCATCAATACTTACATAGCCAGCCAGTTGATACTTGCTGTAATCACACTCACCAGACCAGTTCGTCGCAAGACATTTACCAACCATCTCTTCTGGTTTAAGGTTTTTCTTATACACTGGATAAGGCTTGTTCATCATTTCAACAAGACCATTGGCAATTGACTCGCGTGCAGCAGGAGAGGCCATATAAGCCCACATACTTTCATGTGTTTGACCACCAAATGCAACCATCATGGTTTTATTTGTGTGGCTATGTTTTAGCTCTGTCCATGATTGGTAGCCTGGAGCCATCCAAGAGTCGTTGTAACTTGATTCAATCATTGAATCCGTTACTTGGATGTTTCCGTTCGAGTCCCACTTACCAAAAGACAAGAAGTATGCATCACCTTGAGATTTTTGCAGTTCTTCAATATTAGTCAGTCCCCACGACGTCAAATAAGTAATTGAACGGTCAGGATTATCACGTAAACCTGTTTCTGGTTTCGCTTCCTGTACTTCAATCGTCGACACTGGGCTTGCTAGCGTGTCACCTTCAGTATTGATGGCAATAGCCTCAATGGTGTGGGTACCTTCCTGTGCACCAACCCACTCATATTCGTATGGTGCTTTATTGAGTGTGACTAGCTCCGTTCCATTTACTTTGAAAGTCACTGACTGAATTGAGCCAACGAAGCTTTCTGCGTCAGCGGCAAGTTTAATGCTACGTCCCTGCGTGAATTTTGAACCATCAACTGGAGATGTCAGTCCGACGACAAGATCTTGGTCGGTAATCGCCAATGTAATTGGTGCAGTTGCCGCTGATGCACCTTTGTCGTCATAAGCTGTTGTTACTAATTCATAAGCACCTTCTGCCTGACCTGGAACTGTCAGTTTATATTGATTGCCTGATGCTGGTTGCGTAGCTGTTGCGACAACCTTACCGTTAAGCAGAGCTTCTACTTTTACGACTTCGCCATCTTCATCAACCGCATTGATAATTACGTCAAAAGGCTTATTCGGAGATAGGCGGGCACCGTTAGAAGGCGTTTCTAAACCAATTTCAGGTAACGCGTTTGGATCACATTCCCCTTCTGATTGCCAAGCATCTTTCCAAGCATCTGGGTAGCTAGGATGTCCAGTTCCTGGTGCCCATACTGGGTTACCACACCAGCCAGATACTGTACATGAGAATACTTCACCAATATTCGAAACACGATCGCCAACTTGGTAGCTAATCCCGTCTTGATAAGGTGCAACATCACCACAGCTGTTGCTCGATTCGGTAACGGTAATTTGTACACTTGTCGTGTTCGTTAGGTTCTGCTCATCGGTGGCAATCGCGCTCAGTGTCACTGAGCCTGCTTGTGATGGTTGCCAATCACAAGCAAATTGATCGGTTTGCTTAGCATCAAATTCACAAATTTGAGCGTTATTGGCTTTGATGACAACAGAGGTTAAGTCATCATCAGA
Source organism: Aliivibrio sp. S4MY1 (assembly GCF_028765545.1). Lineage (GTDB taxonomy): Bacteria > Pseudomonadota > Gammaproteobacteria > Enterobacterales > Vibrionaceae > Aliivibrio. The sequence continues at coordinate 70,381 of NZ_JARACP010000007.1, read as the reverse complement.
ATCGAACGCATCAACAGAGATCGATACTGTTTCTGTTTTATTAAAAGTGGCGTCATTTTCTGGTGTAATGAAACGAACTTCTGGTGCTGAGAAATTGTGATCAGATTTCACTTCAACCGTAACAGATTGCTGTTTGAGTTGTTGGTTTTGGTCATCAAACACAAGCACGTTGATGGTTGCCAAACCTAGTTCACTTGGTGTCCAAGATTGCGCATAATCTGTTTTATCTTGCTCGACATTCTGTTCCGCAATTTTACTGCCATCGACCCAAAATTCGATTTTAGACGCGGTTTCACCAGCAATAGAAATCGTAATATCGGTTACTTCATTGGATACCAATTTTTGTCCATCAACAGGAGAAAGAATTGACAATTCTAATTCTGGCTCTGGTGTAGGCGGTTGTCCACCACCTGAACCATTGAATTTAATTGAGTTTTCAAACGATTGGAAATCTGGAAGTTGGCTATTTAGCCCAAAGGAGAAATTGAATGATCCATCACGAGGAAGTGTATTTTTAACCCATACACCGTCATCAAATTTATAAGTGATAGTGTGATAAACACCTTCAGATGTGAATTCATGTTCAATCGTCCAGCTCGGATATGAGAGCGCTGAAGATACGAAATTAACATCGTTGATAGCATTGGGTAGTAGAAACTCAATCGTAGATTCTTTCATATCAATGTCTTGATTTGAAGTATTTTGAATTTCAACGCTATAAGTGCTCCACCACTGACTTTCATTTGCTGAAGTCTCAATATTTACAGTTTCAGCAATAGCTGCAGCAACAGGGCTTAAACTAAACCCAGCGACAAGAAGCAATGTTGATCCTAATATTTTTTTCATGGAATATCCTTTGTTATTAATCTTGTTTAGGTTATTAGCCGTGCATTAAACAGTAGGTAAGTTACAGTTAATGAACATGCTATTGTGTAGGGCATTTGAATATCTAATAAGCGGCTGATTTTGAAGAACAAAGAAAAAAAGTAAAGTAGAAAGATCCCAACAAAAGACAGTTATGTGAGTTTTATTCAAGAAACGTATTCGTAATTGATTAGGTTTGGTACGTCGAAGCTAACGGCACATTGGGTAGTCTTAAAATTCGGCGGGATAGTTACATAAACATTTAAGGCTTCAAGATGATTTTTCTAATACTTACTTGGTCTTTCTTATATCGTCTAGCTCTTTTTGGACGTAGTTTAGATTATCGTCGACTTCATTTGGGGATAAGTATGATTATTTTTATAGTTATTGGAGTTTGTTTGTTAGTAACAAACATTACAAACAAATAAGGGGGCTTAATGCGACATAGTTAGCTCCTGCAAGGCGTTAGCACAGCGGGTTGCGTTGTCGTTACACTTTCAGCGAGTACCCATATTCCACATTTTTACATGCTGATAAGTCCTTTGACTTATTGATTATCAAATCATCTCACGACTATTTTCTAATTCAAGAAACGTAACGCTCCTAATCACAGTAGCTAATTTTTGCATTGGGTATTTTTTACCATAACGACCAAATGTCATGCTTTGATGTGTATGACCAACAATTTGTGCTACCAGTGATTCTTCAATCCCTTTTTGCTTCAGTTCATCGATGAATGTATGTCTAAAGCTATATGCAGTAGGGCGTGCATTAGCAGGCATACCTATTGCTGTCTGTAAGCGTCCAAACTGCTGACAGTAACGTTTCGACCAGTCTTGCCACTTCCCATCAGGCTTATAGTTAAAGAGCTGAATACAACGTGCAGCTTTGCGGTTAGCAACATAATCTAGAAATCCTTTTTCTATTAAAAGAGGGTGAATAGGTACGTAACGCAAACTACTTGCAGTTTTAATGTGTTGGTCTTGACCATCCTCAGAAATCAAAAAGCAGTCAATACCTTCTTTATTACAAATATCAGCGACACGTAACTGACACGCCTCGCTCGGGCGTAAACCTTGGTAGAGCATAATGGTGGTAATCAATCTAAACTCGTCAGGCTTGGATTGAAATGCGGTTGAGCGATACAATTTAACTAAATCTGTTATAGACCAACGTTCACGCTCTTCATCTTGACTTTTTTTCTTTGCTTGCTCTTGAACTGTGATGTCTTGAAATGGATTATCCGTCACGTATTTCATTTGTTTACACCATTTGAAGAACTGGCGACACGAAGCCAAATAGTCTTTGTTTGTTTTGTAACTACGCCCTTCTTGATACAAGCGGTCGCGAAAGCGAACCGCATCAGCACTAGTCACTTGAGATACACAGCGTGATGTCAAATTAGAGAGGAAGTGCTCAGTTCGTTGTTTTAGTTGCTCGATGGTGAGTGGGCGTACTTTAACGTGTTGTTTTGAAATAATAAATTTAGCGAATGCTTTTTTGACGGTAATGATGGTTTTTGTCTTTGTAGCAGGGGAGGTAATCATTGTTACTGTTTGTGATTGAAGCGAACTTGCAGTTCGCATTTGTCGAACAGGTAAGCGGACTGTATCGCGTAGAGTAAAGCTATCTCGTACTTGGTTAACTAGTTCATCAACTTTATTGCGGAAAGTACTAGCGTCGCATTCTTGGAAAGCGTCATCGATGAGCTTTCTAAGTTGCGGAACCAGGATGAAATTACGATCGACGGCTTCATCACGTCGTTTAGTGAGTAAAGAAATTTTCAAGTCAAAAGGAAAGCCATTGTCACGTAAGGACTTAGGCAAACAGATGCGGGTATAGTAGGTCGAGTTTGGGGCACGAAAAAGGTACATTGTCTCAGTCAATCCTGTGTGATGACTTAATGCAGCCCCAAAAATGAGAAAAGCCCTTGAATAATCAAGGGCTTAATGTTTGGTGGAGGGATAGGGATTTGAATGCTACACCTATCAACTAAAAGCGCTGTAATTACAATGGGTTATCTGTTTTTCTCAAAAATCAATTTAACCGTATGTCTAGTACATATTAATAACGATAAAATTGCTAACCGTCAAGAAAATCCGATTATTTATCTGATGTTTGCGGTTTTATGGGTAAATTAATGGAAATGCGGATTGTTTACATTATATGTTTGATGATACATCGGTCAATGTTCAGTAAGTTAGTTTGTTAGTAATGTTTGTTCGCAAACTCGTATAGTTAGCTACCTTAGAATGTATTTTTTAGACATGGTTTATGCCGCCATGTAAACATTAACTCCAAACAGAATACATATTAGTTACAAGTTACGGACGAATATCACATTCAAAACCTTTTTGTATTCTTATAATTGCATAAAATTGAATGGAAAACTGGAGTTTTTATGAAATATTCATTAATAGCATGTTGCATTGCATTAGTTACAACATTGTCAGTAATGGCGAGCTCAGAATACAACCAAGAGGATAGATATGAACCGATAACACCTGAAAGAATAAAAAAAATAATGGCCATAATAAAGGATCCAAAATCAAATCCAAATTTCATCCCAGTCTGTGCTCATCGTGGACTCTGGCTAGATACAGCAGCAGAAAATAGTATTTCAGCACTTGTTGACACAGTGACCTACGGAATTGAATGTATTGAAATGGATGTTAGAGCTACCGCTGATAGTCCAACAACAGGAGAGCACGTTATTTTTCACGATTCTATTGTTGATAGATTACTAACAGATCCTAACGGTCATCCAGTAACAGGATATGTCGAAAATTACACAACAGATCAATTAAAACAGATGAGATATAGAAATCGCCTTCTTGAGGTAACAGATGACAATGTTCTAACAATCGATCAATTCTTAGATCTAATTTGGGATGAAGAGACTCATTTCCCAAGATTGATTGCAAATTACGATCTTAAAACCAGAGATGTAGCGACATTAAGAACTTTAGTCACAAAATTAAAAAATAAAGGATTATTAGAGTATTCGGTTATAAAAAGTACCGCAACACCAACTGATGTGAATGAAGCAATAAAAGGCATAACAGATTTTAAAGAAATGCTTTTCACTCCAATAATTTATGACAACATGCCTGATTACGAAGCGAGATTTAAAGAATTTAAAAATTTAGGCGTAAAAAGCTTCGAATTAGTGATTAAAAATTACAAATCACCCTTCCTTACTCCTGGAGGGATGGTTGAACAAATAATTTCTGGGAATGGTTGGAATGGCTTATTTGATCAGTGGCCAGAAAGTCCTAAAGGTCGATTTGATAATTCCACTTTTCAGTGGGTTGACATGGATGATAATGATATACGAGGTAATTTTGACAGCATTTTAAAAACCCGTTCTCAGTTTGTGATATCAGATCATCCTTTATTACTTATCGATTACTTAGAAATTATGGGCAAGCGCCATTTGGAGCAATAGCATGAATAATATAAAGTATATTTTTATCATTTTAACTTCATTTTCAGTTCAATCGGCTCCGTGGGAACCTTGGGAAATGCCTGAAATTGAATACCCATATAAAATGAGAAACATCAGTGATATTGGTTGGGAAAATATATACGGAATTAGCGATAAAAATGCACGATTATTTTCCATACTAACTCACAATGGCAATACTAGATTAAAAAGTTTTAATGATGGTGGGGGCTGGATTGCTGTTGCTGATGTAATTAGTGGAGATGCTGATAGGAATTCTCATACCATAACACCATTCGATAAATTTAACTATGATAATTTATGGTACTATGATTTTAATTACCTTAAATCATCTATGTTTTATCATCGATATCAAGATTATAGTAAATTACCTTACAGAAGGAAAATAATGACAGCTTGGGCTGATGAGCCAATTAACGCATACAAGCCAGTGTCTGCAGCAATGTGTGATAGTAGTCAATCTTCAATTGTTTGGTTAGGCTATGGTAATCCAAGCTCGATGGCTCAATGGGATGTGTATTACGGTTTTAATAATTACCATTCAGATAGCGGAATTACAAGACTAGCTGATGGAAATCACAATATTTTCACTGGGAGTTATGGCTCAATGGAAGGCAAACATGTTTGTGGTGATGGGTATGCTGATTATTGGAATCACTATTGGATTATTCGTAGTGTTGTAGGGGCAAGCCTACATGAGCCTACAATGTATTTCCCTTTAGAATCGAACCCTTGTGATATATTTGGAAGTAAAACTTGTGCGTCTCCCCACCGACTTAATTATGGAACTGACCGATTTGGCAGAGATCAACATGCGGCCTATTTCCATCCAGGGGGGTCATTAGAGCTAGATATAGAGGAAATAAAGAAAATTCTAGATTCTAACAATGGCGCAACTATTTCCTTTTGGGCTAAAGTTGCTACAGCAGACAATAGAAGAGATTACCCTCAACGCACTGATAAATACTGGAACTATGCATTTTGGGCATTAGATTCAAATTTACATGGTGGATATAACATGCCAGCGGGACTAGCTGTTTCAAACCATGGTTATATTGGACTCCCAAAAACAACTCAGATCTCACCAAAAGACAAAAGAGATTGGATGATTTGGCTTACAGAACCACAAAAAATAAAACAAAACAACGACGTTTGGAGACAATTTGTATTAGTACTAAATCATGGTAGAACAACGGTCTTTACTCATGACCCTTATTTTGACCACAATGAACCTTTCAAGAAAATGTACACTATGCATGGTGTAATACCTTTAAACTTAACTGGTAATTATTCTCACGTTGGCTTCGGTAGTCCTAACTTATATAAACCTGATTTAACAAATAACATCACAGCCATTGACGATATTGCAATTTATAACTATCCACTAAGTGATAGCCAAGTTCGTGACTTAATGAATAGACAATTATTAGGCGATTTCTAAAGAGGACAGATGTAAAAAGCCACCTAGATAAACAGGTGGCTTAGAATTACTGTTTAATAAGATTCATCTCTACAACCATAGGCAAATGGTCTGTCGTACGGGCATAAATTGTCTTTCCGACCTTGTCAGTTGGTTTAGGAATGCTTACGCTTTTAATATCCCATTGTTGCGCGTTAGAAGTTAATATGTAATCAATTTTTCTATCGGGATTCCAAGATGGCGCGGTTAATTGTAGATCAATATCTGTATCATTAAACCAAGCTGTTATATTCTTATATTCTTCAGATGTCGGCCCGAAATTCAAATCGCCGATGATGATTGGTAGTGCGTGTGCAAACTGCCATGATGAGAATTGCGTCTGCAAAAAGTCGACCTGTTTCAGACGTAATTCAGGTGAGCTATGGTCTAAATGCGTCGCAACAATCATGAGTGGTGCAGGATAATCAGGAATGTCAATTTCTACCGCACATGCAGTTCGCTGTTCACCACCTTCAGCATTAGGAAGGTCTGCTTTTTTTACTAATTTAATTGGGTATTTAGAAATAACAGCTGAACCATACTTGCCGCCATCATGTTCAATCGCGCCACAAAAGTATGACTGCATTCCAAGTTTATCAGCAATATATTTGGCCTGATCTATAGGTTTTTCACCTACAGAGCTAAAATTAACGCCTGAGCGGTTGGTCAGTTTATCTACCTCTTGTAAAGCGATAACGTCTGCGTCCATCTTCTTTATCGCCAATACTAAGTTATCGGTACTACCCATTCTTGATGCCATAATATTTATCGAACCGACTCTGATATCAGGCGTTATAACCTCTTTATCAATTAATTGTTCAGCATATGTATAACCAGGAGCGAAAGCCAACAATGTGATTGGCATCAATTTATTAAACATTTTTAACCTTACTATAATTTAAATAAAACCATTCATTCATCGAAGAAGAATGAATAAACAAAAATTAAAACAATTTACGATTTTAATAAATATTACCCATGTGAATGTGGATATATTTTTATTGAAATAGTTCTAAAAAATGTGCCAGTTTACGTTTTGTAATGTTCATCACTTAAGTCACGTAACCTTTGCGCGGCTTGCTCTGCGGTCAAATCTCTTTGGCTTTCCGCTAACATTTCATATCCCACCATAAACTTACGTACACTTGCACTGCGAAGTAACGGTGGATAAAACAAAGCATGTAATTGCCAATGCTCAATATCCTTATCTTCATTGAAGAATGGAGCATAATGCCATCCCATAGAATAAGGAAAAGAACATTGAAACAAATTATCGTAACGGCTAGTTAACTTTTTAATTGCAATAGCTAAGTCATTACGCAATTCTTCATTAAGTTCACTCATGCGGCGAATATGTTTTTTTGGTAGCAGCATGGTTTCAAATGGCCACGCTGCCCAATAAGGTACCAGCGCCAACCAGTATTCAGTTTCGAAAACAATACGGGAGCCATCTTTTAGTTCAGAACGCACGTAATCAACTAATAAGTTACTACCATATTTTTTATAATATGTTTTCAAGTGATGATCTTTACGTTCAATTTCATTTGGTAAAAAGCTGCTAGCCCAAATTTGTCCATGAGGGTGAGGCTGAGAACAGCCCATAGCTACGCCCTTATTCTCAAACGCTTGCACCCAAACATAATCATTGCCTAATTCTTCAATCTGCTCGCTCCACGCATTAATCACGTCACCTATTTTTTCAACAGATAACTCAGGAAGTGTTTTGCTGTGATCAGGCGAAAAACAGATTACTCGACTCAAACCACGTACAGCTTGTGTTTTGAATAACGGGTTGCCTGACTCTGGTGTATCTGGCGAATCTACCATTAACGCAGAAAAATCATTATCAAATACATATGTACCATGGTAATTTGGGTTTATCTCATCACAGATACGTTCATTAGTTGGGCAAAGAAAGCACTTCTCATCATAGCTTGGTTGTTCGTCGAACTCAGGTTTTTCATCTGCACCGCTCCAGGGGCGTTTTGCACGATGGGGAGAGACTAAAATCCACTGACCCGTTAACGGATTATAACGACGGTGTGGATGTTCCATCGGGTTAAATTCAATATTCAACATATTACTCAACCTTATTTTCTTGCTAATCCTATACGTTAAATAATAGATTTAACTCGTAGGGTTATACGTAAAATTCATTATAAAATGGGATGATAGATGCACCTAGTGTTGAACTTTTCTCACTGTTTGGCGATAGAATTAATTTTGGTGAACTGGCATCACTAGGAACAAGTGTACTAATGCGTTCTGACAAAATTTTGATTAACTCTTCGGCTACAGAATTAGGAAGCGAACCACCTAATATAATTAACTGTGGATCAATCCACTGAATACAATTCGACAATATCTGTTCAATTTGTACCGCACTACGAGCAACCCATTGTTCTAGCGGCAGTTCTTTTCGGCTCACGAAGTCAAGATATGATGGCCTTTCCTTTCCATACGGGAAGGATAAACCAACTTGACCAGCATTATTGAACCCCCCCTTAAATAACTCACCATTATAAATAATCCCAGCACCAATCCCAAAACCAATATCGATAAAAACCATAGTTGAGAAATCTTTTTTAACATGCGAGTAATATTCACCTATCACAGATGCATTTACGTTATTTTCTATATAAACGGGGTATTCAAATGCGTTATCTAATATATCAGCCAAAGCAATATCATTAAAACATTGCAGAGCTGGGACACATACCCAACTCTGATCAATACCTCTATAAGCAGGTAACGAAAAGCCGATACCTAATATTTTTGCCTTCGGTATTTTCGCTTTTACAATGCCAAAATTAACTAAATCCTGAATAGATTCGAGCATTTTTTCAAGGTTTTGTGTTTTGTCTACCGAACGACTTGTATGATAGACAATCAATCCTGACAAATTTGATATTGATATCGCCATGAAATTTGGCTCAATACTAACACCTAGAGAGAAGGCTCCTTCAGGATTAATTTCAAGTGGTATTGGTGGTTGACCTCTGCCACATTTTTGTCTTGAACCTTCTCGTAACAAACCAAGATTAATAAGTGACTTAGACAACTGAGTAACAGCACTTGGTGTTAGACCAGTAAGTTCACTTATCCGCGCCCTACTAATGACACGATACTTTGAGACCGCTGAAATAATCTTTCTTTGATTAGTCGTAAGGTCATTAGTTAGGTAGCTTTGGTTATTCATTAGTATGCTTTCATATTTGCTTTGTTGATTAAACTAATCATATATAATGCATCATCATGACTAATCATGTCTATCAGACCTTCTCGAATCCAGGCTAATATTTCTTCTTCGGCTTCTACACCGAACTTGTCATAATAGTTTTCTGTCGGTGTTTTATTGTTACTGTGCGCATGTAAGTACATACGAGTACCTAAACCATGCTGCTTATACGCACGTAAATCATCAATGTGTGCAAACTCATACTCAAAGCAAACACAAGAAGCATTAGAACCGAGAACACATTCTAGCTGGTTGTTGTAACGTTCAAGTGTCACAACTTGTAAAGCTAATTCAGGAATAATTTTTTTTACTTTGTTAATCAATACGTGGTCAAACGATAACAATTGAATAAAATTAACTGCATGAGGCACTGCACGAATAACATCAACAAAACAGTCAATAAACTCATCTTGACGTATGCGTTGTTTTGCTTCGACTATCAAGCCAACTCCATTCTTAATCGCCCATGAAAGCACGTCGACAAAGAGCGGTATTTTTGTGCCTTTAAACTCTTCTCCAAACTTAATTCCAAAATCAAAAGCTAGCAATTCTTCATACGTTAATCGGTCTACAAACCCTGTTCCCGTAGAAACACGATCCACAACGTGGTCATGAACAACGACTAATTGATTGTCTCGTGTTAGTTGGATATCAATTTCAATACAGTGTGTATTTGCTCGTAAAGCTCCTTCAAAAGCAGGCATTGTGTTTTCTGGATAAATCTCGCAGTACCCACGGTGTGTGTTCGCCAAAACAACCCCGTTTTCTGCATTGTGGAATTCAAATTTCATCTATTTATATCTCGTTAATACCATTGGCATTAAATTATTACAAAAAACTTAATCAATCAAGTTTCTTTTTTAAATTAACCTAAGTTATTGATAAGTAATGATATGATAAAAACTTGACGATCATCACATACCAATTAAATTTTTATTGATAATCTAATACAACTTCTCATCAATAATGGATAAGCGAAATGACTGATAGATTGACCCTTAATAAGATTTCGAAGTACTTTGATAACGGCTATTGTGCGGCGAATGAAATCTCACTTAACGTAAAGGAAGGTGAATTCGTTACGCTTCTTGGTCCATCAGGCTGCGGTAAAACAACTCTTCTAAAAATAATTGCAGGATTTCACAATCAAGATAGCGGTGATGTTCTAATTAATGGCCAAGTTGTCAATGACATGCCACCAGAACGTCGAAATACAGCCATGTGCTTTCAATCTTATGCCCTCTTTCCACACATGAATGTGTCGCACAATATTTGTTTTGGTCTAGTGCAACAGAAAATGCCACTTGACCAACAAATTTTAAAGCTGAATGAAACACTTAAACAAGTAGGACTGGTAGAACACAAATTAAAAATGCCAGCCCAACTATCTGGCGGCCAACAACAACGCGTTGCACTTGCTAGAGCAGTTATTACACTTCCTGATGTTATTTTATTCGATGAACCACTGTCGAACCTCGATGCTAAACTGCGGGATAGCGTTCGAATGGAGTTAAAAGAACTTCAACGAAAATATAAATTAACTTCTATCTATGTCACTCATGACCAAGCAGAAGCCCTCTCTCTATCCGACAAAATCGTAGTGCTGAATAAAGGCAACGTTGAACAGATGGGGACACCAAAAGAAATCTATAACAACCCTGCAAACTCATTTGTGGCTGATTTCATTGGTGCAGCCAACATTTTGGAAGGCACTATGCAAAATGTTGATGGTCAATCAGGTTCAATTACATCAGACGTGAGTGAGTTTATATATTCATCAGATTATCCAAACAACTGCAAAGTAGATGAACGACGTTATTTCTGCTTCCGTCCAGAGGATATAAAGCTCAACACGGATAACGCCACCGTCAATACATTTGATGTTTCAATTACCAAGATCTCTTTCATTGGTAACTTAGTAGAAGCGTATGGTACGACCACGGGATTCGATAAAGAGCTTCGTTTGCAACTTTCAAAAAACCTAGATGTACAAGAAGGTCAAACATACTCTTTCTTTGTTCGTCCTGAACACATTAAGCCTTTGGAATTAATCTAATGCCAAAACTATTAAAAGATAACGGTCTTGCCTGGTTATTAATGCTCAGCGGAGTTGGTACAATCCTGCTCTTAATGGGGTCAACCGTATATACCATCATTATGCAGTCATTTGGTTACTACAACATGACAGGTGAAAGTGGATTTACCTTGCAATATTGGACTGAAAATCTACAAAGCCCACAGATGCAGAGCGCCTTATATTATTCGATTAAAGTCGCAACATTAGGAGCATTACTATCGATTATTGTCGCCTATCCAATTTGCTTGTGGTTACGCAATGAGATCAAAGGGAAAGAGTTCATTATCTCCGTAATGCGTATACCGATGTTTGTCACAGGGCTCGTTGCCGCGTTCTTGTATGTCAATATCATTTCGTATCATGGCATCTTTAACCAATTCTTGATGTTCATCGGCATTATTGAACAACCATTACGACTACAAAATGACTCCTTCGGTTGGGGAGTCATTATTCTTCAAATGTGGAAAAATATACCTTTTGCTTTGATTCTAATTTCTGGAGCAATGAACGGTATTCGCGGCGATGTTTTAGATGCTGCAAGTAATTTAGGCGCATCTCAATCTCGCAAGTTCTTCACCGTAATTGTGCCTTTAACCCTTCCTGCCGTTCAGGTTGCTATGATTCTTATCTTCATTGGCGCACTTGGTGACTTCGCCTTCTACTCTATTGCTGGCCCGCGAAACACATATGCGCTTGCTCGACTGATGCAAGTAACCGCAATGGAATACGCGGAATGGAACAGCTCTGGCGTGATTGCAGCCATTATTATGATCACTTCAGGAATTGCCGCGACCGTCATTACGCTTGCAATTAAACCATTTACACAGAAAAAAGGAGAAGTGAAATAATGAATATTCTTACGAAACGTAGTAATTCCATTAAACGCCTCTTTAAGACAAATAGAGAAAAAACACCAAAAATGGAAACCACCAATGGAAAGAAGGTTACAAGAATATCTCTTATCTTCTTCTTTGTAGTGAACTTCATTTGGATCGGTATACCTATCATCATGGCGGTTTTGTGGTCTCTGGTTGATCCCGACCATCCTTGGGCATACCCTCAAATCTTTCCTGAGGTGCTGTCATTTGGCAGATGGTCTTACATGTGGGAAAACACATCCCTAGCAGAAGCTATCTGGAACAGTTATCGAATTGCTCCTGTTGTGGCTATTACCAGTATCTTGCTCTCTATTCCGACAGCTTACGCGCTAGGTCGATTAGAATTTAAAGGAAAGAAAATCTGTGAAATGATTTCGTTAATTCCTCTTGTTATTCCTGGTATGGTGATCGCCATTTTCTTCAGCGCCGCTCTTATGAATCTAGGAATTGAGAATCAGTTCATAGGCATCGTTATCGGTCACACAGTCTTAACTCTGCCCTACTCAATACGTATTATGGCTGCTGGATTCAAATCGGTTCCGCAAGACATGATTGATGCGACACGGAACTTGGGTGGTAACTATTGGACAGTATTTTATAATGCTTTCCTGCCTTTTTTAAAACCGAGCTTATTGGCAGCTACGATCTTTTGTTTAGTTAAAAGTTTAGAAGAGTTCAGCATTTCATTTGTACTTGGTTCACCTGATTTCATCACTGTACCTACAATTTTGTATTCCTTCTTAGGGTATTCATTTGTTCGTCCAGATGCAGCCGTAGTATCAATGATTTTAGTCATACCCAATGTAATACTAATGATAATTATTGAAAAACTTTTAAAAGGTAATTACGCCTCTCAATCAAATGGAAAAGCATAATGAAACTAGTAAAAAACTTATTAACTCTCGCAGTCATGTCTACTTCAATCGCCGTCAATGCTCAGACCTATGAGCAATTACACCAAGGAGGAATCAACGATACACTGATAAAGCAAGCGCAAGATGAAGGATCTGTTATTTTCTCTGTATGGTACCTTCAGCCAAAATGGCGTGAGTTTGTTCGAGAGTTTGAAGATAAATATGATGTTAAAGTCCGCATTCCTGAAGGCTCAATGGATGGTACGTTCAGTAAACTTTTAGCCGAGCAAAAACGTGAAAAAGGGCGCATGGACGTTATTGCTTTGAGTCCGACACAAATTAGTCTTGCTGTAAGACAAGAAGCAATTGCTAAAGTGGATCAACTAGATAACTACGCTACCAGTATTCATCGAGTAAACAACATTGATTTGAATGGTTATGCGATAGGCTTTTGGGGTAATAAAACAGGTTTAGCTTATAACTCATTGATTATTGATGATAAGGCGATCCCTCAAACGTTTGAACAACTCCAAGAGTTTATCACTAATAATCCTAAGCGATTTGGTTACAATGATCCAAATACAGGAGGGGCGGGTGCTGGTTTTATTGAGCGTATGGTCACAATTAATTCAGACCCATTTGATCCTCAAGAGAAACCTACAGAAAAAGTGCTTACTCAATGGTCGAAAGCTTGGGACTGGTTTAATGGCAATAAAGAGAATATGATCATATCAGCTTCTGGTGCCGACAGTCTCAATCGACTAAATGATGGCGAAATCGCCATTGCTCCTGCTTGGGAAGATCATCTACTTGGGCTACAGAGTTCAGGTGCGATTACGAAGAGTGTGAAGTTCTATGTACCTGAATTTGGTATGCCAAGTGGCGGTAATGTTGTAGCAATAGCTGCGAACACTCAGAAACCAGCGGCTTCAATCCTATTTACCAACTGGTTAGTTTCTCCAGAAACTCAACAACGTATGCATGATAAGTTTGGCTCAGTCATTATGGTGAAGGATACAATTGCTACCTCAGCGACTGAAGTACCTCACTTTAACAAAGAGCTCGCAACAGAATTGAAAAAGCAGTTTATCAATAAAGTAGTTCTCGGTGACTGATATCTATAACCGTAGAGCATTAAATTTAGGGGCTTGTTGCAAATAATCAAAATGGATAAATTAGTCCTACAATGGCCTAATGTCGTTTACTTAAGGGTGAGCGGCATTCTTGTTTTTGGCATATCGTTGAGGTTTTGGTTTTACCATTCGAGGGAATGTTCTTTCCCTTCGCCTATCAAGTATTAATCTTTCAGCCATCTGATGGACGCTTTTTAATTGTTGAGGGCTCGCTCCTGGCGTTGAGTATGGTAAACCAACTGATAACGCAGATACATGAGCAAGTGTCCCATTAAAACTCAATTGATAAGGGAGATAATTGAGTTTTAAATTAAAGCAAGGCTCTACCATTTGGTAGCGAATTAAATTATAAGTCAGCAAGATACTCCATAGTTCTTGTTTCACTAATTCAGATGGTTTCGTAGTGTTAAGCGATTTCCTAACATGTATTGTTTCTGCTCTCGGTAACCTAATTCTATTTCCCAACGATGCTCATAAAGACCAATAATATCTTTTAATGGGTAACGTAATGGATGAATCATTGACGTCAGAACTTGATGATTTTTTCCTTTAATTTTTCGAGTCACGAGACAAGCAGTCATCGTTTCAGGTAAATCAGAAAACAGTTTTCTTGCTCTTGGGTTACTCCGAAGAATAACAAGTTTATCATTACGATCTAGCGATCGAATTATTTCATATTGAGTATTTTGTTAAGAGGAATAATCCAGTGACGCTCTGAGCTTGTCATCTGCCATTTATGTAGTAATCCTAATGAATGGAACTGTAATAGCATAGTGAATTATGCCACCTACTTAGAGTTCTAAGCACAAAATAGTAAGCCTAATTGTAGAAATTGAATTTAAGTTCAATCTCACACTAACAAATTTTGGGGAAAAAGCGATCTAGAATAAGCTATTTGCCCATTTTAGTGGGCTAGGAGTTAAGAGGGCTTCCTCTTGCCCGCAGCTATCGTGCATCTTTTGCGAAGCAAAAGTGTGACGATAGCGCAGCGGGTTGCATTGTCGTCACACTTTCAGTGAACGCCTATTTCGAGGTTGTCCTCAATACTTGTTTATGCACTTAAGGTGATATCTATGTCGTCTAACCGAAATAGATTTACGACCTCTACAAGCTGCTCTGGCTCCAGTCGTTTACCATATCTTCCATAAGTCATGTTTTGATGCTTATGGCCTACAATTTCAGAAACCACATGCTCTTCGACATTCGCCCGTTTTAACTCATCAATAAAAGTATGACGGAATGAATAGGCGGTTGCTCGCTGTCCTGCTTTAAAGCCCACGTCATTAAGAATGTTGCCGAAGGTCTTTCTATAATCTTTTGACCAATCATTATCTGCACCGCGAGGCGTTACATTAAAGAGCTGCGTCTCTTTTGCTCGCTGGCGAGCTTTCACAAAGGCTAAGAACCCCATATCTAGCAATGTTTGATGAATGGGTACAGTTCTATTGGATAACTGGTTTTTCAGCTTCTGAGCGTCACCAGAGTCCGAGAACTGAATGCAAGGCAGTTCGCCTTGCTTGATATCCCGAACTTGAAGCTGACAAGCTTCTGATGGCCTGCAACCTTGATAAAGCATCAATAAGGTTATCCACTTAAAGTCCGTGTTTTGTTTGCGATAAGCATCGTTTGAGAATAATTTCTGTAAATCCTCACTTTTCCAACGTTGTCGTTGCTCTTGAGCACTCTTTGCATTTTTAGAGGATGTTTTGACGACAGCAAATGGATTAGCTGTAATAAGCTCATGAGCTAAACACCAATTAAAAAACTGTCTATTTGCCGCAATGTAGTCTTTTAATGTTTTGCTGCTTAATTTGCGTTTGAGTAATCGGTCTCGATAGTGCATTGCTATGCTATTGGTAGGCCTATCTGCATTTAATTCATTTAGATAGCCTAAAAAATCATTACATCGTTGCTCTAATTGATTAAGGGTGAGTTGCGTGACACCTTCTAATTGCTTAGATTGAATAAATTCAGTGAGCGTATTTGTAGTAATACCAGGTGAGGGGGTAGTGGCGATTTTTATTTTTGGTGAAGGGTCTACCACAAGCTTAGGAGCCTTGGTTTGCGTTTCAGGTTGTGCGTTATAAGCGGCTCGTAGGGTGTTAATTGACTCAGCCAGTTCAGTTTTAAACTCGACAATCGTTAAAGAGAGCGCAATGGCTTTCTCAAACAACGCATGAAGCAATTGAACTTGCTCAACATTTCGACGATAAGCGGTTTTACGCTCACGAGTAAGTAGGGAGAATTTTAGTTCGTTAGGATAACCACTTTCACGGAGTGAAAGTGGAGTAGCGATACGAGTATAGTACACGCTATTTGGAAGTCTTAATAAGTACATCTGTGCCACCTTTCTGTGCAAGGTGATTTTCGATAGTACAGATACAAAAAAACCGCTGTAAAAACAGCGGTTTAATCTTTTAATTTGGTGGAGGGATAGGGATTTGAACCCTAGAACCGCTATTAACGGTTGCCGGTTTTCAAGACCGGTGCTTTCGACCACTCAGCCATCCCTCCGATGCCGCGTATAATAGGGGGAATGGCTTTCCTTGTAAACCCCTATTTTTATTTAAATAGACTGTTTGGCTTTTTATTGCTCTGATTGGTCCGTTTCTATACATTTTATCCAAAAATAAATTGTTCGATATAGATAAAAAAACATCAATAAAACATTTAGATACATTTGATAAACAAAAAAATATCGTATGCATATCAAGTGCTTTTATATAAAATTTATTTTCTATTTGATCTTTTGTTAACGATTCACTCTACTTGTGTTTTAAAACTGTTTATCTTTATTTCAATTGTTGGTCGTTTGGATCTTTTATGTATAAAAAGCATAAAAGACTACTTTTAAATGGAAATTGAAATGAATAAAAAATTACTTGCTCTGGCTGTTATCGCAGCGTCTTCAAATGCAGTTGCTGTTGAGTTATACAATGAAGATGGCACTACTTTTGATATTGGCGGTCACGTATCGGTTGCTTTAGAAGGTTCTGATGAAGGTGATACTGGTTTAACAGCAGTTTCTCCACGTTTAAACTTCAATGCGACACATGACTTGGGTAATGGCTTTGTTGCTGATGCAAAAGGTGAGTGGGCACTTAATTACTTAGATGGTGGCGAGAACGCATTTACGACTCGTCTAGGATACATTGGTGTAACGCATAATGACTTTGGTCGTATGGTTGCTGGTACACAATGGGCACCTTATTACAGTGTTGCAGGTGTTGCTGATATGCCAATCGCCTTTGCCAATGACTTTATCTATGAAGATCACGGTAACTTAGGTACGGGTCGTGCAGAAGAGATGCTGAGCTACGGTAAAATGTTTGAGTTCGGTGATGCGGGTAAACTAGGCGTTGCTGCCGGTTGGCAAGGAAGTAAGACTGATTCTGATTCAACGGCGGAGTATGGAGATCGTGCACAAATCGCATTGAACTACAGTGTTGCTGGCTTCTCTGCAAACTACGCGTATAACACGGGTGATGTAACTTATGGCTCGGTAGGTACTAAATCAGAAACCTCAGAATCTCACGTGATCAGTGGTACTTACGGTAGCTATGGTTCTGGTTTATACGTTGCAGGTGTTTATGCAATGAATGAAAACATGAATAGCGATGTGAATGGCAATCTTATCGAAGACGGCTCAGCATACGAAGCGTTGTTTGCTTACGCGTTAGATAACAGTTTAAACCTAAGTGTGAATTATGAATCAGTGGTTGATAATGACGCAAGTAAAACGGTTTATAGCACTTCGGCAATTCAAGCAGAATACAATTTCACTAAGAAGTTCGTTGGCTTTACTGGTTACCAATTTGATTTAGGTAACGACTACAATAATAAAGAAGATAATAAGTGGATGCTAGGTGCACGTTACTACCTATAATCGACATTAGTTATTAATCTTTAACTTTCCTATGATAATCCAGCGTATCGCAAAGTACGCTGGATTTTTTGCATCTAAAAGAGATAAGAAAAGTAAAATGACGGTTACTTCTAATAGGGATAATGGCAAGGGTTTGCTACAATCGGCGAAAATTATCGTATTTAAAGGTTCATCATGTCATTTGCGTCATTAGGGTTAACGGAACAGTTACTGAATACCGTTGCAGAATTGGGTTTTAAAGAGGCAACACCAATTCAAGAACAAGCGATTCCTCTCGTATTACAAGGACATGATGTACTTGCCGGAGCGCAAACAGGAACAGGCAAAACCGCCGCTTTTGGTTTACCGCTTATTCAGCGATTAATTGAAAATCCGATTAATCGTACTCAGAACTCAAAAGTGATTGGCAGCTTAATCTTAACGCCAACGCGTGAATTAGCACAGCAAGTATTCGATAGCTTAGTCAGTTATACCAAAGGTACCAATATTAAAGTGGTGGTTGCTTATGGTGGCACGAGCATTAATGTTCAGAAAGACAATTTAGTCGGTGGCGCTGATATTTTAGTTGCAACGCCTGGGCGTCTATTGGATCTTTTGCATATTAATACCATTACCTTAAATCAAGCGGGATATTTAGTCTTAGATGAAGCAGATCGAATGTTAGACATGGGCTTTATTCCTGATATTAAAAAGATCTTACGTAAGATGCCTGCTGAGCATCAAACATTATTCTTCTCAGCGACATTTAGCAAAAAAGTAAGAGAGATTGCTTACTATATGTTGCATAAACCAAAAGAAGTTCAAGTGACACCGACAAATAGTACTGCTGATACAGTTGAACAGATGGTTTACCCTGTTGATAAACACCGTAAAAGTGAACTACTTGCCTATTTAATTGGTTCTCGTAACTGGCAACAGGTACTTGTGTTTACTAAAACAAAGCAAGGCTCGGATGAACTCGTTAAAGAGCTGAAAAAAGACGGCATTAAAGCGGTATCTATTAATGGTGATAAAAGCCAAGGTGCGCGTTTACGAGCGTTAGAAGAGTTTAAAACAGGTAAAGTTCGAGCATTAATTGCAACAGATATTGCGGCTCGTGGTTTGGATATCGAGCAATTAGAATGTGTGATTAACTACGAATTGCCATTTAAAGCAGAAGATTATGTTCACCGCATTGGTCGAACAGGCCGAGCGGGTTGTACCGGTAAAGCCATCTCACTAATGAGCAGTGATGAAGAGTATTTATTACAAGCCATTGAAGCATTACTTGATACTCGTTTACCTCAAGAGTGGTTAAAAGGTTATGAGCCTGATCCAAATGCACCAGTAAAAGAAGAGGGTGCAAGACAAAGCCGTGGTCGTTCAGCAGATAAGAGAAAAATGAAAGCGAAGATGAAAATTCATTCGAATCGCGGTAAGAACAAGCGCTAATAAACCGTTCTTATTAGTCATGAATGATAAATGCCAGCGTGAAGATAAATAAGTCTTCACTCTGGCATTTTTATTATACAAAGCCAACAAGCAATAAAAGATAGATGCCTCTTTTATCATATTGTTTTTTACTCCATAGCTTGAATTGTATTATTTCTATTTATAGTTATAAAAATTATCTTAATTTTTTGTGATCTTGCCTATAGTTCGCTCTGTATTTATCAAATCTTAGACTTGACTTATTCATATGTAAAATAGTGTAAAATTAAGTTGAATGTCTAAGTTTGAGGCGTATCATGCCGAAAAAAGCTGAAGCCACTTTTGGATTCTTTCCCTTCAGTATTGGAGTCTTTATGTCGCAAAGAGCACTTTCTGTACTTTGCTTATTGTTTTTATCTTACACTTCTTCTTTATTTGCAGAATCTTTTACCTTACCTATTTGGAAAGAAGAAGCGGAAGCGCGTGGATATACGCTTCCTGAAGCATTTGGTCTTAACGTTAGTTACATGAAGCAAACTCAAGATATCTCTGTAGACAGTGTTGGATTTGAGGGAACATATCCCGTAGATTTGGGTTGGTTTGGAAAGCATAATGTGCCTTTAGGGGATGTCGTTCAAATAGAGCCTGTAGGTACAGGAAAACAAATGAGTGAAGTGCTGACATTACGTGGTGATGTTTGGCTGTTTCCCTTCTTAAATCTATACGGTATTGTTGGAACCCTTAATGGTTATTCAGAAACCACAATTAAAGTTAAGGCTCTTGGGTCAGAGAAGTTATCAGGGACTATGCCATTTAGACTAGAGCTCGATGGTACGTTATATGGTGCTGGTTTTGTACTCGCTGGCGGTTACGAAGATGTATTTGCATTGGTTGATGCAAGCTATACAGAAACAGAACTGAATGTTATTGATGGCACAATTAGCTCGATTGTGGTCTCCCCTCGAATTGGTTATGATTTTACACGTTTTGGTACTCCGTTGCGTTTGTGGGTTGGTGCTATGTATCAAGATGTTGAGCAATCATTGTCAGGTAATTTAACGGATATCGGTTTAACGGGTAGCTTAGGTAATCTAGTGGGTAACGTTGATAATGGCCGTTTTAATGTTGAGCAGCATTTGGTTACACCATGGAATCCTTTGTTGGGTATGCAATATAAAATCCATGATCGTTTGTACCTTTTAGGTGAAGCTGGGCTTGGTGATCGCAAAAGTCTTTTCTTAACTGTTGATATGCGATTTTAGATCATGAAGTTATTGAATATATCAACAGCAGTTTTGCTGAGCTGCTGTGCACTATCCATTTCTGCGAAAGAACAACAAAGTTGGGTTGATACTTTCCTTGAAGAGTTAGGGTCATCAGAAGATATTGATGTCAGTAAAGGGGTTGACTGGGCTGTGCTTCCTGGTCCTTTTGCTAATCCTGAGCAAGGCTTTGGGATCGGAGTTGCTGCTGTAGGTCTTTATTCACCACTTGAAGACAAAGACAGTGCACCATTATCTACGGTTAGCATTACAGGCTATGGTTCAACATCTGGGTCTTATGGAATTGGCATTAATAACCGAACGTATTTTGAAAATGATGATTTACGTTTGTTGGTTCAAGCAAAAGCAAGTCATACCCCTGAATACTATTGGGGCGTAGGTAAACAAGCTGCTGAAATAGACAGTAATAAGACTCTTGTTGAAGCTCAAATACTAGGCTTTACACCAAAAGTAGCTTATCAATTTTTACCAAATACCTATGTACTTTTTGGTGCTGATATGGAGAGCTATCGTAAGCTTTCGTCAGATACTGATACATTAAATCAAAGCGAACTGAAAGATACATTTTTAAGTGCAGCAACGTTAAGTGTTGAATATGACAGCCGCGATTTTGAGCTTAATGCGCATAAAGGAATGCTATTTAGTATTAACTGGAATGCTTATCGTACTGAATTTGGTTCCGATTTTGATTTTGATGAGATAACTGTGAATTATCGTCAATATTATAAAATGACGTCTGATACCGTTCTTGCTTGGGAAATATACGCGCAAGATATTCAAGGAGATGCCCCTTGGTTTGCGCTATCAGCTCTAGGTAGTGATAAGAGAATGCGAGGGTACTACTCTGGGCAATACAGAGATAATAGTCAGCTCTCTTCCCAACTTGAGGTTCGTCATCAATTTAATCAACGTCATGGAATGGTTGCATGGGTCGGCGGAGGAAATATCGCTGACAGTTATCAGGGGTTACTTGATAGTAAATGGCTTCCTACCTACGGGATAGGTTACCGATTTGCGTTTAAACCAAGGGTTAACGTGAGATTGGATTATGGTCTAGGGAAAAATAGCCAAGCTGTCTACTTTCAAATAAATGAAGCGTTCTAGAAGGATTCAATATGAAAAATAAAATAGCGTCCATTGTTATTAGCAGTCTTTTATATGGTGCGTCTTTTTCTTCGTTTGCAGAAGCACCTGTTGGCGTTAGGCCCTGTTGTGCATTTGGAACCAATTTACAAACTGAAGTGGGGGGGATCCCTGTTCCTTTTGTATCCGTTGAGAATGTATTAAATATTGATGATCTTGGTGACCATATTTATAACGATGGTAGTCAAGGTGTTGCAAGCAGTTTGATGGGTTTTGGCGATGAAAGTAATGGTATTTTTTATTCAGATAAAGGCGGATTTTTAGATTCTGCTCATATTCGGGATACCGCCGATTTTACTTATTATCTCTACGGAGAGTTTTATGCCCATTTAGGTACAGATCACAAGGTTACATTGTCACCTGAGTTAAAAAATCGTGTTGTTCAGTTGCATGCTAGTTCTGACGTTTACACAGAAACTGAACGTCAAAAAATGAGTATTGAACTAGCAGCCCTAACGGCTTATCGATTCGCTCAGTGGCATGAAATAGCTCAATGGTTTGGAATGGAATCGGTCGGTGGTTTTAAAGAATATGCTTCTGCTTTTTCTCCAGAAGATCTGTATTCAAATATGCTTGGTGCATTATTGGCGAGCGACGTTATTACTGCGAAACCTAAATTAAGCAAAGATGATTTTTCTTTGGCGATGACTAAAGCGATTAAAGCAAAGTTTATTGAGTTAGATGTAGGTACAAAAGAAGAGTCCAAAGCACAAATTAAAAAGATGGATGGCAAATGGTGGGACAGCAGTAAGCGTTTACCAAATAAATGGGTAGTGATCCATAGAGAGTACCATTTAGGAACAGAGCTTAAGCCTAATGGAATTGAGAATGGTGTAGAAGAAAGTGTATCAACGAAGCATGAAGCCTTAGTGACTTTTAAGTTAATGCCAAACAAAAATGACATCGCTTTTTCGGCATTGCCTGAATCATTAAAAAATAAGCCTTATTGGACTCCAAATGATTTCCAACAAATTGCAGATTTTGCGAAAGATCATGATGATAAGAGTTATACCATTCTGGATAAGTAGTTGGTCAGATAATTGCGTAGGAAAAATCGATTATAGCAAGGCATAAATTACAGTAACTAGTGGATCTAATTACAAAATTTATAACGCTGATATAATCGATTTTAACAAGCAAGAATGATCAAATACTTATGTAGATTGGTATTAGCATATAAAAAATAAGTAAGTAATTGTCAGACAATAAAAAGCCTCGAATAGGAACTTTATAAATAAAGTATTATTCGAGGCTTTTTTTAATGCTTTACGAATTACGCTTTTGCTTTACCTGTTTTTGGCACAGTACCAAACTTTTCAGTACTGAAGCCTTTAATTAAACTAACGCACATCATTAGTAGAATAAACGTAAACGGTAGAGCGGTAGAAACCGTACCAGCTTGTAGTGCTTGCATTGCTTCTGTACCACCAACCCATAGTAATACTGCAGCAATAGAACCTTGAACAGTTGCCCAGAATATACGCTGAGGAACAGGAGCGTCGACTTTACCACCAGCAGTGATACTGTCGATAACCAATGATCCTGAATCTGATGACGTTACAAAGAACACCATGATAAGTACGATAGAAATAACAGACAGTGCTGTGCTCATTGGAAGTGCGTCATACATGTTAAACAGTGCCATCGTAATGTCTTCTAAACCATTAGCACCAAGCTCACCAACTTTGTTCTTAACTTGTTCAATCGCAATACCACCAAACGCAGACATCCATAATGCTGTTGCTAATGTTGGAATGATCATTACAGAGATTAAGAACTGACGAACAGTACGACCTTTCGAAACGCGAGCAATGAACATACCTACGAATGGTGACCAGGAAATCCACCAAGCCCAGTAGAATACTGTCCAACCGTGCATCCAAGTTTCATCTTCACGGCCGTGTGGGTTACTTAGAGGTATAATATTCTCAATATAACCCGTTACCGTTAATGGTAATGTACTCATTACATCAGAGAAACCGATGAAAATAATGAAGAACAATAAAGCAACAGCAACTAGCATGTTTACGTTACTTAGTAGTTTTACACCACCATCAATACCGCGGATAACAGAGATCATTGCAAGCATAGTAACGAAAATAATTACGCCAATTTGCATGTTTATGCCGCCTTCGGTACCAAAGACATGATTGATACCGCCAGCAGCTTGTTGAGCACCTAAACCAAGAGAGGTTGCAAGACCAAATAGCGTAGCTAGTACCGTCATGATATCAATAATATGACCAAACCAACCCCATGTTCTATCACCTAAAATAGGATAGAAAACAGAACGCATAGATAGTGGTAAGCCTTTGTTATATGTAAAGAAAGCTAATGATAGAGCCACTAATCCGTATATTGCCCAAGGGTGAATACCCCAGTGATACATGGTTCCGCCCAGTGCGAGTTTTTTAGCTTCTTCGGTAAATGGTTCAACATCTAGAGGTGTACCATACCAGTCAGTGAAGTAAGCAAGAGGCTCAGCGACACCATAGAACATTAAACCAATACCCATACCAGCAGCAAACAGCATTGCCATCCATGAGATTGTAGAGTGTTCAGGTTTTGCATTATCACCACCAATTCGAATTTTACCGAAAGGCGATACGATTAACCCTAAGCAGAAAATAAGGAAAATGTTGCTAGACCACATAAATAAACCATCAAAATTATCGATGATTTGTAACTTTATGCCGTCAAGAAGGGATTTGGCTTCTGCTGGATCCATAATTAGAAGCACAGTAAGAAATAAAATTATAGCACCAGCACTAATACCAAAAACTTGGTTATGTATATCAAAACCCCATTTTTGAATATTGTCCTGTCCAACTTCATAATCAGTACTGTCAATACTGTACTTATCGGTAGTATTCATGTGTCCTCACATAATATTCGTAACAGCTCCCATTGGAGTCTGTCAAACGGCTGCAACATTCTTGTAACAGCTTTTTCGTAACGAATAGTATCAGACTTAAGATTTTAATAAAATATATTTGTAGTGCGGTTGATATAAATAAAAGTGCCTTAAAACATAAGCTTAAGGCACTTTTGTTCTATATGATCAATTAATGGTCAAGGTATAGATAGTTTTGCCAAGATTTCATACGGATTAGTACTTTTCTCATAATGGAAACATGCTCAAAGCTATCAGAGTAAACAGATATCTCCGCATTAGAACCTGCTGGAAGGTGAAATTCAGAAACATCGTCAGTTAATTTTAATTTAACTAAAGCGCGGCCATTTGTTCTGATTGCATTTGTACCTAATAAAGCACCAGAGGCTTGGATTTGACCTTCACCAATGGCTGGAATAACTTCGACTACTTCACCTTCAAATACACGACCAGGAATTGCTCTAAATAAAAACTCCGCTTTAAAGCCTTTTTGTAAACGTTGAAGAGAATTCTGGCGGAATGCACCAACAAAGTACTGATCTTCAGTATGAACAAAGGTCATAACAGGTCGTAAAGGGATAGGAACCGCCATCATACCCGGACGAAGTGCCATTTGTGTTACATAGCCGTCGGTTGGTGCTCTTACAACGGTTTCATCCAAATTGAATTGCGCTTGCTCTAATTCTGCACGCATACGAGCAACGGTTGTATTCTCTCCATTTATCTCAGACTCTAAAGCCAGTTTTGCTTGTTGTTCTTGAGCTTGAACGGATTCTACTGTTGCCTCTGTTGCTTTATAGTTTTGCTTTCTTGTGTCAAGTTGTTGAGCAGTAAATGCGCCTTTCTTATAGCCTTTTTCGTAACGCTTAAATTCACGATACGCTTTGTCTTTTTCAGCGATGGCTTTAATTGTATTGGCTTGTGCTGATTTGTAGATAGATTCCAGCTGTAAAGCGGCTTGTTCTGCTTCATTTAATGCAGCTTGTTTGCGGATAACTTCTGCTTGAAATGGGATATCATCAATTTTAAATAATACATCACCGGCAGCAACAGGTTGGTTAGGAACCACATTAACTTCGGTTACTTTACCTTTAACACTTGGAACAATAGGGGTGGTTACATAAAACTGCCCACCAAACTGAGTGAAAGGGTGGTTATAGTTCATTAATAGAACTAGCGTACCAACGAGCACAACGCCACCTAAACCTGCAGTAGGAACTGTCCATTTATTTAGTGGGATGTTAAATATTTTGAAGATGGCAATACATAACGCGGTATATGTAAGAATAAGCAATAAATCCATTATACTTGCTCCTCTTTAGATGGTTGGCTAGGTGATGATTTTGCCTGATTCACTTCTAGCTGTGATAGTTTTTCAGTCAATAGCTCAACTTGGTCATTAAGATGATTAACACGAGTTTGAAGTTCTAATTGGTTATTTTCGATTTTATGGAAGCCCCAACCACGGTCTTCACGCCATAAGGTTGCCCAAATCCATAAGAATGGCCATAACACATGAAGTGTAAATAAACTGACCCAGCCTGCAATGTGTATTGCATCTGAATGAGGATGGTCACGTTTATGGGCAATTTCATACGGAATGTCATGAATGACGATGATCCCATAGAAAATAACTAAGGCAACAAACACCAATAACCCAAGAGCAAAATAATCTAAAAACATAAACGTATCCTTGTTTATAATTAAGTGTTAACAAATCATATATTTTTTAATAACTTGAGTGTGACACTGCTAGATTAAATACGCAAGTAGGGATGTTGTTTTGATAGAAAAAAGCCGACATATATCTATATCGGCTATCTAAGAAAGACTTATAATTTGTTACAAGCTAACGCAGTTACGGCCACCATCTTTTGCACGATATAGTGCATTATCAGATGCTTTAATTACTTCTTGAGGCTTACGATATTCCGTGTTATCAGCAACACCAATACTAATCGTAACATTCACCACTTTCGTTTTGTTTGCTTTGCCACGTTTTGCTTGCCCTTCCTTTTTATCTTTAGGGCGAGTTGAAGTATCGCGAATGATAAGGTCATAATCAGCAATGTCTTCACGTAATTCTTCAAGGTATTCTAAGCTCTGCTCTGCGGTTTTACCTTTAAATAATACGGTAAATTCTTCCCCGCCATAACGATATACCTTTGCGTTACCACCTGTTTGGGCCATGATGCTGGCAACTAATTTGAGAACGTCATCTCCAGTGTCGTGTCCATAGGTATCATTAAATTTTTTGAAGTGATCAACATCGAGCATAGCAATGGTGTAGCGACGGCCCAAATGTTTCATCTCTGATTCTAATGCACGACGACCAGGAATGCCGGTTAATTGGTCAATAAAGGCCAGTTCATGGCTTGCAGAGATGATATATAAGAGTAGAAGTAAACCAGCAATAGAAAACATGGTGCTTGAAATAAACTCGACACTGAACAGAGCAAAAGTCAACGAAGAATAGAGTAAACAAGTATAAGAGGCTAAATCTGTACTATTATTGCGTGTAAGAACGAAGATAGCAGAAAGCCCACACATGACTAAACTGTAAAGAACAACGATAATAGGAAGAGGGGAAACTTCTGGGATGTTAAGTAAGTAGGTCTCCCACATTTCACTCATGTCATTTTCGGCAAAGTGCGCCACAATGATCCAACACCAAAAGAACATAAATAGCAAAATGCCTAAATAACCAGCACCATATTTTGAGAAAATCCGACGTTCAGGAAAAATAAACGTCGCCATCATACATATAGGAAGTAAAAATGCGGTTAGGGTAAATTCAATACGAGCGGTTCCTTGCGATAAAGGTACTTGAAGGCGTTCTTGAATTACCCAGTAGGCAATAGCCATGCTGATGGAGATCATACCGACTCGACCTTGGTTGAAAGGCTGGCTTAAAAGTAGCACAATAAACAACACAATATATGGGAGTATGTATGAAAAACCTTTGTTTTCAGAGGATAGCTGAATAATACCATCCATACCGGTAATCACTGAAACAACGATGATTAAAGGTAATAGTAATTTAAATAGTGGATGACTCAGAAGGCTAAAAGACATTGTTTTTTGACTAATCCTAACTAATCTAAAAAAAGAGAGAGATGTCACTAAATTGATAGGACAAATACGATTCTACCAATAAGATAACTCTATTCATATACTTACATCGCGACTTAGTGCATTTAATAACAATAAGGCATCTATATGGAATCAAATATTCATAACTATATGGAAATTCTTGTTGGAAAACGCTTTATCGAGCTAGATTTCCATCAGTTATATACCCTTGATCAAATAACAGACATGAAATGTATTGCTTTGAATCAGCTTCCAACACTTTATATTCGTTACAGCTTGGATATGTTAGCGGCAACACCTCAAAAAAAATTAGTACGATATAATGAAATGGTTGCTGCTGCTGTTGAAAATGCAGAAAAGATGGTGGCAAATGATCGTAGAGAGCGTGATACGGATTTTGAAAATATTGTCGTTTATACTCCTAAAGATCGATTTGAATTAGAAGACGAAGAAGAGCCATTTTCAGGTGAGCTTAAATTAGATTAAATAAATCCCATACAGTAGAACTGATATGGGATTTATTTATCTTTGAAATGAGATTAAGCGTCAGTAGATTCTACTGTTTCTTCTACTTCCAACCTAGGGAAGGCCTGTAATGGTTTTGCGACCATATTACGAGTATCTTCTTTGACTTCTGCTAAAGTAACCTGAAGTTGATCACCTAGTTTGAAGGTTTCATGTTTATCGATTGAAATAGTGCCTTGGTCGGCATTACATTCGATACGCTCTTTGTTATCGACAATCAATGAAGCTGGAATGAAAGCAGCAGCACCATTTTCAATTAAGCGTACGCGCATACCTGCACGATTAATATCAAAGATCTCAGCGGTAAATTCAGTGCCTTTTTCGACTTCTGAAACTAACGTTCTACAGTATAGCCAATCACTGACATTTCTTTCTGCCATGCGATGGTAACGGCGACTTAATGCCAGTTCTTCACCAACAATATCATCTGGGCGTTGTACCGGCTCTTTACCAAGAATATGTGCTTTTAGCATACGATGGTTGATCATGTCGCTGTATTTACGGATAGGAGAAGTCCATGTCGCGTAAATGTCTAAACCCATTGCGTAATGTGGCAGCGGCTCGTTACCTGTTTCACTGTACGTTTGATATTTGCGAATACGAGCATCAAGATATGACGTTGGTTGATTACCTAATAAGCGACGTAGTTCACTGAAGCCTTCAAGTGTTGCAATATGCTCTTCTGTGAATGCTACATCATCTAATTGATTTACAATTTCGATCACGTCTTTCAATTTATCTGATTTAATGCCAGCATGAGAGTTAAATACCCCCATGCTAAACGTATTACGTAATGTCTTACCTGCGCAGATATTTGCAGTTACCATCGCCTCTTCAACAAGCTTGTTTGCTGTACGGCGCATATCTGCATGAATAGCAACTACGTCATTTTCTTCGTCTAATTCGAAACGGTAATCAGGGCGGTCTGGGAAGATCACAGCATGAGTTTGACGCCACGTTGTACGCGCTTGCGCAAATTCGTGAAGTTCAGTAACTACTTGCGAGATCACTTCAGTTGGTTGCCATTTATCACATGATCCCGTTTCTAAGAAATCAGATACATTGTCATAAGCTAAGCGAGCGTGAGATTTAATCGTTGCAGCAAAGAAGTTAATCGACTCTTCATTAATTGTACCATCTGCATCTACGTGTACTGTACAACAAAGGGCTGGGCGCTCTTGGTTTTCAATAAGAGAACATAGTTCGTCACTTAAATCACGCGGCAGCATTGGAATATTGCGACCTGGTAAGTAAATGGTATAGCCACGTTTACGAGCCACTTTATCCATGCTGTCATCTGGTGTGATGTAAGCGGTTGGATCAGCAATGGCAATCGTTAGTTCAAAAGAACCGTCAGCTTGCTTCTTAATGTACAGTGCATCGTCCATGTCTTTTGTTGACTCACCATCGATAGTGATAAATGGTGTTTCTGTCATGTCTACACGTATTAGATCTGCATCATCTTTGATTTCCCAGTTATCAATGCCTTCAGGCTCTGAATTTGGTAAGTCATTTTGAGCAAGCGTTACCCACCATGGCGCAATCTTGTCATCGCTATCTGTGATTTTATGCGTAACTTCACATAAGAAACTTTGATCACCTTTTAACGGGTGTTGTGTAAGCTCGGCTACAACCCAATCGCCTTCTTTTAAGGTTTCTGGATTTACGCCTTTACGAGCCTTTGCTTTTATTGCGTTTTTAAGACTTGGGTGATCAGGCATTACTTGTAGACGTTTTTTAAACATCTGAATACGGCCGATAAATCGAGTGATTGATTGTTCAACAAGTTGATCTGGTTCTGCTTGCTCTTTATCGTTTTCAGTACGGATCAGGGCCACTACTTTGTCGCCATGCATTACTTTTTTCATTTGTGCTGGCGGAATAAAGATACTTTTTTTCTTATCGTCGGATTCTAAGAAACCAAAACCACGGTCGGTTGCTTTTACTGTCCCTTCTTTTTTAGGGATGTTTTCTTGTATCTGCTGCTTTAATTGAGCAAGTAGTGGGTTATCTTGAAACATAAGCCTTCATACGTATAATTAAGAGAAATAACGACCTAACTTTACTATTGCCCTGTATTGATTACTACAAAAGTCCGCTTAAATATGTAAAAAAGGGCATTTAGCGTACAAAAAACTATCAAAACTAAGAAAGTAGAGCTAAATTTGTGAACTTGCTCAATTTTTTCTGGTAATTCTTGCCGTATTAGGGCATTATCCGCGCCCTGAGTTAATCACTTATCGATTCTTTTGTTGTATTAGGTGATTAACTGTCCTGTCCCGAGTGCTTGTGTGTGTGTATGGAACTTGCTGAGCAAATGGGACCGTTTTTATATGTTTAATTATTGGGATCCCAATGTCAGAAACTATTACTGAATTCCGCCAACTGGCTTTAGACGAAACTATCTTATCTGCACTTGACGAAATGGGCTTTGTTGCTCCAACGCCAATTCAAGCAGAATCAATTCCTCTTTTGTTAGCTGGTCGTGACGCACTTGGTAAAGCACAAACAGGTACTGGTAAAACAGCTGCTTTCTCTTTGCCACTACTAAACAAAATCAACCTTAAGCAACATAACCCACAAGCAATCATCATGGCACCAACGCGTGAGCTTGCTATTCAGGTTGCTGCTGAAGTTAAAAACCTTGGTCGTAACATCAAGGGTCTTAAAGTATTAGAGATCTACGGTGGTGCTTCTATCGTTGATCAAATGCGTGCTCTAAGCCGCGGTGCTCATATCATCGTTGGTACTCCGGGCCGTGTTAAAGATTTACTAAACCGTGACCGTCTAAACCTAGGCGAAGTTCATACGTTCATCCTAGATGAAGCAGATGAAATGCTTAAAATGGGTTTTGTTGATGATGTAACTTGGATTCTTGAAAAAGCACCAGATACAGCTCAACGTATCCTGTTCTCTGCAACTATGCCTCCAATGGTTAAAACAATTGTTGACCGTTACCTACGTGATCCTGCGCGTGTTGATGTTGCTGGTACTAACCACACTGTTGATAAAGTAACGCAAAACTTCTGGATCGTTAAGGGTGTTGAAAAAGACGAAGCAATGTCTCGTCTTCTTGAAACAGAAGAAACTGATGCGTCAATCGTATTCGTTCGTACTCGTCAAGATACAGAGCGTCTAGCGGATTGGTTAAGTGCACGTGGATTTAAGGCTGCTGCTCTTCATGGTGATATTCCTCAGTCTCTACGTGAGCGTACTGTTGATCACATCAAAAACGGCGTTATCGATATTCTAGTTGCAACCGACGTTGTTGCTCGTGGTCTTGATGTTCCACGTATTACACACGTATTTAACTACGATATCCCATTTGATGTTGAATCTTACATCCACCGTATCGGCCGTACTGGTCGTGCTGGACGTAAAGGTAAAGCGATTCTTTTAGTTCGCACAAACCAAATTCGTATGCTACGTACAATTGAGCGTGTAACTAAATCTACAATGCTAGAGATTGAACTTCCACATCGTGATCAAGTTGCAGAAGCTCGTCTAGCAGTTCTTGGTGCTGAATTAGCAGCAGAAAAAGAATTCGTTGCACTAGAAGCATTCTCTGACTTAATTACTAAGCTTCAAGAGACTCTAGAAGTTGATGCCGCGACAATCGCAGCAATGCTTCTTAAGCGTCAACAAGGTAAGCGTCCTTTATTCTACAAAGGTCCAGATCCAATGATCGCTGCAATGGAACGTGCTAAACGTCGTCCAGAGCGTAGTGAACGTGGTGACCGTCCAGAGCGTGGTGAGCGTCGTGATCGTGGCGACCGCCCAGAGCGTGGTGAACGTCGTCAGTACAACAATGACGATTTCGATACGTACCAACTAGAAGTAGGTCGTGAGCAAGGCGTTCAAGTTAAAGATATCGTTGGTGCACTAGCTAACGAACTAGGCTTTACTAAAGGCGCTATCGGTGCAATTAAACTTGCTCCGGGTCACACTTATGTACAGTTACCTAAGAAAATGTCTGCAGATGTTGCAAGCAAGCTTAAGCAACTACGTATTCGTCAAAACGAAGTGAAAGCGGTTGTTGTTGAAGGTGTAGACCTAACAATCGATCGTCGTCCTCGTACTGGCGGTGGTCGTGATGAGAACCGTGGTGGCAATAGCAACGGCAACAGCCGTGGTGGTTACCGTGGTAATCGTGAAGGTGGAAACCGTGAAGGTGGCCGTGGTGGCGAGCGTCGTTTTGACCGCAACAAAGGTGGCGATCACCGTGGCAGTCACCGTGGCGAAAGAGCTCCAGGTGCAAGCCGTGCTCCACGTAAACCTCGCAACGAAGATTAATCAATAATTTATTGATAATAGAAACCGAGCTCAAGTAGCTCGGTTTTTTATGTCTATAATTTCCATAAAATCATTAACGTAAATATAAATAACATCGACTTAAAATAGTTGTTCTTGTTTTTATAAAATAGTGGTATTTTTCGGGGTCAGTAACGCTTAATAAGGTTACTGGACGTGACTAATTTTTTTGTTAATGGAAAACAAAATGGATAATCAAATTCGATTACGCGCTTTAGAGCAAACGGATCTTCGCTTCATTCATCAATTAAATAATAATCGTTCTATCATGTCTTACTGGTTTGAAGAGCCGTACGAGTCGTACTATGAACTGGAAGATTTGTTTCGAAAGCATATTCATGACAGTAATGAACGCCGTTTCATTGCTGAAAACGAAGAGCAGCAATCTATAGGATTAGTTGAACTCGTTGAAATTAACTCAATTCACCGTAATGCTGAATTTCAAATCATTATTGCACCAGACTTTCAAGGTTGTGGTTATGCAAGAAGTTTAATTAATAAAGCATTAAACTATGCATTTACCATTTTAAATCTTCATAAAGTTTATCTTCATGTTGCGGTTAATAATGATAAGGCAATTTATTTGTATGAGGCATGTGGCTTTGTAGAGGAAGGACACTTAATCAAAGAAATTTTTGTAAATGGTCAATACTGCGATGTTAAACGAATGTACCTTTTGCAAGATGATTATCTAAGCCGAAAAAAGTAACACTAAATTTATGAGAATGAGCACTGTTATTTTTCTTATTCTTATACAAAAGGGAGCTGATAATCAGCTCCCTTATTTTAGCCATAAAGCGTTGTCATATTTTAATCGAGTTTTAAGCTACAACGGCTTCAATTTCTTCTTCATGAGATTTTACTACTTCCATTCGTTCACCGTAGATTGAACGTAATTGAGCAATGACATGACCACGAGTGACAATACCAACGAATTTATTATCTTCAATAACAGGTAAGATACGAGGTTTAGCGATGCGCATATCACGAGCACGGTCATTAACTGATAGAGTGCTGTAGCTTGTTACATAGCCCATATCTGTTGTTGGGTATAATGTTGCTTTATCAATTGCGTAAAATTCAGCTAATTGAAGTAGAGTATCTTTAGGTGAAATACTAGTGATATCCGTCTTCATTAAATCAGCAACAGTGCGCCCTTGTTCTGGTAAATAATCTTCACACCACAATTCAACCAATACATCGTGTTCAGAAAAGAAACCAACAACTTCATTATGACTGTTAATAACGATTGCACCAGAAAGATGACGATCTAATAGGTTGTCTAATGCAATTTCAACAGGCATTTCAGGGCGAAGTACGTAAGCGTTAATATCCATAAATTGATTTACTGTTTTGTTCGCGTTCATATTAGTAATTTCCTTTGTGTCCGAATCGGTAAAAAGTGGAGTAATTTGTGAATCAGGTACTGCATTAAGTTGTGGACGACTAAAAATGGCCCAATAACCTAGGCCTACTAGACCAGCACCGCCGACAATATTTCCAAGAGTTACCGGAATTAAATTGGCAGTAATAAAGTTAATAATATTTAAATCAGCGTATTGTTCAGGTGATGCACCAACAGACAACCAAAACTCAGGTGGAGCTAATTGTTGAATCGCAATACCTAATGGGACCATAAACATATTGGCAACACAGTGCTCAAAGCCACTACTAACAAACATCGCAACAGGTAAAATAACCATGACAGCTTTAGTTAACATGTTCGTTGAGCAAAACGTCATCCAAACAGCGAGACAAACCAATAAATTACATAAAATACCTAGAGTAAAAGCCTCTAATGGTTGGTGATGTAATTTATGTTGAGCAATGTTTAGGGCATTTAATCCCCATTGACCGCCATCGTTTTGATACATTCCTGCTGAAACGACTAAAGCAAGTAGTAAGCTTGCGCCGATAAAATTACCGATGTAAACCTTTCCCCATATTCCTAGCATCTTTCCAAAGCTAATTTGCTTATTTGCAACCGCAATGGCTGAAAGTACAGAGCTGGTAAAAAGCTCTCCGCCACCAATGACAACCAGTATTAATCCCAAGCTAAATGCTAAACCGCCAGCAAATCGACTTATTCCCCAGCCCGTTTGTGAGTTCCCTGTTGTGACTGTGATATAGAAAATGAAAGCAATACCGATAAATACACCAGCCATAATTGCTAAGCCAATGACCATGCTTGTTGGCTTCTTTGATTTAGCAAGAGCGTAATAAGCTGCTTGGTCCATCATTTCACTGGGATTAAATTGTCCAGAAGTATTTGGACTGTGGTTAGCGCTCATTTGTCCTCCTTAAGTTGTTGTGATTATTAATAAGCTCAAACGTTGTGTTCGTTCCTGTTCTGCTTGAGCCCATTTAGATTATGAGTAAATACACGGAAGGTAAAATTGATTGTTTTTAAGTTCTATATCAGTTTTCTTGATGGGGATGAAGTGGTATGATTGTTTTAAAATAAATTCTTATAAAAGAGATAGTTATGCGTTACTCATTAAAGCAGTTGGCCGTTTTTGATGCCGTAGCAACAACAGGAAGTGTTAGTCAGGCTGCTGAAATGTTGTCATTAACTCAGTCGGCAACCAGTATGTCCTTGTCGCAATTAGAAAAAATGTTAGGACGATCTTTATTTGAACGCAATGGTAAGCGAATGGCGTTAACCCATTGGGGGGTATGGCTTCGACCTAAAGCGAAAAAGCTTATCCATGATGCACAACAGATAGAATTAGGCTTTTATGATCAGCACCTAATCAGTGGTGAATTGTCTCTGGGAGCGAGTCAAACGGCAGCGGAACACTTGGTTCCAAACCTTATCAGTAATATTGATAATGATTTTCCTGAAATACGTATCTCTTTAGGGGTAAAAAATACCTCAGGGATCATTAATGGCGTGTTAGATTACAAATATGAGCTGGGTATTATAGAAGGTCGCTGTGATGATAGCCGAATTCATCAGGAAGTGTTCTGTAAAGACCATTTGATTATTGTTGCTGCGGCACATCATCCTTTTGCAAAGCACGAAACCGTGAGTTTAGCTCAATTAGAGCAAGCTAAATGGGTGTTACGTGAGCATGGTGCGGGAACACGAACTATTTTTGATAGTGCAATCCACGATAAAATTCCTGACTTAGATGTTTGGCGTGAGTATGAACATGTACCAGTATTGCGAACATTAGTGGCAAATGGTCAATATTTAAGCTGTTTACCGTATTTAGATGTTGTTAAGTATATTGAGCGTGGTGAGCTGGTAGCCTTGAATGTGCCTGAATTAAACATGGAACGTACACTCTCATTTATTTGGCGTGCCAGCATGGATCAGAACCCTATTAGTAGTTGTATTCGTCGTGAAGGGATCCGAATGATTAAAGACCACAATATAATTCGATAGGTATCTAATAAATCAACTTCTTACTTTGTCTGTTATTTGCTATTCTCATGTAGATAACCATGATTTATACACACATTTAGGGATAAAAAGAGATGCCAGCTTTATCAGTTTTATTGATGGACAGCTTCAATTACTTCAAAAAGCATTTTATTGCTTTCTGTATTCTTGTTCTACCGTTTGCACTCATTACAAATGGAATAGCATTGAGTTTTAATGAAGAAGATGGTTCAAGCCAATTTTTATTTTATATGCTGTTTATTCTGACGATCTATCCTTTCTATAAAGGGGCGATTCTCTATTATATCGCTTACTCTTTTGATGGTCGTCGTGTCCCATTTAGTCAGTTGTATCAGATCCCTGCCAAAACGTGGTTTTCGTTTGTATTGATGAATATCATTTTAGGACTTGCTATTTTAACTGGTTTTATTGCGCTTATTTTACCCGGTCTTTATTTAATGGCTCGTTTCTCGTTTACAGAAATTTATTGTGTACTGTATAAAGAGAAAACAATGGATGCAATTAAACTAGGTTGGCATGATACAAAAGACAATTATTGGATCCTCTTTAAAGGTTTGGTGATTATCTTTGGTTTTACTACGGGTTTAATGTGGACACTAGAATATGGTTTAAGCCAATTAGGCTTACAATCTCCAGTGTTGTCGTTTGTGTTTTCAATAGCTGAAGTAGTGTTATCTATGATGAATACGATCTTTATTTTTAGAGTATTCACGGTAAATACAAATAGATTGGAAGAGATTCAACAAATTAATTAAAAGTGTATTTTGATTTCTATAACTCATTGAATTTAAATAATAAGCAGTTACTAGATAAAGTAGCTGCTTTTTTTTTGTCTTTTTATAAATGAGACATCTGTTGCAAAAATGTTATTGTTGGGTTTATTAATAAGTTTAAATCATTAGATTATGTGAACTATAAAAAGCGTGGATTGTTAGAAATAGGGAAGTATCTATGAAGTTTCGACACAAAATTATTCTGGCCTTTTCAGTTATTATGACTGTCACGTTGGCCCTATTAAGTACGGTGCAATACCTTAATATGAAAAAAGAGGTTGAGTATGAAGTTCAATCCAGTATTCATGAAATTGTTGATGGGGTTCGAACTACCGTTAACGCTGAATTAGCCGGGAAAACATTACTGGCAGAATATGTAACAGCAATTGCTGAAAGTAACTTAAACTCAAATGCGCTTGAGATAGTACTGAGTCAACCTCAAGTTAAGAGTGCTTTTGTTCTGGCAGGAATTGGCTTTGAAGATGGGCATAATTTTATTAGTAATGATCCAACGTGGGACCCTCAGGGTTATGATGCAAGGACTCGCGGGTGGTATAAATCTGCAAAACAAAATAATGGAACAATAATCACTGAACCCTATGAAGATGCACTTACTGGTGAGATTTTAATTTCAATTGGTACTGCTGTGAAAGAAAATGGTCAGTTTATTGGATCAATATTTTTTGATTTAAGTTTAAGTAGCCTCGCGGAATTAGTAAACCAAGTCGAACTATTCGATGCTGGTTATTTGTTTATTGTAGACAATACGGGGACGGTAATTGCTCATCCGGATAGCCAATTCAACGGTAAATCAATGACATCATTTTTACCAAATATCCAATTAAATTCAAGGTTACAAACGACGGAGATTAATGGGGTAGCTCACGATATATCATTTACTTCTATTAATGGCCATCCTTGGTCGATTGGTGTGGTTTTAAATGAAGAGAAAGTATTTCAACAGATTAATGAATTAAAGAATGACTCATTAATTTATTCTGTAATAGCTGTTATTGTCGCTATTACATTAATGCTTATTTTTATTACTCGTCTTATTCGTCCAGTTCAAACATTAAATAATGCCATTCACAATGTTGCTTCTGGTGAAGCAGATTTAAGTCAACGTTTAGATACGAATATAGACCCTGAATTTTCTCCTTTGGCAGAAGGGTTTAACCAATTTATTTCTAATTTACAGACTCAAGTTACTGAAACAAAAGAATTAAGTCATAAATTAACTGAAGGGGCTCAAAGAATTTCCTCTGGTGCAACTGAATCAGAAAATGCAATGAATACCCAAATGATGGAACTGGAACAACTTGCAACTGCAATGAATGAAATGGCAGCGACCTCTGTTGATGTTGCGGGTAATGTTCAAAATGCCGCTGAATATGCCAAACAAGCGGATAATGCTACTGAGCATGGAATGATAGTGTTGAATCAAACATCAGAAGAAATAACAGATTTATCAGAAAATATTAATCAAGCGGTAAGCGAAGTTGAAAAGCTAGAGCAAGCTACTGACAGTATTGGCTCTATCCTAAGGGTTATTAATGATATTGCAGAACAAACTAACCTGTTAGCTCTGAATGCGGCAATAGAATCAGCACGAGCAGGTGAGGCTGGTCGCGGTTTTGCCGTTGTTGCTGATGAAGTGAGAACGTTAGCACAGCGTACTCAGCAATCCACGACTGAAATTGCAACCATGATTGATCAACTTCAATCAGGGGCATCAAAAGTATCAGCTTCAATGTCGAGTAGCCAACAACGAGCAGAATTAACTGTAGAGAAAGCACAACAAACAGCGGACGCATTAGCTCAGATCAGAGAAACAATTCAACAAATTAACGATATGAATATTCATATTGCCTCCGCAGCAGAGGAGCAAAGTCATGTGGCTGAAGAAATTAATGGAAAAACAGTAAATATTAAAGACTTGTCGATATTAGTTCATGAAGCAGCACAAGGTGCAGGCGCTGCAATAGCTGAGCAAGTGGCATTAGTTGAAAGCCAAGAAAAAATCATGAATAGATTTACGGTATAAAAATTTATATAGTTTATTACTATTATCAGAAAAATTGATACCAAAGCTCAGGGATGACTCTGAGCTTTTTTATTTGTCTGTTGGTTTCTCTAAACAGCTGTTTTATCACGTTCCCAATAAGCAAATAGGCGTGATAACGTAAAGCAAAGAATAAAATAGCAAAAAGCGACCACTATCCACACCTCAAAAATCATACCGCTTGAGTTGGCAATTTCAGTTCCAACAAATGTTAATTCTTGAATAGATATGAGTGAAATGATCGATGAGTCTTTCACTAATGAAATGCATTGACCAGCAAGAGGTGGAGTGATCATTTTAAATACTTGAGGTGCAATAATATAGCGGTAGCGATGCCAAGTGGATAAGCCTAAACTTTTGGCTGCTTCATGTTGACCTCGCGGGATTACATCTAAACCAGAGCGTACAACCTCACCAATATAGGCGGCAGAAATCATTCCGATACAAAGTACGCCTGAAGCTAAGTTTTCCCATAAATTGGCAGAGCCAAATAGAAACGATTGAAGCGCGTTAATGTTCCCATTGTGGTCCCTAAGCAAAGATTCCAGTCCAAGTAATGGCACTAATTGATTTGCAATAAAGAAATAGAAAATGAAGATAAATACTAATGGCGGAATATTCCGAATTAGCTGAATGTAACTGTTTGATAAAGATCTAATGACAGCAAGGGATGAACGGCGTCCTAAACCCAGTAGGACACCAAATAGTAATGCAAAGAGCATTCCCCAAAATGTGAGGCGTAGTGTTGAGAATACACCATCGAAGAAGTAGGGCAATGAACCATCAGGCTTGCGTGTAAACAGCAAATCAAAAGCACGAGACCACTGCCAATGATAAGCGAGTGTGCCACTTTCTTTTGTAAATAACCAAAATACAACGCTGGAAATAATAGCCAGTAATATCCAATCTAATCGATTCAGTTTTAAAGAAACTCTTTGCTGCATGGTAATCAGTTCGCTGTTTGTGTTTGCCAATTTAGGCTAGTAAACCAGTAATCATAACGCTCTTGTAGCCAACCATCTTCAGTACGGGCTTGGATCCACGCATCAAAATAAGCTTTTTTATCTTCTTCTCCAAGGCGAACAGCAAACGCTTCATTACCTTGTGATAAACGCTCTTTAAAAGGTAGATATAAGATATCAGCGTATTTGATGGAATCAAATTCAGGTTTTGGCGTAGAAGCCGCTACCGCATGAGCATTGCCATTTAATACTTCTTGGAAAGCTTGTGCTTCATCATCAAATTGAAGCACTTTTGCTTTAGGGAAGTTTTCTTTAATTGCCGCAACCGTAATTGAGCCACGACGTGCTGCAAATTTAACACGACGAGAATTAAACTGTTCACGCGTAAAGCCGTCAGTTAGTTGTTTGTTCGCTGCAACTTGAACGCCAGAGTGCGAGTAAGGAACAGTAAATAAAACACTTTTTGAACGCTCGTCAGTAATGGTTAAGCCACCAATGATGACATCGAATTTCCCTGAAATAAGAGAGGGGATGATCCCATCCCAAGCGGTTGGAATAAATTCAATTTTTAAGCCTGAGTCTTTTGCTAAACGTTTTGCAACATCGACCTCAAAGCCAATAAGTTCGCCCTGTTTATCTCGCATAGCCCAAGGCACAAAAGTACTTAAACCAACTTTAAGAGTTCCTCTTTCTTGAATTTTATCAAGATTAGGTGTGCTGTCTGATGACGATGCTGAAAATACTGAGCTACTAAATAGTAAGCTTAGGCTGAGTAATGATGTGAATAGTTGCTTCATGCGAGTGGTTCTCCATTAATATGCATTGTGCATGCGGTGTTCTAACCAAGCTGATAGCCCAGAAAGTGTTAATGTAATAATGAGATAGATAGCGGCGACAGTAAACCAAACTTCAAAAGGCATTGCCGTATCGGAGACGATATTTCGTCCCTCGGTTGTTAAGTCAAAAATAGCCATCACACTGACTATAGAAGAGTTTTTGACTAAAGAAACTAATTCATTCGTTAATGAAGGCAATGTTTTTCTTACCACTTGGGGTAATATGACATGGCGATAGCTATTGAATGAAGATAGCCCT
Organism: Aliivibrio sp. S4MY1; assembly: GCF_028765545.1. Lineage (GTDB taxonomy): Bacteria > Pseudomonadota > Gammaproteobacteria > Enterobacterales > Vibrionaceae > Aliivibrio. Next base: position 29,567 of record NZ_JARACP010000007.1, on the reverse strand, counting down.
AACGTTTTACAGGCTTCAAATTGTCCTTTTGGTAAATTGATTAACCCTGAACGTAAAATCTCAGCGGTATAGGCTCCTTGGAATAGAGCCAAAGCAAGTACTGCGGTTGTGAATCTATCTAAATCTAGAAATGGCCCAAAAACAAAATAGAGTAGGTAGATTTGCACAAGTAAAGGCGTATTACGTATTAGTTCGATATATAAGGTGGCGATACTTCGACCTACGATTGAATTCGAAAGGCGTAATAAAGCGGTTATTAATGCGATGACTAAAGTGGCAATGGCGCTAATGGCTGAAATGTGCAAAGTTACGAGTAGGCCTTCAATAAGCTCAGCTGGGAACCATTCGCCATCTTCATAAAAAAACAGAAAATCAGGTACGCGATCCCATTGCCATTGGTAGTTCATGGCTTGAGCACCGCTATTTAAAATCCAGTAAAGTGCGGCAGCTAATAAACTGATTTGCAATAAAGCAGAGAGCACTGGTGAAAAAATGGTTTTTAAACGAAGCATATTAGTAACTTAAGATTTGGTTTAAAAATTGTTGAGTACGTTGGTGTTGTGGGTTGTCAAAGAACTGCTCAGGCTCAGCAATTTCAAGGATTTCGCCTTCATCCATAAATACCACACGGTCTGCTACTTTCTTAGCAAAGCCCATTTCATGCGTGACACAGACCATGGTCATTCCCTCTTTAGCCAGATCTGACATAACGTCTAATACTTCGCTGATCATTTCAGGATCAAGTGCAGATGTCGGTTCATCAAACAGAAGGATTTGAGGCTCCATACACAGAGATCGAGCGATCGCGACTCGTTGTTGTTGTCCACCAGAAAGCTGAGAAGGGTATTTATCTGCTTGTTCTGCAATATTCACACGTTCTAAATAGATTAAAGCACGCTCGATGGCCACTTTTTTTGATAATTTTAATGTTTTAATTGGTGCCAAAGTTAGGTTTTCTAATACCGTTAAGTGAGGGAATAGATTAAAGTGTTGGAATACCATGCCCACTTGGCCATTCATTAATTGTTTTGATGAGAGCGGTTGCTCAAAGAGTGACAGAGTACCACTTTGAATGGATTCTAGCGCATTGATGCAACGAATAAGAGTGGATTTTCCTGAGCCAGAAGGTCCACAGATAACAACTTTCTCCCCTTCGCTAATAGAAAGAGTAATATTTTTTAATGCATGAAATTGTCCGTAGTACTTATCTACGGTCTTAAATTCAATGATATTGGCTTTATTTGTATTTTTATTAGTCACAATTCATCCTAGCATTTGAGAACTAAACTTACTGTAACATATTCATAAAGCTAAAGAAGTGATTCTTAATGGAGTGATTGATTTTTAATCAAAATATGAAGTTATACCTGCTAAATGTTAAAAATCAGCTGAGAGCAAATTTATATTAAATTAACCATTGCACAACAGTTAAAGACACGTTACGTTAACAGTATGGAGAATAAAGATGCAGTATATAAACAATAAACTGCATAAATAAATGGAAGAGAAGCAATGTATCAAACTGATGATGTACGAATTAATAAAGTAAAAGAACTATTACCGCCTGTAGCTATTTTAGAAAAATTCCCTGCGACTGAGATTGCGGCGAAAACCGTATTCCAATCTCGCGAAGCTATCCATAATATTTTACAAGGTAATGATGATCGTCTTCTTGTTATTATTGGCCCGTGTTCAATTCATGATACTGAAGCGGCTTTAGAGTACGGTGCAAAACTTAAAACATTACGTGATGAGTTAGGCGATCGTCTTGAAGTTGTTATGCGTGTCTATTTTGAAAAACCACGAACAACAGTCGGTTGGAAAGGGTTAATCAATGACCCGTACATGGATGATTCATTTAAGTTAAATGATGGTCTACGTATGGGACGTAAGTTGCTGCTTGATCTTACTGATATGGGGTTACCTACTGCTGGTGAATTCCTAGATATGATCACCCCACAATACATGGGTGACTTAATCAGCTGGGGTGCTATCGGAGCACGTACAACTGAGTCGCAAGTTCACCGTGAGCTATCTTCAGGTCTTTCTTGTCCTGTTGGTTTTAAAAATGGTACTGACGGCAACATTAAAATTGCCACTGATGCAATCCGCTCAGCAGGATCTTCTCACCATTTCTTATCAGTAACTAAATATGGTCACTCTGCAATTATTGAAACGGCCGGTAACCCTGACTGCCATATCATTCTTCGTGGTGGTAAAGAGCCAAACTACAGCGCAGATCATGTTAAGCCAGTGAAAGAGCAACTAGCCGCTTCAGGTTTACCTGAAAAAGTGATGATTGATTTTAGTCATGCGAACAGCTCAAAAGACTTTAAGCGTCAGATGGTTGTTGCTGATGACGTTTGTGGTCAAATTTCTGGTGGTGAAGACGCAGTATTTGGTGTCATGATTGAAAGTCATCTTGTTGAAGGACGTCAAGATTTAGTTTGCGGTAAAGCTGAGACTTATGGTCAATCAATCACCGATGCGTGTATTGGTTGGGATGATACAGAAACCGTACTGCGCCAATTAGCGGATGCGGTTACTGCTCGCCGAAATAATTAAGTTATTTAGAATAATGAAGCGCCAGCCATTCTTATGACTGGCGTTTTTTTAGCATAAAAAATGGATCACCCTTGACCTTTTGCCATGGTTACCGTTCTTTTTAAAGTCCAACGTAATAACAATGGAATGATATCAACACCTTGTTCTTCGCTATATTGGACAATCGCTAAGGCTAGATCAGGTTTCGCATATTTTTTTAATGCTTTAATAATGATTTTTTTCGGAGGGATCGGCTGATCCTTTGAGATATTAGAAAGTTCTCTAAATAAATCCTCAAAACCATTGTAATAAAGATAATGTTCGATGTCTTTACGCGGTAATTCAGTGAGTCGATGTCGTTCATGCTCATTACCTAATTGATTTTTAACTGCAAACGCATACTTCTTACCAGCAGCATCACCATCGGTTACAACGTGCCATTCAATATGAAGTGCTTTTGCTACTTTAATTAATGACTTTAATCCTGATTGTGCAAATTCAATGATCTGTACCCCTTCGGCTGCTAAGTTATATCCTAGAAGGCGAGCCATCTCATTAAATAACCATACCTCGGTTTCCCCCTCAACCAATAACCAGCAACGCGCAAATAAGGCATTAGAACGTTGAAAGCGAATATGAAACGTAATGCGTCGTAAATCATCACGAGATAAGCTGGTTGGAGAGATAGAATAGCTTGATGTCGAGTCTGATTCTCTGACTAATCTACGTATAGAGCATAGAGGAACGGCACTCAATAATTCACTGCTATTTGTGGTCAATATCTTTTGCATGGGAATATGATTAAGCAAGGACCAAGCTTGAATTAACTGTGTTGGGTGTAACCGTCCTTCTGGATCTTCGATGATCATGAGAGGGCGAGCTGATTTTTTTAGTGTGTTAGGCCCTTTAGCTCTTAGATAAGTATTTAACAGCCCAAGTAGAAGGAGCTTAGTTTGTTTATTTTTGTTTTGATTAATAAACTGGGTTAGTGAAACACCTTCTGTTTTTTGACCAAAAAAGAGATCATCATGAATTTTGTGTTGCTCGTTTCTTTTATGTCCTTTAAATGCAAAGTAATGTTCCACTAAAGACTGCATAGAATGCAAGGCGCTTTTAATTTCGCCACTATTTACTTGGCCTGGAGCGGTGATAAGTCGACGACAGGTATTATTTATTCGTCGTTCAATTCGGTCATTAGAAAGGGTATCAAGCGTATCGTCTGGTTGTAAGCGACGAGAATCTCGAATACGAATGACGGGATGAAGGCGTATTAACTCAGTCACTAGACTTTCAATTTTATGATAACGTAAAACATTGCCTTCATTATCGAGAAACGAACTTGATGAGCTAATCTTTCCCTCATTATTCGTTGCGCTAATGCGATAATAAATTCGTTGAGCATGGTCATTGTGGTTAGATTGCCATAAACTAGACAACTTTCTGTAACGACCTGCTTTATGTTCGTTGTTTTCAGTGGTTTTCCAGCTAATAATAATTTGAATATGCTGGTCTTGGGTGTAAGAGATGGAATGATCTTGATGGAAATCTTTTAACGTAAACTGATGAAGCTCTCCAGACACAGGCAAGGCGATAGATAGGGCATCAAGTAACGATGACTTTCCCCATGTATTTTCGCCAATCAAGGTCGTCAATTGTTCAAAAGAAAGAGATAAGCGTTTGATGCCTCTAAATCCTGAAACTTCGATTCGTTCTAAGAGCATAGCACTTCCTTATCAGAGACTTATATAAATAACTATATAGCAACTGAATCGATGAAAGCACAATGGCAGTCACATTTATCAATTATACTGATAGATGAGTGACCAAGTATTTAAATATTACCAATTAACGCATTGTTTATAAAAATGGTTTACCGTGAACTGATTGCTTAAATTGAAATACGGTTCTAGACAGGATATGAAATCAATGAAAAATCAAAAGAATCATGTTTTAAGAGTGATGCATATTAATGATACACACTCTTATTTTGATGAATCAGTGATCGCATTACACAGTGATGTTGGTGAGAAATATTATATTAAATGTGGTGGATTTGCGCGAATATCTCACCAAGTCTCACTCCTTACCGAGGAAGCAAAAGGGGGAAATACCGTTTTTTTCCATGCTGGCGATTGTTTTCAAGGGACCTTATATTTCTCTTTATATAAGGGAAAGGCCAATGCAGATTTACTAAATCAACTCCCTTTAGATGGTATGGTTCTTGGTAATCATGAGTTTGATTTAGGTAATGAATTAGTCAGTGACTTTATTGCCAATACCCATTTTCCTATTCTTATGGGTAATTGGGATTTAAGCCAGGAAGATCAAACTAAGGGCCATCAATTAAAACAACAAGAACGAATATTAGATTTTAATCCAACACTCGGTATTGCAAACTACTTGATTAAAAAAGTAGGAAATTTGGATGTCGCAGTATTTGGTTTAACCATAGATCAAATGGACGTATTAGCAAGCCCAGATCCTGATACGCCATTTATGAATGCTATTAAAACAGCACAGAACACCGTTGACTACTTAGCCGTTCAAGGCATAACTAATGTCATCATTGTTAGTCACCTTGGTTATGAGGGGGATAAACAACTAGCAAAAGTGGTCAATGGTATTGATTTGATCATTGGAGGGCATAGTCACGTGTTGCAAGGTGATTTTTCAAATGTTGGTTTAGAGGCTCGTGATAACTACGGTGAGCTTGTTAATGACACACATATTGTTCAGGCTGGATGCCACGCACTTGCACTTGGCTATTGTGATTTAGAATACTCTGAAGATGGTGAGTTATTGAGTTTTAATGGCCGTAATATTTTACTTTTGGATAATATGACCTACAAAGACAAAGCATGCACCCAAAAAATGGATGAACCTCATTTATCAAAGACACTAGCATTGATTAATTCATTCGACCTAGCAGAGGTCTGTGAAAAAGATCTTAAGATAGAAACATTATTAATCGATAAATACCGTGGTGAGGTTGATCGACTTTCTCAAAAAGTAATTGGTCACTGTATGGAAGACTTATCACACCGTCGGATCCCTGATGATAAAGGCCAAAGTGATATTGCTCCATGGGTTGTAGAGTCTTTTTATTCAAAGGCTCATCAATTGGATAATCGGGTTCAATTCGCAATGCATAATGCAGGCGGAGTGCGTTCTGGCTTAAATCAAGGTGATATCACCTATTCTGATATTGCCGGAAAAGTTTTGCCTTTTGCCATACCGATTGTCATCTATAGTATCAAAGGGCGGCACCTTAAAGCGGCAATTGAAGGAGCTATAGACAATGCTACGGATAACGGGATTATTGGCAGTGGTTCAGGTAGTTTTCCTTATGTATCACAGATGCGTTATTGTTATGAAGCAAGTAAGCCAAGTGGCCAACGTATTACTGAGTTCAGCATTTATCACCAAGATATTGGTTGGGCACCTATCCTTGATGAACAGGTATATTTCGGGACATCAACCGCTTATACCATCAAAGGTAAAGAAGGTTATGCACCTTTACTCAATAAAGAACGTGAGTGTGTAACAACGACCTTTTCAATGGCCGATTGTTTTATCGATTATTTATCACATTACCCTAATTTGGCGAAACCAACAGCTTGTTTGAATCAGTATCACAAAAATAAACGAGTGCTTGTTTAATTGGCATGAGCTTTGCTATTAATCCAAATGAGATGAGTAAATTTGAATTAATTGAATAGGTTTTTGTATGGATGGTGATTTATCCGATAAACTTTTGGTCGTAGCGTGGTTTTCTGCCTGGGCCGTTATTGCCTACTTTGTCCAATTCTCTGGATAATAATAAGGCCCTCTAACTTAAGAGGGCCTTATTACATTAGGCTAATAGAGCTAATGTAGTTGAGATTCATTTTAGTTAACAATTTCGAAACATGTAAAATAATATATTCATCTCGAACCGCTTAATCTTCTTATTTAGTGATTTATTATTCAAATTTATTGTACACTGTGATTTTATATGCATTTATTTTGATTGCCTTTAAATGTAATTTTTACATTAGAAAAACTAATATTAGTTTAGAGAAAAAGTCATTTTTTGAGCAGTAAAATTAGTCTTAAAATCAACTCATCTAATCGAAAATAACTTTTAAGTGAGGCAATCATGGCACAAGCAGCAATGAACGTTAATACCATCGCTACTTCTTCTTTGGATAAGAAGGCCTACTCAGTAAATATCAAAGGATTGATTGCTCATTTTGTTGATGTTTTATTTGGCAAAGGCCAAACAACATCGACACATTACACTGCAGAATTATCGGAACACTTACAAAAAGATCTTGGTCTATATCGTTAAGTATTTCATTAATAAATAAAGCCAGCATGAATGCTGGCTTTTTAGTTTTTGTTTAATATTCTTTTTAGTAAATACAAACTCTATTTTTTCCTGAACGCTTAGCTTGGTATAATGCTTTGTCAGCTCGTAGGAAGGTTGTATTTATATCTTCATTATGCTGGCATACCGTCATACCTATGCTTACAGTAACAAGCCTGTCTTGCAAGGTCTCGTGCCAATCAAAATTAGAAATGCTTAAGCGGCAGCGATCCGCTATTTCTTTACCATATTGTTGATCATTTGAAGCAACAATGATGATAAATTCTTCACCACCGTATCGTAAAGCATAATTATTAGAGCCTGATGATTCTTCAATGATTCGTGCAACCAACTTAAGTACAACGTCACCAGTAAGGTGAGAGTATTCATCATTGATAGATTTAAAATTATCGATATCAATGACAAGAAGTTGATAGGTTGCTAATTTAGGCTTAATCTCGTTAGCAAAGGTTGATTTATACCAGCGATGATTAAATAGTTTAGTTAAACTGTCGTGGAATACATCTTTTTGTAATTTAGCTACTGTATCTTTTTGTTCATCTGATACTTTTTTGAGCTTTATGTTTTCAGATTCAGATATATTTAAGCGGAGTTGCAGCTCTAAGCGAGTTAAGCGACGTAAAGCATGCCCGCCAAGTTCATTGATAGGGAAGTGTTTAACTATAGCAACAGTAAGCTGATGTGCTTCTTTTTCGCATTCAAGCGCTGCTGAAAAATTATGACAACTTGCAAGTGCATCACTTTTTACATCCAATAATTGACGGATATAATAACCTTGCGAATATTTTTTAGTTCGCTTTAATTGATGAGTGATTAGAACATCGGCTAACTCTCCACGTTGCAATTGAATAAGGCAATAGGATGCCTCAATAGAAAAGAGTTTGTTCAACCATGGAAACGAATCTAGGTTAATATTTTCTTTACGAAATACAATTAATGCATCTAATGCTGTTTGAGGTTTATTTTGTAATCGAAGTAATTTAGCTGAATACAATTGCACCTGCATCATTAGTTGGAGATCGTCAGACACATATTTAATAACATGACATTCATTTAATAACTGCTTTGCTTTTGATAATCTATTTAGGTCTAATAAACAAGCTACAATATATAGCCGATAACGTAATGAAAGGTTATTACTTTGTATGCTTTTACTTAATGATTCTATTTTTTGATAGTAACGTAATGCTTTTAAATGGTCGCCATATATAGAGCATAAATTACCTATCCCTAAAATTGACTGAATATAAAATTCATTATCTCCAAAATCAACAGCAAGTTTAGAAAGAGAATATAAGCTATCTAAAGCAGATTGGTATTCTCCAATATCAGTATATCTATAACTGAGGGAAGAGTAGATCTGTAATATTAGATCAATATTATGGGGTAGAGATAAAAGTAATAAAGCCCGCTGTAAATGCTGTATGCTTTTTTGTGTTTGATTGAATTCAACTTCAAATTCAGAGCACATCAGTAGAGCATATGCTTTTTCAGTATCAGACTCCGCAAACTCATCAACAATATAGTGCCAGAGCATTAATGACTGCTGAGAGTTAAGTGCCATTAAGTCTATTCCTTTAGATGAAATGCGAGTTAACAGATTATCCACTATACGATCTCCATTTGCATTTGGGATAATGTTGCGTGATGATTTAATTCATGCAAACTAAAATGTGTAACTGATGGTATTGATAAATTTAGAGAGTAACGAGACCAGGGATAAGTTGAAATCAGCGTTGATATTGAATGCGCGATCTGTTGAGATTTGTTTTTATTTTCGTTAATAAGAATAGCAATTTCAGTATTATTTAAACGAGTAATACTATCCCCATGTTTGCAATAATGATGACCTAATAACATAAGGTTATTAATTTTATCTTCTGAAGGGTCAGTTATCGTAATTAAATGATATTCATCAGATAATATATTTGTGAGTATTGATTGAAAGTGTGCTTGCCATTTCTCTCGTGGTAATAAATAGGTAAGTGATGACATTGAATTGAATTTCAACTGCATTTCGATGCGCTGAATTAAATTTTTTGCTCGAATATTCAACCGATCTTTTGAAGTGCTGGTTTTATCACGGCCTAAAGAGCTTGACTGCTCTTGAATTAATGCAATTTCATATTGACGATAGCGTTTGTAAGAATATAGAGCGAGCTCAAAATTTTGAGTTAGTTCAGCTATCCTAGATTGTTCAAGGCAAATTTGAGAGCGCAGTTCCCCTTTGTCAAACTGCTGGGCGATGACTTCCGCGTCAGTTAATAACTGATAAGCTAAGGTGAAATGAGATTGAGCTGAAGCGACTCGAGCTAAACTAATGGCAGAGTGAGCTTTCATCCATATAAGATCATGCTGAATCGCAAGTTGATTGGCTAAACTACAACATTTTTGTGCAGAATCAAGATCGTCTAGACCGAGAAAAGCAAGGCCTCGAAAGTCGTAGATTTCAGCTTTCCAAGTTAAATTAGAGCTGCCTGTTAGCAACTTCTCTGCTTTGAATAAAATCGGCAGCATTGCTTGGTAATCGCATAATAAGTAACTATCCCAAGCTTGTAGGATATAAGCTTTGGCTTCTAAATGAGGAACACGATAATAATTGGCACGCTGCGCAGCAATATTGTGGGTGGAATTTGCTTGTTCAAGACAGTTTGTCATACGCCAAGTATTACCAAGGCCGATTAATGCTTCGATCTCAATTTCATTATTGCCAATAAGAGAAGATTGCTCTAATGCTTTTATCCAGTATTGTTGTGCAGAGAAAAGTTTTGCTTGTCCCCACGAATGTAAGGCTAAAGTATGCAAAATTAATGGAAGTAAATCATCATTTTCAAGTTCTTGTTGAAGTTGTAAAACTTCTTTTGCAAACTTAAAGCCGGCTTGATAATCCATTAAATGCCAATGAGCAATAGAAATGATTAATTTTGAGTATGCAGTTCCGTATTTAAAGTGGGTTTTTTCTGAGAGCTCTAATTGGTACTTGGCTTCTTTTAGTGCATTTGAGACATCGTCTCCGACGATTAATTCTAGTGTTTTTAGGTTAGAAATGATCTTATTTTTAGACTCTTTCACAGCTATCCTTCCTTATTCATTCTTCAATATAAGCTTACTAATCTATTGAAGTCACGAACTATTTTCTGGATATGCGACCCAGTTAAAAAGGAAGGAAAGAGGTTTTTTCTTTATTCATTTTCAGCAAGGTTTAACAATGCCATTGCACAACTAACGCTGGTAGCAAGAACATCAATAACACCTGTTCTTAATGCTCCCATAATAGAGAGTGCTTTACGGCTTTCACTGGCCATGGCAATAACATTCGATATTTGACGGAGATCTTCCATTTCAAGTCCAATTACACGGCCACGCATTAACGTATCTGCGTTTGTGCCATCTAACTTAAAGAAATCAAAACCACCGATATCACCGACAATACCATCGTTTAATCGTGCTTCCACAAACTCTTTAGGAGTGAAAAATCCTAGTTTAACCATATGGCTATTTTCATCCATATCACCAATACCTACTAAAGCAAACTCGGCTTTACGGGCTTGGTTTAAGGTCTCTTTGATGGTGGTATGCTCCATAAAGGCTGAGCGAAGGTTTGGATCATTCACATAAGCAGGCGCATAAAGGGTCTCACTACTGCCGCCGTATTTTTTGGCTAAACGACGGCAAATATGGTCGGCATTAATAATATCACCGCTGCGATGAGTCCCGCCAATAGCAGAAACGAATCGAGCATTACGATGAGAGACAATACCGGCATGATCAGCAACGGCAGCTACATTTTGGCCTTGACCAACAGCGACCGCCATATCATCTTGTAAATTATTGTTTAGATATGAACTGACTAAAGCAGCGACTTGTTTACGTTGTTCATTAGTATTAGGTTGATCCAACGAAATAAGCGCACGTTTTAGATTGAATTTCTCAACCAATTTTTGTTCTAGTTGGGCACTGTAGACCGGGTGGAATTTTACCGTAATTTCGACTATACCTTCTTCTCGTGCTTTTCTTAGCATTCGGCCTACTTTGGCGCGAGATAAACCAAACTTTTTCGATATTTCTTCTTGAGTAGCTCCTTCTTGGTAATAAAGAATCGCAATTTCAGTCAGCATATCTGTGTTTTCAGTTTGATCTTGTGAAGGCAATAAGGTCATGCAAATGGTCCTAACTTAATAATTCAGCAAGAGTGATTGGTTTAGATATCAACCCAAGCTTTTGTGCTGGCGTAGTGCCAAGTTTATCCTGATGACAGAGATTATGCCACGCTCTGAAAATATCGAGTAGTGGAAGAAGGCTGGCAGGACGTAATTTGCGCCTTGGTTCATTCACTAGCGTAGTAAACTGAGTATAAAATCGAGCTTGATACTCCGCCGCCGCCGCCGCTGATGCACGTTTAAGCCAGTAGACTTCATTATTCTCTGCCCCATTTAAGTGACAAATACCTTTGTGTAAACCATTTAATTCAGTAAAAGCCCAACGGTCTCTCCACCAACCAACAAGGTGGATATCAATTTTTTCTCCGCTCTGTTCTAGTGGGAATTGAGTGTCTTGGGTTACATATAATAAATCAATGCTGTTTTCAGTAATTCGATTTAAAAATACTGACATTGCAGCCGAACGCAACATTGGCTCTTGAGGCATATATATTTCAATAGATTTACAATGAGCAAAGGCTTGTTGGATCTCTAAAAAATGGGCATAAGAGGTATACGGAGGTCTAATTAATGCCCCTTTAGATGGATAATTTAGCGACACGTAGTTTCCCAGAGGGTCTTCTACATTTGCTCTTGCTAGTATTTCTTGATACTTCGCATCAACACGCTTAAAAATAGATTGCTCCATCACTGAGCTTTGAGAGTTAGCTTCCCCAATAAAAGCGGTTGGTAAAAATTGTGCATTATCCTGAAAAGGGTCATGGTCAGATTGTATTCCTGGTGAATCACATTCTGAGTAATTAATATGTTGTGCAATAACATAACCTGAATTCATTTCAGCACTGGCATACCAAAATACGCCATTGTTACTTATTGGTTGTAATGAGGTCGCGTTCGAAGCGAGTTGAATTTCGGTTCTGTCGTGCTGTAATCGAGCATCAAACAGAGACATATGACGACGGCAGCGATTCGCTATTTGATTAATATGATCGTAAAAGGTTTTAGGGTTTATATCCAATCGACGGCAAATTTCACGTACGGAATATCCAGTAAATAAAAAACCTAAAATCTTTTGCTGAATAGGGCTTTTTGGGTTTTCTCCTGACCATTTATCCACAAAGGTAGATGCGCAGGCTTTACAACGGTAGCGTTGGCGATCGCCACTGTAACCAAAGGCATGATAAAGCTCTCGATGCGTTAGTACATCAAGACCAAAATGATCACAATTTGAATTATTACAGGAAGGCAAAGAGTGCGATTGAACGGTATGCTGACGAGCCAGTTCATTCAATACTTCATTATTATTGATTAAGGGAGGAAAAGCGCCACATTTCCGACAAACTAATGCCGGTCGCTTAGGGTTAGTACGTTGAACTAAATAATGTTGTTCATCGCTATCACCAAAATTGTCACACGCCAATGTTTTACAAAAATTGAGTTGTAACCCTTTAGCAGCCAACGGCAGTTTTTCGGTCGGCACTAGACACCCCTTATAGATAGAGAGCGCCAGAGTTTATCTGGCGCAGCATAATTACAGTTTGATTGCTGTTTCTAGCGCAACGGTCATCATGTCATTGAATGATTTTTGACGGTCTTCAGAACTTAGTTTCTCACCACGCTTGATGTGATCAGAAACTGTTAGGATAGTTAGTGCTTTAGCACCTAAGTCAGCGGCTACACCATAAATGCCTGCCGCTTCCATATCAACACCTAAAATGCCTAATTTTTCCATTTTGTCGAATAGATCAGCTTCTGGTGAGTAGAAAAGATCAGCAGAAAAAACATTACCAACTTTAACAGGAACATTTAATTCACGAGCTTGGCCTACCGCTGTTTCTAAAAGGCCAAAGTCAGCGATTGCTGCGAAATCGTGATTGTTAAAGCGGATACGGTTTACTTTAGAATCAGTTGATGCCCCCATACCTATAACAACGTCCATTAACTTAACGTCATCATGTACTGCGCCACAGCTACCAACACGAATTACGTTTTTCACGCCAAATTCTGCGATAAGTTCATGAACATAGATACAGCAGGATGGAATACCCATACCGTGACCCATTACCGATACTTTTTTACCTTTGTATGTACCTGTGTAACCAAACATATTACGTACATCACATACTTGCTTTACGTCTTCTAAGAAGTTTTCAGCAATGAATTTTGCACGAAGTGGATCACCAGGCATAAGAACAGTTTCTGCGAAATCACCAGCTTGAGCATTAATGTGTGGGGTAGCCATAATAAGGTCTCCGGTTTGAAAAATTAAAAATTAAATCAGTGTAACTAAATTTGTTGAATTATCTTTCTCGATATGTGGCTATTTTATGCCTATCTTTTATAGCGTCATGAGATTGTGGTCACATTTTCTCATAGAATCTTGATTAATTTTATTGTTGATAACTAAATTTGTTGAAAGTGACGGGGCAATCGCAACCTTTTGTTAGTCTTAGCTTTAATACATGGATTAAGTTTTTTTATTTCTGTGCCTCAATTAGATTGAACTTGATGGTGGGTAGGAGGATGATGCAGAAAAGCGCATTTTTTGTGTCGTAATAATGTAAGTGAGTAAATTAGATGAAAGCAGAGAATAAACAATATGCAGTGATTGGCTTAGGTCGTTTTGGATTAACAGTATGTGAAGAACTACATCAATATGGATCTCAAGTATTAGCTATTGATATCAATGAAGAGCGAGTAAAAAAAGCAACCGATTTTGTTTCTACAGCTGTTGTGGCAAATTGCGCTAATGAAGAAACTATTGCAGAATTAAAACTTGATGAATACGACATGGTAATGGTTGCGATTGGTTCTGATATTAACGCAAGTATTTTAACGACCTTGGTACTCAAAGAAGCAGGGGTTAAAACGGTTTGGGTAAAAGCGAATGATAAATTTCATGCAAAGATACTCACTAAAATTGGTGCTGATCATATTATTCTTCCTGAGCGCGATATGGGGATCCGAGTAGCAAGAAAAATGTTAGACCGTCGTGTATTTGAGTTCCATCAATTAGGCAGTGGCTTAGCAATGACAGAGATTGTCATTGGAGGGCAGAACATGGGTAAAACTTTAGGTCAGCTTGATTTTTGTCAAATGTCGGATGTGAAGATTTTAGCACTTAAGCGTGGTCCTGAGATTGAAAGTGCTCCAGAACACAGCAAAATATTAGAGATCGGTGATATTTTAATTATCGTAGGTCCTGAAGATAAATTAGCAAAAAAAATTAGAAGCTTATGAGTTATATCCCCAAGCGAGGCTTATATCCGATAAAGAATAACCAAAAAGCGAAAGAGTGGTCTGAACCGAGGATTATACTTTTTTCGTTTTTGGCTATTTTATTACCCTCGGCTATATTGCTGACGTTACCCGTTTTTTCTGTTTCTGGTTTAAGTTTCGTTGATGCATTATTTACAGCGACATCGGCGATCAGTGTAACTGGACTAGGTGTGGTTGATACAGGCACGCACTTTACTATCAGTGGTAAGATCCTACTTATGTTTCTGATGCAGATTGGCGGTCTAGGGCAAATGACACTATCAGCCGTTCTATTGTATGTCTTTGGTTTACGTTTAAGCTTACGCCAACAAGCATTAGCTAAAGAAGCATTAGGCCAAGAGAAAAAAGTAAATTTACGTAAGTTGATAAAAAGTATTATTTGTTTTGCATTAATTGCTGAGCTTATAGGCATGATAATCCTCTCTTTTCGCTGGGTGCCTGATCTTGGTTTAGCTAAAGGACTGTTTTATGCAGCATTTCACTCTATTTCAGCATTTAATAATGCAGGATTTTCTTTATTCTCGGACAGTTTAATGGGATATGTTGGTGATCCTCTTGTTATATTTACGCTGTCATGTTTGTTTATTGGAGGAGGGCTTGGTTTTACTGTTATCGTCGATTTAGTCAAAAACAGCTCAAAAGGGTTTAGTCGTTTACAACTGCATACAAAAATAATGATCATTGCAACACCAACCTTATTATTGATTGGTACTCTATTTTTCTATGTTCTTGAATATAATAACCCGAGTACGCTAGCGTCATTATCTGTAGGTGATAAATGGCTAGCGGCTTTTTTTCAATCCGCTAGTGCGCGTACTGCTGGTTTTAATAGTGTAGATTTAACGCATTTCACCCAACCTGCGTTGTTTATCATGATCATACTCATGCTTATTGGTGCTGGCTCAACATCTACGGGGGGGGGCTTAAAAGTATCGACGATTACCGTTGCGGCTGTTGCTACATGGACTTTTTTACGTCAGAAAAAGCACGTTGTTATGTTTAAAAGAACCGTTGGCTGGCCAATCGTAACGAAATCATTGGCTATTATTGTGGTTAGTGGCTCGTTATTGTCCATTGCAATGTTTACTTTAATGCTCACTGAGCAAGCTGGTTTTGATAAGGTCATGTTTGAAGTGATTTCAGCTTTTGCCACGGTAGGCTTAACGGCGGGTTTAACGGCTGAGCTATCAGAAGTAGGAAAATGCATTATGGTTATCGTAATGGTCATTGGTCGAATTGGACCATTAACCTTAGCCTACATGTTAGCAAGACCAGAAACATCTTGCGTTAAATACCCTGAAGATACGGTACTAACTGGTTAATTTAAATTAAGAAAAAAAGTATTAGAAGAGGGTACCTATGAAAATGGGTACCCTCTTTATTTAAAAAAGATAGTTTATTACTTCGTTAGCCCACAGGAAGTAAATTACTACTGATATTATTGCAAAAATACCCCATGCAATAGCTGCATTTTTCATTTTTGGGCTAGTTCCTGCCACGTTAGCAATCCCTGTGAGCATGGGAATAATTAAATTTATTCCTTTTACTCGATAAAATATTACGGCAGCGATATGTAAGCCAATAAAACCAAGAAGAACATTAAATACTTGATGATGTATTGAGGTTAATAGGCCGCTGGTTTCATAACTGACTAAAGAGGCTAACGGCCCTTCTGACAAAATATCATCATTGCTGAATAAGCCTGTTGTTAATTGAAATACCAATAAAAAGAAAAGCCCCAATACCATATAGCCGCCAGCGGGGTTGTGTCCTACAGCCTGTGATACTTTTCCAGATTTTATCGCTGTAAGGTAGTTGATGGCTTTTTTGGGCGAAGTTACAAAGTGAGTAAATCTAGCGGTATCACTGCCAATAATACCCCATAAGATCCTTGTGCTTAATAATGCCATTAATAGGTAAGCAAGAGTAAAATGCCACTCCATTAATCCTTCTTCTGCAGTATACCAAAGTGAGCCAAGTAAAATGACTTGGCCCCAATGATAAACTCGGATAAAGCTATCCCAGATTTTCATGTATATCCTTTAATTTTTCAATATTACTTATTTTGCTTTGTAATCAGAATGACAGGATTTACAGTTTTTAACCATTTTACCAAATGCTTTACGGATAGCGGCTTTGTCGCCTTTATCGGCAATACTTGCTAGAGAGGCGGTGTCTTCTTGAAACTGTGCGAGACGTGCCTCAAAATCAGGAAAGTTAGTCCACACTTTAGGCAGTGCGTTGGTTTTACCTTTATCTGACCCTTCTACATAAAAAGCATCAAGCGGCATTAGAGAAAGTTCAGATAGTTGATTTGCACGTTTAGCAAAAATAGCATCGCTCCAATCTGTTTTTCCTTTGACCATTTCTCCCATTTCACTCACGTTACCAGCAATCATGGTAAATACGGCTTGGCGGTATTTAATCGCTTTATCTGCTTCGTTAAAAGTGTGGGCTAAAACAGATGTTGAAGCCAAAAGAGTCGAAGCGATAACCAGTGTTTTAATTCTTTTCATTATTGAGACTTCCTTGATTTGTAATTATTTTAAGTTACTATTATATGAAATGAGGAACAAAAGAAGTAGTTGGTTATCACAATATTTACACATTCTTTACACTTCCATTGAGGGATGAAGTAAATCGTTAAGATTATTTGATAGCTGCAACAAAAAGCAAAATGCGTATAATAGTCGTGTTATTTTTTAAGTAGGCTTGTCAGTTTTTATGCGAATTTTAAATATTACAACGCATCCGGATCTAAAACATTTAGATAATCAGAAAATTCTTCAACGTAACGCGACTCGTGCCATCGTATTGAAAGGGGAAGATATTCTTCTTTTATATACTGAGCGTTATCATGATTACTCGTTACCTGGTGGTGGTATTGATGAAGGGGAAGATGTTATTGCGGGTTTGGTTCGAGAAATAGAAGAAGAAACGGGTGCTAAAAATATTTCTAATATTGAACCATTTGGTATTTATGAAGAGTTTCGCCCTTGGTATAAGCATGAATGTAATGTTTTACACATGATTTCATATTGTTATACCTGCGATGCGGATAAAGAGCTTGGTGAGACGAACTACGAAAGTTACGAAATCCGAAATGGTATGAAACCCGTTTGGATTAATATCCATGAGGCGATTGCACATAATGAAGATATCATCATGAACAGTGATAAGAAAGGGATGAGCATTGAGCGTGAAACTTTCTTACTGCATTTAATTGCCAAAGAGCGTTTACATGTTCAATAAAGAACAGATATTAAAACTAACTCAAATGAAAATGCCTTTTGGTAAGTATGCCGGCCGGGTACTTATTGACTTACCTGAAGAGTATCTTTTGTGGTTTGAACGCAAAGATGGCTTTCCTAACGGAGAGTTAGGTGAGCTAATGGCGTTGTGTTTAGCGATGAAAATAGAAGGGTTAGATGAGGTTATTCGACCATTAAAATATCAATAACCGCAGCATTAATGAAAATAAAGCATGAGAGTTAAATTCATGCTTTATTTATTTGTTATTTGAATTGAGATTCGCCAGTTTTAGCGCGTTGAAAATCTTCTTGTAATTCATTTGATGTTTCGTTTTGTAAATAGTTTAGCGCAGCGCAAAAACTACTTGTCTCACCGTATACTTCGCGTGAACGATCAATATGACGCTCTGCAGTACGTCTTACCTGAGGGCTATTTTGAGAGTTACTGTATTGTACTTGTTTATCAAATACTTCTTTAACGTATTTTTGCTGACAAATATCTTCATTTTCAGGGGTTGCTACAATATTAGCAACAGAACCAAATGAAATGAATGTAAGTAATAAGGCGTAGAATTGGCGCTTTATCATACTGGCATAAACCTTACTTTAATAATGTTTATCGATTCTACTTTTACAGTATGTGGAGTGCAATACTGGAAAGGAAATAAATCACCATTAATGGGTTACTGCTCTGTAAGTGAGTAACTGATAAGGTTGTTAATATAAAGGTAGTATCTAATGTTATTATTCACTCATTATGTTGAATTTAAGATCTTCATCACTGTAACTCCGTGGGTTGCCTTTTACTATAAAAAAAGACTATGGAGAATACGATGATTAATAAAACAACAATAGCACCGCAAGGTCCAGAATTTTCTGAACTTGTTCAGGGGTACTGGCGACTTGGTGATTGGGGTATGACGCCACAACAACGGTTAACTTTTTTAAAGCAACACATTGATTTGGGTATTACAACCGTTGATCACGCTGATATCTATGGCGGTTACCAATGTGAATATTTGTTTGGAGAAGCTTTATCCTTAGAACCTTCTGTTCGTGATCAAATAGAGATTATCACTAAGTGTGATATTAACTTATGTACTTCAGATTTTCCAAATAGAAAAATTAATCATTACGATACCTCAAAAGAACATATTGTTAACTCAGTAAATAATTCACTTTCTCGCCTTAATATTTCTGAAATTGATGTACTCTTGATCCACCGTTTAGATGCATTAATGGATGCAGATGAAGTAGCTGATACGTTTAATCAACTCCAGAAAGAGGGTAAGGTTAAACATTTTGGTGTGTCTAACTTCACGCCAAGCCATTTTGATTTATTGCAATCACGCCTGGATAAACCATTAGTGACTAATCAAGTTGAAATTAACCCGCTTAATTTTGAAGTGGCGCATGATGGTACGCTTGATCAATTACAGATGAACCGTATTAAGCCTATGGCATGGTCATGTTTGGCGGGAGGAGAGCTTTTCTCTGGTCAGTCAGAGCAAGCGATTCGTGTCCGAAATGTACTTGAAGAGCTAAAAGAAGAAGTTGGAGCGAAAAGTATTGACCAAGTGATTTATGCTTGGGTGCGTAAGTTACCGTCAAAGCCCCTACCTATTATTGGTTCTGGTAAAATTGAACGTGTGCGAGCGGCTGTTGATGCAATGGGTATTAATTTAACTCGTGAACAATGGTATCGCGTATGGGTTGAGTCAAAAGGCCACGGTGTTCCATAGACACAGCATCCAGATTCAATTGGATACAAAAATGGGATGCCAATTAGCATCCCATTTTTATTTAATTAAATAGATCTTAATTATTTAACAAGCCATTCAATCGCTTCACCAGCACGAATTGGAACAACAAAGTCATTACCAAACGTCATTGTTTCAGGAGCGATCCACGCTTCTTTTACAAGAGTAATCGTATCAGTGTTGCGAGGAAGGTTGTAAAAATCAGGACCGTTGAAGCTTGCAAATGCCTCAAGGTTTTCTAATTTTCCTTCGTTCTCAAATACTTCAGCATACAATTCAATTGATGCGTGAGCGGTATAAGAGCCAGCACAGCCGCACGCCGCTTCTTTTTTGTCTTTCGCGTGTGGTGCAGAGTCAGTACCAATAAAGAATTTAGGGTTACCGCTTGTTGCTGCTTCAACTAAAGCTTGCTGGTGCGTATTACGCTTCAAAATTGGCAAGCAGTAGAAGTGAGGCTTAATGCCACCCACTAACATATGATTGCGGTTGAACAATAAATGGTGAGCTGTAATTGTTGCCGCTACGTTAGGGCCTGCATTTTTAACAAAGTCTGCCGCATCTTTTGTTGTGATGTGCTCAAGAACAATTTTTAGCTCAGGGAAATCATTAACGATAGGCGCAAGAACAGTATCAAGAAAGGTTTTTTCACGGTCAAAGATATCAACATCATGTGTTGTCACTTCACCATGGATAAGAAGTAGCATACCTTCTTCTTGCATGGTTTTTAACACAGGGTAAACCTTGCTAACGTCACTCACACCAGAATCTGAGTTGGTTGTTGCGCCAGCAGGATAAAGTTTAGCTGCAACAATGTGTCCGGTTGCTTTCGCTTTACGGATCTCATCTGAGGTTGTCTTTTCTGTTAGGTATAATGACATGATCGGAGCAAAAGTATCAGAAGAGTTTGCAGTTTGAATGCGGTCACGGTAGCTAAGTGCTTGTTCAGTTGTTGTTACTGGTGGAACTAGGTTTGGCATAATTAATGCGCGGCCATTATAACGACCAGAATCACGGACAGTGTCAGTTAATACATCGCCATCACGTAAGTGTAAATGCCAATCATCAGGACGAGTAATTGTTAAAGTTGTCATTTGCTGCTCCCACCAGAAAAAGAAATAAGAGCCTAAGAATTATCGAGTTAATCGTTTGCTTAGGCGAAAGGATTCTAAAGCAAAATGAATAAAACAAATAGGATAAAGTCGAAATTAGTAACAAATTTGACTTAAAAGGTAAAAGAAAAGAGAATGTGCTCAGTATTTATACAGAAGCAAGAAAACGATACGTTATGAAAAAGAATAGAAAAGAAGCGATGCCAGCTTCTGAGCATGAGCATGAGCATGAGCATGGCAGAGGCACTATTAAAGATAACGCCTTAAAAGCCGTTGTTACAAGTCAATTATTTACAACAAGGGTAATGAAACCGAAAAAAGGGAAGGGCAGCTTTGCTCGTAAAGACAAATATAAAGGGTTTAAAGAGCCCTATTCAAAAGCAGCGTAAGTTTTTGAATAGGGCTTTTGTGATCTAGCTTTGATTTTTATTGCTATTTGAACAAATATCCATCATTTAACTCATTGAAATGAAAAAAGAACTTTACCTCTGCGCTCAGTGTGGCATTATCTATCTCGTTCGACGATGTGCGTACATCGTATAATGGCTATTACCTCAGCCTTCCAAGCTGATGATGCGGGTTCGATTCCCGCTGTACGCTCCAATCTCTTTTTATCTTCCTCAAGAGATTGTTTCTGTTTTAAAATCCCAACTTATTGAAAATGATGCACTTAATGGAGTGTTTTGTCGTATTTGGCATTTTACAATAACGGTATACTACCTTCTTTTTGATTGATAATTAACCGCGTTACTTGGTAAAAACCATAAATTTTTCAAATATTTAACTCTAGGTCACTTAATTGTTATTTTTTTCAATCTATACTGATGATAACTATAACAAAATAAGAGGTCGCCTTATGTCAACTTTACCTCTCACGCATAAGCAAGTGTATCGTTCTGCAAACCTTGATGAAAATACTTGTAAATCAACAAAATACATTACACCCATTGATGAAATTGTAGGGCAAGACAGAGCGCAACAAGCCGTTGAGTTTGCTATGTCTATTCCTGATCGAGGCTATAATATTTACGCTGTTGGTCAAAATGGTCTTGGTAAGCGTACCATGGTATTGCGTTATCTTAAACGTCATAACCCAGCGGGTAATGGAGTATATGATTGGTGTTATGTTACTAATTTTGATGATACTCGAAGCCCTAAAGTACTAAAATTGCCGATTGGAAGTGGGTTAAGCTTTAAAAAAGAAATTGAAAAGATAACCTTAAAATTAGTAAAAGCGATCCCATTAGCGTTTGATAATGAGCTTTATTACACAAGAACCGGAACATTAAAGAATCAATTGGTTGATAAACAAGAATCTTTGCTTGGTACATTAACTCAAGAAGCAAAAAGCAAAGGGATCAGTCTTGCTGTAACTACACAAGGTGACTATCAATTTATTGCCATGAATGGTGAAGAGCTTCATACCGAAGAAACGTTTGATGCGTTAGATAGACAAGAACAGCGTCAGCTTGAGTCTATTATTGATGAGCTGGAAGTTAAGTTACGCAGCCATGTTCGACAACTGACGGAATGGGAAGATAAGTATTCTGAAAAAATTGAAAAGCTTAATGAAGAAGTGGTTTCTCAGGTATTAACCGTTAACTTCGAAGCGATTAAAAATAAATACAGTGACTCAAAAGTTATCACTCAGCATCTTAAAGAGATGGAAAAGGATATCTTAGAAAATTTTGATGTTTTTCTTCAAGAAGGTAAAGAAGATGCTGAGTTAGCGTATGCATCGCTAGAGAAAAAATTACCAAGAAGATATCAGATTAATTTACTTGTTAGCCAAAAAGATGAACAGTTTCCACTCATTGTAGAAGAGAGCCCGAGCTATCATAATTTGTTTGGCTATATCGAAAATGCAACATTTAAAGGAACGGTCTTTACGGATTATTCTTTAATTCGAGCTGGGAGTCTCCATAAAGCAAATGGTGGTGTATTGCTTATGGATGCAGTGAAAGTGCTTGAGAGACCGTATGTTTGGGATGGGTTAAAACGAGCGCTACGTTCTCAAAACTTGAATCTGAGTTCACTTGAAAAAGAAGTAACACTTTCTGGTACGGTTTCTTTAGAGCCAGAGCCAATTCCGCTCAATGTAAAAATCATTTTATTTGGTGACTATCAAACCTATCAATTGCTTCAGCATTATGACTCTGAATTTAGTGAGCTTTTTAAAGTGACTGCTGATTTTGAAGACGATATGCCAAGAACTGAGGCTTCAGAGTTTCATTATGCTCAGTTCATCTCCAGTATTGTTCATGATGGAAAGATGCTTCAATGTGATAAAAAGGCAATAGAGCGAATTATCGAGTACAGTTCTCGTCAATCAGGAGATCAAAATAGATTATCTCTACACTCTGCTGATATTTCTAATTTATTAAAAGAAACCAACTATATAGCGAAGACAGCTAATTCAAATATGATTCGTTTAAAGCATGTAGAACAAGCATTAGCGAATAAAGAACATCGAGTGAATCGAGTACAAGACGGGGTAATGCAAAGCTTTATTAATGGTACAACTTTAATGGAAACGGATGGAGGAGTTGTTGGGCAGGTCAATGCATTATCTGTATTATCGACGTCAAATCATCAATTCGGTATGCCAAATAGAATCACGGCAACAACCTCTTTTGGTAAAGGTGAAGTGTTTGATATTGAAAGAAAAGTAGAGCTTGGAGGCAGTATCCACTCAAAAGGAGTGTTTATTCTTAGTGCTTACTTATCTTCGTTATTTGGCAATGAAAAAAGAATCCCATTAAAAACCTGCCTTGCATTTGAGCAGTCTTATGGTGGTGTTGATGGTGACAGCGCATCAATGGCTGAGTTTTGTTCTATTATCTCCGCTTTTTCTGAAAAACCAATTCGTCAAGATATTGCAATTACAGGCTCTATGAATCAGTTTGGTGAAGCGCAGCCAATTGGTGGCGTGAATGAAAAAATTGAGGGGTTTTATCAGGTCTGCAAAATTAAAGGGTTACAGCCAAATCAAGGCGTGATTATCCCTCAATCTAATATTCAAAACTTAATGTTAAACAGTGAGGTGACTCAAGCAATAGAAAAGGGAACTTTTACTATTTGGCCTGTTAAACACGTAAGTGAGTCTATTGAATTATTGATGAATTCTCCTATTGAATCAGAAAGTGGTGAGGGGATATATAACGTAATACGTTCTAAATTAATCTCTTAAATAAAAAGCAATAAAGAAGGCATAGGATCATTTTTATGCCTTTTTTTATATTGTTATAAGTGAATTGAATTAGTAATTAAAACGGTGATATAATCATCAGAAGATAACAATAAAATAAAAAGCGCTTTCTTCAAGTGTATTTTATTTACTGTAATTTGTTTATTCAAATGTGCTCAGAGGCTTTACTATGTACCATCCCTTATCTCCCCGACTGGATTACAGTACGTTCCTTGTCGTGCGTGGCAAAAAAACGTATATCGAAGAAAATTTGTTATTACGAGTTAAACCAGTAGATATAGCGGGGACTGAATATTGGATCCCTATTGGAGTAAATTGGAATGATGGGCAATCAACTAAACGTCGTCGCATGGAATTTGCACAAGTTCGATTCGCTCGTAAAGGACAACCTTATTATAGTAAAGCTTATTACGCTGATTTTGATAATGAAGAAGATGACGTAGATGCACGTTCAGAGGCAATTATTGAAGCGGCGTGGTCAATTGCAGAACTTGTTGAGCAAGATGAATATGAAACGGCAGACGCGGCTCGTAAGGTAAAAACGTTTACTGCAAAATCTGCATTTAAAGGCCTACACCCAAATATTCAATTAAAATTGTCAATGGTTAATGGTACGCCTTACGTTAATAGTCATTTTGAACGACATGAGAGTAAATCATGCTATCGTTCACATAACTTTTCTCGTAGTTTATATAACGTTAATTTTGATGATCTTGGTGCATTTCTTGCTGAATTAAATGCAATAGGTGAGGTATTAGATACTTACTTAAAAACAAAAGATGCAGACATTAAAACATTTAAACCAAGTAAAACATTAACAACAACACCATTATCTAAATTTGAAATGCGTGAAATTTGCGATCAATTAATTCAGAAAGCAATGGATGGTTGCATGACTGAGTTTAAAGAGACTTGGTTTGAATTTAGAAGAAAACCAAAGCAAATATTAATGATTGAAGCGGATGATAAATCTCATTTTGTTGTAAAAAAAGAATTTGTTAAGACAGGTTCGAAGATAGAACTGAACAAATTTAAAGCTTGTACTCACCCTACGCATGTATTACGAAAAGTTGCGTTAATGAAGGCTAATTATAATTGGGCAAATTATAAAAATGAGCGTAAAGCAGAATCGGCAAAAGGTAAGTACTTCAATTCTGCTCATCCTTCATCTGGTGTTACTGGGGTCGTTGTTAAAGTTACAGAAGCTGAAACGATCTATAAAGGGATTATTGGGCAAACACCGCGAAGCAGCTATAAATTTAAAATATTTTCAACGAAAACAATGAGTGATAAAAACGCATTTATTGCGGCAAAACAAGCCTATCTTGAAGCGATGGGTGAGGAAGCATGGTCTGACTATAAACTGACAAAAGAGTTTTCACTTTATAAAGCTAAGTAAAATACTTCTCTTAATTTAGTCGATAATTAAGAGAAGTGAATCGTGGTTATTGTTTATCTGTGAAGATACTAAGATCTAGCTCTAATGATGGGCCTAACCACACAGCAGAGCTAGTATGATCAAGGTATTCATTGTCAGTTAAAGGATGAATTAATATAGATAATTTACCTCTATTGTTTTCTAACCATGCCATCACTGCATCGTAATTATGATCTTTAAACGATACTTGTTGACTCCAAACTGGATGAGGTCCGACAGGTTTTTGATTCACTTTTCCTAATTGGTATCCAAATTTTTCATGCAGCTGTTCCGTTAAACTAACAGCAAAATCGATACTTGTTTGATCGAAATAAACGTGAACATGATAACCATTGATGTCTGATTCGTGCATACTATCTTCTTAAATAGGAAATATAAAAAAGGCCAAACCGAAGTTTAGCCTGATTATAGCTCATTTTAAATGAGAATGATTATTCCCAATCTAGAATAACTTTACCTGACATACCAGAGCGCATCATATCAAAGCCTGCTTGGAAGTCGTCAATTTTGTAGTGATGAGTAATGATCGGGGTTAGATCTAAACCTGATTGGATCAAGCTTGCCATCTTGTACCACGTTTCAAACATTTCTCGACCATAGATGCCTTTAATTACCAAGCCTTTAAAGATCACTTGGTTCCAATCTACCGCCATGTCTGATGGTGGAATACCTAAAAGAGATATTTTACCACCGTGGTTCATGTTAGTTAGCATGCTATTGAATGCTGATGGAACACCAGACATTTCTAGACCAACATCAAAGCCTTCAGTCATGCCAAGATCTGACATTACATCTTCAAGCTTTTCGTTCATCACGTTAACAGCGCGAGTAACGCCCATTTTTTTAGCAAGATCTAAGCGGTATTCATTTACGTCAGTAATAACTACGTGACGAGCGCCTACGTGTTTAGCAACAGCCGCAGCCATGATACCAATTGGACCAGCACCTGTGATTAGAACGTCTTCACCAACTAAGTCAAATGATAGAGCTGTGTGAACCGCGTTACCAAATGGGTCGAAGATAGATGCAAGATCATCAGAAATTCCAGCAGGGATCTTAAATGCATTGAATGCAGGGATAACTAAGAACTCAGAGAATGCACCAGTACGGTTAACACCTACACCTGTTGTATTACGGCACAAGTGAGTGCGACCGCCACGACAGTTACGACAATGACCGCAAGTGATGTGACCTTCACCAGAAACACGGTCGCCAATGTTAAAACCACGGACTTCTTGTCCAATACCAACCACCTCACCTACGTATTCGTGGCCTACAACCATAGGAACAGGAATGGTTTTTTGTGACCATTCATCCCAGTTGTAGATATGTACATCAGTACCACAAATTGCAGTTTTCTTAATGCGGATAAGAAGATCGTTATGACCCATTTCAGGTTTCTCAACCTCGGTCATCCAGATGCCTTCTTCAGGTTTTAGTTTTGAAAGTGCTTTAATTTTCATTATTTGATGATCTCCATGTCTTTACCCACTTGGATAAAGGCATCAATTGCGCGATCTAACTGCTCACGAGAATGAGCCGCTGACATTTGTGTACGAATACGAGCTTGGCCTTTAGGCACTACTGGGAAAGAGAAAGCAACAACGTAAATGCCTTTTTCTAATGCACGCTCTGCGAACTCAACAGCGACTTTTGCGTCACCAAGCATGATTGGGATGATGGCGTGGTCAGCACCACCCATAGTGAAACCTGCCGCTTCCATGCGAGTGCGGAAGTGTGCAGAGTTTTCCCATAAGCTTGTACGTAAATCACCAGACTCAGCCAGTAAATCAAGAACGCGAATAGAAGCAGAAACAATCGCAGGAGCAACAGAGTTCGAGAATAAGTACGGACGAGAACGTTGACGTAACCAATCAATCACTTCTTTTTTGCCAGAAGTATAACCGCCTGATGCACCACCCATTGCTTTACCTAGCGTACCAGTAATGATATCGATGCGGTCAATAACGTCATGATGCTCATGAGTACCTGCACCGTTTTCACCCATAAAGCCAACTGCGTGAGAGTCATCAACCATAACAAGAGCTTCGTACTTATCAGCTAAGTCACAGATAGCAGGAAGATTAGCAACTACGCCGTCCATTGAGAACACACCGTCGGTAACGATAAGTGTATGACGTGCACCGGCTTCTTTTGCTGCGATTAATTGTTCTTCTAATTCAGCCATATTGTTGTTTGCGTAACGGAAACGCATTGCTTTACAAAGGCGGACACCATCAATGATTGATGCGTGGTTTAAAGCATCAGAGATGATTGCATCTTCTGCGCCTAAAATCGTTTCAAATAAACCCGCGTTTGCATCAAAACATGATGTGTAAAGAATGGTGTCTTCTTTACCTAAGAAAGTAGATAGTTTCTCTTCCAGTACTTTATGTGAGTCTTGAGTACCACAAATAAAACGAACAGATGCCATGCCAAAACCATGCTCATCCATGCCATTTTTTGCCGCTTCAATTAGAGCTGGGTGGTTAGCTAAACCTAAGTAATTGTTTGCACAGAAATTTAGAACTTCTTGACCAGTAGAAATAGAAACAGATGCTTTTTGAGCTGAAGTAATAATACGTTCTGATTTATATAGACCTTCGTGTTTTACTTCTTCAATTTGGTTTTGTATTTGTGTGTAGAATGCAGAAGACATTGTGTTCCCTTCTTTTAGTTATGATAAATAGATTCTAATTCAAATCAATTACGACTATTATCCCTAAAAATGGAAAAGCATTAGTGAATCATGGTCACAAATAAACTTATTACTTTATTACCAGACTTAGCAACATATATAGTAGTTGTTAATGAAGGTAGTTTTACTGCTGCTGCTAAGAAGTTAGGAGTAACTCCTTCTGCATTGAGTAAACTAATTACTCGATTAGAAAATGCGTTATCAGTTAAACTCTTTGAGCGTACAACCCGCAGTTTATTGATTACTGAATCGGGTAAAAAAATATATCAGCAATCCGTCATTATGGTGGAAGCGGCACAGCAAGCGATTGATATCTCTAGTTCTGAACATATCGTTCCATCTGGAAGTTTAACGGTGGCAGCACCAAAGGCATTTTTAACTATTGTGCTTCAACCGCTCGTTACGCCTTTTTTGACTAAGTACCCTAAAATCCAACTTAAGCTAAGAGCGTCAGATGGCGATATTGATATGATAGCTCAAGGCATTGATGTGGTTTTTCGCTTAACTGACAAGCCGACCGAAGGACTGATCATGAAAGAGATCGGTAAAGTTAACCTTAGCTTATGTGCGAGTCCTTCTTATATAGAGAAGAGAGGATTGCCAACCAACCCACACGATCTTATTCATCATGACTGTCTGTATTTAGGTGAAACTACAACGGATCATATCTGGGAATTTGTTAAAGCTGAAGAAAGTCATATTATCGCTGTTACTGGGCGCTATGCTGTCAATCATTCACAAATGAGATTAAATGGCGTTAAAGATGGCTTTGGGATCGGTATTTTTCCTGATTTTGTGATTAAAGATGCATTGGATAATAAAGATGTTGTCCCTGTACTTTCTGATTGGAAAATCAAAGGGAATTATCATGGCGTAATAGCCATGCAATATGCTCAGAATAAATATATGCCTTCGCGTTTAAAAGTGTTTACTGAATTTGTAAAAGAGAACTTAATGAAAGGGCAGACTAAATGATGGAGAAACTCGAGTTACGCTTACTAAGAGGCTTACCTGGAAGCGGTAAATCAACATTAGCACAAACGTTGGGATTGGTGCATCTTGAAGCGGATCAGTTTTTTGTTAGTGAAGAAGATTTATATTGTTTTGATGGTACTTTATTAAGTTCAGCTCACCAATGGTGTCAGTCGCAGTGTGAATTTAATTTATATCATGGAAGAAGCGTGGTGGTCGCGAATACTTTTGTGAAGCAATGGGAAATGGATGCATATAGAAAGATAGCTAAGAAGTATAATGCCGAATTACATATAGAAGTGTGTAAAGGACAGTTTAAAAGTATTCATAATGTCCCTGAGAGTGTAATAAAGAGAATGAGGAAAGAGTGGGAACAATAAAAGTGGTCTTAATTGAGGTTCTTGCTTGTTTTTTAATCACTCGGTTTTTTATGTTTAAAAAGGCCTTGCAACTCGTTATTAAAAGTCTATAATCCGCTCCCGTTGTCACAATAAACTATTCTAATAATGGTTATGTACAGCAAGAAGTGAAACATTGACGCGAACGGAGTCTTCAAAAGTTGCTTGCAGCTTACTTTTAGTAATTTAGATGACACTTCACGCAAAGCAAAGTGAAAACTTAGCTTTGAGCTCTTTAATAATTAGACCTTAGCAATCTGTGTGGACACTTATGGGTTGATAGTCAAAATGGCATTATCCATTTATGGGTAAGCAACTATCAATGAACTGAGTGGCTACACAAATTTATTTATGTAACAAATCAGTATTAATCATTGAGTC
>NZ_JARACP010000069.1 GCF_028765545.1 Aliivibrio sp. S4MY1 | reverse complement strand
GCCAAGAACGCTTTGTGCAACACCTCTGTACTACGAACTACTGGGTGTTAAAAATGAAGAACTTGAGCACTTGCGTTCAATCGAGATCCAACGCCGCAAAATAGAGGCCGCCAAACGCCACGAGCAGTACGATGCAGATATAGCCTTAAAGATATACTGCCAGAGCAATATCCTGCGTGTGTGGGAGTACAGACACGCACAAGCGACCTCCAGCTACACCATCAAACTGGCGGACATGAAACCCGTTGATCGTCTTACCTACATCTCTCGCAAGTTAGTTGAGCGCATCAAAGCCAAAGGCTGGGCAGTCAGTACAGACATCCCTACCATCACCAAGATGGCCAACAACCTACTCAACCGCATGGGGCTCTCAGTTAAGCAGAGCGAGCTCTCACCCTCAACATCTTAATCCGTTGTTACCTTTCTTACGCTCTTAGCTGAGTGGGTATTGCTATATCTATTGTTTGTCACGACTTAAAAAACAGGTAATACACGCCAGTAATGCGAACTATTATGCAGTTATTGAGATCCTTTTTAGATCCTATTCTATGACTTATA
>NZ_JARACP010000068.1 GCF_028765545.1 Aliivibrio sp. S4MY1 | reverse complement strand
GGCGTTGTGCGTACTGAGTCCGAAATTTTTTGCACGGTTCATCAAAAGGATCGCGGCTTTTGTCGTTTCGGCTTAGTAAGCGTAAATTTCTTCTTTGTTGCCTTTTTGCTTTCGTATCGTCAGGTTCGGCAAATTAACCCTTATTTTCCTAAGTTCAGGCGTTTCAGAGGCTAATTTACGCTTCAATTGTTCTTTGATTATGCCTCATTTTATTCTTCATCAGTGTTTTGCTCGCAGCATCTTCAATCCCAATTGTGGCAAGGATATTTGGTTTATCAGTTCCAAATCTGTTGAAACCAAGCCGTTCAAATGGCGTAAGAAATGTATCTGTTTTCCATTAACTTCATCTCGCAATTTAAGAACATTTTGTTCGCTTAATTGCCATTGGTAAATTAAAATCAGGACATTAAAAATCTTGGCAGGGCAGTTCTTCACCAAGCTAGCCAAGCCGAAAGTAAGCACGCACAACAATCGCATCAACACGATGCTTATAACATTCGGCGTTTTTGGTTTGAAGTGTAATTGGTTTGGTAAAGTTGGTCGTCAGCACGTGTTATGCAAGCGTTA
>NZ_JARACP010000067.1 GCF_028765545.1 Aliivibrio sp. S4MY1 | reverse complement strand
TAACGCCTGCATAACACGTTTGCTACGATACAGACCTACCTGAATTTTAACGCCTTAATCACTGAAACTAAAGACAAACTGACAATGCCGAGTGTAGCAAATCGTGTTGATGCATTTGTTACACGATCTTTGTCAACGCTTCTATTAACTTGGTAAAGAATTGATTTACCAAGATTTACTGTAAACTGAGTTTAATTAGACTGGTTCAATTTAGCGAGCAAAATATCATTTCAACGACAATAATTGTGAAACGAAACAATCCCTTTTTCTACGCCATTTGTACGTTCTGGTTTCAGCAAGTTTTCAGCTTATAAACTAAATATCCTAACCACAATTGGGATTGAAAATGCTGCGAGTAAAACACTGATGCAGACCGAAATGAGGCAAAACCATGAACAATTGAAGCGTGAATTGGTTTCTGAAATCCATGAACTTTTGGCAATAATGGTCAATTGCCGAACCAGATAAAACGAATGTTGAAAGGCAACAAAGAAAAAGGAAATCCACCCTACTTTCACGCCTAAAAAACTAACGGCTCAATCGCTGAACTGAGCCAAAAAACTGCAATCTTAGAGTTCGTGTAACGCC
>NZ_JARACP010000066.1 GCF_028765545.1 Aliivibrio sp. S4MY1 | reverse complement strand
ATAACGCCGCAATAACACGTTTATTACTACGACGACTTAGCTGAATTTTACTGCCTTAAACACTGAAACCAAAGACAAACCTACAACGCCGAATGTAATAAATCGTGTTGATTGCTTTGTTATATTGCCTATTGATAAACGACATGAAATCGTTCCAATACAAGAACCATTTCCTCATTAGGCTGAATATTTAACTCTGAACATTCAGCAGCAAAGAAACGCCAATGAGCTTCACGCCACCATTTTAATGAACGGTCGCCCTCGCCTTCTGCATGAACAAACTCAGACGTAACTTCGTTATATTTACACGTTTCAACTGAATCAATTTCAATGATACAAATTGGTTTCCCATTCCAATCAACGACTACTTGTAAGTGACCAACGGTTGGCATTGGTTCTTCACCAGATTCATACCAAACATTTAAGCTACAAGTTGCTGTCTTTTGACCAATTCGGATTAATTCTGCGCATAAATTGGCATTATGCTCATCAGCACAGAAATAGTCTGAACTGAATGATTGATACTTTTCACGTTCAATTTCAGAAAGTGAGCTTAGATACTGATCCAAGTAGATTTGAGACTGTTCTTCCATGAAATCCTCTTAACTATTTTCGCAATATAACGCCTGCATAACACGTTTGCTACGATACAGACCTAGCTGAATTTTA
>NZ_JARACP010000065.1 GCF_028765545.1 Aliivibrio sp. S4MY1 | reverse complement strand
TCTACGATAAACAAAAGATATTAAGAACTTTTAAATTTTGATTTAACTTAATTTCAGCACTTAGCTGTAATTAAGCTGAATCAGTCAGCTTTCCAAATTGTTAAAGAGCTATATAAAATCATTAACGCTGTTAATGATAAAATACTTTTTAAGCATTTTCAGACAGAAAAAATCCGAACCTAGCTCAATTTCTTGAACTGGTTTGGAATCCTTCCAAAAATATTTAAAGAGTATATCCATATGAAATGGTGGGCGATACCGGGCTCGAACCAGTGACCCCCTCCTTGTAAGGGAGGTGCTCTCCCAACTGAGCTAATCGCCCACATAATATTCCAATTTACTCCTGACTCTATCAGAAATAAACCCATTCTCTGTGGAAAGAATGGTGGGTCGTGCAGGATTCGAACCTGCGACCAATTGATTAAAAGTCAACTGCTCTACCAACTGAGCTAACGACCCATATTTTTCTTCTTAGAGGAGGCAAGTTGTAAGGACGTTTATAGTCTATAAACGACGTCAACTTAACAAACTATAAGGAGAAAATGGTATCCCGTAGGGGAGTCGAACCCCTGTTACCGCCGTGAAAGGGCGGTGTCCTAGGCCTCTAGACGAACGGGACACAACGAAGGTGTTGGACACCTTCTAAATCTCTTTATTTTCAACCTTCGCAATCTGTGTGAACACTCATAAATCG
>NZ_JARACP010000064.1 GCF_028765545.1 Aliivibrio sp. S4MY1 | reverse complement strand
GCCGACGCAAGGCCTGCGCGCGCTCCCCTCGACATAACTATGCGCAATCATGCATACGAGCGGAGAATTAGAGCGCAATGTGGGAAAGAAAGTACGAACAAGGACGATGGAATGGCCTTGAACTTAACATACTCAGTACCGCCATTGATGGCGGTAAGCGACTGCACGTCAGTGATATCCCTTACGCTGAGCTGCCCACCATCAAAGTCATGGGCAGCGCGGCCAGCACTCTCTCGCTTGATGTGGTTCTGGTTGGCACCAACTCTCTGGTGGAGGCTAACGCTCTACTCGCCAATCTAGATAAAAACCCAACGGGAGAGCTCGAACATCCCTGGTTGGGCGAGCTGTCTCTGGTCTTTAAAACGCATTCCTTAAAGATAAACACGAAACGAGGCCTGGTTACCCTTTCTCTTTCCTTTGTGCGCGGGGGTAAATTGCCCGCATTGAGCGTAGTGACGTCATCCAAAGGAGTCCCTTTCGATGCTGTCGCGCAAGCGGATGATGTCATGGTGCTCTCCTCCAACGCATTTGTGAATGATATTAATGCACTAGAGCCCTCGGGCATGGCCCAGTTGCGTACTCGATTTACCAACCTAGTGACAAAACTGCAAAGCATTGCAAGTAAACTCAATGCACCAAGCCAACTTATCTCCTCATTAAATCAAGAGCTGAACAGCGCACTAGAGGCCATCTCAAGCATTGCCAACGCACCAG
>NZ_JARACP010000063.1 GCF_028765545.1 Aliivibrio sp. S4MY1 | reverse complement strand
GACAGGACTGTCTCAATACAATCCAGAAAACACTTTCTCTGCAACGCCGTACGATAAGTACGGTAATGATTTTATTCCTTTTGTAGGTTGCAAACACCCTTTTTCTTTTGGGAGTATTTTAATTTTTATTCCAGAAGGTGCAAAAAGAATTCAATTTCGTTTATCCGAGGGAGCAAGCTCTGATATCTCTGCCCGATTATTTACTGACTACTACTTGGTATAATTATGTTTAACGTATTTAAAACTAAATCTGGTCTTTGCGCGATTGAAGTTAATGAGGGTGATGAAAACTACCTTGCGTTGAGTACGTTCTATTCAAAAAATGCACTCTCAAGCATCACAGTTGACACACTTGATTTGGATCAAATTCACAATATGGATATCGTTAATGGCCAACTTATTATTAGCGACTCGTTATTAAATCAGTGTAAACGAAATATTGAAGTGGAATGGCAAACATCTACATTGCAAAAAGTGAGCGCTTCGATCCTACAATATCAAACCGATATGGCAATTGATGAATTGTACTCAGAGTTAAGAGCTCAAACTTACAATGAAGATGACTACTTTGCACTGTTGGGCGATAGAAAGCTGTTGATTGAATATGTACAGCAGGAGGATTTTCCTGAATGCGGCAGGCCGGCATTATCTGGATTAATTACTGTCTAGATCACATGTCATATAACGACAAAACCCAATCCGTTGATTGGGTTTTTCTTTATTAA
>NZ_JARACP010000062.1 GCF_028765545.1 Aliivibrio sp. S4MY1 | reverse complement strand
TACAGGACTGTCTCAATACAATCCAGAAAACACTTTCTCTGCAACGCCGTACGATGAGTATGGTAATCAGTTTGTTCCTTTTATAGATTGCAAACACCCTTTTTCTTTTGGGAGTATTTTAATTTTTATTCCAGAAGGTGCAAAAAGAATTCAATTTCGTTTATCCGAGGGAGCAAGCTCTGATATATCTGCCCAATTACTTACTAGCTACTACTTGGTATAATTATGTTTAACGTATTTAAAACTAAATCTGGTCTTTGCGCGATTGAAGTTAATGAGGGTGATGAAAACTACCTTGCGTTGAGTGCGTTCTATTCAAAAAATGCACTCTCAAGCATCACAGTTGACACACTTGATTTAGATCAAATTCACAATATGGATATCGTTAATGGCCAACTTATTATTAGCGACTCGTTATTAAATCAGCGTAAACGAAATATTGAAGTGGAATGGCAGACATCTACATTGCAAAAAGTGAGCGCTTCGATCCTACAATATCAAACCGATATGGCAATTGATGAATTGTACTCAGAATTAAGATCTCAAACTTACAATGAAGATGACTACTTTGCACTGTTGGGCGATAGAAAGCTGTTGATTGAATATGTACAGCAGGAGGATTTTCCTGAATGCGGCAGGCCGACATTATCTGGATTAATTACTGTCTAGATCACATGTCATATAACGACAAAACCCAATCCGTTGATTGGGTTTTTCTTTATTAG
>NZ_JARACP010000061.1 GCF_028765545.1 Aliivibrio sp. S4MY1 | reverse complement strand
CTCTCCGCCATTATCAAATGTGATTGTTTTGCAAAGCCCTTTAAAGGGCTTCATCATGCGATTTATCCCACGAGTGACTGCTTTTTTGGACTTGCTACGTACTTTGCAGGTAACTAATAGCTTAGATACTCGCTCTACCATCGTGACTAAATACCCATCTTGACCATAAACAGTATCACCTTCCCAGTGGCCAATCTCTGAGTTATCGTCAACAATAGTAGGCCGAAGAGAGATATCAGTGCGGTTGGGAATTAGTCTTGCGCCAGCTTCTACACCTTTACGCTGTTTGTATTTCTTACCTTTTCGAGCAAGCATCCTTTGCCAATACTCTCTTTTGACTATATTGTAAATCGTACTGCAACAT
Organism: Aliivibrio sp. S4MY1; assembly: GCF_028765545.1. Taxonomy (GTDB): domain Bacteria; phylum Pseudomonadota; class Gammaproteobacteria; order Enterobacterales; family Vibrionaceae; genus Aliivibrio. Next base: position 419 of record NZ_JARACP010000061.1, on the reverse strand, counting down.
ATTGTATTTTCTATTTTTTCTTTACGCATTCGTCCAGATATCTGCTCGGGACTTCAACCAAGTTGCAAGTATATTTGAATTATTTTCTTATTCTTTTTATTGCATTTTGTGTGCTTAATTGAAAGTGCTCTTTTTTGAAAAGCATGCCTATGTGCTTGCTCAGCACAATAACTTCCAGAAGGACAACGTCGTAACTCCCTTGAAATGGAGCTGTTACTCCGTTTTAATTTTTGTCCTATTTCACGAGCAGAAATACTATGTGTATTCCAAGCTTCAATCTGGTATCTTTCACCCAGTGTCAGTTGCTTATATTGGTGTCCCATGGGATTACCTTAGTTGATTGTGTGAGAGCTTGAAGCTTATAGGCAACTGACTCTCTAATCTATACCAAAGTGTGTCGGTTATTCTTGGGATCTAAA
>NZ_JARACP010000060.1 GCF_028765545.1 Aliivibrio sp. S4MY1 | reverse complement strand
GCAATACAGAAAAATCACTCATTCATTCCGCCATTCACTCACAGTATCCTCAATGCAAATTCACAACTTAAGATTGTTATGTTCAAAGAAGACATTATTCGTATTGAAATGACCATGAATAGTTTAGTGGCGTTAACTCGTGAGCAAAATGCCACCCTAAAAGAAATGCTCGAAACCTTAACGAAAACCCGTACGACACAGGAATTTCATAACAAACGCCTTAATCATTTAGAGTCCGATAAAACCTGGTTGAACCGCTTAGTCGTAGCCATACTCATTACCTTAGTTCTTACTGCCGCCAAAGTAGTCATCCCTTAGGAGAGCGTTAATGAACGCATTAAAATTTGACCAATGGCGAGTATGGCCAAGACTGATGAGTGTCTTTGTGGGCTACATGTGGGTAGAGTTTAATGATTACTTTTTCTCTATCCCTATCAACCAACACAGTGAATTTGCTCTAGTACAATACGCGGCCATCACCGGTGTATTCATTGGATTCTGCAAGTTCTACATGGATACAGGAAAACGACTCAATGCCGATTAAATTCGTACTGATAACTGTCGTCGCTCTCATTACGCTGCTTGTTGGAGTCTATCGTGAAGGATATAACAGCGGTTTTTCGACGACGATGAATAAAATACAAACTCAGCACCTAGAGCAAATCAATATTGCGATTAAGAAAGCCAATACAAGCATTAACGATGAGAAAAGAGTTATCCATGAATTTATGACAAAACAAGCTGATTTTATTAAGCATGTTGAAGCAAACACAGGATCAGTATTATTAACACAGCCCCACCATAA
>NZ_JARACP010000006.1 GCF_028765545.1 Aliivibrio sp. S4MY1 | reverse complement strand
TGTGAAGCACGCTACTACGACACTCAATCAAAACACCGTAAACACCAAACTAAACCCAAACCAAAATTGCCAAGCGTGCTGAATCAATCTTAAATTGTTTGTTAGCCCTGTGGTTGACTAGTACATATAACCTAGCCAATCAAAATGTCCAACACCCCACTGCTTATCTCTGAGTGGTTTCACATACAGTTCATCAATATGCTCTACAGCAACTCCAAAGTTGGTGTGCTCGTGAAGCCTTAACCAAGATTGCATACACTGAACCTTGTTAAAACCATTTGATGAGTAGAAATCATGTAACTCAGATATGAGGATTATGAAATCAATGTCTTTAGTTTCGGCAAATGCCGATACTTCTGACAACATGAAAGAGCCAATACCTTGCCCTCGATAACGTTCATCAACACAGAAGTCGATTACGCCCAGAACCTTATGTATTTCCCCACCGACGCTAACAACGCGATAATCCAGTCCAAGATAGCCAACCAACTGTTCACCTTGAAAATGAAGGGCACGCATATGAGGTAACTGCTTAAAGTAAGAACGACTTACTTGGTGGTCTGGAAAAGCTTGATTTCTTAATGCTTCGATTGCCTTATGATGCAATTCTGAAACATCTATTTCTTGTACGATTTCCATATCATTTCCTGAAAAGGGCTAACGCTTTATCTACGACAAAATGTCGTATAGTACACCTACAACCTTTATCTATAGTTTTTCTATTAATGCTGCAATTCTGTTCTAAAATAATATGTAAATCAATGTAATAGCACATACATATCAGTGAGATGACTCATGAACTACGGATAAAGCTATTACACTCTGCTTTTCTTATCTTTTTCTTTACTGATAGCAAACCTCATTTAAAATACTACCATTGGTTTTATTAATGGATTACTCATGTCATATTTACTTTCAATTACCCTTCTTTGGGCTTTTTCATTTAGCTTGATCGGGGTTTACCTCGCAGGACAAGTTGACGCTTGGTTCTCTGTATTAATGCGTATTGGGTTAGCGACTTTGGTTTTTCTTCCATTTTTACGCCCTAAACAAGTGTCTTTATCCACAGCTATTAAGCTAATGCTTATTGGTGCTATCCAACTTGGATTGATGTATGTATTTTATTATCAATCCTTTTTGTACCTTACGGTTCCTGAAGTTTTATTATTCACCGTAATGACACCTATTTATATCACGCTATTAAACGATGCTTTTGAAGGAAAGTTTCACCCTCACTTTATGATAAGTGCTGTGATTGCTACTTTAGGCGCGATTGCAATTCGCTATAACGGCATTGATTCTGGTTTCTTGCTTGGATTTGCGATGGTTCAAGGCGCTAATTTATGTTTTGCGACAGGCCAAGTTTGCTATAAGCGATTAATGAAAGATCAAACTATTGAGCAAAAAACCGTGTTTGGGTTCTTTTTTATCGGAGCCTTAATCGTCGCTACTGTTTGCTACGCTATTTTTGGCAACACAGAAAAGCTACCAACAACAACGACACAGTGGGGCGTACTTATTTATTTAGGAACCATAGCTTCTGGCCTTGGCTACTTCATGTGGAATAAAGGCGCTACGTTAGTTAATGTTGGTGTGTTAGCGGTAATGAATAACTTGCTTATTCCTGCGGGGATCTTAGTAAATTTATTGATTTGGAATCGTGATGCCGATATTTTACGCTTAAGCTTAGGAGGCGGATTGATTCTTATTGCTTTACTCGTAAACCAACAGTTAGAAAAGAAACGTCATCAATAATTGTTTCTAACTAACTTCAAAATAGATTAAAAATGGGTATCGACAATCAGCCGGTATCCATTAGTATAAGTAATCGTTATTCCTTACCACAACACAAAAGAGTGTTCGAAATATCTCACAGCTAAAGCTGAAACCCAGAACCTGTCTCCTATGTTCAATAAAAAACCACAAAAATGATGTGCTTCAGTTTGCAGTGCAAGAACACCAATCACTTCCATAGATGTAAATCCTTAAGCTGTATTTACTCCAACCAAAGAAAGAACATAAAATACAATGGCTGAAATAAAAACAGGAACAACATAAAGTACGATTTTCCCTTGCGGAGTGATAAAACAAAAAACACAATTTAAAACAATAATATAGACAAATCCAGCCGACAAGAATACCAATTTGAGTTTATGAAACAGCAATACATTCGTGTCTGATATATAAGACATTTTAAAAAGCTAGCCAATGCTATAACTCGTTTCTTTTTCCTATCTCAACCCATATCTTTTATCACATTTTTATATAATCCATTATTTTCTCGAACACCATTTATTGATTAAAAAAATTTATCTTTACCAATAAAATTACTCGTTTTACTTGGATACTTATTAGCCTCATAGTCGCTGAAAATCTACTTACTTCTATTACTTTTTTTGAGGCACTGCGGTGAACACAACAACATCAACTCAATCACAACCTGGTCTACTTATTCCTGTGATTGCACTTTCTTTATTTGCGGTTGCATCAGGCTATTTAATGAGCCTTATTCCATTGATGCTAAGCCAATATGGAATTGAGGCGAAATACGCCAGTTGGTTAGCCAGTGCTTTCTACGCCGGATTACTTGTAGGTGCAGGATTAATCGAACCCTTTGTTGCTCGTCTTGGGCATAAAAATGCGTTTGTTTTATTTTTAATTTTGCTTGCTGCAACTATTATTATTCTTCCTTCTATGCCTATTGAATGGGTATGGATGACTGCGCGCTTTATTGCTGGTATCGCTGTAGCTGGTGTATTTGTTGTTGTTGAATCTTGGTTATTAATTGGCGATGCTGAAAGTCGTCCAAAACGCCTTGGTTTATATATGGGTGCGCTTTACGGTGGTTCATCATTAGGACAACTAGGTATCGGTTTTATCGGTATCGAAGGATTACTACCTTATTACATGATCATCGGTTTAATCATGATGGCTATCGCTTGTTTACTATTTGGTAAAGGGGCGCAACCACAAGTACAACATCATAATGTATTAAACCTTAAGCAAATTTTAAAACTAAACAAAGCATCAATCATGGGCTGCGTGGTCTCTGGTTTATTACTTGGCGCGGTATATGGCTTAATGCCTTTAGAGCTAAAACATCGAAACATTAGCACTACGCAAATTGGTAGCTTAATGGCGCTGATTGTTCTTGGCGGAATGGCGGTTCAACCACTTGTGTCTTACTTATCTAAGCACTTAGGTAAAACATTATTAATGGCGTTATTCTGTATTCTTGGTGTATTTGCTATTGGTTTAACCACGTTAAGTGATAACACTGCGGTACTTGCAACGGCACTGGTTCTTCTTGGTATGGCGGCGTTTGCTTTATACCCTATCGCTATCTCTTTGGGTTGCGATACATTAGATGAGTCATACATTGTATCTGCAACACAAGTGATGCTATTTAGCTACAGTATTGGCTCTGTATGTGGCCCTGTATTAGCAAACACGTTGATGAATACTGCTGAAGGCTTAATGAGTTACTTATTTGCAATTTTACTAGCAACCGCTATCTATATGTTACTAGCAAGCATGCGCCAACACCGCCCAATGGTTGCTGGTGAATAAGCGGTAGGATTTACGAAGGGTGCGCGTTACAATGCGCACCACAATTGCGAAAGGTAATAAACAATGGAAGATGCACAATACGTTGTAGAATGGGGCGAAACCATCACCCTTAATTTTGAAGGTGCCCAACTTGTTTCGGCTTATCATACTTGCCCTGAAGAAGGGGACGAAACTGAACTTGAGTTTGGTGAGGGTTGGTTCCAAGGCCCTGATGATGAAGAGTACCGCATTGAAATGCAAATGGCGCCTTTCCATCCTTATGATGAAGATCCTGTTCGTTTAGCAAACATCACCATTAATGGCGAGATCGTAAAAATCTTAGAAATCGCAGAAACAGTCGATGGCGAGTTCTTCATTGAACCAAGCGACAGTGATTACTAAGTAAATCAAACAAATTTATTGAAAGGCGCATTGTTTAATTACTTTGCGCCTTTTTGTATTTAGGCTTAATTATTTAGCTGTTTTTCCATTGATAAATGTGGAATACCCGCTTCCATAAATTCGTCACCAAATGGTTGAAAACCCAATTTAGTATAAAAATCGATAGCGTGCTTTTGAGATCCTAAATAGACTCGTGGATAGCCTTTATTTGCTGCCTCATCAATCAATGATAAAACAATTTTAGAGCCTAGACCCTGTCCTCGAAATGCTTTCAAAATAGCAATACGACCAATATGCCCATCATCTAAAATTCGACCCGTACCAACTGGCTGAGCATTGCTATAAACAATCGCATGTACTGCTGATTCGTCTAACCCATCAAACTCAATATCAGGATCTATGCTCTGCTCTTGAATAAACACGGTATCACGTACTTCACGAATAGCTTGTTCATTCTCACCAATATAATTTACGTTTTTAACCTCAAACATCTTCCTACTCTCAATATTTACTTCGTTCAAAAAAGAAATAAAGTCTAATAAAAATTACTTAGACATTAACTTCTTTAATCTTGCTAAATCAATCGCACTTGAGCGTACCGTTAACTTAATATGCTCATAGTCATATTCTTCTTTAGTTACACTCATGCTTGAGCGGATCTCACCCATTATGCCTTTTGCATCATAAGGAACAATAATCTCTTCTTCGATCATTCCTTGCTCAGAAGCGTTAACAATGTACTTATGCAGCTTAGCGACATCAAGTGGATTACGAGTTGATGTCATCATTGCATCTGGAAACTCTTCCATCAATTCTTGTTGTTGCTCTGGTGTTAGCTGATCTGATTTATTTAATACTAATAATTTATCAATGTCGTCCACACCCACTTCAGCAAGTACTTCATGCACAACATCAAGTTGAGATCTAAACGTTGGATCTGACGCATCCACCACATAAAGCAATAATGAAGCATCGTGCGCTTCTGCTAAGGTTGAATGGAAAGACGCCACTAAATCGTGAGGAAGCTTTTTAATAAATCCAACGGTATCTGATACTAGAATACGAGGCTGAGTCTCTGGATACAGTGCACGTACCGTCGTATCCAGCGTTGCAAACAATTTATTCTCAACCAATACTTCACTGCCTGTTAATGCACGCATCATTGAAGACTTACCAGCATTGGTATAACCCACTAATGCAACACAAAACAGCTCTGAACGCTGAGCTCGACGACCTTTAAGTTCATCCTGAACACTTGCTAACTCTCGGCGCAACTCAGCTAACTGGTCACGCACTTTACGGCGATCAAGTTCTAGCGTTGTTTCACCCGCACCTTTACCCATTTGGCGTTCATTATCACCAATAGAAGATTCTCTCAATCGTGGGGCTACATAGTTTAGGCGAGCCATTTCAACTTGAAGACGAGCGGTACGAGTACGAGCATGGCGACTGAAGATCTCGATGATAATGCCAGTACGGTCATAGACTTGAACACCAAGCTGGTTTTCAACATTTCGCAATTGTGACGGTGTTAAATCGCAATCGAATACCACCACATCCGCACAACCAAAAGGCAGGTTATCTGATGGAATATCATCTAAATCCATTTCATCAAAGAAATCTTCAGTATCAGAATCATATTCCTCACCTTCACCTTGGTTACCCGTGATGTGCGCTATTTCTGCCAATTTACCAGCACCTAAAACACTCATCTTTTGTGTGGAGCTTTGGTTTTGAGACTGAGTTCCCACTACTTTAAAGCCTAGCGTTGTTACCAAGCGAGCAAGTTCAGCTAAAGAGGCTTTTGCTTCTTCACCTTTAAACTGTGGAGTACAAATAGAAATGAGCAAAGCATTATTAAGTAACGGTTTTTCAGTTAATTTCATGATTTTATCTTAGAGCACCTAAGTGCAAGCCTGATTTTAGCTAAAGTTAGTCTAATCCTACGCTGTTATGAAGAAGCTTGATAGGTAAATAGAAATTAAATAAAAAATAATCTTTTGGTTAGTGAGCGGCCGCTGACATAACACCAAAAACTTTACGCTTACCAAGGTAGGTGCTCTCCACTGTAAGCTAAAAATGAGCCACTTTGTTGTGGTGTGCTTGAAGCAATCAACCCAATAAGATCATAAGCAACTCTTTCTGGTGTAAATAATTTACCTTGAGGGACATTAGCTTGAAATGGTTCAGATAAAGGGGTGTCTGTTGTCCCCGGATGAAGAGCTAATACCACACCATTTTTTAGTATTCTCTGCCATTCAATTGACATGGTTTTTATAAACATGTTTAAAGCGGCTTTGGATGCTCTATAGCTATACCATCCACCCAATTGATTATCTGAGATACTGCCCACTTTGGCAGAAATGACAGCAAACTTAGGTGTGTCTGTCTTTTTGAGCTTTGGCGTAAAATATTTAGCGAGTAGTAATGTGGGTAGTGTATTAGTGGTCATCACTTGTTGAAAAAACACACTATCTAATGCGGTTAAGTTTTTCTCAGGTCCTTTATCTCGTGTATGCAATATACCAACACAATTAATAACCCAATTTATATCATCAAAGAGTTCGCTGAATAATTTCACTTCATCATCATGGCTAACATTGACTTGATACCACCTTACTCTTTTATGTTGAAATTGTGGTTTGGTTCGGCGATAAGTGGCATGAATTTGAGCATCTGAATACTGGGTAAGGCACTCTGTTATCATCGCAAAGCCTATACCACCATTTCCTCCGACAATAAGTATGTTCATAATGACTCCTCAGCAAGACTCTATCGCATCACAAACTATTTTGAGCAACTGGTTTTACTGCAACGAGAAGACCCCGTTAACCAATAGGACACTCGATAGCGATTTTTAGCAAAATGTAGATAACACCAATCGGCAAGTACCTTAATTCCCGGCCACCGAAGCGGAGCATAAAGCCAGCCTTTACCCACTAGTTTCCACGCAAGATACGTTACATCTAACCCGAGGATCAGCTCACCATTTTGGTTTAATGCATGTAAAACTGTATTTGCAGCCTTTGGGTCAATACTTGGATAGTCAGAAAAGTCTTCACTATAAATATCAATGGTTTTTATCGCATTATTTTTATCTTGTTGCTTAAGCGCATTCATCTCTTTTGCACACAATGGACAGGTTCCATCATAAAAAATGGTCAACTGATACATATGAACCTCTAATTTTGGATTTACACAAGTTATACGTTAGAGATGAGTTTTTAGATCAAAAAGGAATTGATACCAATCACAGTAAGTAAGTGTTCAGAAATAGCGCAGTAAAAATGAATTAGAATAAAGTGCAAACTGCAGATACGAAAAAGCCCCAGCATTTCTGCTAGGGCTTAAAATGTGGCGGTGAGTGAGAAATTCGAACTCTCGATACGTTTTAGCTTCGCAAAGAGCATCACCGTCTGTGATAGGATTAAAAATCAACTACTTAAAATCAACTTCTTCAGCCAGTCAATCTTCAGGCCATTCTTTATTATATTTCTTTTTCAATCATATTTAAAATGTCCTTTAATAAACTCTACTTGCATATCAGCTATTTAACGTTAACATTCGCCATTCTTTAAATCTTCGCAAATTTTCATAAAGGCAATTGGCAATGAAACATTATTTTATACTCGCTGTAATCTTAACTTTATCAGGCTGTTCAACAATTAAAGGCCGCGAAATTAGATCTCAATACACGGAAACATTAGCACCAATCACAACTGAACAAATAGCTTATGCTGTCGATAATACAAAAGGTTGGTCTGTAGTTGAAAAAGCGGGTGAAACAGTGGTGGCATATTACTTCAACAGGCATGAAGTGATTGTAGAGATTACACCTGATTACTCAGGGTTTAACATTGAGTATGTTAGCTCAAGTATTGAATATAGCGATGGACGAGTGCATAAAAATTATTACGCATGGATTAAGAAACTAAGTTACAGCATTAAACGTCAAGCTTACCGTTCAAAACAAAAAGAAGTTGTTCAACAACCAATGACAACCCCTGCTCCTCAACCAATAATCATTAACAATACAATCAACAATAGTTAAGATTACATATCTTACATTTCCATACTAACTGTAATTTTATAATTTCTTCTTGGATATCGAGTTTTTGACGGTAGCATTATAAATTCATCAAGTTGCTGAAACTATGACGAGTAACACTCATACTTTAAGTAACTTTATCTCCGGCACATCCAAAACAAGGATGGCCGACTCTTCTGATATATCGAGCATGCTTATAGAAGAATCGCCGTTTTAGCGTATTCCCCTCTTCGGAGGGGCTATATACTTATATTTAAAGATTTAAGCTAAATAGATAGACAGAAGAAGTAATGTAACAGTACTCCCCCCTTTTGAGTCAATGCAAGTGAACCATCATACCTACACTGCCTCTATTCATCTAATCTCTTTTCTGCTTACCTGAAAACTCATAATACACAGCTTTAACTTCATCAACTGAAGGATTTGAAATTGTAGATATACGTAAGGCAAGCTCAGAGGAAGATTGTAAAGCTTTAATGTAATTACTTATGAAGGCTGAGTTTAGGTTGGCTTGGATTTAATAAGGTAATTAGCTTACGAGAAGTATCGAGTTGCGTGCTCTCAGTGGCTACTGAACAAACTGCAGATACGAAAAAGCCCCAGCATTTCTGCTAGGGCTTCGAATGTGGCGGTGAGTGAGAGATTCGAACTCTCGGTACGTTGCCGTACACACACTTTCCAGGCGTGCTCCTTCAGCCACTCGGACAACTCACCGAATCATTGCTCTTTTCGAGACAACGAGCGCTAATTTAATGATTTACGTCTACATGGTCAAGGAGTTTCTTTCATAATCTCAATTGTTTGCTTTATTTTTACACGGCTTGGTTAGCTTGTAATCACAAAGTCTTATTCTTTATGCTTTAAATACTGAATCCAATCTTTTGCTTCTTCGGATGGATAGGCTTCATTGAGTCGTTTTGCTTGCGCTAAAGCATCATTATAACGAGACAGCTTATAATATAGACGAACCTTCATTAAACGATACTCTGAAACCGTAATGACTGACTTTGCTTTCTCGGTGCTTATTAATGCTCGTTTATACGCTTTTTGCTGTGCTTGTAGTTTTGCTAAAGACCAATAATGTTTTGTATTGTGTTGCGCAGCTTGTTGCCATACTTTTTCTGCGTTAGCCCACTCTTTTGCCATTTGCCAATAAGTTGCTTGCCTTACTAGCTCTGATTCAGTTTTGGTTTTTGGATATTGGAGAAACATTTCACCCATTATCTGAGCCGCTCGCTCTGGTAATCTATTTTGGCTATAAAGTTGAGACAATGTTTTAAAATCTTGAACTTCAAATTGAATCCCTTGCTGCTTTGCCAATGCATAGTTTACTAATGCTTTATCTGCTTTTTGTCGCTGCAGTTGCGCTGCTATTAATTGTTGCCACCACATCTTTTGATTAGGTTCTAACTCAATTAATCTTTGAGCCGTTTTTTCTGCTGAACTCCAAAACGATAACTGCAATTCACTGACTAATTGAATTTTGTATTTTTGTATTTTCTCATTGCTATTATTAGGAACAAATTGTCGTATATACGTTAAACAGTTTTTCCATGATTGCTTTTGATAATAAGTATTCGCGACTCTTAGATAAACGTCATTTTTATTTGATGTTCGTGCAGCTCGCTGTTTATCTGATGATGTTGGATATTCAGATACCAACAAATGCTGATAATGATGTATCGCTTTTGAAAATTGATGATCTGAATAATAAATATCAGCCAGCATTTTCTCGGTTTGCCACTGAGACTTTTTATCAAGAGATACTAGAGATACAGATTTATCTAACTCTGATATCGCTTTTTTCGTTTGCTCATTTTGCCAATAAAAAACACCCAACACCCTTGCTATATAAGCTTGATCATATTTAGCATTTGGGTTTAATGAAGATAATACATCAATGGCTTCCGCTAGCTTTCCTTCTTGTTGAAGCTGGCTAGCATATTGAATTTTCTTAGCATTATAATGGCTCAGTTCCGCTGCATGTAGCTGCCCGACAATAAACAGCACACTTATCGCCATTCCATAATTGGCATAACGAATACATAGGTGAATAAAATGCTTCATTGGCTTAATCGATACTCCAACCGTACCGTTTGGCCTGGTTGAGTTATCGCCTTTCCTTTGACTAATTTAGGCTGATATTTCCATTGCTTTAATGCTTGAATAGCAGGTCGAACAAACATACGACTAGGCTCGGCTTCAATACTTTCGATGTTCGTTGGCCTACCCTGTTCATCAATGGTAAAGCGTAAAATAACATACCCTTCCATTTTACGTTTTAGTGCTCGTGATGGGTATTTTGGCTCAACTCGATAGAGTGGCATCGCTTGCTGATTTTGTCCTAAGCCCTCAAATGAAGGTAAAGAAACCGCAACATTCAACCCTATATCTCCCAACTCTATTGATGGCATTGATGTCTCTTCTGGTGCATTCACTTTTGCAACCTGCGACGACAAACTTGATTGTAACTCGGGCACGTTAGGGGTTTTAGGTGGCTCTGGCAATTGACGAATACGACGTTGGCTTTGCGATTCAGGCTCAGCCATCACAACATCAAACTGTAAACTCTCACTTTCTGCAATGGTGTTTTTAGGTTGAATGGTCATCCAAGCCATAAAGCTAAACAAAGCAAGCGTAAGAACTATCGCCAACATAAATGCAAACAGGATACGAAGCATTATTGTGCTTCCGTCGCTAATGCAATGCCTTCAATTCCCGCCCCTTTCGCGGCATCCATCACTGAGACGACAGTACCATTATAGGCGTGTTTATCTGCTTGGATCACAAGGTTCGCTTGAGGATTATCCAGATGAAGAGAGACCAAAACCGCCTCTACTCTTTCCATATCTACACGACGTTTATCGATAAAAACTTGATTATTAGCAGTAATAGCGACAAAGATCCCTACTTCTTTTTGAGCAACAGAGTGAGAGGCTTGAGGACGATTCACTTCTACTCCTGATTCTCTGACAAACGAGCTAGTAACAATGAAAAAAATCAGCATAATAAAGACGATGTCTAACATTGAAGTGAGATCTATATTCGCTTCTTCTCTGGTTTTTGTTCGACGAATTATGCGCATTCGTCACTCCTTAATGCTTGTTCTAAGCGATATTCATGTCGTGTCATGACTTTTAATAATCTTGCATGTGCAAATAAACCAACGAGGGCTGCCACCATTCCAGCCATTGTAGGTAAGGTTGCCATAGATATGCCTGATGCCATCAGCTTAGGATCACTGCTGCCCTGTTGAGCCATAATATCAAATACGGAGATCATTCCTGTTACCGTACCTAATAAACCTATCATAGGACATAAACTCACAAATACTTTGATTAAGCTAAGGTGTTGATACAGCTGACTATTGGCTAATTGTAATAACCCTTCTTTATTGGCAAGTGCATACCAAGACGTCCGTTCATTACGGTTTTTCCATTGCATCAACCACTGCTTTTTACGTTTTGGAAAGACAAAAAATAAAAATGAAATCCGTTCAATTACCAGAAAAAACACCATCAAAACCACTAGCATCAACCACCATAGAACAACCCCACCTTGTGACATAAAATCACTGATGGTTGGAAAATAGCGGTTAAATAACTCAAGCATTATTCAGATCTGCTTTTGCAGCAACCAAACTAACTCCCTGCTTTTCTAAAACGGCATTAATACTGTCAGCACGGCTAGACAGTAAATTATGAGCCAACAACAATGGCATTGCCGCCACTAACCCTAATACAGTTGTTGTTAACGCCATAGAGATCCCACCCGCCATTACCTTTGGATCACCATTACCAAATTGCGTAATCACTTGGAAAGTTTCGATCATCCCAGTAACCGTTCCAAGTAAGCCCAACATAGGCGCTAAAGCCGCTAACAGTTTTAGCATAGATAACCCTTTTTCTAATCCTTGCTGTTCATCCATAATCGTTTCAAGCAAGCGCAACTCTAAAGACTCTACTGTTTGCGATTTTTCTTTATCATATACCGATAAAATACGCCCTAATGGGTTATCACTTGGCTTATCTGGGTGGTGCAATTGCTTAGTAATTTGTAACTGCAAACGAAGTAATACCACACCTCGATATATCGCAATAATGAGTCCAATACCTAATAGGCCTAAAATAATTTGTCCAACAATACCAGCTTGCTCAATACGCTGAGTCAGCGTAGGTTGTTCAGCATATTGAGCAAGCAGCGCCCCTCTAGTCACATCGATGAGCATTGAGTTCACTGTAAAATTAGCGGCTGTTGGAGATCCTTCTGGATAACGAAGATACGACTCAGCTTGAGCGTTTGAACGATCCCACTTCATGTAGCCTTCATCAGAAAGTAACCCCATATCACCGATACGAAGCATGAGTTCTTCAACAACAGTACCGTCACCTTGAAGCTCTTGTGCATTAACTGGGGCAATACGTTTACTTTGCTCAATATAAGCTGTCATTGTATTGATGTACTGAGATAACACCGTTATTGAGGGTAATGCATCTGTATTTATTACTGCTTTTATTGGCTCTATGCTGACCCCTTCACTCGGTTGAATCAAAGAGGTCATTACCGTACTTTGGGTCGTTGCTGCTCCCTGACGAACCACACCAAAGACTTCGCCAAGGCTACCAGTTTCAATCTGCAATTGTTTTTCTAAATCAACTAAGGCTTTTTCATTACGACTGAACGTAGTGCTTAACCTCTCAGTCTCTTTTTCTATCTCTTGAATCGAGCGTTTTAAGACAGATAATTGTTGTTCTAACTCAACACGAGCCTGTTTTATATTTTGAGTACGTTGCTTATCTTGTTTTTGCTGCTCTATTTGATTTGCTTTGGCTTTATTGTCTAGTTGAGAAAGTGCATCAGCATGGATCGGTAATGCAATCACAAATATAAAACATGCAATAAGTAATGAAGAAATACGCATCAGATATTCTCCTTAACTTGCGATTGATTGAGATCAGATACTGAAAGTGGTAAACGTAATAATTGAGGTATTTTATGCTTATTCGCGATATCAAAAGCCACATTAACCTCATCAATTACATCATTCGTAATTGCTTGCCATTGCTGCTTTTCTTGTAACCAAAGCCAAGCGTGTTTTTTATCAGCACTGCGAGAAAGTAAGATAATTCGGCCAATATGCAGCTGTTCAACCACTCTTTTGCTGCCATCTTCTAGGGTAATTTCTTGCTGGTAGGAAGAGATTTTATACCCATAATCCATCTCTATCTGAAACGCTTCTAATAACCGACGAAATTTTTCAGCATCACTAATGTCTGCTCGTCCCATTAAAAGATGAAGTTGGTTAAGGCGCTCTGTTCTAGCGGTAAAACGAATAGGTAAATCCGAATGCAGGATACACTCTAATTCATTTAGCATTTGGTACATCAAAGGAACAATCCCCTGGCGTGTTTCTTCAATTTGAGTGATTTGAATGTGAAGTTGCTGCTTCTCATCTTCTTGAGAGCGAACAAGTTGAGTCAAATGATCACGATAAACGGTTTGATTAGAGAACCTAATGCTGGCTTGTTCAATCTGATTTTGCAGATCTAATATGCGCTGAGCTTCTTTATCTATACCTTGCTGAGCCTTCTGAGAGGATTGATTGGTTTTCGCTTCTATGTCTTGAGCGTGTGACAATGAATTTGCAGACACTGTCGACATCCCCATAAAACCAATTGCGCTATAGGCAAGCATTACTAAAAAATATGTTTTCATTAGTCCGTTAATCTTTATAAATACGCAACTTCAAGAATAACATCTTTAAATCAATATTTTGAATATTCAGAATAAAAAAAAGCCAGCAATCAATGCTGGCTCTAAGTGTTAGTTTAAAATCAAAATATTAATGCGCATGAGGCGTATAACCTGGAACTTTAAATGCTTTACGGCATGCATCCAAAAAGTAGCCGTAAAACACGCCCATTACACATGAAACAACAACATTACTTGAAACTGCAGTAATGATTTGTTCTGGTGTTGCCCCCACAGCCAATAAAATCATTGCATAAGCTGGCGATTGAAATGTCACATACGCCACTAAATCTGCAATATTCTTCATAAATTTACTCGGCGATATACGAGCACCTTGACGTAACATAAAGTCACGAAATACCCCGTAAGGCCAAGCAATTGCTATGTTAACTGGTATTGAGAGAGTCCTTGATGCTAGTGACTGCTCAAATGTCATCCCTGAAACTAAAATTTCAATAAACATGCCCGTAATAAAACAAAAAACCACCATTGCAAATGTATCCGCCGCTGCATTTCGGATACAAAATGGTCCTTTCTTAGACATTAACTTTCTCTCTCCAACTATAATAAACCAGATTAATAAACTGCCCAACCAGTGTGGTAGCAGTCGATAGAACTAGCTGAGTAGATCTAGCTAGTAATTATCGCTATTTAATCACAATGTTATTAGAATTAGATCTCGAAGTTGAGTCAATGTAGTAAACTTACAACTACTTTTTGATTTAAAATCAGTTTAATTCGCTATTCGTTACATTCCGTAAGTTATTTTCACAAAAAGGCAACTTATCGATACAAGAAGATAAGCATTAATTTCTATTCAGACAATATTAAAAGTTCTTGATACAATAATGAAAACTTGAATGGAATGAGAACATTATGTCTTTATCACTTACGGCAATTCTTTCAAACCCTGAATTAGAAAATAAACTACTTACAGAGGCACAAACACAAGGTTTTATTGCGGCGATGGCTGCGGCTCCAAACCTTATCAATCCTAATGAGTGGTTAGCTTTTTTGTGGGGTGGCGAAGAGGTATCTCCTTTTACCACAGCAGAAGATTTAGAAGCGTATGCTAATGCTGTAGTTAACCTATGGAATGAGTATCGCGAAGCATTTTTATCTGGTCAGTGGCAATGGCCTGAAACCTGTCAACTTGATGATGAAGAGATTGTAACAGCACAAACTCGTCAATTCTCTGAGGGTTTATTACAAGGTTGGCAGTTAACGCGTGACGATTGGGAAACACTGATGCCAGAAGAAAGCGAAAATAATGCGCTACTTGGTGGTGTATTGCTTTCTATTAGTATGTTATTTGATCCTGAAACCGCATTAGCAACATTAGAAGAGCAAGGCATTGAAGGTTTAGATGAGTTCAAAGAAATCTATAACGCAGTTCCTATGATGCTATCAGGCTTAACCATGCGTGGTTTTGAACTTGCAGAAGCTGAAGCAAGCCGCGACGAATAAAAGAAAACCCAATAACAAAAATGGCGACCAACTTGGTCGCCATTTTTATATCAGTCATAAAATTATCGCGTTTTTATTACTTAATACCAATCTACATAAGTATTTGATCATTCTTGCTTGTTAAAATCGATTATATCTGCGTTATAAATTTTGTAATTAGAACCACTAGTTACTGTAATTTATGCCTTGCTCTAATCGATTTTTCCTGCGCAATTATCTGATCAACTATTTATCCAGAATGGTATAACTATTTCTCTATTAAACCTCACCGTGGCGCAAAATGGTAAGTGTAATTTCTATTTCAACGTATCATTCATTTCATCAAATAACATTAATCAGGAAACGGATGCCACTAACTGTTGGGAAATACCATGACATTAAGCGACTTTAAACACACTGATATATTTCAAATTTTAAAAGTCTCTAAAGAATTAATCATTTCAGTCTCTAACTTCACAATAAAAGTAAGTTTATCCATATTTAAGTTTTTCACTTGGATATTAGTATCGACTTATAACTACGTTATGAAATAGAAAGAATTGAAATAACACCTTATATAAAAATTAATTATTGGAATTTAAAATGAAAAATATCTTTGTAAAAACTGCTGGTATCATTATTCTTGCATCAACACTAACAGGCTGTATTGGTAGTAATGCCGTTACAGGGAAAGTAATGAAGTTTAATGTAGAGGTGGTAGATAACCGCTACGCTAGAGCTGGAGTTAACTTACTTCTTGCGCCTGTCTACGGTATTACGACTGCCGTTGATTATACATTATTTAATTCATTAGAGTTCTGGACAGGTAAGAACCCTCTTAATGGTAATTCACACATCTTTGATTCAAAGGTAGATACTAAATTTAAAGTGAATGATGAACTAGACCCATCGTTAAGAGATGCGCCTATCACACCGATCACGAATAATCGAATGATTAAAACAGGTGAAATGAAAGCCATTGATGAAAACACTATCCAAATGGATATCGTATATAACAATGGAGATACTGGTATATTAACAGGGATCCGTGATGGTGAAAATGTGAATTACTATATTGATGATGAGCTGATATCACAGACTACCATAGCTCAATTAGAAGCACTGCAAGAAGAAAGTGTTTAATTAATAATTAAGCCCCGTATTTATATAATTAAGTACGGGGCTTTTTTTTCAATTTAACGTGATTGGTTTAGATGACTACTCACCAAACTAGCCACCATTATCGCTAAATAAAAACCACCTAATATCGATTCAATAAAAACAAAAAAACGTGGTATTGGCAATATCGGGGAAATATCCCCATAACCAACCGTGGTTAACGTGATAAAGCTGAAATATATCGCATCAAACAAGTTATCAATCCAAGGTTTCGCTTCTATTCCATTAAATGAATGTGGAAAAAGCTCTATTTGAATAAGATAAATAATGGCCCAAGAAACACCCAATAATAAATACACACAAACGGAACCAACAATTTGGTTTCGACTAACATTGTCAGGCAACATGACTTGCTTTAATGCCGTGTAAGTATGAGATAACAGAAAGAACAGCAGTGCCCCTAATGTAATTAAAGAAAGATCATATCCTTCTAGAAAAGAGATCGCTCCAGATATCGAAGCAATGCTCAACAAAAAACCATACCACGTTCTATACAGTGCCTGCTTTCGATTCACACCGACAATAGAGATGGCTAAACAAATAATGATCAATGCTAATACCATTTTCTGGCCGCCACTAAAGAGCTGCTGCATGACAGCACTCATAAAGAGCAAACCTAGTAGTGCAAAAAGCAGAAAGTAAAAATTATCATCACCTGAGACTTTTTTCATTGCTATTTCCCTGATGACTCATGATCTAACCAAACAACAAACAATTGATAAGTTAGACTTAAAATCACTGCTCCAACAAATAACCCAACAATGCCAGACATTGCCATGCCCCCTAATGCACCCAGTAAAATAACCAACATAGGGGTATCAGAGCCACGACTAAGCAACATAGGTTTTAATACCGCATCGCTACCACTCACAACAATACACCATATAAGAAAAAGAACAGCGGTTGTCGTGGTATCAACACTAAAGACATAAAGAATAACAGGTAATAACGCAAGAATAGGAGGAAGTTGGATAATCGCAATAAGCATAACAAGCAGCATCCATAAACCAATAGCAGGAACACCAGCAAATGCCATCCCTACCCCAGCCATCACCGACTGAATAACAGCGACACCAATAACCCCTTGAACTACACTTCTTACTGTTGTTTTAGATAAGGTAGTTAACGCTTCGCCATGCTCTCCCGTTAAACGATTTGCTACTAATACAAAAGCGCGTTCGCACTTATCTGCATTAGCCATAAAAGCACCCGCAATAATGGTAGAAATAATAAACTGAATGAATCCACCACCAAGAGAGCCGACAAGAGAAGCTAATTTACTTACTATGGCTTTAACTTCATCGCCATATTTTAATAAGACACTTTCTAAATTTGAAGAAGCTTGAATACCAAAAGCATATGCTTTATCACCCACTAACGGCCAATCTTTAACGTCTAAACTTGGTTTAGGTATAGAAATGGTACCATTTTGATAACCCACTACTAATTCCGAACCACTTGTATATAGACCCGTTGAAAGCGCGATTAAAGGAATAACTAACAACACTACCCCTATAAAAGCCAAACCAGCACTAACCTTTCCTTTACCAATACCAAATTTATTGTGTCCCCAGGTAACGATTGGGTACAACGCCGTTGCGATTATCCCTCCCCACACCACAAGTAACATAAATGGCTTGAGGATAGAGAAACACCAAAAGACGAGAATAGCGAGCGCTGCAATCTTAATAAATGCATCTATCGCCTTATTCGAAAAATCACTTTCTAATTTCATAAACAATCCTTGTTCGTAGTAATAATTATGGCTGCATTTTTAGAAATGCCCACTGCCGAGTTTCTAAGAAAAAAGAAACAACAATCATATAAATGCCAATCATAAATAATTGAAATATACGTATCATCATATTGCTATCAATATCTCCAGAACTCATTAACGTACTTCCTAGCAGCACAAGTACGGTACTAAATGCTGTCGCATAAATTGGCGCTTTTGCAGGTTTTGTGTAAATTTGAGTTGCCATGATTAGAGTAATGAATGAGATAAATAGCGTATAGAATAGGACATTAGGAGCAAGGCTTAATACCGAGAAAACACCAATAGCTAAAGCGCCGCCAATACTGTTAGTAATAATTAAAAACGCACTTAGTTTTACTGATTTCTCTCCGGTTATCATTAAAGATAATAACGCTATAAACATCATTGTCAGCAATGCTTCTGATATTTGAAAAATAAAGAAAAAGCACACAACGGGAAATGAGACGATCATCGCTCTAAAAGCGGCATACCACCTTTGCTGCTTAGATAAAGGCGAAGGTTGATACCCTGAAAATGATGATTCAGCTTCAGGGAAGTAAATATGAACCAGTGCAAAAATAATCACCGCAACAACACCTGAACTTGCTAGTCCAGTAGCAAGGAATACCGACATACCAGGGTTTGATATCGCCATAAAAGGAAGCATTAATATTGCGATAATCAATATCGTAGCAAACAGATTCCATTTAGGATCGGTAAATAAGTAATACCCCCATAGCATCATCAATCCAACTAAAATAAGTAGTGGTATTGGATATTGAGTAATACCATTTGATAGCAATAAACCAAGCACCATAGTCATTACCATTGCAATGGTTAGTTCATATAGTGTTTCTTTGTTTAATTCCGGTTTATCAATCAAAAACTTCGCAACAAAAACAGGCGCTACGAACGCTAATGGCCAATTAATTAATGCGGCTAGGAATACGGCAAGACCAACACCTACCGTATATCTAAGTATCTTAGTTTGAATTTTAGGATCATCGATTAAGTTATCTGACATAAGAAATAAAACTCACAAAGCGGATCCACAACTTACCTATCGAGTTAAAAATAACGTTATCACCACTATATACAATCACATCCGCTTGCCCGCCGATACGTAATTGGCCTGTAGTTTGTGAGTGATCAAATTCAATCGCAATTGGTAACATCTGAGTTTGTCGTAACCATCCAGTTTGATTGTTTGCTTGAGCTAACTTACCCGCCTGATTGTTTTGTCCCCAATCAACACCCCAGTCAACACTAGACACCGTCCCTTCAATTACTTTTCCAGGAGCAAAATCGAGTGCCATTTCAACCTTATCGCCAACTTCAATATTACCTAAACTGTTCTCACGAAAATAAGCTTCAATCCAAATACTTTCAGTGGATACAAACGTCATTATAGGTTGACCAGCAGAAGCATAAAAACCTTCAGATAAACTGAAATTTGATACTCCTCCATCAGTCGGTGCTTTGATTTCTGTTCGAGATAAATTAATTTGTGCTTGCTCTAATGCCAGTAATGCCGCTTTGATTTGACTATTGTCTTCACCATCAGCACCTAATTGTTTCTTTGACTTTTCTAGATCTGCTTGAGCATTGACTACATTTGCTTTCGCTGTCGCTAATGACGCTCGTGCTTTGTCTGCATCGGCTTTAGATACAACGCCACGTTCGGCCATTTCAAGAATACGATTAGACTGAAGTCGGGTATTTTCTAGTTCAACATTCGCACTAGTCAACCTAGCTTGTGATGAAGCAATAACCGCCGTTTGTGCCCCTACATTTTGACCAGCGAGTTCTAAACTTTGCTCTGCTTGCTGTAGCGCAATTTCATAATCAACAGGATTTAATTTAGCAAGAACATCACCTTGTTTAATTAATTGATTAGGCTGAACCAAAATATCCAATACTTGGCCAGAGACTTGAGGCTTAATAGGGACGACGTATCCTTTTACTCTCGCATTGTCTGTTAAAGGGATGATGCGATCAGATATGATGCTAAACAATAATAAAGCGGCAACAGTAAATAATAAGTAGTTAGTTATTTTCCGAACTTTATTTGTTTTCTGAGCGGTATTATCTACGGATGTATTTTCACTCTCTTCGTTTGGCTTTTTTATTTCTTCAGTCATACTTTTACCTACTGCTAATGGAATCCATTCCTCAACTATATGTATAGCTGCTATTTGGAAAAAATCGAGGGATTTATATAAAAAATACTTATTATTTAGTTGTTTATTTATAGCGACTTAAGAGGGGCCAATATACAAAAGCCTGATAATTTTGTGTGGCCTGTCGCAAATATACATAAAAGACAAATATATCAACAAATACCAAATGAAAACTTACCATTTTGCGCCAATAATTATAAAAACATCTTAATTTTAAAATAGGTAGATATTGATAATGCCGAATAAAAAAACAACACCATTACCTATGATTCGTACTGGTTATACAAAAATTTTAATCGATATTTTTTCAAAGCATGGCATTCATATTCAAGAGGTATTGCGAGACTCGGGCTTACCTCCAGATCTTTTTCATACAGACAAAGAATTTTTACCTACTGAACCCGTTAAACGTTTAATCTATTTACTGTCATCTCAAGTTGGCGTTAATAATTTTAGTGACCTATTAAGGTTGGCTTTCCGACAACGAATTATTCCTCAAGTGTTAACCCAGTTTGATGATGCAATCACAATTAAAGATGCTCTCGAAAAAGCAAATAAGATATTCAACAGTGATTCTCCTGGCAGCTCAATCTCATTTGAACAAGAGTATGGTAAATATTGGTTCTGTCGCTCAGCACCCTATGAAGATAGTGTTTACTTTTTATGGGGGGAAGTTTTTGCTGTCCTATATACCATCGAACTCATTCAAGCCTTAACTAAAACCGATTGGTTCCCTGAACAGGTACGAATTCAGCATAATGATGCCGATGCTTTACTGTCTTCGCTAAACAATCAAACACAATTATTTATAGGTCAAAATACAACGGCAGTATTAATTGACGATGGCATTCTTAATAAAGAAATTCACATATCAAATTCTGATACAGAAAAGAAACAACCACTCATTGAGTGGCATTCTAGTTTTAGTGACAGTGTTTTTACGGCTTTACTTCCCTATGTGAGAGAGCATTCATTAACGGTTAATCAAGCCTCAAAGCTTCTTAACATGACCTCAAGGACATTCCAGCGCCGCTTAAAAGAAGAGCGAACCTCATTTAGGCAGATAAAAGAGAGTCTTATGCTATCTGCCTCTTGTGAGCTAATGGAAGAGGGTTACTCGCTGACCCATATATCAAACCAACTTGGTTACAATAATATCTCGCATTTTTCTCGAGCATTTAAACGGATCAGCGGGTTAACCCCTAAATTATATAAGAAAACGATTCTTGGTTTACGGACTTAAACTTTCCATATTTAATCGCTTTCCATATTTACAACTTCTAGAATTTACAGAGCGTTCTTATACACAACACCGTCTTTCATGATTAATTTTTGCGTTTCAGGGTTTGTTACGCATTCAACACCATTTAAAGGATTTCCCTCAATGATAAGTAAGTCGGCATAAGCACCTTCCGTGATTTGACCTAGCTTTCCTTCTTGGTATGGATGCTTATATGTTGACATCTCAAACAAACGACCACAGTTCGATGTCACCATTTTAAGAGCAGTTAATGAATCAAATACCGTTTCAATTGCTTGTAGCTCTTCTGATTGTGTTTTATGTACATCAAATGTGCCTACGCAATCAGTACCAAAGCAAATATTTTGGATATCGTATTTTTTAATTAGCTCTGCCGATTTAAACATCGCTTTACCCACTCTTTCTGTTTTTTGGTACAAGGTTTCACTACCAAGTGGGATTTTTCGTTCAGCAATAAGTGATGAAGTAAAATACGATGGGATTACAAAGATCCCTTTCTCTTTGATCGTTTTAGCAATGTCATCATCCATAATCGTTGCATGCTCAAAAGACATAACACCCGCTTGTGCAGCTCTTCTCATGGCATCCGCAGTATGAATATGCGCAGCCACGTATGTACCGTAATCGGATGCTGCTTCAACTGCTGCTTTCATTTCATCTAATGTATATTGGATCGTATCAAGTGGGTCAAATGACGATGAAGCACCACCGCCCGCCATCATTTTAATTTGTGATGCGCCCATAAATAATTGCTCACGTACTGCTCTAAGTACTTCTGAGCGTCCATCTGCTACTTTAAATGCGCCAATTTTCATTATAGGCGAATCTTCGTGACTACCAGTGCGCTCTTGTGCTTGATTTTGACGATAATCTGAGTGACCACAAGTTTGTGAAATAGCCGCTTGAGAAGGAAAAATTCGTGGACCTGTTGCATAACCATTATCAATACAATTTTTAAGGCCAAGCGTGTTACCCGCTACGTCACGAACCGTTGTAAAACCACGCATTAACATTCCTTCTGCAACTTTTGCAGAGCGAATTGCTACTTCTTCCCTTGTCATCTTATCAAGCTCATGAAAAGGCGCTGACATTGTTATATGAACGTGTGCATCCATCAAACCCGGCATCACGGTACCGCCTTTAGCATCAATAATTTCATTTGCTAAAGATAGGTCAACATCACCGATTTGAGTGATGACATTATTTTCGATTAACAAAGATACATTTTCTTGTAATTGATTATCTAGACCGTTAAATACGTTAGCGTTAGTAATTACTGTAGTCATATTTTTCTCTCTTTAATTTTGTGGGGACAGAGAGATAATAGGTTAAATTTAACGCAGAGAATTGCCATTTGACGACAAACAAAACCTTTCTATTTATAGAAAAATTCTTGCTCGTAAGCCAAAGACCCACGCACTGCTTTCACTTGAAAGCGCTGGATTATTTATATATTGAATATCTGGAGTGATTTGAAAATAATCCCCTATTTGCATGTTGTAATATAACTCAGCCGTAGTTTGATGCTTTTCAGCCCCCATAAACTTTTGCAACGTATCGCTGTTTGTTTCTGACCAGTTAATGGCAAAGCCTAAATTATTATTACTTGCCCCTAACCCAAAATACCCAAGACCGACACTTAAAGACTTATCGAATAAAGCAACATCACCTTCAGATACTCCACCACGAACAAAAGGCATTAATTGAGCCGTGACAAACTTACTCCATGAAAAGTTAAGCCCTTGCCCGCTTTCACCACCAATAACGGTGCCATCAGCCTGCACCGTTGATGACAAACTGTGCCTTGACCCTTCATCAAAATGCCATAACGTCACGTGAAAGTTATCTGTATAAATTTGGTCTTGTGAATCAGTCCACCCTAGCTCAAGGGTTTTAAAGTAAGTACTGTCATGAAAGGCAGTATTAAAACCATCAAAAATATCGTCCGATTTCCCTTTTGCATCAGCAATTCCAGCTACAACATAAAAATGCTCTGTCACCATATGACCTGCAGAAATCGCCAAAATACCATCATCAGGCAAGCCCATGACACCAGCCCCAGTACTGAATGCTAGATTGGTAAATCCCGTCCATGGGCTCGCTAAAGCATACGTATCCACATAATCAGTTACGTCCTGCCAACCAATAATCAATGACGTATTTCCATCATTAAATTTCTGCTTCCAATGTAAATTGGTAACCCTAGTGCCTTGATCGTTATAAGCAGGAGCAATCATACCTACGTAACCTAAACCTTCAGGCCCGTTACTAATATCATCAATGAAAGCCATATTTTTAGGAGCAGTCGAACTATAGGCGTGTCTATGTTCTACTTTCCAAACAATACCACCTGTATTTTCAGTTCCATTTCCAACGAGGTGCCAAGAACCGTAAAAACGAGCAATACCAGACGAGCGATTAACACTATTCCCTTGAGAACCATTAGGAGAAGAAAGCCCTAATGCCAGATAATCAGCACCGAACGTAAGTCCATTAATTGCCAAGTCCTCTCTCCAAGTTGGCTTATTAAGTGTATTCTCAGCAATTGTATTTTCTACAGAATCAGGACCAAAGAAATTTGTATCAGCGATAGTTGAAGCACTTAAAGTGACAAGTACCGGAAACAAAAAAAACAATGTGATATTTTGAACTTTTTTCATATTTACACCGAAATTTTTTGTAATAAAAATTGATAGAAGTTGTATGGTAGATTCGTTATCTATTCTTCGTAATAACGTTCAATTTTTAAACCTTTCATTGAATATCCCATTGTTAATTGTGTTTCTCCATCAACAAGATATACGTCATCAGTTTGCTTATCCGCTTGAATAATACCTTCAACCCAAACTGGATATTGAACATTTTCAACCTCGAACCCTTCCGGATAAGAAAGTCTTACTATTTGGTTCGCAGGTGGAGGAGGTAAATGAATACATGCGCCAGCATAAGGCACTAATAAAAAATCAATTGCCTTAATTCCTTCAAATTCAATTGGAACAATAAAACCAGGCATTCTTACTTTATTACCGCTAATTTCAGTATTTAAGCTTTCAGCTTTTAACTTTTCAATAGCCATATATTTTTCGCGAATTTGAAGCGTCTTAGAAGCATCTAGACCTTGGCTTTCAAGCACTAGAATTATGTTATCAAGCTCTTTCTTGGAAGCTTCATCATCTTGTTGCTGTAAATATAATACTGATGCTAGTAATTGCTTTTGCTCTTCAGTGACTTCTGGTAATTGAACCGTTTCTTCTGAGACCGATGGTTTTAGATCTTGCCATTTTACTTGTTGCATTTTAGCTGAAATAGAAAATGAAAATACAGTTAGAATAATTAGTAATTTTTCCATGATGACCCCTAATTAAGGCAGCCTCATGAAAGCTGCCTTATTTAACTTCAGATAGATGTTTTAAATTTACAAAGTATTTTTGTAGATTTTTCCATCTTTCATAATAAGTTTTATGCCATCAATACCTTCACGGGCAGGAGCATCAAACCATTTCTCATTTGCACCAATTACTGAAAGATCTTTAAGTGGATTTCCATCAACCAATAGAATATCAGCATATGCACCTGGCTCAATAACCCCTAACTTACCCTCAAAATAAGGATCTAGCGTTTCTCCAGATAACTTAACAATCTCCCCATTAACTGAAGTCATAGAGATTAATGTATAAAAATTACCGAAGAATTTACCGCTTAAATATATCGAATGATCCGCTTGTTGTTCACAAGCTGCAACACCACCAACACAATCCACATGGAAACCTAGCTTTGGTTTGTATTTTTTAACATTTTCGATATAACCACCAAATGCAGCTTGGGCTGTTTTTGCTTTACGAGCAGAGGCTGGATTCGAATTGATTGCTTCAATCTCACCCAAGTAAGGAGAAAAAGCAGTCATATTTGTTGTCATATATGTGCCATTTTCCTTCATTGCTTTTGCTACGTCTTTATCAAACATAAATGCATGTTCAAGGGTCTTAACACCAGCTTCTACATTACGCAATAAAGACACTTTACTGTAGGCATGTGACATAGCGTAAGAACCATAAGCGTCTGCTACTTCAACCGCTGCCTTTAGTTCTTCAAGCGAATATGCGTTAAGTTGCCATGGGTCAAATGAAGATGCTACACCACCGCTAGACATCAATTTAATTTGTGTTGCACCTTGCATATAGTTTTGACGCGCACAGGCTTTAATATCACCAATGCTATCAGCAGTACAACTCATTCCTAAGCGGCCACCAGATGAAATCGGACCATTAAATGTCTCATTTGGAGTATTAAAGTTTCTAAAGTCTGCATGGGAACCTGTCGGACCTATAAATGCACCTGATGGATAGATCCTAGGACCATCTAGTTCACCACTATCAATAGTTTTCTTTAGACCTGCACCCATTCCTCCCGCATCACGCCAAGTCGTAAAACCAGACATCAATGCTGACTCAGCACGGGCTGCAGATCGCGCAGCTAACTCTTCCCAGTTACGATTATTTTCAATATCAGGTAAAGATGAACCGTTCATTTGAAGATGACCATGACCTTCGATTAGACCCGGCATTAATGTTTTACCTTCACCATTAATCACCACCGCATCACCGGCTTCAATCGGTTTAGCTGAAATGGTTTTAATCAAATTATTTTCAACTAAAACATAATGGTCTTCATATAATTTATTTTCTGTGCCATTAAAAATATCGACATTGGTAAAAAGAGTTGATGACGCTGATGCAGAAAAAGCAGCACCACACGATAATGCAAGAGCAGTAAGCCTTAAAACATTTTTCATAAAAGATTCCTTAATATGTAAATTATTCCCTAAAACTTCTGTTCGCTCATCATGCTACTAAATAAAAATATACAGCAGCAAAATGAAACATAACAAAAACATAATAGAGATTAGTTGGTAACATAAAGGAATTCAATCTAACTTACTTGCCATTTGACGACATTGCTATTTAGATGTCGTTCGATTTCAGTATTAACTTTACGATATTGAGATGGAGATACTCCATAGATCCGCTTAAATGCACGAGAAAAATGCCCTGCATCAGAATAACCATATTTAGTCGCGATGTGAGTTATTGGCTTATTTGTTTCAACAAGCTCACCAACTATTTGTTCAAAACACATTTCTTCAATTAAGGTTTTATATACTGTGCCATCATTTTTTAGTTTACGTTGAAGTGTTCTCACATTCATGCGTAAAATTTCAGAAGCCAATTTAATTGGTAATTTCCCTACAGGTAGATAAGGAGATATAGCTATTTTAAATTGCTCGGTAAAACTCATACTCTGAAGATCAATACCTTGCGTTACACTGATCTTTGCTTTCTCATTAACAGTTACCTGAGAGAATAAAATAGAGGCTGGAATTTCTAATGCCGTTACTGGTCTTTCTGTAAAAAACTGTACTTTATTTAGCGTAGGAAGATTTAAAAAATCATGCTCATCATTACTACGAACCCCTATTCGTGTTGGACTCCATTCACTTTTAGTCAAAGAGCTTAATAATTCACACATGAATATCACTGAAAACATTTCAGCATACTTAAACCAAGGTTCATCAGCCCCTAATTTCTCACGAACTAGCCACCAAGCCCCCCCTCGCTCTTGAACATAAACTTTTGCACCTGTAGATTCTTTCGATAATAGAACTGAAAACTCATCCAAAGTCGATTTCAAATCAGTTCCATAGTTCAAGCGCTTAAGAAGTGATGGAATATAATTATCTTTACACAATTTCCAAAATAAAACGCCAAGCCGGTCGTTGTCTACATTACGACTTAGCACTTCCATTAAATTCTTAAGGCATGACTCTGGCAGATAAGTATATTGTCGATCATCCTCCATGATATCGATTGGAATCATTGACTCTCTAAGCAATAAGTAGCTTTTACTGTCTAATTCCTGAATTATGGATGAAAAAAGCCTGACATTCTCTTTTGTCACTAGTTGAAGTGGATCACGACTATCACTCATAACTATCTTTCCTTTCCTGAATTAACAGATATTCCTGGAGTAAACCAGCTAAATCAAAATCAATTAAAATCGATATGCATATCCTAATTGGGGCCCTTTTTCTACTAGATCGATTTCTATATTTACACCTTTTGCATTCATCTCATTGGCAATGTTCAAGTAACGGTAACCAAACCATAGGTTGTGAGCTTCTGTAAACTGATAAATCCCCATAATATTGAAGCCATGATTAACGTCGTTATCGCCTATAACATTAAAGTCTGCACTGACTGAAATACCCCAGCGGTCATCAAAATATTTGTTGTATTTAATACCAACAAGCCAATCAAATAAATGCTCTTTCGCTAACAAAGCAGACCCATTAACATTAACAAAACCGTCACTAGATAATGCTTTAATATCCAATTCAACTTGGCTGTATGTATGGCGAACTCCAGTAAGTATTTCTAGATTAGGATAGACTTCATACCCAAAAAATAAATCATTAACCGATAAATGCATTCTTGTTGTTATATCGTGACCTGGAGAGATAACGGTACCCGTTATAGGACCATCTAAGCCTTCTGTTTGCAACGAGTCTTTCATATATAGGTAATTTGCACGAGCGCCAACTAACCACTTCCCTTTTTGGGCATAAAAATCTCCCATTAAGCCAAAAGCCAGTCCGTCCCATATATTTTCAAATGGAACATCTACACGAACAATATCCTCACCTGAAGAGACGCTGCCTTCAATACTAGGTGCCCACATCATTGGAAAAACAAGTAGAAAGTCCCATTCCTCCTGCTCTTTTGCAAAAACAGATGTACTAAAAACCACAAAAAGAAATAATCCATATTTCATATACGATTCCATTAATTTCAATTACATAACTGAATATAGAGCATTTATTTAATTTAAAAAATAATTATTACTATATTTAGACTTGAGTCTGCAATTTAACATGTAGGTTTACCATTTTGCGCCAATTTATTTTAGTGCACTTTTAATATGATAAATAATTAGGCACTATAATAACCAGAAAACGAATAACATAAATTAAAAAAATAATTAGGAATATAATATGAGCTCAGCGACTAAAGAATATGGTTTTAACACTCCTCAGCGTTTATTTGTCGGCTATACACTAGCTGTTCTTGTTGATTTAACAGTATTGAATTTTTTTGATGAGTATTGGGACTTTGTTAATATTGAATCATTCACAATTTCGTTTGCTGCTGCCATCTTACTGCAGTTATTACTAAAACTCTCAATTAATGCAGAACATAGAATCGCTGATTACTTTAAAAACAAGCCAGGAACAGCACCTAAAATATATCGAGGATTAAGTAGTTATGTAATCTTGGTTGGTAGTAAATTTGTTATGTTAGAAGCGATTAACATTCTATTTGGTGACAAAGTATCATTTGATGGTCCATTAAACGGTGTCGTCGCTTTCTTTGCTGTGGTATTTACTATCCTAATTGCAGAAGTCACCGTATCAAAAATTTACTTTGCTCTAAGTGAGAAAGAAAAATAATTAAGACCTTTATCAAATAAGAATACTTCATAAATAAAAATGGCGACCACATTGGTCGCCATTTTTTATCAAATCGTTTATTCAATTACTTATTTGCGTTTAGCTGCTCAGCAAAATCTAACATGCGATTTAATGGAATTAAAGATTTTACACGGATCTCCTCATCAACAAAGATCTCATGCTCTGCACCACCTTCATTTAAGGCTTTCTCTATCGCTACAAGGCCATTCATCGCCATCCACGGGCAATGAGCACAACTACGACACGTTGCACCAGCACCGGCTGTTGGAGCCTCTAACAGTTCTTTTTCTGGAACCATTTGCTGCATCTTAAAGAAAATACCTTTATCGGTAGCTACAATCATTTTTTGCTGTGGTAGCTCTTTTGCCGACTTTATTAGCTGACTTGTAGAGCCAACTGCATCAGCTAATTCAACCACGCTTGCTGGAGACTCTGGATGAACCAATACCGCAGCATCTGGATGAAGCGCTTTTGCATCTTTCAATGCTTTTGCTGAAAACTCATCATGAACAATACATTCACCCTGCCATAACAGCATGTCTGCACCTGTTTTATTTGCAATGTATGAACCTAAATGGCGATCTGGTCCCCAAATGATTTTCTTATCTTCATCATCAAGGTGTTCAACAATTTCTAGAGCAATACTTGACGTTACGACCCAATCAGCACGTGCTTTTACTGCTGCTGATGTATTAGCATAAACAACGACTGTATGATCAGGGTGAGCATCACAGAACTCAGTAAACTTGTCAGCAGGGCAGCCTAGATCAAGTGAACATTCTGCATCTAATGTTGGCATTAAAATGGTTTTTTCAGGCGTTAAGATCTTTGCAGATTCACCCATAAAACGAACACCTGCAATGACTAATGTCTTCGCATCATGGCGATTACCAAATTTAGCCATTTCAAGTGAATCACCAACAAAGCCGCCAGTCTCTTCTGCTAATGCTTGGATCTCAGGGTCTGTATAATAATGAGCAATTAATACCGCATTTTTATCGCTAAGCAACTGCTTAATTTTCGCGATGTACTGCGTTTTCTCATCGGCGCTTAATTTGATAGGTTTTGGAGGAAAAGGATATACCGTATCGACGTGGTCTAAAATGTGGCCCATTGCTCAGCTCATTAATATCTTAAAATAATCTCGATATTATACGCCTTATGCTATTGGCAGCAAGTTAGAGGCAATAAAAAAGGAGCACTTCGGCTCCTTTTTAGTTTCTATTTATAACGATTTTAACTGATTATCAGCTGTTTTCGCTGTTGTGCTATCTGGATATTCAGAAATCACTTTTTGATAATATTTTTGAGCGGCAGCTTTATTGTTATTTCGTTTAGCAAGTTCACCTAATTTTAATAAAGCATCTGCGCGTTTATTTGAATCAGCATAACTTACTACTTTTGCAAAACTTTTTGCAGCTTCTATGTCATTTTTCTGAGCAAAATAAAGCTGTCCTAACCAATAATGTGCGTTTGAGCTATATACAGAGTCAGGATAGGCCGCAACAAAATCTTGGAATGCTTTGGTTGCGCCAGCATAATCTTTTTTCTTTAAGATTAAATCAACTGCATTTTGATATGCTTCGTTTTCATTGGTATCAGCAGAATAAGCACCAGAGGAACTATCAGTCGCTTCTGCTGGCGTTGTTACTGTTACTGGCTTTGCTGTTCTCAGTGTATCGATTTCAATATATAGCTGACGCTGACGTTCTAGCATTTGATCAAGCTCATAGCTATTACGTTCAACCATTCCACGCATTTCTGACAATTCTTCTGATAAACCATCAAGCTGCTGCTGAAGCTGAAGTTGAATTTGGTTACGGCTTTTTATCAGGCGCTCTAAACGCTCAATGCTCGCTGAAGATGCTGGAGCAGAAGAAGTAGAATTGGAAGTCGCATTTAAATCTGTGACTGGAGCAGGTGCGGCGACCACAAGGGTCGCCGCACTAGCCAGCAACGTAAGCGGAATAATTCGCTTAAGGTTACTGTATTTCATATAAGTCAGCCTTATAAACTATCGATTAGTATACTAATACTGCGCGACGGTTTTTAGCGTAATCTTCAGCTGTTTGACCAAGAACTAGTGGCTTCTCTTCACCGTAGCTTACGATAGAGATTTGGTCAGCAGAAACACCTAGAGCTTGTAGGTATTTAGATACAGCTTTAGCACGACGCTCGCCTAGTGCGATGTTGTACTCAGGAGTACCACGCTCATCAGCATGACCTTCAACAGTTACTTTGATTGCAGGATCAGCGCTTAGGAAAGCAGCATGTGCAGCAAGCATATCTTCGTATTCAGAAGAGATTGTTGAGTTATCAAACGCGAAGTAAACTGTTTGTACTTTACGAAGCTCTTGTTCTGCTTGAGCGCGAACTTCAGCTTCAGTCATAACTTCATCTACTTCGATAGAAGTAATAACAGCAGTGTCTGTTTGACCTTCAGCACCTGTTGTTTGAGTTTCTACGCCGTTTGTTGATTCTTGGCCAGCAGTACTGTCAGTTGCGCTGTCGCTAGAACTACAAGCAGAAAGAGCAACCACAGGCAAAGCGATTAAAAGACTCTTAAGAAGATTATTTAGTTGCATTATATTTTCCTTATTACCTAAATATTTAGTAGCTATAAAAATGGCGACCACGCTGGTGCCCTTACACGTCCGTTTGTCGCTGGTAAGCGAGCTTTAAAACGGCCATCGATAGAAACCATTGAAAGTATATTCTGTTTTCTATAAATGGAACTGTAAATCACCATGCCGCCATTTGGCGCAATACTAGGTGACTCATCCAGTAGTGTCTTGGTTAAGACCTGGACGGCACCAGTTTCTAAATCTTGTTTTGCTAGATTGAATCCAGTCTCTGAGCGATTCACCATGACAATAAACTTACCGTCTGGAGTAATCTGCCCACCAAGATTTTGACTGCCTTGCCAGGTTAAACGTTTTGTTGAACCGTCTTGTAAATTTACTCTATATATCTGAGGTTTACCACCCCGATCTGAAGTAAATATTAAAGACTTGTTATCAGGAGCCCAAAAAGGTTCCGTATTATTCGATCTTCCGCGAGTTATTTGACGCATTTTCTTCGTATCTAAATTCACGATATAAATATTCAAGCTTCCTGTTTTCGACAATACAATGGCTAATTCTTTGCCATCATGTGAAAAACGTGGAGCTCCATTATGACGTGGATAAGAAGCAATTAACTCTCTCTTACCCGTATAAATATTCATAATAAAGACTTGTGATTTTCTGTTTTCAAAACTCACATACGCTAATTTTTTACCATCAGGTGACCAAGCTGGTGACATGATTGGCTGTTTTGATTTTAGTACCAGGCGTTCGTTGTAACCATCATAATCAGCAATGCGTAATTGATACGGATATTGTGCTTTATCATTAACCACAACATAAGCAATACGAGTCAAGAATGCCCCTCTCTCGCCTGTCAATTTTTCATAAACGACATCAGAGATACGGTGTGCGTACTTACGCAGCTGTTTTTTCGATAGTGTTGCAACTTTATTTACAAGAATATGATCTTGAGTCAGTACCAATTCACCAGTGCTGTTAAGAGCCTTCGATTGACCTTTCGTTAATTGACCACGAACGACATCAATTAATTTATAGGTAACTTCGTATTTACCTTGAGCATTAAATTTCACTTCACCCGTAACAATCGCATCCACACCCATTTTAGTCCAAGCTTCGTAATTGATATCCGAATCTTTATAGGGTGTTTGAGGCATTTTATTGGTTGCTACTGGGCTAAATTTGCCACTGCGCTGTAAATCAGACGAGATAATAGCAGAAATATCTTGCGGTAATTTACCTTCACCATGCCACTTAAACGGCACTATTCCGATTGGCCTTGCAGAATCAATACCTTCTGTTATAACCAACTCTAATTCAGCTCTTGCTACTTGGCTAAATGTCAAACAAGCAACAAAGAGAGTTAATATCCATCGTTTTAGCACTTGAGCTTCCTTATTCTGGTTGAACCGTAAGGTTAATATTCGTTAATTTAGCAACAACATCTGAATCTTTTGGCATCGGGAATACATTGACTTTAGTTACCGCCGTTTTTGCTGCACGGCAAACTTGAGCATCTCCCCCTAATGTTGTCACAGATAAAAGTAACCCTGATGACGCTAACTTAATTTTTACTCTACAACTTTTACCTACATAGGTTTCATCAACCAATAGGTTCTGTTGAATCATTTGAGTGTAAATAGCGGCATGGCGATTCACTTCATCATCAATATGTTGCTGCTTAGCTGATGAGTTTTGAACTGTCTCATCTTCTAACCCTGCAAAAATATCATTTAGCGCTGCTTCTTTTTGCTTTCGCTCAGCTTCTGCTTTCGCTGCACGTTCTTTTTCTTTACGCGCTTTTTCAGCAGCTGCTGCTTTTTCTTTTGCGACTCTTTCTGCTTCTACTTTCGCCGCTTTTTCTTTTGCTTTACGATCCGCTTCAGCTTTCGCTGCGCGTTCTTTTTCTAATTGCGTTTTTTTTGCAGCCTCTTTTGCGGCTTTTTCTTTATCAGCCTTAATTTTAGCCTGTTTGGCAACTTCAGCTTTTGCTGCAGCATCCGCTCTACGTTTTCGTTCAACTTCTTCAGCAACAGCACGCTCTTTTTGTTCCTTCGCTTCTGCTACTGCTTTTTTACGCTCTTCTTCAGCTTCTCGAGCCGCTTTTTTCTCTTTAACTTGTTGTTCTTTTAGTTTTCGAATTCGATCTTCTTCCGCTTTTCGATTTTTTTCTAACTGAGCAGCTTGTTGTTTTAATCGCTTTAAACGCTCTTGTTCAGCACGTTCCGCTCGTTCTCGCTCTTGACGGATCTGAGATGCTTGTTTTGCAATCGTATTTGGATCGATCACAACAGCTTGGATAGTATTAGGCTTTGCTTTGTCATCCAGAGAAAAATCGCTGCCAAAGATAAGTGCTGCCACGAGCAACAAGTGCAACACGACAGATACAATAATAGCAAAAGTGTAATTATTATCCGATTTCATTAATGATTATTCACTTCTATTCCTTGAGATCGGTAAGTAATCCAACTTTACTCACCCCAGCACGGCTTAATTCATCAAGAACTAAAACAATCTCTGCATATGGCGTGCTAGCGTCCCCACCTACCGCAACGGGTGAATTAGGCTTAATGCTCAGCTCTGCTTTCACATTAGTGATCATCTCTTGCATTGACATAGGACGACGAACTTCTTGATTATCAACACTTAAGCCAAGGTTTCCATCTTTATCAATTTCAACAATGATAAATGTTGCATTAGGATCTTCACCCGCCATCGCTTGCGCCGATTTTGTGTTACTCATCTCTGGTAATTCAACATCTACCCCTTGAGTGACAAACGGAGCCGTTACCATAAAGATAATTAATAACACCAACATGACATCAATGTAGGGAACCACATTAATTTCAGCCGTTAATTTTCTTTTCTTTGGTTGATAGCCAGACATTATTTCTCCTGACTTGCCATTGCTTGACGATGTAAAATGCTTGAGAACTCATCCATAAAAGCAGCGTAGTTATGCTCTAACTTACCCACTTTAACACTAAGTCTGTTGTAGGCAATAACCGCTGGAATCGCAGCAAATAAACCCATGGCTGTTGCAACCAATGCTTCAGCAATACCTGGAGCAACCATTGCTAGTGTCGCTTGCTTTACTGCACCTAGCGCAATAAATGCATGCATGATACCCCATACGGTACCAAATAAACCTATGTATGGTGTTATAGAACCAACGGTTGCAAGAAAAGGTAAGTTGGTTTCAAGACCGTCTACTTCTCGCGAAACCGTAACGCGCATAGCTCTAGATGTTCCATCCATTACCGCTTCAGATGATGAACTCACTCGAGATAAGCGAGCAAACTCATTAAAACCAGAATAGAAGATTTTTTCAGTACCACTGATTCGGTCTTTACGAACTTTCACTTCATTAAACAGCTGTGACAAATCCATTCCTGACCAGAATTTATCTTCGAAACGTTCTGCGTCAATACGAGCAACAGCTAAAATTTTTGAGCGCTTGAAGATCATGGCCCATGATGTTACCGACAAACCTAATAGAATAAGCATCACGATCTTAACTAATAAACTAGCTTGTAGAAATAGATCGAGAATTGATAGTTCACCTGTCACAAGTTATCTCCGATAGTATAAATGATGGAATCGCTGTTGGTTTCATCTTTGAGTTATCAATACAGGCTACCTTAACCGTAGCTTTGCACAATACCTTCCCTTCAGAATTAACCAATAACTGACAAAAGGTTAGCGATACTTTTTTAAATTCTGTTATAGATGTTTCAACTTTGAGCTGTTCGTCTAATCGTGCAGCTTGAATGAAATCAATATTAATACTTTTTACAACAAATCCTATCGATTGCTTTAACAGTACTTGTTGAGAGACACCATGATGGCGCAATAATTCCGTTCGTGCTCGTTCAAAAAACTTTAAATAGTTAGAATGATATACAACTCCGCCAGCGTCTGTGTCTTCATAATAAATAGTGATAGGCCATTCAAACGTGTTGTTATCCATTACATTTTTCTCTTTTCTTATTGAAAAATCCGTTGCTAACTATAACCGATTTTTTATTAGCACCACTATAACAAATAAGAATTTTAGGCTATATCATCAAAAAAAAAGCAGTTTGATACTTAAATAAGTAACAAACTGCTTAGTATGCTGTTCCAATACACAAACTTTTATCGGTTTATCACTTTAGAAAAAATATAAATAACTAAAGTAACCTAATATTGCTATTGAAAAATACGGACTAAATATCAGCTTCCAAATCCATTTATGAGGAATAAAACCCACAGCAAAAATGAATGCAGTACACACTGAATAAATTAAGCTTGGGGCTAATAAGCCACTAAATCCGCCAATTTGCTCAGAATACACCCTTGGTTCCCACATCAGCATTGCCATGTGAAATACCGCAGCCGCAACCAACAATAATCGTACAACGATATTGTTGATTGGGCTGTGAACGCTGTCTATTTTGTCAGCGAGATTACTCACTGTCTTTATCCATCATTTCTGAATGCTCTAACCAAAGTGCATTAATGATTGCAAATGAACATGCTAGTAGCACACCTAGGATCCATGCGAAATACCACATAATAAATACTCCTTAGTAAAGAGACGTTTTGTTCTCTTCAATGAATTTAGAATCAAGACGACCAAACATTTTGTAGTACGTCCAAATGGTATAAGCAAGAATAATTGGCACCATGACGATAGCAACATAAGTCATTAATCGCAGCGTCAATTCACTTGATGTTGCATCCCACATAGTTAGACCATGATCTGGGTTAAAGCTCGATGGCATTACGAATGGGAACAATGCGAAACCAGACGTTAAAATAACACCCGCGTTCGTCAAGCTAGAACTTAAGAATGCTAGACCACCAATATTTGCACGAGAAGCAATAATAGTAACGATAGGCATAATCACAGCGAGTGCTGGCGCAATCCAAAGCAGTGGATATTCATTATAATTATTGAATAGCGCACCCACTTCACGAACCACTTCTTTATTTAGCGGATCAGAGGCTGCATTGTGGTCAAGAACCGTTGTAATCACATAACCTTCAATGCTTTGAGCCCAGAAGCCCGCGATAACAAACAGAACGATAACAGCAACGCTACAAATCATTGCTACATTACGAGAACGAGTATGAAGCTCTTCTGTTGTTTTCATCTGTAGCCATGTTGCACCTTGAGTAATGAACATTGCTGAACTCACTAAACCACAAAGCAATGCAAATGGGTTTAACAACTCAAAGAAACCACCATGATAACTCAGCATCATTAGGTTGTTTAACTCGAATGGTACACCTTGAAGTAAATTACCAAACGCAACACCAAAGATCACTGGTGGAACAAAGCTACCGATAAAGATTGCAGCATCCCACGCTGAACGCCAGCGTTTATCTTCAATTTTAGAACGGTAATCAAACCCTACTGGACGGAACCATAATGCTGCTAATGTTACGATCATTGCTAGGTAAAAACCTGAGAATGACGCAGCATATACTAATGGCCATGCAGCAAATAATGCACCACCGGCAGTGATTAACCATACTTGGTTACCATCCCAGTGTGGGGCAATTGAGTTAATCATAACTCGACGTTCTGAATCTGTTTTTCCGATAACAGGTACTAGTGCACCAACACCCATATCGAAACCATCTGTTACAGCGAAACCAATCAGTAATACACCGATCAATGCCCACCAAACAAATCGCAATACTTCATAATCAAACATTGCTCAAATCTCCGTTTTTATACTTCTACTTGGCGAGTTAATTTCGCTTCTGAATCTTGACCGTCTTTCTCAAAGTGGTAGCGACCTGTTTTTAGGCTGCTTGGACCTTTACGCGCGAATTTCACCATTAGGTAAACTTCAGCAATCAAGAATATCGTGTATAAGCCAATGATTGCAGCCATTGAGATTAAGATCTCTGTTGCTGTCAATGCTGATGCAGCTACGTGAACTGGTAAGATTTCACCAACAGCCCATGGTTGACGGCCATATTCTGCAACGAACCAACCAGCTTCAATCGCAATCCATGGTAGTGGCATACCAAATAGCGCTGCTTTAAGTAACCATTGTTTTTGACCAATCTTTTGACGACAAGTCTGAACAAAAGCAAAACCAAAGATAAGTAGCATAGCTACACCACACGCAACCATGATACGGAATGAGAAGAACAACGGCCATACTGTTGGAATTGAATCATCCGCAGCGGCTTTAATTTGCTCTTCAGACGCATCAACTACTTTGTCAGTATAACGTTTAAGCAATAAGCCATAGCCTAAGTCATGCTTAACGTCATCAAACGCAGCGATGTTTTCTGGTGTTTTCTCACCATTACGTAGTTTTTCAAGTAAACCGTAAGCAACCATACCGTTACGAATACGAAGTTCGTGTTGGTCTTTAAGATCGCGTAAACCAGTTACCTGCTTATCTAATGAACGCGTCGCAATAATACCCATAACATATGGGATCTTAATTGCGTAATCCGTTTCCATTGTTTCTTGATTTGGTAAACCAATAACCGTAAATGCTGCAGGTGCTTCTTCTGTGTGCCATTCTGCTTCAATCGCTGCAAGTTTCACTTGTTGAACTTCACCTAGCTCATAGCCAGATTCATCACCAAGTACCATTACAGATAAAATTGATGCCATACCAAAAGAAGCTGCAATAGCAAATGAACGACGTGCAAATGCAATATCACGACCTTTAAGTAGGTAGTAAGAACTTACACCAAGAACAAACATTGCACCACAGGTATAACCCGAAGCTACCGTATGTACGAATTTAACTTGTGCTACCGGGTTTAGTACAACTTCAGCGAAGCTCACCATTTCCATACGCATTGTTTCAAAGTTAAATTCTGCACCTACTGGGTTTTGCATCCAACCGTTAGCCACTAGAATCCAAAGCGCTGAGAAGTTAGAACCTAAAGCAACTAACCACGTTACTGTAAGGTGCTGACGTTTTGATAAACGATCCCAACCAAAGAAGAATAAACCCACAAAAGTAGATTCTAAGAAAAAGGCCATTAATGCTTCGATGGCAAGAGGCGCACCGAAGATATCACCAACATAGTGAGAATAATAAGCCCAGTTAGTACCAAACTGGAACTCCATGGTTAGGCCTGTAGCAACACCTAACGCAAAGTTAATACCAAACAATTTACCCCAGAACTTTGTCATGTCCTTATAGATTTGTTTGTCTGTCATTACATATAAAGACTCCATGATAGCCAGTAAGAAGGCCATACCTAAAGTCAGGGGAACGAATAGGAAGTGATACATCGCTGTCATTGCAAACTGCAATCGCGATAACTCCACTACATCAGTGATCATGAGAACTCCTTTGTGTCAGGCTGAATGACACAGTGCTTCCACACTTTTGGGTGAGCGTAATACTTTATATGGGCTTTAATATTTGTAACCGTATTAATAACCATAAAGTGTTACATGATTGTATAAA
The DNA here is from genome assembly GCF_028765545.1 of Aliivibrio sp. S4MY1. Lineage (GTDB taxonomy): Bacteria > Pseudomonadota > Gammaproteobacteria > Enterobacterales > Vibrionaceae > Aliivibrio. Next base: position 228,581 of record NZ_JARACP010000006.1, on the reverse strand, counting down.
AACCGTTAGCTTAATGTTAAGCTTAACCTAATATAGAACCTGCTAATATTAATAGTAAAAATGCTTTCTTTCAAAAGGTTTGTCCATTTTTTGTAAGTTAATTACATCAAAATTTACATAACTGGCTATTTTTCACACTTTCCACATTTCTTATACGAAAAAGCGGATGATTTTGATCACCCGCTTCCATTCTACTGAGTTTTTTATTAATAGGGTATTACAAAATATGAATAGTAAATATTGATCTATTTATCTGGTTTATCAATTCCAAAATGTAGGTATGCACGCTCAGAAACGATTCTCCCTCTTGGTGTTCGTTGTAAGTAACCTTGTTGAATTAAGTAAGGTTCGATGACATCTTCAATCGTATCTCTTTCTTCACCAATAGCTGCAGCAATATTATCAAGACCAACTGGACCACCATCAAATTTTTCCATAATGGCTAAAAGTAACTTTCTGTCCATATAATCAAAACCTCGAACATCTACATCAAGCATATTCAATGCTTTGTCTGCAATATCTGAAGAGATATGGCTATCACTCATTACATCTGCATAATCTCGTACTCGACGTAACAATCGATTGGCAATACGTGGTGTACCACGAGCACGACGGGCAACTTCAAGAGCGCCTTCAGATTCCATTGATAAATTCAGGCAATCAGCACTACGCTGAACAATATATTGAAGATCATCGACTTTGTAATACTCTAAACGTTGAACAATACCAAAACGATCACGTAATGGTGACGTTAATGATCCCGCTCTGGTGGTTGCACCAATTAAAGTAAAAGGGGGTAAATCAATTTTGATTGAACGTGCTGCAGGGCCTTCACCAATCATAATATCTAATTGGTAATCTTCCATTGCCGGATACAGTATTTCTTCAACCACAGGGCTTAACCGGTGGATCTCATCAATAAATAAAATATCATTTTCTTCTAGATTTGTTAGAAGCGCAGCTAAGTCTCCTGCTTTTTCAAGAACAGGGCCTGAAGTTGTACGAATATTCACTTCCATTTCATTAGCAACGATATTCGCTAATGTTGTCTTACCTAAGCCTGGAGGACCAAAAATAAGTAAATGATCGAGTGGTTCATTACGCATTTGTGCTGCTTTAATGAAAATTTCCATCTGGCTGCGAACATGGTCTTGACCTCGATAGTCTTCTAATTTCTTCGGACGTATCGCTCGATCGATGACTTCTTCTTCACGAAAAACAGGGTTATCAGCAGCAATAAGGCGATCAGCTTCAATCATAAAATGGCACTCAGCGATTCAATAAATAAATAGTAGTAAAGAATAATGAAAATAATTAGATCATCGACTTCAATGATTCACGAATTAATGCTTCGCTTGTCATATCCGGTTTAGCTATTTGAGAAACAATTTTAGATGCTTGTACTGGCTTATAACCAAGAGATATCAATGCACTTACGGCTTCATCTTGTGCACTTTGAGGAGAAGAAATTAGATTAGAACCATCGTCCATTGGCGCAGCATCAGTTGCTGGAGTAAATAAATCACCAGCACCCCACCCTTTCAAACGGTCTTTCATTTCAACCACTAAACGCTCTGCTGTTTTCTTGCCAACACCTGGCAATTTTACTAATGTCGAAATATCTTCACGCTCGACACTTTGTACAAATTGGGATGCTGTCATTCCAGATAGAATAGCAAGGCCAAGTTTAGGACCAACGCCATTCGCTTTAATAACTTCTCTAAATAAAGCTCGTTCTTTTTTTGTATTAAAGCCATATAACAATTGAGCATCTTCACGTACTACATAGTGAATATAGATGATCGCTTCAGTGCCAATCTCAGGTAACTCATAAAAACAACTCATTGGCATTTGGACTTCATAGCCAATACCACTTACTTCAATTAATAATTCGGGTGGTTGTTTTTCTAATAGATTTCCACGAAGACGTCCGATCACAATAGATACTCTTTAAAATAAATTAACTACATCGAATAGTAATAAAGAACTGGATAGATATCCAGTAAAAGAAATGAGAATTTGACAGACTCTAGCGATATCTCCCACGTCGAGCACTCGTTGCTTTGCCAGCCAAGGCTATTAAGGTTTTATTAGTATTCGCATGACAAATCGCAACCCCTAGCCCATCGGCGGCATCGGCTTGTGGTTTTGCTGGCAGTTTTAGCATACTCATTACCATATGTTGAACTTGTGCTTTATCTGCACCACCCGTTCCTGTTACTGCTTGCTTAATTAATCTTGCAGCATATTCATAAACCGGTAAATCTGCATTTACTGCGGCAACAATTGCACTGCCTCTCGCTTGGCCTAACTTTAAGGCTGAGTCGGCATTTTTAGACATAAAAACTTGTTCGATTGCGAACACATCAGGCTGAAATTGAGTAATAATTTCAGAAACACCTGCATAAATTTGTTTTAAACGACCAGGAAGCTCTTTTTCTGACATACGGATACAACCGCTACCTAAATATTGCAGGTGTCGGCCATTTTGACGAATAACACCGTAGCCAGTAATGCGAGAGCCGGGATCGATCCCTAAAATGATAGACATAGTAAAACCACTGATTATTTATACATGTATATTAGCGAGGTATCCCTCTAAACTCAAGGTATTAGTAATATACTACTTTCTCATTTTAGTTATAGCAGATACAAAAATGCCCGCATAATGCGGGCATTTTTAAGAATAAAGAAAACTTAATTAAGCGTCTTTTTTCTCAGCAAGTTTTACTGCAATCGATAGCTCAGTAAGAGACTCAGGATTAGCAAGGCTTGGTGCGTTCGTTAGTAGACACGCTGCTGCTGTTGTTTTCGGGAATGCGATAACATCACGGATGTTTTCAGTTCCACAAAGAAGCATAGCTAAACGGTCAAGACCGAATGCAAGACCTGCATGTGGCGGCGTACCGTATTTAAGCGCTTCAAGTAAGAAACCGAATTTCTCTTGTTGCTCTTTCTCTTCAATACCTAGAATGCCAAATACTGCAGTTTGCATTTCAGCATTGTGGATACGAACAGAACCACCACCCACTTCATAGCCATTGATAACCATGTCATACGCATCAGAATTAGCGGCTGCTGGGTTTGCTTTAAGCTCTTCAGCGGTAACACCTAAAGGAGAGGTGAATGGGTGATGCATTGCGTGCAAGTTACCTTCGCCATCTTCTTCAAACATTGGGAAATCAATAACCCAAAGTGGAGCCCAAGCTTTCTTATCTGTAAGCTCAAGATCATCACCTAGTTTAATACGTAAAGCGCCCATTGCTTCTGCTACGATGCCTGCTTTATCCGCACCAAATAGAATAATGTCGCCAGTCTCTGCTTCAGTACGCTCTAAAATGCTGTTTACGATATCTTCGCTTAGGAACTTAGCAACAGGTGATTGAACACCTTCAAAGCCAGCAGCGCGATCGTTCACTTTCATCCAAGCTAGACCTTTCGCACCGTAGATACCTACGAATTTACCGTATTCATCAATTTGCTTACGAGAAAGCGATGCGCCACCAGGAACACGAATAACCGCTACACGGCCTTTTTCATCGTTAGCAGGGCCAGAGAATACTTGGAATTCAACCTCTTTAAGAAGATCAGCAACGTCAACTAATTCTAATGGGTTACGTAGATCTGGCTTATCAGAACCAAAACGACGGATCGCTTCAGAGAATGGCATGATTGGGAATTGACCAAGCTCAATATCTAATAGCTCTTTCCACATATCATGAACTAGACGCTCTGTGATTTCACGAACTTGAGTCGATGATAAGAAAGACGTTTCGATATCGATTTGAGTGAACTCAGGTTGACGGTCAGCACGTAAATCTTCATCACGGAAACATTTAACGATTTGGTAGTAACGGTCAAAACCAGACATCATCAGAAGTTGCTTAAACAACTGTGGTGATTGTGGAAGTGCGTAGAAGCTACCTTTATGAACACGGCTTGGTACTAGATAATCACGAGCACCTTCTGGTGTCGCTTTTGTTAGTACTGGTGTTTCGATATCTAAGAACAAGTTCTCATCTAAGAAACGACGAACGAAGCTAGATGCGCGAGCACGTAACTTGATGCGGTCACTCATTTCTGGACGGCGTAAATCAATGTAGCGGTACTTCAGGCGTTGTTCTTCTGAGTTCGTTTGGTTGAAATCCAATGGAAGCGCTTCTGAACGGTTGATGATCTCAAGACCTGTCGCGTAAAGTTCAACTTCACCCGTAGCCATGTCTTTATTTACTTGGCTGTCAGGACGAACACGTACTTCACCAGTAAATTTGATACAGAACTCATTACGCAGTTGGTTAGCGATTGAAAAGATATCTTTCATATCTGGGTCAACAACTACCTGAACGATACCTTCACGATCTCGCATATCAATAAAGATAAGACCGCCTAAATCACGGCGACGGTTTACCCAGCCGCAAAGTTCTACAGTTTGCCCTGCAAGGGACTTGTTCAGGTTACCACAGTAATGGGTGCGCATGATGATTTTCCCAATCTAATATATATATCAATAGTAAATGCAGTAAAAAGACTCACTGCATTTTTCATAAACCGATTTACGCTTGCTAAAATGACGAATAAAACAGCTACCTTGCTGAATTAATAAGCGAAACGCAAAAATATAGCAGCATTATAAAGGAAAATCCCTTTAACGACATAGCAAGGTGAAAAAAAAGTTCACTTTCAATGTTCACAGCCCTAAAGACATTAAGATAAGAATTAACTACAATAGCGACCTAAATGCGCAGGAGCGCGCAGAAAATGCCATTCTAGGTAAGTAGTACACCAATATTTACCTAGAATTGTATGATGTAAGTATGGATGTAAAAACTGCCTTTGTGAGAACCCCATGGCTAACCCTGATACAATATTTTCCGCCCCAATTGATAAAATTGGTGACTTCACGTTTGATGAACGTGTTGCTGAAGTTTTTCCAGATATGATCCAACGTTCAATCCCGGGCTATAGTAACATTATTTCCGCGATCGGAATGCTTGCTGAACGTTATGCGAAACCTCATTCAAATGTGTACGATTTAGGGTGTTCATTAGGGGCGGCAACCCTTTCTATGCGCCGCCATATTAATCAAGAAGGCTGCCAAATTATTGGAGTTGATAACTCTTCAGCCATGGTTGAACGTTGTCGTTTACTTATTAATGCCTATCGCTCTGACACACCAGTGACTATTATTGAAGCAGATATTCGAGATGTTGATATTCAAGATGCATCTGTTGTTGTTCTTAACTTCACCTTACAGTTTTTAGCGCCAATCGATCGTCGTGCTTTACTTGAAAAAATTTATGCCGGTTTACGACCTGGCGGTATTCTTATCTTATCTGAGAAATACATATTTGAAGATGAAAGCGCGAACGAGTTACTTATCGACTTGCACCATGATTTCAAACGTGCAAATGGCTACAGTGAACTAGAGATCAGCCAAAAACGCAGTGCTATCGAACATGTCATGCTGCCAGATACCATTGAAACTCATAAACAGCGCTTTAATGATATTGGTTTTAAGAGTGCGGAAGTTTGGTTCCAATGCTTCAATTTCGGCTCTATGTTTGCCATAAAATAATCAAAATATTGCCTTTATTTTTTTACTTATTTATTAATTTAAGATACTTCAATGATTAATTTTGCTAATTTTTATACTCTTATATCTCAAGATACTATCCTTCAACCGTGGTTGAATACACTTCCTCAGCAATTAACTGATTGGCAAAATGCAGAGCATGGTGATATTGAGCGCTGGACAAAAGCACTTAAAAAAATCCCTGAAGGATGTGCGGATAACATTGATTTAAAAACGTCAGTAACGTTATCAAATAATACGCCTTTAGCTGATGGACAGCGTAAAAAATTAGAAAACTTATTACAAGCATTCCACCCTTGGCGTAAAGGGCCTTTTACAGTTCACGATATCCACATTGATACCGAGTGGCGCTCAGACTGGAAGTGGGATCGTTTGCTGCCTCACATTACACCACTAAAAAATCGCTCAGTGTTAGATGTTGGTTGTGGTAACGGATATCATATGTGGCGTATGCTTGGTGAAGAAGCTCGCCTATGCGTAGGTATCGATCCATCGCATCTATTTTTAATTCAATTTGAAGCTATCCGTAAGTTAATGGGTAATGACCAACGTGCTCACCTATTACCATTAGGGATTGAACAACTTCCTGAATTAAATGCGTTTGATACTGTATTTAGTATGGGCGTTCTTTATCACCGTCGTTCTCCATTAGATCATCTAATTCAATTAAAAAACCAATTAGTTGCTGGTGGTGAATTAGTATTAGAAACACTGGTTATTGATGGTGATGAAAACGCGGTATTAATGCCAGTCGATCGTTATGCGCAAATGCGTAATGTTTATTTCTTCCCATCGGCTCGGGCATTAAAAGTCTGGCTTGAAAGCGTTGGCTTTGTTGATGTGAAAATTGTAGATGAATGTGTCACAACTACTGGCGAGCAGCGTTCAACAGAATGGATGAAACACAATTCATTACCTGAATATCTAGACCCAAATGACTCAACAAAAACAATTGAAGGCCACCCTGCTCCTAAGCGTGCGATCTTAATTGCAAAAAAACCTGACTAAACGCTAACATTTAGGGGCTATTCGCCTCTATTTATTATCGTTATTATCTCCATGTTAATTTAAATCAACGGAACATCAAATGATCCAACGAATTTTACCACTGGTTGCTATTTTAAGCCTTTCTGGCTGTGCTCTAACCCAACAAGCAGCACCAATTGCTTCAGATAATACAGAAACAGTTGCAGCCATTAAGTCTATGGAAACCAATCTAAACACTCGTTTAGATGGTATGGAAACAAAGATTGAGACGCAAAATGACTACATTTCGACATTAGAAAAAGAACTGTCGAATGTATCAGAAGAGCTATCAATAGTTCGATCTGAGCAAACCAAAATACAAGCGAGCATTAAGCAAGCCACCTCTAAAAAAGCTCGCCTAGCACCAGTTCCTGTGTCTATGCAAACTCAATCATTGAAAGACACCTTAATTTTAGGTGCGATTGAAAATGTTGAAATTGCTGATATTAAGCAGCAATTTACTGCTCGTATTGATACAGGGGCAACAACCTCTTCTCTTAATGCCGTTGATCTTCAAGAGTTTGAACGAAATGGTACTCAATGGGTACGATTCCATCTAATCAACCAAGATACGCAAGCAGATGGAAAACTAGAGTGGATCACTGCACCGGTGATTCGTAACGTTAAAATTCGTCAATCAACCACAGAAGAAGCAGAACGTCGCCCGGTTGTTGAACTTTGGATCAAACTTGGGGCAATCCATGAAAAAGTTCAGTTTACTCTTGCTGACCGATCTCACATGACTCATTCTGTTTTACTTGGTCGTGAGTTTATACAAGATATTGCTGTTATTGACGTCAGTAAAGAGTTTGTTCAAAGCAAAAAATAGCTCCTACCTCAAATAAGCGGTAATTTATTCAATATGTTAGTAGCATAATTTGCCGCTTGAATTACAATTATAATTATCTTTTCGATATGCTATTACAACGAGGACGTTATGCCATCAAGAGTGCCTTTTTATTTTCTTATTTCACTATTAATTGTCGCGGGGCTTACATTAAGTTGGTTACGCCATGACTCATACGGAGTACCTTGGACGCCCGGTGAAAGAAGCCAAGTTTGGGATGTAGAAGCCCGAATTCAATTTGATGCAGTCAATAAACCAGTAAAAGTATCTATGGCTGCCCCACAAAACCAAGCCGGCTTTACTATTGTCGATGAGAGTGCATCTTCTCCAGGCTACGGTATTGCTTATTTAACGACAGAGCATGGACGCCGTGCCGAATGGACTATTCGCCAAGCCGACGGGCCACAAACCCTTTATTATAAGACTCAAATTTTAGTTGACCCATTCGCAGAAGCGACTATTGAGCCACCTAAATCAGAGAAACCAGAAGCGGTTACTTTTGAGGGACCACACGAAGCTGCGGCTATATCATTATTAGATCAAGCAAGAGCTCGTTCTTCTGATGACATCACACTAACTCGTGAACTAATTAAGCAATTTAATGATCCTGATAATCAAAATGCCTCTTTACTTCTAAATGACTTAACCAAAGTCCAAGCCGTTTCTAAATTATTAAGCTACGAAGCGATTCATAATAAAATCGTAGGTGCTCTTTGGTTAGAAGATGGGCGTCGTCGCCAATCTGTACAACACATGATTGAAGTATGGAATGGTGAAAAGTGGCAACTATTCAATCCTGAGACTGGTGAGCAAGGACAACCTACGAACTTACTGCTTTGGGATGAAACCAATGTCTCTCTATTAGATGTTGTTGGCGGTAAAAACAGCCAAATTAACTTCTCAATGATTGCACAAGAAATATCACCAACAGCGGCAACCGAGAAAAAAGTAGAAGCTGATAACCTATTAAACTTCTCTATCCATAGCTTACCTCTTGAAGAGCAGTCGATGTTTAAAACCATCATGCTTATTCCTATTGGTGCGTTAATGGTTGTTTTCTTACGAGTTATTGTCGGTTTAAAAACCTCTGGTACTTTCATGCCAGTACTTATTGCTGTTGCTTTTGTACAAACTCAGCTAGTCACTGGTATTGTTGGTTTCTTACTAATTGTTGGTACTGGTTTGGTTATTCGTAGCTACTTATCTAAACTCAACCTACTTCTGGTAGCAAGGATCTCCGCGGTGATAATCACCGTCATTATGATCATATCAATCTTTACGATTGTTGCCTTTAAGATTGGTTTAACCGCTGGGTTAAGTATTACTTTCTTCCCTATGATTATTCTATCTTGGACGGTTGAACGTATGTCTATCCTTTGGGAAGAAGAAGGCTGGAAAGAAGTGGCGACACAAGGTGGTGGTTCATTGTTAACTGCAATTTTGATTTATATCGCAATGACAAACCCGTTTGTACAGCACTTAACATTTAACTTTATTGGTGTTCAGCTGATTATCCTAGCGGTTATCCTAATGCTTGGTAACTACACGGGTTACCGTTTAAGTGAGCTTCGTCGCTTTAAGCCTTTAGCGGAGGACTAACTTATGTTTAGTAGATTTACGTCTCCGTCAAAACTAAAAGCTAAAGGGATCATGGGAATGAATCAGCGTAACGGCAGCTACATAGGCCGTTACAATGATCGTAGCAAGTACCCATTAGTTGATGATAAGTTAAAAACAAAAATCATTGCCGAAAAAGCAGGGGCAACAGTGCCTAAACTTATCGGTGTGATTGATAGCCAAGCTGAAGTAAAAAACATTCACGATATCGTTAAAGATTGGCCTGGGTTTGTTATCAAACCAGCTCAAGGCAGTGGTGGTAAAGGTATTTTAGTTATTACCTCTCATAAAGATGGTGTGTATTACAAGCCTTCTGGCGCAGAAGCAAATAAGCAAGATGTTGAACGTCATATTACCAATACATTGGCAGGCCTTTTCTCCCTTGGTGGAAAAAATGACGTGGCAATGATTGAAAATTTGATCCAATTTGACAATGTGTTTGATGGCTTCAGTTACGAAGGCGTGCCTGATGTACGAATTATTGTATTTAAAGGCTACCCTGTCATGGCGATGATGCGTTTATCAACCACTGACTCTGATGGTAAAGCTAACCTACACCAAGGTGCGGTTGGTGTAGGGATCGATATTGGTACAGGTAAAGCTGTACGCGCTGTACAGTTTGACTTACCTGTTGAAAAGCACCCTGATACGGGCAAACTATTGAATACTTTAGAGGTTCCACATTGGCATAAACTGCTGACTCTTGCATCAAGTGCATGGGAAATGACAGGCCTTGGCTATATGGGAACGGATATGGTTTTAGATAAAGTTTATGGTCCAATGGTACTTGAACTTAATGCTCGCCCAGGTTTAGCGATTCAAATAGCGAATGGTACAGGACTACTACCTCGCTTAAAACATATTGAGAGCTTGGAAGAAACCGTCCCTTACCCAACACCTGAAGCTCGTGTTGCTTACGCTATGGAACAGTTTGGTATTTATAATAAATAACAAGCACGTACTCTACTAGCACAAGCTAAATAGAAAAAGGGAAGACAGCATATGCTCTCTTCCCTTTTTTATTCTTTATTCTTTTACTATTAAAGAATTACTTTTCCCAACGCTGCGCCGCTGATTTATCTGTGTCTCTTGATTCAACCCAACGCACTTCTTTTGTTGTTCGTTCTTTTTTCCAGAACGGTGCATTTGTTTTTAAGTAATCCATAATGAATTCACACGAATCAAATGCAGCACCGCGATGGGCACTTGATACACCAACAAAGACAATTTGATCACCAAGTTCTAAGTCACCTACTCGGTGAATCACCTTTACTTTAAGTAATGGCCAACGTGCTTTAGCTTGTGCAACAATATCGTTAAGAGACTTTTCGGTCATTCCTGGGTAATGCTCTAGAGACAGCCCTGTCACATCATCACCAAGGTTCATGTCTCGAACTTTACCAATAAAAGTAACCACTGCACCTGCAGCTGTTCCTTCTGCTAATAATTGATATTCATCTCCAACATTAAAATCATGTTCTTGAACTGAAATCATATTAACCACCAGTCACTGGAGGGAAGAAAGCAATCTCATCACCGTCAGCAACCGCTGAATCTAAACTTGAAATCGTTTGATTAATAGCAACCAATAATTTGCCTTTCTCTAGCGCTAAATCCCATTTGCCTTCTTTTTTACTTAACTCTTCACGGATCTGTTCGGCAGTTGCGTAATCGCCTGTTAACTCAAGTTTGTCAGTACCTACTAACTCTTTTGTTTGTGCGAAAAATAATACTGTAATCATGCGTCTGCCTTAAAATGTCCAGATTTACCGCCCGTCTTTTCTAATAAACGAACCTGACCAATAACCATGTCTTTTTGAACCGCTTTACACATATCATAGATGGTTAATGCAGCAACCGATGCCGCTGTTAATGCTTCCATCTCAACGCCTGTTTTACCCGCTAATTTACACACAGATTCAATACGAACCATGTTTTCTGCTTCAATCGCTTCAAGCTGAACTTCAACTTTAGTTAGCAGTAATGGGTGGCACAGTGGAATAAGATCCCATGTTTTTTTAGCCGCTTGAATACCAGCAATACGAGCTGTCGCAAACACATCACCTTTATGGTGAGAGCCTGAAACAATCAGTTTTAACGTTTCAGGAGCCATATGAACAAACGCTTCGGCACGCGCTTCTCGCACTGTTTCTTGTTTAGCTGAAACATCAACCATGTTCGCCTCACCAGAGGCATTAATATGAGTAAAATTTGACATAATTCTTCTTTATTATCCGCCAATAGAGGCTAAGTGTGGGGTCATTCCAGCGTGGCCATCATGTAAAAAGTGGCCTTCTGCTTTATTATCTAGTTGAGTTTGAATACGTTGAATTAACTCATCTTGTTGTCCGTCTTCTTGCAGTAATTCACGCAAATCGACGCCATAATCACCAAACAAGCACATATGTAATTTGCCTTTTGCTGATACACGTAATCGATTACAGCTTTGGCAGAAATCTTTTTCATACGGCATGATCAAACCAATCTCACCCATATAATCAGGGTGAGTAAAGACTTGAGCAGGACCATCACTTTCACCGCGTGGTTTCAATATCCAATTATTAGCAATTAAATGATTACGAATAGACACACCAGACTGATGATGATTTTTAAATAGATCGTTCATTTCACCCGTTTGCATTAATTCAATAAAACGTAATTGAATTGGACGAGTTTGAATCCACTTTAAAAATAGAGGTAATTCGGTGCTATTAAGATCTTTAAGTAGAACAGTATTAACTTTTACCTGCTTAAAGCCCACTTCGATTGCCTTATCAATACCAGCCATAACGTCGGCGAATTTATTTTCACCTGTGATCTGATAAAACATATTAGGATTTAAACTATCAACACTGACATTAATATCTGTAAGGCCTGCTTCTCGCCATTCAGCAACATGCTTCTCCATACGATAACCATTAGTCGTAGTGGCTACTTTGGTTATACCTGGCTGTGAGGCTACGGTACGAATGATCTCAGTAAAATCTTTACGCAGACTTGGTTCTCCGCCTGTTATACGTACTTTTGACGTACCACAACGAGCAAACGCACTTACTGTACGTTTGATTTCATCAAGCTCAAGGAAGGACTCACGTCTACCATTTTCAGGCCTATAACCATCAGGTAAACAATAAGTACATTTAAAATTACAGACGTCTGTAATCGACAACCGCAAGTAGTAGAACTTACGATTAAAATTATCTTCGAATTGTTTCGCCACGGAACACCTTTCCAAACACGGGAGGCTTGTTCATTTCCAAACAAACCCTTGTGACCGAATTGTCACTGGCTCACGCTACATATTGAGTGCTTCTTAAAAACAACTTAGCAGCTTGAGCTCGGAGTTATGGCAACCAAACCTAATAGACGATAGATTAATCCATCGCTAATGATTAAGTTGGCGCTCTTATTAAAATACTCAATATTTCTGTGGTTTTCCAATTTTTTTCATATTTCTTCGAAATTTCTCTATTTTGTTTGATAAATGTTATTTTTATGCGCTTATTCAGTCTTCAAACTGTGATTAATTCAACATTTACATAATGATTGCTTGTCCTCACTTTCTAGATCCACGACACTGCAAGTAATACTAATTCGAATAAAGTAAATGCTATGAATGAACATCAAATTGTTGCTATCGGAGGCGGGCATGGCTTAGGCCGTGTACTTGCTGCATTAAGCGATTTTGGCAAAAATGCAACGGGAATCGTTGCCACCACAGATAATGGTGGCTCAACAGGCCGAATTAGAGAGTGCCAAGGAGGTATTGCATGGGGAGATACCCGTAACTGTATAAATCAGCTAATTACTGACCCATCTATCAGCTCAATGATGTTTGAATACCGCTTTAAAGGACAAGGTGAATTACACGGTCATAATCTTGGAAATTTAATGCTCACCGCATTAGATAACCTTAGCGTTCGCCCTTTAGATGCCATCAATCTTATTCGTGACATGCTAAAAGTAGAAACACAAATAATACCAATGTCTGAACACCCGTCTGATTTAGGCGCATTAACGGCTGATTTACGTAAAATATCTGGTGAAACCAATATTGATGAGATGAGTGAACTTCCTTTACGTCTTTTTTTAGACCCAGAAGTTCCTGCTACATTCGAAGCCATTGAGGCGGTGAAAAAAGCTGATTTAATTTTATTAGGTCCTGGAAGTTTCTTAACCAGTATCATGCCACCACTGCTGTTGACTGGATTAGGCAAAGCTATTGGAGAAAATAATACCGCGAAGGTCGTCTTTATTGACAACTTATCAAAAGAGTTTGGCCCAGCAGGAAAAATGGATCACAAGATGATGCTTGAATGGTGTGAGCGTGCTTGTTTAGGAAGAAAAGTGGACGTCATCTTAACCGATAAAGAACTAGTGGAATTACAACAAGAATACGATTGTAAAACCACAGATTTAGCGTCGCTGAATCATGACTGGCGACACGATAGAGATAAACTAAAACAAGCCATAATCAACTTATTGGATTAATACGCTTGTTTCATTAATAATTCACGATAAGCCAATTCAGTTCCACGCGCAATATTGACAAATTCGGAGATATTGCGCTCGATCCACTCTTTTTGCTCTGTCTTTGCTTTCTCTTCAATATGAATAGCCATCATTGCCAGCTTATCAGCACCAAAGCTACCTGCGCTGCTTTTTAAGCAGTGACTTATCTCTCTTACCTTCTCAATTTCAGGCTGAGTAGTAAGCGTATCAATAAACTCATCTAACTCGTCGCAAAAAATACCAAAAAGAAAAGGAACATTCTCACCTCCAACTTCTTGGACTAATTGATTCACCGCTATTTGATTTATATACTGACTCACAGTAGCGTCCTCTGTTATTTTTTATTCCATGATTGTAATTTTCTATATAACGTTGATGGGCTGACCTCTAAGCATTTAGCTGCCTGCGGTATATTTCCATCACATAGAACAATTGCAGATTCAATGATCTTCTTTTCTGATTGCCACAATGGAACAATGCCATCACGACTATCCCCACTAAGACTATAAAGCGCACTTTCCGTATTATTATGCGCTGCCAGATCACTACTTATGTCTTCTACTGATGCAATATTTGAACCAATCTTAGGCTCAATGGACAATGGTGGTGGAAGCATCGATAGTTCGACTTCTTTACCTCTATTTAATACCACTACGTTTCTAATGACATTTTGTAACTGACGGACATTACCAGGCCAATCATAATGCAAAAACCTTTCAGTGACTTCTGGACTAAAAGTAATAAATTCACGTCCTTCTTCATTTGAAAAATGGCCAAGAATAGAGTGGGCAATCTCTATAATATCATTGCCACGATCACGCAACGGTGGCAAAGTCAGTGGGATAACATGAAGTCGATAATAAAGGTCTTCACGAAACCGCCCTTCTTGGACTTCAAGCCACGGATCTCTATTCGTCGCACAAACAAAACGAACATCTACTCGGCTCATTTTAGAAGAGCCTACTTTTTGAAATGTACCTGTTTGAATAAAACGTAATAGTTTGGTCTGTAAATCCAAATCCATTTCACACAATTCGTCTAAAAAAAGTGTCCCCCCATCGGCCTGTTCTGCTGCCCCTTTTCGATCAACGGAAGCACCAGTAAATGCTCCTTTAACATGACCAAACAGCTCACTTTCGATTAAGTCTTTTGGTATTGCCGCGCAGTTTATCGCAATAAAAGGGCCTTCATAGCGCTTACTTGCAGCATGAATGGCCTCTGCACACACTTCTTTACCTGTACCGGATTCACCAGTAATAAAAATAGTCGCTTTACTCGAAGCTGCAGAATCAATCGTTCGGTACACTTTATTCATTTGAGAGCTACTCCCAATAAAACCTTGATATTGTTTATTGGTTTTATTTGGACTCCCTTTTGCTTCATCTTGGTATTTTTGAGCTTGTCGAAGTGCGTTATTTACGGTAACCCTTAATCGGTCGGCCTCACAGGGTTTAATTAAAAAATCCTGAGCGCCCAATTGCATTGCTTCAACTGCAGCATCAATAGAACCATGGGCAGTCATTAAAACCACGGGAATATCTTTACTGTTTTTTCTAATCTCTGTTAATACTTCAAAGCCAGTCATATCAGGCAAACGCAAATCAAGTAAAACTAGATCAGGGGTTCTTTCTTCAATTTTTACAATAGCATCCCCCCCTTTAGCAACAACATCAATATCGAAACCTAAGGGATTAAGGTAAGAGCGATATAAAGCTGCTACTGAAGCGGTATCCTCAACCATTAATAAATATTTCTTTAGCATGAGCCACCATTAAGTAACAAAAAACACAATATTCGCATTATGCAATTTCAAAATGCGAATATCAAATCGCAAAATGCAAAAATTTAGTTATTTTGTTTATTTTTTAGACCTGAGAGTCCACTTTTTGCTGTTAAAAAAGTTGGCACGCTACCTGCTATATGTATAGTGACCCTTTAAGCCAAAGGGTCACCTAGCCAACTGACGTTGTTAGTGAAATTTACTTTCACATGAACAATAAAGCCAACCGGGACATTGCGGTTGGCTTCTTTTTTGCCCAAAATCCCTATTTACAAAACTATCACTAACCATTTGAGATAAATTGTTTTTTTAATACATCTATTTCATCTCTTACTTGTGCGGCCAATTCAAACTCCAGATCTTTTGCGTGTTGATACATCTTAGTTTCTAGTTTTTGCACTTCTTTTTCTAGTTGCTGTGGTGTCATTGACAGGTAATTCGCTCCTTCTTCAGCCACCTCAGATAACTTCATTTTCGGTGCCACCACCTTACGCTTATTCTTAGTCATATCCCCAAGTTCAAGAATATCCGCTACGTCTTTTTTCAGTGCTGTTGGTACAATACCTAACGCCTTGTTATGTAGAATTTGTTTTTCCCGTCTTCTTTCTGTTTCTCCAATGGCTTTTTCCATTGAACCTGTGATTCTATCCGCATATAAAATCGCCTTGCCCTCTAAGTTACGAGCAGCACGGCCAATCGTTTGGATCAACGAGCGCTCTGAACGTAAAAAGCCTTCTTTATCTGCATCTAGAATCGCAACAAGAGAGACTTCTGGCATATCTAAGCCTTCACGTAACAAGTTAATACCAACCAGCACATCAAACTTACCTAAACGCAAATCACGAATGATCTCGACTCGCTCAACAGTATCTATATCAGAGTGTAAATATCGTACCTTCACGCCATGCTCATCTAGATACTCAGTTAAATCTTCCGCCATACGCTTAGTCAGAGTAGTCACTAATACTCGCTCACCCACTTTTGTTCGAAGTCGTATTTCGGATAATAAATCATCTACCTGTGTTGCTACTGGGCGAACTTCAATGAGTGGGTCAAGAAGACCTGTTGGGCGAACTACTTGTTCCGCAATTTCACCGCCAGATTTTTCAATTTCATAATTGCCCGGCGTTGCTGATACATAGATTGTTTGTGGTGCCAATGCTTCAAACTCATCAAAACGCATAGGTCGATTGTCTAATGCAGAAGGAAGCCTGAACCCGTACTCGACTAAGTTTTCTTTTCGCGAGCGGTCGCCTTTATACATGGCTCCAATTTGCGAAACCGTAATATGCGATTCATCGATAATTAATAATCCATCATCTGGAAGATAATCAAATAAGGTCGGAGGTGCTTCTCCTTCTGGACGGCCGCTTAAATAACGTGAATAGTTTTCAATACCAGAGCAGAAACCCAACTCGTTCATCATTTCAATATCAAACTGAGTTCGCTGCGTAATACGCTGCTCTTCTACTAATTTATTATTCGCTAATAATTCTTTTTGACGCACAGCAAGATCTATCTTTATTTGTTCAATGGCCTCTAATACTTTTTCTCTTGGTGTTACATAATGCGTTTTAGGATAGATAGTACAACGAGGCATATCTTTAGTAATGATAGAACCTGTTAATGGATCAAATTTACTAATACGCTCTACTTCATCATCAAATAATTCAATGCGAATAGCTTCATGTTCAGATTCGGCAGGAAAAACATCAAGAACTTCACCACGAACACGAAAAGTACCGCGCTCAAAGGCCATGTCGTTACGTTTATATTGCAGTTCAGCCAAACGACGTAAGATGTCTCTCTGGTTAACGACATCGCCACGTCGCAAATGAAGCATCATGCTTAAATACGCTTGAGGATCACCAAGACCATAAATAGCGGAAACCGAAGCGATAATAATGGCATCTTTACGCTCTAAAAGAGCTTTAGTTGCAGAAAGACGCATTTGCTCAATATGCTCATTTACTGAAGAATCTTTTTCAATAAAGGTATCTGTTGTTGGTACATAAGCTTCTGGCTGATAATAATCAAAATAAGAGACAAAGTACTCCACCGCATTATTTGGAAAAAATGCCTTCATTTCACCATACAGTTGAGCGGCTAATGTTTTATTATGAGCCATAATTACTGTTGGTCGCCCTGATTGAGCAATCACATTTGCTAACGTAAATGTTTTACCAGAACCTGTTACCCCTAATAAGGTTTGATGGGCTAAACCATTCTCTAACCCTTCACTTAAGGTTTTAATGGCTTCAGGCTGATCTCCTGCAGGCTGATAATTGGAAATTAATTCATACGCATTAGCCATGATGAGCACTCCAGATTGACTCGATGATATTAAGAAGAGCATACCCTACCAAATCCATCTACGGATTTATATAAACTCTTTAATGAGAAAAGTTTTCCCCAATACCGATTAAAATATAGACAGAACACCACCAAAAACCACCTTGCGTTTAAATATTAATCAATTTGTATAATCAAAAAACAACCCTCTTTTAAGTTATTGATTTAATGAATACAAAGCAAGCTATCTAATAGAGACTACTCCTTGAGAAGCCCGATATATCTGGCTTTTCTAGAGTTAATATAGTTTCATTAACACACTTATCCACAGTTTTAGTGGATAACTACCCACAAGCATTGATAAATATAGTCTCGCGTTGATGTCAATAAATTTTTATGCAAAATAATCTTTCTGTCGATAAAATGATCAAATGATTTTTTCTCTTCTATCGCTATTGACAGTTTATTTTTGAGTAGCTAATATCACTGCCGTACAACGATTCCCTTTTAGTTCAGTTGGTAGAACGCCGGACTGTTAATCCGTATGTCGCTGGTTCAAGTCCAGCAAAGGGAGCCAAATTCTAAAGCCTTGTCTAAATGACGAGGCTTTTTTTTGTCTATTTTTCACCTAAAATTTAAAAACCTATTCTTTCTAAGGTTGTTATCACGCGCTTAAAGGCCGATAATAACCAGATCATCTATTATCATAAAAATCATTGGCATGACTGAGTATCTGTTACTACTTGTTGGTACTGTTTTAGTGAACAACTTTGTACTGGTTAAGTTTTTAGGTCTTTGTCCATTTATGGGCGTATCTAAAAAACTGGAAAGTGCAATTGGAATGGGGCTTGCGACAACTTTTGTCCTAACGCTCGCTTCAGTATGTTCGTATCTTGTTGAAACCTACATTTTAGCGCCTCTTGGCATCGAATATTTACGAACCATGAGTTTCATACTTGTGATCGCCGTTGTTGTTCAATTCACCGAAATGGTCGTGCATAAAACCAGTCCTACTTTATATCGTGTTCTTGGTATTTTTCTTCCGTTAATCACGACTAACTGTGCCGTTCTTGGTGTTGCATTGCTTAATGTCACTGAAAATCATAATTTCATTGAGTCTATTATTTATGGTTTTGGTGCAGCCGTTGGTTTTTCATTAGTACTCATTCTCTTTTCTGCTATGCGTGAACGAATTGCAGCAGCCGATGTGCCCCTTCCTTTTAAAGGCGCTTCTATTGCTATGATCACTGCAGGCTTAATGTCTTTGGCCTTTATGGGCTTTACTGGTTTAGTGAAATTATAAACATGAGTTCAATTCTTATTGCTGTTATTGCTATTGCCGCACTCGCCTTAGTATTTGGTTTGATACTAGGCTTTGCGTCAATCAAATTTAAAGTTGAATCCGATCCGATTGTTGAACAGATTGATGCCATTCTTCCCCAAACCCAATGTGGTCAATGTGGTTACCCTGGCTGTAAGCCTTATGCTGAAGCCATTGCTAATGGAGACATCATCAATAAATGTCCTCCCGGCGGTCAAGCAACGATCGAAAAGCTTGCCGATCTTATGGGAGTTGATGTTCCAACCTCAGACGATGATGTTGTGAATGTAAAAAAAATAGCCTTCATTCATGAAGACATGTGCATTGGTTGTACTAAGTGTATTCAAGCCTGCCCAGTTGACGCTATCGTGGGAGGAACAAAAGCATTACACACCGTTATTGAAGCCGAATGTACCGGCTGTGATTTGTGTGTTGCTCCATGTCCAACCGACTGTATTGAAATGATACCTGTCAGCACAACGCCTGATAACTGGAAATGGGACTTACAAAGTATCCCTGTTGTTAATCTTCCGGCAGATAAGCCTTCTCAAGCATCGGAGCAGTAACCCATGTTGTCCATTATCGAGAAAATTAAACAGGGTCAACTTTGGGATTTTCATGGTGGTATCCATCCCGCTGAAAATAAAGTTATCTCTACACGTAACGCAATTCAGCAAGCAGGACTCCCTTCTGAGTTAGTCTTGCCACTAAAGCAACATATTGGTGGTAAAGGTGACATTCTTGTTACTGTTGGTCAAAGCGTATTAAAAGGCCAACCGCTCACACAAGGTAATATTGCTATGTGTGTGCCCATTCATGCCCCAACCTCTGGTAAAATTGTCGCGATAGAACCACGTACAGTCGCTCATCCATCAGGCTTAACCGATCTTTGTATTGTTATAGAAACCGATGGCAATGATCAATGGCTTGATAATCGTGAACCAATTACTGATTTTTTAAATGAAGATCCTATCGATCTTATTGAGCGTATTCGTCAATCAGGTATTTCAGGTATGGGAGGCGCAGGCTTCCCTACTAGCCGTAAATTACAGAGTGGTGTCGGCAAAGCTGATATTTTAATCATCAATGCTGCGGAATGTGAGCCATACATCACGGCTGATGATCGTTTAATGCAAGATTATGCGAGTGAAATCGTTACTGGTATTAAAATCTTACAGCACATATTAACGCCTAAATTAGTCATTATTGCTATTGAGGACAATAAGCCTGATGCAATAAAAGTACTCAATGCGGAAGTGTCAGAACACGATAATATTCTCATTCGTGTCATTCCAACAAAGTACCCATCAGGCAGTTCACGTCAACTGGTTAAGATTCTAACTGGCAAAGAAGTTCCCGCTAACGGACGCTCAACTGATGTTGGCGTTATTATGCAAAACGTGGGCACTATTTTTGCGGTTAAACGTGCTATTTGTAATGCAGAGCCTCTGATTGAGCGTGTTGTTACTCTTACTGGTAATAGTATTGATAACCCTGGTAATTATTGGGTTCGCTTAGGAACAAATGTTCAGTATCTAATGGATATTGTCGGTTATAACGCAGATAAAAAGCACCCTCGTATTATTATGGGAGGCTCACTGATGGGCTTTACTCTGCCTCATCAACAGATCCCAATCACTAAAATCACCAACTGCATTATTACCCCAGATAGAAAAGAGCTCCCTCTTTATAATCATGAAATGGCCTGTATTCGATGCAGTAGCTGTGCTGATGCTTGTCCTTCTTCATTACTGCCTCAACAGCTGTACTGGTATGCCAAATCAGAAGAGTTTGATAAATGTGAAGAATATAATTTATCTGATTGTATTGAGTGTGGTGCCTGTGCGTATGTCTGTCCAAGTGAAATTCCATTAGTACAATATTATCGCCAAGCAAAGTCTGAAATATACGCTCGCAAGCAAGATGCATTGTCAGCAGATCGTGCAAAAGTTCGATTTGAAGAAAAAAATGCTCGAATGGAGCGTGATAAATTAGAGCGTGAAAACAAATTTAAGCTTGCTGCAGAAAATCGTCGTAAAGAAATGAAAGCAGAAAAGCCTGATAGTTCAGGAAACGATGCTATCGCAGCGGCTATCGCAAGAGTAAAAGCGCAAAAAGCCGCTGCAGAGTCAGGTGTTGCAGCACCAAAACCAGCAGTTGCAGCTGCCATTGCTCGTGCTAAAGCCAAACAAGCAGAAGCCGCAAAAGCTAATTCTGACGAGCCAGATAACTCTGAGATGATGAAATTACGTGAAGAGCGTAAACAGCAAGCGCGAGAAAGAAAAGCCAAACTTGCTACTGAAAATCAAGAATCACAAGACGCTCCAGAGACTTCAGGTAAAAAAGATGCCGTTGCAGCTGCCATTGCTCGCGCTAAAGCTCGCAAAGCGGCACAAGCAGAAGAAACAACAGAAACATCGACTGAACCGAATATTGAAACTCAAGGTTCTGAAGAAAAAGTAGACCCGAAAAAAGCGGTTGTCGCTGCTGCCATTGCTCGCGCTAAAGCTCGCAAAGTGGCGCAAGCAGAGGAAACAACAGAAGCATCTACCGAAGCAGATATTGAAATTCAAGAACCTGAAGAAAAAGTAGACCCGAAAAAAGCGGCTGTCGCTGCTGCCATTGCTCGTGCTAAAGCCCGCAAAGTGGCGCAAGCAGAGAAAACAGCAGAAGCATCTACTGAAGCAGATATTGAAATTCAAGAACCTGAAGAAAAAGTAGACCCGAAAAAAGCAGCCGTCGCTGCTGCTATTGCACGTGCTAAAGCTCGCAAAGCAGCACAAGAAAATAACAATAAGGAAGAGTAAAAGTGGCCTTTTTTATCACTAGCTCACCACATGCCCACAGTAAAAAGAGCACAAGAACCATCATGAGAATGGTGGCGTTAGCAACAATTCCTGGATTACTTGCTCAAACCTACTTTTTTGGTTGGGGCACCTTCTTACAGGTATTTATTGCGATTATCACAGCAATTTCGGCAGAAGCTTTCATCTTAAAGTGTCGAAAGCGCCCACTAAAACCGTACCTTAGTGATAATAGTGCACTACTAACAGGTCTATTACTGGCACTTGCTATTCCACCACTGGCACCTTGGTGGGTAACTGTTATTGGTGTTGTTTTTGCTATTGTTATTGCTAAGCACCTATATGGTGGGTTAGGACAAAACCTATTTAATCCAGCAATGGCTGCCTATGTTGTTTTATTGATATCTTTCCCTGTACAAATGACAACTTGGCTCCCCGTCAAAGAATTGCTCACAGAGACGATTAGCTTTTCAGATTCAGTATGGTTGATCCTGAGTGGGTTAAGTCAAGATGGTTTTTCTGTCCATCAATTAACAATGAATGTCGATGGTATGACAATGGCTACCCCATTAGATACCTTAAAAACTGGATTAAAATCAGGACTGACGACTTCTGAAGTTTTATCTTCACCTATCTTCAATGGTTTTGCTGGATTAGGGTGGTTGTGGGTTAATATAGGCTTCTTATTGGGTGGCCTTTCCCTTCTACAACAACGGGTCATTCATTGGCACATTCCTGTCAGCTTTTTAGCTAGCCTCTTTGTGATCAGTAGTTTATTTGCTCTATTTTCACCAGATACAGCAACATCGCCACTGTTTAACCTGTTTTCTGGCGCCACTATGTTTGGGGCTTTCTTTATTGCTACCGATCCCGTATCGGCAGCAACAACACCAAAAGGCCGCTTATATTATGGTGCACTTATTGGGGCATTAGTTTATATCATCCGTACTTGGGGCGGTTTCCCTGATGGCGTGGCTTTCGCTGTCCTCTTAACCAACATGTGTGTTCCTTTGATTGATTACTACACCAAACCAAGAACATACGGCCATAAAAAAGGATAAGACAATGCTTAATACTATGAAAAAAAGCAGCCTTGTTCTGGCGCTTTTTGCAATTGCTTCTACAGCATTAGTAACCATTACTTTTGCATTAACAAAAGATCAAATTGCCTATCAGCAGCAACAACAACTGCTGTCTACACTTAATCAAGTAGTACCAAAGGCACAACATGACAACGAGCTTTATAAAGCCTGTATTTTAGTTAAAAATCCAGAAGCTTTAGGTACTGAACAACCAATGCCTATTTATTTAGCGTCACTAAATGGTAAGCACTCAGGTGCAGCTATAGAAGCTATTGCACCAGATGGTTATAGCGGTGCAATTAAGATTATTGTTGGTGTCGACTCTGATGCGATGGTAACAGGGGTTCGTGTACTGTCCCATCAAGAAACACCGGGCTTAGGCGATAAAATAGATATTCGTATCACTCGATGGGTTGATGCGTTTTTAGGAAAAACTGTTGATAATTTTCAAGATAAAAGCTGGGCTGTTCAAAAAGATGGGGGCCAATTTGATCAATTTACAGGGGCAACCATCACACCTCGCGCAGTTGTAAAAGCAGTTAAAAAAGCGGTATGGTTCTATAAAACACATCAAGATGAGTTGCAGACTCTTCCTCTAAATTGTGAGGCTAACTAATGGCAATTAACAAAGAACTAATCAAAAATGGTTTATGGGATAACAACCCTGCCCTAGTTCAGCTGCTGGGACTTTGTCCTTTACTTGCGGTTTCGGCAACGGTAACCAATGCGCTAGGATTAGGTATTGCTACCACCTTAGTTCTTATTGGATCTAACTTAATTGTTTCATTAGTTCGCCAATGGATCCCACAAGAAGTCCGTATCCCAGTTTTTGTGATGATTATTGCCTCACTAGTAACCTGTGTTCAATTATTAATGAATGCATATGCTTATGGTCTATATCTATCACTGGGCATCTTTATTCCTCTTATCGTAACTAACTGTATTATCATCGGTCGTGCAGAAGCTTTCGCCTCTAAAAATGATCCTGTACCTGCGGCTTTTGATGGGTTATGGATGGGGTTAGGTATGACAGCTGTGCTTGTCCTATTAGGAGCAATGCGTGAAGTACTTGGTAACGGCACGCTATTTGATGGTGCGGATCTATTATTGGGTGATTGGGCGACAGTATTACGTATTGAACTATTTCATGTCGATAGCCATTTCCTATTAGCCATGCTTCCACCAGGCGCTTTCTTAGGTGTCGGTTTTCTTATTGCGATAAAGAATGTTATCGATAAAAAATTAGCGGATCGTCAACCAAAACAAGAAAAAGAAAAAATTGAACGCGCGCGAGTATCATAAATAAGGACATTGAGCGGTATGAATAATGTAAAACGCCGAGAAATATTAGAACGCTTACAAGCCGATAACCCACATCCTCAAACTGAGCTTGAATGGTCTACGCCGTTTGAATTATTGATCGCTGTTTTGCTATCAGCACAAGCTACCGATGTCAGCGTAAACAAAGCGACGCGTAAATTATACCCTGTTGCAAATACGCCTCAAGCAATCTTAGACTTAGGCGTTGACGGATTAAAAACTTACATTAAAACCATTGGTTTATTTAATACCAAAGCCGTTAATGTCATCAAGACTTGCCAGATGTTGATTGATCTTCATGACAGTGAGATCCCAGAAGATCAAGACGCGCTAGAAGCTCTACCTGGTGTTGGGCACAAAACGGCAAATGTCGTTCTAAATACAGCCTTTGGTTGGCCAACCATTGCGGTAGATACTCATATTTATCGTGTCTCTAACCGTACAAAGCTGGCAATGGGAAAAACCGTTAACGACGTAGAAAAGAAATTACTCAAAGTGGTACCTAAAGAGTTCAAACTTGATGTACACCACTGGCTTATTTTGCACGGTCGTTATACCTGTATTGCACGTAAACCTCGCTGTGGCAGTTGCATGATAGAAGATCTCTGTGAGTTCAAAGAAAAAACAGATATTTAAATACTACCTACCTATCAATTATTTAGGTTGGAATAAAAGCAAAAAACTGGAGCAAAACAATGGCTAATGGACGCATTTTACACACGATGATCCGTGTGGGTAATTTAGATAAATCAATCGAGTTTTACACCAAAGTAATGGGTATGGATCTTCTTCGTCAAAACACGAATGAAGAGTACAAATATACGTTAGCTTTTCTTGGCTACGGTGATGAATCTCAAGGTGCAGTGATCGAATTAACTTATAACTGGGGCACTGAAGAATACGATATGGGTACGGCTTTTGGTCATATTGCCATTGGTGTTGATGATGTATACCAAACCTGTGATGCAATCAAAGCGGCTGGTGGTAACGTCACTCGTGAGGCTGGCCCTGTAAAAGGTGGTTCAACACACATTGCGTTTGTTAAAGACCCTGATGGCTACATGATTGAACTTATCCAGAATAAAAGTGCTTCAGCTGGTTTAGAAGGGTAACTCCTTACTTTAATTAAGATACTAAATACTCTATTGAATAAAACCTGCGATCTAAGCAGGTTTTTTTATACCTCACTCTTTTAATGATAACAATTCTCAATTAGAGTGTTTGCATAATAATTGAAAGAACACCAATTGAGGGAATATCATGATAGAACTATGGGAAAAACACACTATATTAGCTGAACAGTCTTTTAAGAATAAAGACTTCTGGCGTACCATTCTTCATTATCAACAGGCCTTTGCCATTTCAGAGGAACTCACAAAGCGCAATGAAGCGAGTCTCGTTGATCAAGTAACCATCACGGTTATCTCTTGTCATAATTTAGCTCAATTCTGGCGAAGCCAAAATGACAATAATTTTGAGCTAAAGTATTTAGAAATTGCTGCAGAAAAAATTCTCACTCTTGTACCACAATGCCCCAAAAATGATTGTGAATCTTTCGTTTCTAACTTAGGTTGCTGTAAAAGTGCCCTTTTAGAATTTATGAAACGTCACCCTAATCCAGAAATTGCAAAACATATTCAACACATTGATACCACAGTTCAATGTGAGTTAATTGCGAGTTTTAAACTGCAATAAAAAAGGTGCCTATTGTAATAGACACCTTAAATGAGTTACTAGATAAAATTACACAGGTTAAATTATTGTTCGACCTAAAGAAATAACAACTCGACGGTTTTTATTCTTACCGATTGGTGTTGCATTATCAGCAATAGGACGACGCTCACCATAAGATTGAACACGAATGCGATCAGTAGGTAAACCAATCGATTCAAAATAGTTTTGTAGCTTTAATGCGCGTCGCTCAGACACTTGTTGGTTAACATTTTTTCCACCACTAGAATCAGTGTAAGTCGCCACTAATACTAAATCGACATCTTTAGTATATTTAATAAAGTCTGCTATTTGAGATAAACGTTTTTTTGATGCTTTATTTAATTCATCACTGTTTTTATCAAAGTGTAGAATAGTAAATGAAATATCTTCAAAACTATAAGGCAACAAATTAGCAATACACATGCTAAAAACGTTGTATGTGTTTTGAAATACAACTGGAGAAAGTGCAACCTCAATCAACTGCTTAGGACTCTGCCAATCAGCATAAGTAAAGGTAGGAAAACGTCCATTCTCTAATTCAGCCAACATTGACCATGCAGTCGTACCGCCGACATAACCATCAAATTGTTTGAAAAATTTCAAATTTGTCATTGAATCGGCGCTTTCGCCAGGAGTCCAACGCGGTGGCATAGAGACCAAATTAACTGAGCGAGTCTCTCCCATTGGACGGTTCATTTTTAGTTCAAAATCCAGATTCATCTTTTTATTAGCGTACGATGAAAATTCTGCATTTCCATAATTTGGAATATTGTGAGATAAACGGCATTCTAATGGCGAATTCTCTAGCATTACCCATTTTGATTGCTCAGGCTTAGCAACATAGTTCTTATTGGCTAATGCAGATGTTGCAGTCAATGAGCTTACTAGCAGGGCTAAAGTAAAAAGTGTTTTTTTCATAATACCTAAATCTATTGGAGTCATGCCGTTGACGATAAGCTTAATCAAAGCAAAATTTAGACCAATAATACTCATTTTTGCTCTGTATTTTATTTATCATCACTTATCTTCAATAAATATATCCTCATCACACCTTATTTACAGTTTTTATGCTAACGATAATCTGCAATAATAGCGGCAACATTTTCTTACGTACCGAATGATGACTGAAGTAGAGCAACATAATTTATTAAAAAACCGATTTCGTGGTTATTTCCCTGTCGTTATTGATGTTGAGACCGCTGGCTTCAATTCAAAAACTGATGCTTTACTTGAGATTTGTGCTGTCACCCTTGCAATGGATGAAGAAGGTTACTTAAAACCAGCCAGTACAATTCATTACCATGTTTCGCCATTTGAAGGTGCTAATCTTGAGAAAGAAGCACTAGAATTTAATGGTATCCGTGACCCATTCAGTCCATTACGTGGCGCGGTTACAGAAGATATTGCTTTAAAAGAAATCTACAAACAAATCCGAAAAGAGCAAAAACAGCATGATTGCCGCCGAGCAATTATGGTCGCTCATAATGCTAATTTTGATCACAGCTTTGTGATGGAAGCTTCTGAACGAGCAAAATTAAAACGTATTCCTTTTCATCCTTTCTGCACATTTGATACTGCGGCGATCAGCGGATTAGCACTAGGGCAAACCGTATTAGCTAAAGCATGTAAAGCTGCAAACATTGATTTTGATGGAAAAGAAGCGCATTCAGCACTTTATGATACAGAAAAGACCGCTGAATTATTCTGTCATATCGTAAATAAATGGAAAGATCTTGGTGGATGGCCGCTATTGCCTGAAACCGAAGAAGAAAATACTAATAATAATTAATTGGCTATCTGCTAATACCAATCAGAAAGTAGACATACATTTTATGCTTATTTATCTATTGGCATAACTACACAACATTTACAGGGAAACTAAACAAAATGAATCCAATCATTCTTTCTGTTTCAGTAATGCTTATTCTCGCTTTGCTTAGAGTTAACGTTGTCGTTGCCTTAACGTTCAGTGCATTAATCGGTGGATTAGTGGGTGGTTTATCATTATCTGAGACTATTTCAGCATTTGAAGGTGGTTTAGGTGGCGGTGCAACAATTGCATTAAGCTACGCTATGCTTGGTGCGTTTGCTGTTGCTATTTCAAAATCTGGCGTGACTGATTTATTAGCTCACAGTGTTATAAAACGTATTAATGCAAAAGATAATCTTCATGCTGCTACTGGCGTGAAATATCTTTTACTTTGCTTAATATTATTAATTACAATTTCATCGCAAAACGTAGTGCCTGTGCATATTGCGTTTATTCCAATCTTAATCCCGCCACTGATCCAAGTATTTAATAAACTAAAGCTTGATCGACGTTTAATTGCTTGTGTACTAACCTTTGGTTTAGTTACACCATACATGATCCTGCCTGTTGGTTTTGGTGGCATCTTTTTAAACAATATTTTATTAAAAAACCTGCATGACAATAATCTCGATGTTATTGCTAGCCAAGTTCCTTTAGCAATGGCTCTGCCTGCTTTAGGTATGGTAACTGGTCTTCTAATTGCTGTATTTATCTCTTACCGTAAGCCTCGAACTTATGCTGATGTTGATAATACAACAATGAAGGCAACCAATACGGCACCTACGTTTAATAAACGACATATCCAAATATCAATTGTCGCTATTATTGCTGCGTTATCCGTTCAATTAGCAACTGGTTCAATGATTGTTGGTGCACTTGCCGGATTTATGGTGTTTACTTTTGGTGGTGTTATCGCTTGGAAAGAAACTCAAGATGTCTTTACTCGTGGTGTTCACATGATGGCTATGATTGGCTTCATTATGATCTCAGCTGCCGGTTTTGCTGCGGTAATGAAAGCAACGGGTGGCGTTGAAATCCTAGTCGAATCATTATCAACATCTATCGGTGACAATAAACCATTAGCGGCATTATTAATGTTAGTTGTTGGTCTATTAGTAACCATGGGCATTGGCTCATCGTTCTCAACTATCCCTATCATTGCTACCATCTATGTTCCTCTTGCCGTAGCATTTGGCTTTTCTCCAATGGCTACTATTGCATTGGTTGGTACTGCTGCTGCTCTAGGTGATGCGGGCTCCCCTGCATCAGATTCCACATTAGGTCCAACGTCTGGCCTAAATGCTGATGGTCAACATGAGCACGTATGGGAAACCGTAGTGCCTACATTCCTACATTACAACCTGCCATTAATTGCATTTGGTTGGATTGCAGCAATGGTGCTTTAATCTATTAACACTGCCTAATAGTTACATTATTGTTGCAGAATTAATGGTTTTCGATATAAAACGACAGTTAACCCTGTCGTTTTTTACATTAAGATCAAATATTTTTACTCAGCTATTCGTTTTTTTTTCTATATTTAAGTAAGACTGTTGCTATACTCTTGCACTGTCTAGTTACGGCCTGTCTATTTTCTATGAAACTAATTAAGCTCTCTTCTTTTCTCATCATTGACGACAGTACTGTTATTCAAAATGCAATTCGTGCATTACTCAGTCGTATTGGTGTCCCGACTAATAACATTGCTTGCTGCCCAACAGCAGGCGCTGCAGTAGGTAACTGTAAGCAAAAAAAATTCGACGTCCTTTTTGTAGACCATAATCTTGGCCATGGTAGCACAGGTCTTCAAATGCTTGAGCAATTACGTCTATTACGATTGATTACAGACAATACTCTGGTCTATGTCGTAACTGGTAATGAAGACCCACAAATTGAGTTAGCATATACCGATTATGTCCCTGAAAAGTATATCCAAAAGCCAATTCGCCCAGAAGAAATTATCAAGGTTATTAACCATGATTTAGTAAAACGTCAATTCGCGATGGGAATGATTGCCGCTTATACAAAAGATGGACTCTCTGGAGTTAAACCTCTTATATTTAAAGCACCAAATAAAATCATTCTTAAAGACTCAATGCTTAAACTGACATCTCGTCTCATCAAAGTGAACCGACTGTCAGAAGCGTTGAGCGTCAATAAAGCTTTACTATCAATAATTAAAGAGTCGATTGAAGCTGAAATCCAGCAAGCAGAAATCTATATCGCACAAAATGATTTTGATAACGCTAACCAGTTAGTCGATTCGTTACTACCAAAAAATGAAACCAGTAGCTTACGTTTGCTTGATTTAAAAGCCCAAATAGCTTTTAACCGAGATAACTTATCTATTGCTGCTCGCTACTGGAAAAAAGGATTTGAGCTTGCTCCCTACTCGTATTTAAGATTCAGTCACCTCATTTGGTCTCTTCTTGCAAAAGGCGAGCGATACGATGCATTCGACTTACTAACTAAATACGCTTATTTATTACCAAACTCTGCGTTTGACTCTGCAGGGAAAAGAGCAATGGCCGCATGGGGTGATCTTTTTCTTGCTTCAGAAGAAAGCTTACAAGAATGGTCGCCTGAAAGTTCATGGCAACGAGTCAGCGCAAAATTAAAAGGCCGCTTACGTGGCATACCCTGTATTTCAGCGCAGCGTGCATTATCCGCGTTATGGCAATTAAAGATGAATCGATACGGTGAAGCAAACCGCTTAATATCTGATATTCAACTTTCAGATATTACCGATTACGAAACCGCTTATATTGTTTACTTAGTTTATTGCGAAATGCGTTTAGATGACGAAAAAGAAATCATTGAAGAAAAGTGGCTACGTAAATTGAAGGAAGGGAAATCCCCCTTAGCTAAGTTACAAGCTCTTGCTTTTGAAAAAGCAAAAATATAAAAAAAACCACGTAGCAATACGTGGTTTTTTTATATCAATCTAACGAATTAGATGATCTATATTCTAGTATTATTCCGCAGCAGGGGCATTACGCTCTGCAGCTTCTTTAACTAATGGCTGAAGCTCACCTTTTTGGAACATTTCCAAAATGATGTCACAACCACCAATTAATTCACCTTCAATCCATAGCTGTGGGAAAGTAGGCCATTGTGCATATGCTGGCAGCTCAGCACGAATGTCTGGGTTTTGTAGAATATCTACATAAGCAAATTTCTCACCGCAGTTCATTAGTGCTTGAGAAGCTTGAGATGAAAAACCACAGCTTGGAAGTTTCGGTGAGCCTTTCATGTATAGAATGATGTGGTTTTCAGCAATTTGTTGCTTTATCTTATCGATAGTTTCCATTGTATCCTCTAATGGGTCGACACTAAGTTGTATTCATTCTACTTCTTATGCACTCAGAAAAAAATACCTAATATTTGTAGTGGTATTATTTATTGAAAATTATCCACTTTTTCTTTTAATAAAATCAAAACTTGCTAGAATCAGAACGAAGTCAGAATAAATTATACACTCCGTTGAGTGTATATTTTTTGGAATATTAGTGAGGCGTAGACCTCTTATAACATGGAGACATGAGCAATGTCATTTGAATTACCAGCTCTACCGTTCGCAAAAGACGCATTAGAACCACATATCTCTGCTGAGACTTTAGATTACCACCACGGTAAGCACCACAACACTTATGTTGTTAAGCTTAATGGCCTTATCCCAGGTACTGAATTTGAAGGCAAAACACTAGAAGAGATCGTTAAGACTTCTACTGGTGGTGTTTTCAATAACGCAGCACAAATCTGGAACCACACATTCTACTGGAACTGTCTAGCTCCAAACGCTGGTGGTCAACCAACAGGCGCTGTAGCTGCTGCTATCGATGCTGCATTTGGTTCTTTTGAAGAATTCAAAGCACAATTCACAGATTCTGCGATCAACAACTTTGGTTCTTCTTGGACTTGGCTTGTTAAGAACGCTGACGGCTCTCTAGCTATCGTTAATACATCAAATGCAGGTACTCCACTAACAGAAGAAGGCGTTACACCGCTTCTAACTGTTGATCTATGGGAACACGCTTACTACATCGATTTCCGTAACGTTCGTCCTGATTACATGGGTGCGTTCTGGGCTCTAGTAAACTGGTCTTTCGTAGAAGAAAACCTAGCAAAATAATTCATTTGAAGTTGCCGTATCATTTCGGCTAACTTTCAACCAAAAAGGTCGGTATTTATACTGACCTTTTTTTATCCTTCATTATTAACGGTAACTCTTTGCCACTTAACGCTATTAATTAAAAAAACGGCAATTTTTTTCCTAAAAAGACTAAAGTTTTTGAATTCTTTTCCGATAAGTATTTATCATCAAGAGGAATTGATTCATGAAAGTACATACTTTAGATAAAGCAGAGTTAATCAGTGAAATTCAATACGGTTCAAACCTAAACCATGCTATGGAAGCAGGTCGCCGTGCAGATTTCGCCTTAATGATGTCTTTACTGTCTAATGACTTACGTGAAAATACACCTGTTGAAAAAATAGATGAGAAAAAAGTTACAGAAGATCTGCTTCGTCAACGCTTTCAATTAGCTGACGCTCAGATTTTACGTAGTAATGAAGAAAGCTACTCTCGCGCCGCTTCACAAGCAAACCAATTTCATAATGGTGGTTTAGCAAGTGCAAAACTATTACATGGACTAGCCCCTGATGCTATGGCTTATATGCCACAAGATACCCACGACCTACCAGAAGACGTGTATCACAACCTATCTGGTCATCAACGTCGCCAACTAGAATCAGGTAATGAAATCTTCAATGCTATCCCTCAAGATCTTTATAATGAGTTGGTAACTGCTAAGCGTCATTCAGAAATGAATTTATACGTTTAATCTGCCGCTCTCTGTTCTTGTTCAGACATCATTATTTATTATCTCCAGCAAGGCATTATTCACATGATTTATGTGAGTTAGTGCATAAATTAGATGATTGAATACAATTTAATCACCATTTCTAGCCAAGCTCACAGCAGATGTAATATTTCTATCCCATTATTAAAGCACTTTTATTTAACAACAATGTGAAATGCTTTGAGGGAGGAATGCTATGCAAATTGAACATTCTACTATTCTGATCACATCTGCTGGTAATTTTATGGGCCGAGCTATTGCATGTCATTTTTCCTCACTTGGTGCGTCCCTTATTATTGCCGATTCAGATCACTATCAGTTACACGAAACACATAGACTCTGTGATCAATTAAACCCAAATGTTATTAGTTACGAATTAAAAGACCAATCAACGCAAAGTATTCATGATTTATTCCATTCCATTGATGAAACATTTACCAATGGAATCGATGTATTGATCAACAACTATACTGATATTGCCCTACCAAGCTTGTTTTCACATCAACAACATGATGCTCCTTCTCAGCTAATTGAATTAACTGAAAGCTTATTTTCTTATGGCCAATATGCCGCGAACCATATGAGAGACCATAATAAAGAAGGCGTGATCATTAATTTAGGGTATCAGAAATTTTCACCACAAGTTCAGCAACTCGGTCATTCAGCTTCATTGCTCGCAGGTCTAACAAAGAGTTGGGCTAAAGAATTAAATCCTTTTAATATTAGAGTTGGTGGAGTCACTCCTTGTCTTTCTAGCTTACTATCAGACTCTAACGTAAATTTAATCAATCAAGAGTTGATAAAAAACACTGAATACATATTAGAGAATGACTATTTCAATGGCCGTATTATTGAGGCTACTGTGTAATACCAATCAAACACAACCTATTGATATCTAATTCCTTTCATTTGGCTTATACCAATCACAGTAAGTAAAATATCCTAGGCATAAAAAAACCACCTTAAGTAAGGTGGTTTTTATTGTTCTCATATTTTCAAAATACTAGTGAAAATACTTTAGCCTGTTAGCTTCGAATTATTTCTTTGCTTTTTTCGCTTTTGCTTCTGCTTTCACTTCTGGTGCGTCGATTACGTCAGCGTAAGCCGTACCGTAGTAAGAAGCGATTAATACTTCTTTAAGCTCTTTGATCAATGGGTAACGTGGGTTAGCACCTGTACATTGGTCATCAAACGCATCTTCAGCAATTGAATCCACTTTTGCCATGAATTCAGCTTCGTTAACGCCAGCCGCTTGAATTGACATTGGGATATCCAGGGCAATTTTAAGCTCTTCTAACCAACCAAGTAATGCATTAACTTTCGTTTCAGTATTACCTTCACGGTAACCTAAATGCTCCGCAATTTCAGCGTAACGAGCACGTGCTTTAGGACGGTCGTACTGAGAGAAAGCAGCTTGTTTAGTTGGGTTATTAGTTGCATTAAAACGTACTGTGTTAGCAATTAATAACGCGTTAGCAAGGCCATGTGGAATGTGGAATTCCGCACCTAATTTATGCGCCATTGAGTGACACACACCTAGGAAAGACTGCGCAAAAGACATACCAGCGATTGTTGCTGCATTGTGTACTTTCTCACGAGCGATTGGATCTTTCTTACCGTTAGCGTAAGAGCTTGGTAAGTACTCTTTAAGCATCTTAAGTGATTGCAGAGCGTGACCGTCTGAGTATTCGTTTGCAAGAACAGAAACGTAAGCTTCTAATGCGTGAGTTACTGCATCGTAACCACCGAATGCACATAAAGACTTAGGCATATCCATTACAAGGTTAGCATCAACAACAGCCATGTTTGGCGTTAGTTCGTAATCTGCTAATGGGTATTTTTGACCCGTTTTTTCATCAGTTACAACAGCAAATGGTGTAACTTCAGAACCTGTACCAGAAGTCGTTGTGATACATACTAGTTCAGCTTTTTGACCCATTTTAGGGAACTTGTAAATACGTTTACGGATATCCATAAATCGCATAGATAGGTCTTCGAAATCAGTTTCTGGGTGCTCGTACATTACCCACATGATTTTCGCAGCATCCATTGGTGAACCACCACCAACTGCCAAGATAACATCAGGTTGGTAGCTTGCACATGCTTCAGCACCGGCTTTAACTACTGCTAATGTTGGATCTGCTTCTACTTCATGGAACACTTCAACTTCCATGCCTTTCTCTTTTAAGATTGAGCGTAGGTCATCGATGTAACCGTTGTTGAATAAGAAACGGTCAGTAACGATTAATGCACGTTTTTTACCTTCAAGGTCAGTCATTGCAATTGGTAAACAACCGCGACGGAAGTAGATAGATTTTGGTAGTTTATGCCACAACATATTTTCTGCTCGCTTAGCTACAATTTTCTTGTTGATAAGGTGCTTAGGACCTACGTTTTCAGAGATAGCGTTACCACCCCAAGAACCACAACCTAACGTTAGTGAAGGTGCTAATTCAAAGTTGTAAAGGTCACCGATACCACCTTGAGATGCTGGTGTATTCACAAGAATACGAGCAGTTTTCATTTTGTCACCGAAGTACGCGATACGCTCTTCGTTGTTATCTTGGTCAGTGTAAAGTACTGAAGTATGACCAACACCGCCTATGTCTAATACGATGCCCGCTTGACGTACTGCATCTTCAAAGTCTTTCGCTTTGAATAGACCTAATGTTGGAGATAGTTTCTCATGAGCAAATTCGTCATCCCATGAAGCTTCTAAGCCTTCACCGATAAGAATTTTAGTAGATGTAGGTACTTTAACATTTGCTAACTCAGCGATTTTGTATGCTGGTTGGCCAACGATGTTAGCGTTAAGTGCGCCATCAATAAGCAGTACTTTACGTACTTTATTTGCGTCTTCTTTGTTTAGAACAACCGCGCCGTATTTAGCGAAACGAGCTTTAACTTCATCGTAAATAGATTCAACAACGATTGCCGCTTGCTCAGAAGCACAAATAACACCGTTATCGAATGTTTTAGACATTAGGATAGAAGAAACAGCACGTTTGATATCAGCAGTTTCGTCGATAACTACAGGTGTATTACCCGCGCCAACACCGATTGCAGGTTTACCTGAAGAGTAAGCCGCTTTAACCATGCCTGGACCGCCAGTAGCAAGGATCATGTTGATGTCGTCATGTTTCATTAATGTATTTGACAATTCAACAGATGGTTGGTCAATCCAACCAATGATGTCTTTTGGTGCACCCGCTTTAATTGCTGCATCTAATACTACTTTAGCAGCGTAGTTAGTTGCATTTTTAGCGCGTGGGTGTGGAGAGAAGATACAACCGTTACGAGTTTTAAGACAGATTAACGCTTTAAAGATTGCTGTTGAAGTAGGGTTTGTCGTTGGAACGATTGCACAAACAATACCTAGAGGTTCAGCAATAGTGATCGTGCCGCCTTCATCGTTACGGTCGATGATGCCACACGTTAGCTCGTCTTTGTATTTATTATAAATAAACTCAGAAGCAAAGTGGTTTTTGATAACTTTATCTTCCATGATACCCATGCCAGATTCAGTTGCTGCCATTTTTGCTAGTTCAATACGAGCTGTTGAAGCTGCTAGAGACGCTGCACGGAAGATTTCATCAACTTTCTCTTGTGGAAAGTTCGCAAATTCTTTTTGCGCCGCTTTAACGCGTGCTACTAGAGCATCAAGTTCAGCTAAATTAGTTACAGGCATATTGTTTCTCCTAAAAATAAAAACTATAAAATTCATTAAAAACTATTTAGTAAGGATTCTGCTTTTCCATCCTTTTTTGCAGTTAAGCTCAACCAATTTTCTGGTAATCCTGCTTTAACTTCTTAGTAAATTGCTTTCAAAACTGATTATATTCTTTCACAATTTGAAAAGTATTGATTCAGATCAGTTATGAGAATTTATTTACCACTTTCGTCTTACTTCCAACGGATAGCACAGTATAAATACGATTTAGATCACATAGTTAACTGGAATTATGACCGACTTCAAAATGAAAGCTAATGACAAAACTCTCATTACTAAAAATGTAAGTTGTAATAAAGTTACATAATCAAGGCCAAAAATGACAAATTATGGCGAAATCTTCGTGCCACTAAAGAGTAGTATATCTCCGCTCAGATTCACATCGTTTATGCATTAAATAAGTTGCTCTAGATCACTTAATTGTAAATATTACGACTCTTTTACCTTCTATAAAATAAATACGATTTAAACTTGTACTAGAGAGTAGACTGTTTTTTTATTATTCTTAATAAAAGACAGCCCATCATTAAGTACAAAAATTAATCATGAATACAAAACGCCTTAAACATTATTTATATGCAACGATATTTGGCACACATACTAAAGGTGGGAAGCGATTTGATATCGCATTAATCGTACTAATCCTTACCTCTCAAGCAACATTAATCTTAGATTCGATAAGTTCAGTCAATGCAATATATGGTGAGTGGTTATGGCGATTAGAATATATTTTTACTGCTATATTCACTATCGAATACATTTTACGATTGTATTGCTCACCAAAACCTAGCTCTTATGCGAAAAGTTTTTATGGTGTTATTGACCTTCTCGCAATACTACCAACTTATCTAGCATTGTTTTTTCCAAGCGCAAGCTACATCGCTATCATTCGTCTCTTACGCGTAATGAGAATATTTAGAGTATTAAAGTTAGTTCGCTACTTACAAGATTCCAACATTCTTTTACGCTCACTATTGATGGCAAAAAGAAAAATCCTCATCTTCTTTAGTACTGTTGCTATTTTAGTTTCTGTTTTTGGTTCTTTGATGTTCGTTATTGAAGGGCCCGAAAATGGGTTTACTAGTATTCCCCAAAGCATTTATTGGGCAATAGTAACCATTACGACGGTGGGCTATGGTGATTTGGTTCCGCATACAGCACTGGGTAAAGCTGTGGCGTCATTAACAATGTTATTAGGTTATTCGATTCTTGCCGTACCTACTGGGATTATTACTGCAGAATTGAACCAAGAAATGAACGCGCACAGAGATCTGGTTCGTTGTCCAAATTGTGTAAAAGGGGGACATGAATCTGATGCAATGCATTGTAAGCATTGTGGAAGTGAATTACCTGCACCTAATGAAAGAGTGACAAGCGTCAAATAAAGGAAGTGCTTACAGTGTTCAAGACTCCGTAAGCATTGCGATAGTTCTATTCTGAATATAAGGTTAAAGAACCTTGTGAGGTATTATTTACAGAGTCACTATTAAGAAACTTAGGTGCTGCAATAACGGCAAGTAGTATGAATACAGCAGCAAATGCCGCAAATTTAGTTAAAACTTGTCCCTTTGTTTTTTTCATCATACCACTTATCTAATTTACGAAATTGTCGATAATGTACTTGAGTTGCTCCTTATCGACAATTTTATAGATTTTTTTTGGGACCAATGTGGCATTAATATTCTCACCACTAAGATATTACTCTCAAAAAAGAGACCATAGGAAGTATTGCTACTTATTCTGATGATACGTTAACTCGGACGATATCTTCTTGCCCTTTTGAAAATTGTTTTTTAAGTTCTGCTTTTGATTTAAAACTGATTTCACCACCTTCCGCAACTGTCATATGTTGAGCTTCTTTATTATGCATTGATTGGTACAACATCACTGCCTGCATACAAGTACTTCTTTGCTCTTGAGATAACGGTGTGCCATTGTGCCACTTTCCTGTTTCGACAGCATATTGCAAATTTTGAAATACTTCTGGTGTCATCGATTCTAGTAATTTATTAATATCCATTGTTTATTCCCTATATTAGCGACTCAGAAACCATATCTTTTGATTAATGTTAGTCAACATACTGCCGATAAATTGGTGTAATGGATCACGTTTCCTCTTTTTCTATCTATAGGATCATCATGCTTTTAACGACTCAACGATTTACCTTAATGGCGCTTACTACTCTTTTAGTATCTGGCTGTTTTGATTCAAAACCGACAACAGAACAATTATGTGAAGAGCATGCAAACTTACAGTGCCAACAATTAAATATGCGTGATGGTCAATGCTTGAACCAAAGAGAGGCACTTATATTGAATCGTTTTGAAGTATTAAAGAGTCAAAGTGATCTTGATAAATTAAACACAATTAAAGCAACGTATGAATATCAGCAATGCTTAACCTCTGCAGCGCAAATTGAACCGATTACCGCTAAAGAGATTAAAACCAAACGCTCTGAAGCTCTACTTCATACTTATGATGCTATCGATGCTTTATCTTTAGAACTTCAAACATCGAAAGATCCAAAAGTTCTTTTTTACCGTTGGACAACTGGAGATAAACAAGCACTGCGTGAGTTTTTGCAATTAGAAGGAACGAAAGCATTAGAATCTGCCGAGTTACAATACGCACTTGCTACTTTTTATACTCAACGTGATGGGAATAAAACCATTCTAATTCTTAATCATTCATTAGAATTATTAACAGAAGAAGATTATGAAAATAAATTACATTCAATAATCATTAAATCGCTTGCAAGTATTAACCACAAAGAAGGCAATAAAAAGCATGCGTATATTTGGGCTTTAGTAGGTAAAAAATTTCAACTAAAAGTGGCTTCAGAAAAACAATTGGATTTACTGTATCAATTTACAGCGGAAGAAAAAGAAACATTACTAAAAAGCAGTGAAACAATAACAAAAAGTATTGAAGCGCAAAACTTCCATCCCTCTTTACTACCAGTTCAAATAAAAAAGTAATTCAGAAGTAAAAAGGAGCCTGTGCTCCTTTTTTACTGCATTAGAGCTAACCGATATTTCCACTGCTAGTTTTTATTATTAAAATGTAGCGATACTGAATTAACACAAAAACGTTCACCCGTTGTCTTAGGGCCATCATTAAACACATGACCTAAATGACTGTCGCATTGACGACAGCGGATCTCTGTTCTTTGCATTCCATGGCTATTATCCTCAATATATCGAATTGCCTGATCATTCGCTGGGGCATCAAAACTTGGCCAACCACATCCAGAATCGTATTTATTCTCAGAAACAAATAAAATAGTTTGGCAACAGGTACAGTTATAATCCCCTGTTGATTTATTATGTAACAACTTTCCTGAAAAAGGCGCTTCAGTACCTTGTTTTCTACAAATATCAAACTCTTCTTGGGTCAAACTCTCTTGCCAATCTGCTTCTGTAAATTCTGAAAACTGTTTTGATTTGTCCATTTGAAATTCTACCCCCTAAGACTTATTTAAATTAAACCTTGCTTCTACTCACCTTTGTAGCACATAATTTGCTAAAGTAATTTTACAGCAACCTAGTAAAATGGCGTTAATAGTTATGTCACTATTTTTCATAACATGTCATCAAGGTTATTAAATGACCAGATTTTCTATAAATTACGTAAGAATTTTTCTTTATGTTAACAGAATATGGTCTATTTTTTGATTTTAAACAATATAAATGGCATTTTTACTTGCAGGTTGGCTCAGGATTTTGTAATTTTACTACCAGTTAATTTAAACCTGAAATTCAAATTTAAGTTGTGGAGCAACTATAATGACTATCAAAGTAGGTATTAACGGTTTTGGCCGTATTGGACGTTTTGTTTTCCGTGCATCTGTAGAGCGCAACGACATCGAAGTTGTTGGTATTAACGATCTTATCGACGTTGAATACATGGCTTACATGCTTAAGTACGATTCAACTCACGGCCGTTTCAACGGTACAGTTGAAGTTGTAGACGGTAACCTAGTAGTAAACGGCAAAACTGTACGTGTAACTGCTGAGCGTAACCCTGAAGATCTTAAGTGGGATGCAATCAACGTTGACGTTGTAGCTGAAGCTACTGGTCTTTTCCTAGACGACGAAACTGCTCGTAAGCACATCACTGCTGGCGCGAAAAAAGTAGTTCTAACAGGTCCTTCTAAAGACGCTACTCCAATGTTCGTAATGGGCGTTAACCACGCGTCTTACGCTGGTCAAGACATCGTTTCTAACGCTTCTTGTACTACTAACTGTCTAGCACCTGTTGCTAAAGTTCTTAACGACAAGTTCGGTATCGAATCTGGTCTTATGACTACAGTTCACGCTACTACAGCAACTCAAAAAACTGTAGATGGTCCTTCTGCTAAAGACTGGCGCGGTGGCCGTGGTGCTTCTCAAAACATCATCCCATCTTCAACTGGTGCTGCTAAAGCTGTAGGCGTTGTTCTTCCAGAACTAAACGGCCTTCTAACAGGTATGGCTTTCCGTGTACCAACTGCTAACGTTTCTGTAGTTGACCTAACAGTTAACCTAAAAACTGCTGCATCTTACGAAGCTATCTGTGCTGCTATGAAAGAAGCATCTGAAGGCGAGCTTGCTGGCGTTCTAGGTTACACAGACGAAGCTGTTGTTTCTCAAGACTTCATCGGCGAAACACAAACTTCAGTATTTGATGCTGCTGCTGGTGTTGCTCTAACTGACAAATTCGTTAAAGTTGTATCTTGGTACGATAACGAAATCGGTTACTCAAACAAAGTTCTTGACCTAATCGCTCACATCTCTAAGTAAGCATTAGTTTAGACTTTCTTTGAAAGTTAACTTAAAAGGTTTTAATATCTTTTAAGAATGAAAGGCGACTTAATTGTCGCCTTTTTTGTACCTGTTATTTAAGTAAAAGTACCTATTCCTTTTCTAAACTAAAATTCTGCTATTACCGTCTGAAAAAGAATATGTATTTATTATTTTAGGAGCGACCTATGAACCTTACTCACCTTCCAACAATCAGTGTGTTATCTGATAGTGTTACTATTGCTCAGCTTGATGATGTTAAGATCGTACGCATCATTCATGACAAAGCAGAAGCTGCTATTTCATTACATGGTGGGCATGTACTGTCTTTCACTCCAAAGGGCCAAGATGACCTTATCTGGATGAGTAAAGAAGCTGTCTTTAACCCTGAAAAAGCTATTCGTGGTGGTGTACCTGTTTGCTGGCCTTGGTTTGGCCGTATCGCTAACCCTGCCCACGGCTTTGCTCGCAATAGTACTTGGACATTAATAGAACACCGTGAAAACGAAAATGGGGTCATGGTGGTTCTTGGTTTAGAAGCTTCAGAAGAAAGCAAAGCTATTTGGCCATTTGAATTTGAAGCTCGTTTAACAGTAGAAATTGGCGATCAGCTAAAGATTACTCTTGATGCAAAAAATACAGATGATAAAACGTGGAACTGCTCAGGAGCATTACACACATACCTAAATGTTGCTGATATTAACGCGACAACAATTACCGGTATGGGCTCAAGCTATATTGATGGCTTACTGGAAGGGAAAGTATGTTCGGGTGGTGATACATTATCGATTAATGCGGCGGTTGACCGTGTTTACACTCAGCCAGAAAACACCGTCCTAGTCTCTGATACACAACGTACATTGTCTGTTACTAATTCAGGGCACAATGCCGCGGTTATCTGGAATCCGTGGGTTGAAGGCGCAGAATCTATGGGTGACATGAACAATGATGGCTACCAAACAATGGTATGTGTGGAATCAACTTATTATTCAACAAGCCTTGAAACTGCTAAAGCTATCCAACCTAATGAGTCATTTGTTTTAAGTACAACAATTACAGCTTAATTATTTGATTCTAAAAAAAACGGAAGCTCCTAGGCTTCCGTTTTTTATTTCATCTATTTTATAATAAGCCGCCGAAAAAATTATCTTTCCCAGTACGACTCTTCTAAAGAATCTTCGCGCTCAGGTAAACCACGAGATAAACGTGGTGAATGCTGCGCTAATACTTCAAAGCTTACACGGTTTGAATACTTACATACTTGAGAGAACGAAGAGTATGTTAAGTAAGAGTGCTGATGCTTGCTTGAGTTAGGTACATTATTACGGTGATAATGGTTTGCAGCCATATCATGTAGTAATGCTGATAATGCACCATCACCTGCACCGTTAGTATTCTTGATTTTTTCTGGACCACCCATGTATGGTGAAATATGAGAATACACCTTCATTGGGTTTTCACAGCTCTCTTTAACCGCAGGACGGCTAAACTCAAATTGGTTGAATTCTGGGATCGTACCTGGAAGTAATGGTAATGAAGTCTCACGCTTCGCTTCATCCTCTGTATAGCCTGCCATATAAAGCCCTACAGGGCCCGCAGTACATAATACAAGATCAACCCACTCAAGTGCTTTATCTGCTGCTTCTAGAGGATCTGATGCGCCTGTAAGAGCTTCACCTTCTTCTTCATTCATAGCAACAACGGTTACATGATCGTTTAAGAAGTCACGCCAGTATTGTGGATCATCTTGAACCACAAATTTAGTACCCATGGTCAACACCACTGGTACATCATATTTTTTAGCGTACTCAATCGCTTTCATTGTTGCTTCAGGCATTGGATCACCATCTTTACAACGAACTAAATAAGCTGTCAGTACTAATGCAGATGCATTTTTAAAGATTTTCTCTGGAATACTTTCTGAACGAAGCTGGTTCATATCGCCTTCGCTGATCGCAAACGTACGCTCACCATCTTGACTAATAAGTGCAAAACAGCGTCCAATCGCACCCGGAACAGGTTGAAGGTAGTTCAAATCCATTCGGCTAGACGTATTACATAAGTAGCGATATGAGTAGCTACCAATATGAATGTCTTCACTCATCACACCTAACAGAGTTGATTTATCATCAGCTAATACTGAATAGTTGTGAAGTGTATTACCAATAGTACCACCAGCGAATTCGTTGGTGATCATGTTGTTATCTTTAAGCTCATTATAAAGCATTTCCGCTTTATCATTATCGATAACCAGTGAGTGTCCTTTACTCAAGCCATACTTCTCAATAAAAGCATCGTCAATTCGAGCTTCAATATCCACTAACGTTTGATCAATACCGATAATGTGCGTACGCGACATTTTTTTGGTTTCTTGAGCTTGGCTAACTAATGGATCACGAGCGTGAACTGGAAAATAATGCTTGGATTT
This sequence comes from Aliivibrio sp. S4MY1, assembly GCF_028765545.1. Taxonomy (GTDB): domain Bacteria; phylum Pseudomonadota; class Gammaproteobacteria; order Enterobacterales; family Vibrionaceae; genus Aliivibrio. The sequence continues at coordinate 185,062 of NZ_JARACP010000006.1, read as the reverse complement.
ACGCTGACCTGGAAATTTCATAAAATAATCATTCAACTGGCTAATGGAAGAAGTGCGAAGTTTAGCCGCTCAATAACTCTGCCGCAACTACTGATATTAGCCTCAACGAAAGGCAAACGATTGCTCTTTCTATTTGTTTATACTTCTAGCCTTACTAAGGCCATTCATGATAATTTATCCGTGTATTTTTTAAAGGTAACCACCATGACAACTGAACTAATTAGCTATGATGACGTAATCGAAGTCGCTTACGATATTTTCCTTGAAATGGCTCAAGACAACCTTGAACCAGCTGATGTTGCATTATTTACTCTACAATTTGATGATCGCGGCGCTGCTGAAGTTGTTGATACTCGTGATGATTGGGCTGGGCACGTTGGCTTTGAAGTTGATGGCGAAGTATACGCGGAAGTTCTCATTGGCTTGGTCAATGAAGAATCAGACGTATTGGATGATGTATTTGCTCGTATGCTAGTCAGCCGTGATCCTGAACATAAATTCTGTCACATGTTATGGAAACGTGATTAATTTTATCGTTCATCTTTAACATACTAAGGAGCTATCATTTGCTCCTTTTTTATTATCCTCTCTCATTGAATCTCTTACTTTATACCCCCATTATTTCTTTATGCTCACAAACTGCTTATTGCAGAAAATAATAAAGGAATACCATGTCTCAATTTCAATCTAGATGCCCATCATGCAATGGACTCAACCGCCTTCCTATTGAACGCATTAATGACACGGCTACGTGTGGTCGTTGTAAAGAACAACTATTAGATGGGAAACCACTAGAAGGTACCACTGATAATCTTGCTGCTTTAATGAATAGTGATAAACCTGTTGTTATCGACTTTTGGGCCCCGTGGTGTAATCCGTGTGTTGGATTCTCTCCGGTATTTGAAGACGTTGCAGCTGAACGCAATGGCCAAGTTCGTTGTGTAAAAGTAAATACGGAAGCGCAACAACAAATTGCCGCACAATATCAGATCCGCTCTATCCCTACGATTATGGTATTTAAGAATGGTCAACGCGTAGATATGATCAATGGTGCGTTACCAAAAGGCCAATTTGATCAATGGTTGAACCAAGCATTAACCAAATAATACGCATATATAAAAAGTAAAAAGCAAAATCAAAAAAGCCCCTTTACTGGATAACCAATAAAGGGGCTTTCAATTTCTATCTATTTAAAAATAGATTAACCGATGAATTCTACACCGTTCATGTACTTACGTAGTACTTCAGGGATAGCAATCTTACCATCAGCTTGTTGGAAGTTCTCTAGGATAGCAACCATTGTACGACCTACAGCAAGACCTGAACCGTTCAGTGTGTGAACTAATTCTGGTTTCTTCTCGCCTTGACGACGGAAACGCGCTTGCATACGACGAGCTTGGAAATCCCACATGTTTGAACAAGAAGAGATCTCACGGTACGTTTCTTGTGCTGGAACCCATACTTCTAAATCGTAAGTTTTACGAGAACCGAAGCCCATATCGCCAGTACAAAGCACTACCTTACGGTATGGGAGCTCTAGAAGTTGAAGTACTTTCTCAGCATGACCTGTTAGCTCTTCAAGCGCGGCCATTGAATCTTCTGGTTTCGTAATTTGAACTAATTCAACTTTGTCGAATTGGTGCATACGGATAAGACCACGAGTATCACGACCATAAGAACCCGCTTCAGAGCGGAAACACGGAGTGTGAGCCGTCATTTTCAGAGGTAAATCAGCTTCTTCCGTAATTGTGTCACGAACCATGTTTGTAACTGGTACTTCAGCTGTTGGGATAAGTGATAACATCTTAAGAGGAACGTCACTTACTTGCTCTGTTAGTGGGCTTGTATGGAATAAGTCTTCACCAAACTTAGGTAATTGACCCGTACCATATAGGCTATCGTGGTTTACTAAGTAAGGTACGTACATTTCCATGTAGCCGTGTTCTTCTGTATGAAGATCAAGCATGAATTGTGAAAGCGCACGGTGAAGACGCGCAAATTGACCTTTCATTACGATAAAGCGAGAACCAGAGATTTTTACCGCGCTCGCAAAATCAAGACCGTCAGCCATTTCACCAAGCTCAACATGATCTTTTACTTCAAAGTCATACGCTAGAGGGTTACCCCAACGCAATACTTCTACGTTTTCTTCTTCATCTTTACCAAACGGCACTGAATCATCAGGAATGTTTGGAACAGACAAAGCGATAGTTTCGATTTGTTGTTGAAGATCTGCAAGTGCAACTTTTGCTTCATCTAATTCAGAGCCTAGGTTTGCAACGTCAGCCATAATGCGATCTGCTTCTTCGTGATCGCCCTTCGCTTTTGCTTGACCAATGGACTTCGAACGGGAATTACGCTGCGCTTGAAGCTCTTCAGTTTTAACTTGAAGGGACTTACGTTGTTCTTCAAGATTGCGAAGTGTCTCTACGTCTAGCTTAAAGCCACGACGTGCCAGTTTCTCTGCTGTTTCATCCAGCTCTGTACGAAGTAATTTTGAATCAAGCATTTGTAATCCTATGCCTTATGGTCATTGTGTATTCAAATAATACAGAACACACTGAGTAATAAAATTTTGTGCAATTTTCAGTTCCAAATTGCGATTCGAATAAGATACCGAAAATGATCTTTTATTGGTAGCGTTTTAAGGTGCTGTTTTGATCTAATTGGGCTAAATATTCTAGCTTTTCGCTAATTTTGGTTTCTAAGCCACGTTTTGTTGGAAAGTAGTACTTACGATCCTGCATTTCTGGTGGAAAATAATTCTCACCTGATGCATACGCATTTGGCTCATCATGAGCATAACGATAGTCTGCGCCATAGCCCATGTCTTTCATTAATGATGTCGGGGCATTACGTAAATGGTTTGGCACATCATAATCTGGTGAATTAATTGCGTCCATTTGCGCTTGTTTCCATGCGGTATAAACGGCATTACTTTTAGGAGCACATGCCAAATAAACCACCGCTTGAGCAATCGCCCTTTCGCCTTCAGCAGGGCCTATGCGCGTAAAGCAATCCCACGCATTCATTGCTACTTCCATCGCACGGGGATCAGCATTGCCTATATCTTCAGAAGCAATAGCCAATAAACGACGAGCAACATAAAGTGGATCACCGCCCGCAGCTATAATTCGCGCGGTCCAATAGAGTGCGGCATCCGGATTTGAACCACGAATTGATTTATGAACGGCTGAAATTAAGTCGTACCACATGTCCCCTTTATTATCGAAACGCGCCAGTTTTTCACCCGCCACTTCCGCTAATAAAGGTAAATCCACCACTTTCTTACCTTCGTGATCTTCTTCTGCCATATCATGCAAAAGCTCAAGATAATTGAGTGACATACGAGCATCACCCGACACCAAGTTTGCCAGTTGTAATTTCACATCATCAGGAAGTACAAAATTATCATCATTTAAGCCGCGGTCTTTATCTAAAAGCGCTTGGTCTATTACCTGAACAATATCTTGTTTTTCTAATGATTTTAATTTGTAGACTCGCGCTCGCGATAACAATGCGTTATTGAGTTCAAAAGAAGGGTTTTCAGTCGTCGCGCCAATAAAAGTGATCGTGCCATCTTCGATATGTGGCAAAAAAGCATCTTGCTGACTTTTATTAAAGCGATGAACCTCATCCACAAACATAATGGTTCTTCTGCCTGTGATTTGGTTTTCTTTTGCTTTTTCAATTGCTGCTCGAATGTCTTTTACACCAGATGTGACTGCCGATACTCGCTCGACTTCAGCATTGGTATAATTAGCTGCTACTTCCGCTAATGTTGTTTTACCAGTACCAGGAGGCCCCCATAAAATCATTGAGTGGATCTGTCCGGCTTCTAACGCGCGACGCAATGGCTTACCAACGCCTAATAGATGCTGCTGACCAATGTATTGCTCAATATTTTGAGGGCGCATTCTAGCAGCAAGGGGACGAAAATCGTCCCCTGCTGAAAAATCTAAACTGAAGTTACTCACGTTTATCCTTTATCTTTCATCTTTCATCTTTCATCTTTCATTAGCGTTGATCGTCAATATCAACACCTTCTGGCACTGTAAAAGTGAAATTACTTTGTGCTGGTTTTTTCGCTTCAAATTTCGTAAAGCTAAAGTCACTACGTTGTCCATCTTGCTCTACAACAGAGAATCCAGTGACATTACCTGATGGCTGTATATTGACAATAAAGTCGCTTTTTACTGCTGAATCAGATTTTGGAGACACCGTAAACGCATCACCATTTTGAACCATTGAGTAGTATATTAGTAGATTAAAAATACCACTACTCCAAAGTTCAGCTTCATTCCTGCTTTGTTTACTTAATTAAAATAGTATAAGTAAGTACCCGAAGTTTGTTGACGTAAATTTGACTATATTGTTGAATATAGTTGTTTCAATCGGTATCAAATATTTTCAAAAGGACTTATAGTAAAAATATTATGATAAATATATATTTTTTAATTTCATCGAATGTTCACTTACTAGATTTAGCTAGTTCATGCCAAACTTTTGATGAAGCTAATAAATTAGGGTGTAACTATAAATTACATTATATCAGCTTTTCAAAATCAATTTCATCTCATCAAGGACTTTATCTAACAAATTTAACTTATCCACCAACAAACATAATCAATGAATCAATCATCATTGCCTGCGCCTCCGGTTACGAACCCGATATTTATTCTGACGAAGTCAGCCAACAAACAGCTAACTGGCTTCGTTCACATTATATTAAAAATAAAAGCCTGGTATTTATGGGCATATGCACAGGTGCGTTTCTCTTAGGAAAAGCAGGGATTCTCAACGGTCATAAATGTACAACACATCACTCATATATCAACAAACTTTCTGAACAGTTTTCTGAGACAGAGGTATTGAAGGACATTATGTTCGTTAAATCTGGCAATGTATATACTAGCGCAGGTGTTACAGCAGCGATTGATTTATCATTGGATATAGTTGAGAAACATTACTCTACTCAGATTAGTATTGCAGTTGCTAGAGATTTGCTGGTTCACAGAAGACGAATGTCAAGTGATCCTCAAATTTCTAACCATATTATTTCACGCAATCATATTAGTCCTTTAATACACTCAATAGAAGACTATATTAGCATTCATTTTAAGACCGAACTTACAGTGACAGAAATTGCCAAAATGAATAATATATCCATACGTCATTTACAACGAAATTTTAAAGAATGTACTGGTTCAACAATCTCTGATTATATAAATAAGATGAAATTAGAAGAAGCACGGCATTTAATCAAGGAGGGGATATCTGTTGTAAATGCCGCATATGAAGTAGGTTTTAAACAAGCATCTTCCTTACGTAAGCTTTGGAAAAAACATTATAATAGTTTACCTAGCGAAATAAAAAAGAAAAAAGTATAAAGGTTGCTTAACCAATTTTTAAGTATTAAATATAGTAGCTCAGACCTAATCTTACTTTTATTCAATTTTTAGGTTATCTTTTAGCCCATATTTCCATCAAGTGAAGTTTCTAAATTGTGTTCAGCCATAATATTCTTTACTTTGATATGTTTTGGCTAGTTGTTTGATAGCGTAAGCTAAAACGACTTTTTTGTAGTGGTCAAGTAAAACTGGCCACAGTTTTATATTATACCACTGAAATATATAGATTTTTCAGCATCCCTTTCTGAGCTATCACAGATAAAGCTACACATTCATCATATTAATTAATAAGCCTATATGCTCAATTATAAAAAATATTATTTACACCCATAGACTTTCCATTCAACATCACACATCCATGATTTTTAATGTTATGATCATTTCCATCAATCAAATCTCCATCTAATCTATGAGGGTAAACTAGTGTTTCAGGTATTGTTATCCTGAAATTTATGGCTAGTCTTCTACTATCAACAGTTACATTAGCTAATGAGTTATGCATAAGCCTATCCGTAAAAATATATCCTTGCCCAGCTTTCATTGTAATGGTGTTAACCTTAATTTTTTCTTCTCTAGGATTAAATATAGTTTCACACGCATATCTAGAGTCTAATTCCTCCAACCGAGCAATATCACCAATCCTTTTAAAGCTATCATAAGCTACTTTCCCAAAAACTGAATCTTTGAATGGAACCTTTTTAATTGGATATTGCTTATTATGTGTCCCTTCAGCAACCTGCATCGCTCCGTTTTCAATAGTTACATCATCTAATGCAATCCAACATGACAGATTAAACAATTTTCCATAGGTATCATAACCAACAGGAGGAAGTAACGCTGGCTTAAAAATCCCATACTCCTCACCAGCAAATAAGCTAGATTGATGCCAACCTAAAGCGCCATCACCAGGTGCTTTGTGAAATATAGACGTCCTCCAAACCATTAAATCACTACCTAAAAGGGATTTAAGCCTCTCAACCACTTGAGGCCGATAGACCATCAACATTAAATTTCTATAATATAAATGCCAATCTCTATGAGTACATCTTCCATAAATTGGAGAAAGTAGTTTCTGATCTTCTAAAATTTTATTAAACGTTTTTTTAAAATCTCTAATTTCGTCTTTATTGATTATATTAAAAGGCTCAGTATATCCTTTAGTATGAAAATCATCCATTTGTTGAGCTGTTAAACTGAATTTGCTCTTATTCATTATTATCTCCTTTTATAATAACCTTTAATTACTCTAATACTTATATGGCTTGTTTAAGTAGCTACACTCCTAACATTTAAAACATTTTCCTAAGGGCATAATTTCTAAATTAGAACTTATAGTTTGCACTTAGTACTATCTCATCTAATGTCTTTGGCTAATCACGCTTCTATTTACAATCTTATCCTTCATAAAGCTAACAGCTTTAGTTACTGAAATATCTGTTGCTTTTTTGTTATAACTAATTGACACCAAGCCTCCTTTTCCTTTAAATGCATATGGGTCAAAAAAGGAGCTACTTGGCCTCGGTAACTCAAAAGCATGCGTAGCATCATCAAAATGTATGTGCTTTGTTCGTAATTTGCTGTCTTGTGGTAAAAAATCAATCAAGTTAGCGCAATCTTGTGGATCATCATATTCATCGTGACCTCCCGAAATTACCAATAAAGATTTATTTGGCTTTACCTCTTTAAAATCATAACCAGGTATCTTATTATAAGCCCAACAAACAGGATAATTGGCAATCAATGCTGTCAAATTATGGCTTAAAACATTAGTGTCGTTAGCTATTAACATTGCTAATACTCCTCCCCAAGAGAAACCAATAAAGCCGATTCTATCTGTGTCAATATCGCTTCTACTGGTTAAATACTTTACAGCGCCATAAATATCAGGAAGTGTTTCTTTTACATGTTTTGGCCTAGAAAGTCCTCCGTCAAGCCCTCTCGCTGCCCACATATCAATTTCCAGTGTTGCAATATTTGCATCATTAAATGATTTAGAATACTTATAACCTCTTTCATCAATTCCCCCGGAACCGTGTGCAATTATAATAACAGGCGCTCGTTTAACATTTATAGGTACAGATAATTTAGCCGCTACGGTATGAGTTTTAAGTTCGTTTTTATCTGAAATAGATGAAAAAGAAACATAATTATACTTGACCTTAGGAACGACTATATTTTCAGCAAAACTAATTGGAGCTACTAGAGTTAAAAAAAATATACTCATAAATTTATAACGATAGCACATGATCATACTCCTCTGATTTATCCGAACAAATAGGAGTTTTGATAGCATCAAAAGCTTTATTTAAATCATCAATAATATCTTTAGGATTTTCCAATCCAATAGAAAGACGGATTAAGTTTTCAGTAATTCCATACCTCTCACGTTCTTTAATTGTATATTTTCCATGCGTAGTAGTTGCAGGGTGAGTAACCATTGTCTTTGCATCACCGATATTCGTACATCGACTTATAAGTTCAAATGAATCAATGATTTTCCAAGCTTCAATTCGTCCTCCTTTAATTGAAAAGGTAAGAATTGGCGAATGCCCTTTCTGTTGCTCTGAAATTAAAATTGCTTGGGAGTGTTCGGGGTCAATTGTTGAATTAACTGATACGATCATATCTTGAACTTTGAGCCAATTATAAACCTTAATAGCATTACTTTGGTGTTGTTGCATTCTAGCGTATAATGTATCCATACTTTTACTTAATAACCATGCATTAAATGCACTAAGACAGGTGCCTGAACTTCTCAAATAATCTTTTAAGGGTTGAATCAACTTATAACTGCCAGAAACAGCTCCACCAACCACTCGACCCTGCCCATCAATAAATTTTCCTACTGAATGAAGTACTAAATCAGCACCAAATGCTAACGGCTGCTGGAATACTGGGCTCAACAATGTATTATCAACAACAAATATTGCTTTCTGTTCTTTAGCTATAAGGCTAAGCTGCTTAATATCGGCTACAGCTAATATTGGATTAGTTGGGGTTTCAACAACGATTAGCTTTGTATTATGTTGAAGCTCTTTCTTCCAACCATTAATATCATCAACATCTACAACTGATGCTGTAATACCAAAACGTCCAAAATATTGTCTAAACAAGTGTGTTGTTGTACCAAAAATACCGCTAGCTAATAGAACATGATCTCCTTGTTTTAAAAAAGTTATCGCTATAGCCAAATAAGCTGACATACCAGAAGAAAATGCAACTGATGCTTCAGCTCCTTCAAAAGTAGCTAATTTCCTTTCAAATAAATCAACTGAAGGATTAGTAAATCGACTGTAAATATTCCCCTGAGTAACCCCTGAAAACCGGTTAGCTGCCTCTGAAGCACTATTAAAATCATAAGCAGATGTTAACGCTATAGCTTCTGAATGACTATCATCTAAACAATCGATACGTTGATGTATAGCGCTAGTAATAATTTCCATATAAATTTTCCATTTTAAGCTTCGGGTGGGGGATTGACTAATTTGATCTCGTCACTTTTAAAAGAGAAGTGTATTATTAATGATAACAACATAGATGTGATACAAAGAAGCGTTATCGCTATAATAACAATGTCGTAGCTTTTGTAGACTTCAACAGCTTTACCTCCTCCCCATATTGTTAAAAATACTGCGATTTGATGCACAGTAAATAAAGATCCAAACATTTTTCCTTTAATTTCAGCGCCATATTGTTGTAAGCACATCATTGACGTAATGATGACAGTTCCCATATAAGTCAGACCAAAAACAACGGCAAAAATAATGAACATATTTATTGTTTCAGCATAGAATATAACGGCCATTGAGATGGTTCTAAGGGCATATAGAAATGCGAGCAACAACGCTGAAGCATAAAACCTTAACATCCAACCAACAATAAACGCCCCAATAAGCTCAAAAGCACCAATAATACTTAATGTAGATGCAATAATTATTGATTTAGTATCATTTTCAAACAATCGCTCTGTCATCAATGGTACTAACTGAACATCAATAAACGCCATTGATGCTCCGCATCCAGCAAACGAAGCTGCCATTAATATAAAAGGAAGTTTTAACAGTTGATCTGCTGACTTTACCTTTACTGAAGAGGACGTTTTTTCATGTTTAGGCAATTTTAAAGACAACCAGTAAATTGCAGGTGTAATTAAGAATGCAAATAATATTGCGATTCCTAAACTAACTTCCTGCCAGCTTGCAAATGTATTTAGCCATACCCAAAATGGAGATAAAATCATGAAACCAATTGCTGTCCCATTTGTTATAGTCGCATAAGCCATCCCCTTTTCTTTATTAGAAAAAATGTGATCGACAAGCATACCAAGTGGAACAAAAGTCATAGCTGCTAGGGCGTAAGCTCCTAAAACCCCATATAACAATATAAACATGGAATATGAGTTGAGAAAACTAAATGATGTAAATACAACAACAGTTGATATAGTCCCAGATAATATTGCTTTCACAGGTCCAAACCTGTCACATATATATCCAACGACAGGAGATATAACACCTATAGTTAGGCCAAAAATTGCTCCTGAAAAAGCAAACTCTCCTTGAGTTACGCCGAATAAATAAGCTAAATCTAAAAAGTAAACTTGATAACTTCCTTTAATAGATGAAGCAAAGAACGTAATTAATATTCCAATAGATATTGATGCCAGAGCCAGACTTCGTTCTACTTTCATGATTACACAGCTTCCATTTGCTCGACTTTTTCTAGCTCTAAATGTTCATATACTCCTTGATACATATTATAAAAAAGGCGGCAAGTGTGCTCTATTGCCTCTAAAACCTCTTTTTGCATCTCCTCTGTATCACATAGATCAGCAAGTAAAGACTTACCCTGTTCTACATGTCCAACATCTTCTTTTTGATGTACCGAAAAAAATAATAAATCCTCATCTGTTAATTTATAAACTTTACCTAATATATTGTGCCTAGCATCTTCACCGATAGTTTCTAGATTCTGTCCTTCACTTGCTACTAAGACAGCAGCAGCTCCGATATGATATAACCCGCTCGACCTACAGGCTTTCATTCTGTAATCTATTAACTCTTGAGTGGAAGCTAATGCAATTGCTGAATCACGATCTTCATCTGATATACCAATAGCTTTAATAAAGTCTTGCATTAAAGCCACATGATTTTTAGTTTTAGATAAAAAACCTGTTTCTTCTTCATACATGTTATTCAATAATCGTTTTTTATGCCTAGGCAAAGGACAATAAAAAAATAATATTTCAATATATTCTAAAAAGTTTTTAGTTAGTTGATAACCTTGCAAAGTCGTAGTTTTAAGTAATTCTCGATTAGGATTATCTTCATTCATTAAATGTTTAAATATTGGATGTCCTAATGTTCGATGTTTATCGAGAATGTTATGCATTTCTCTTTTGAAAGTCGCTTTATTTAACATAATATTTCCTTATTGAATGTGTGAGTAAAACTTATCTAAGAGATGTTGAGTTTTCTGTTTCATAAAACAGCCTGAATATGACATTCCATTAAATCTACAATAATCGTCTAGTTCACCATAAGTCTGAAAGCCACTTTTAACCCAAATTTTATGCCCTATGCTATTTGCTCTGACATCAAGAGTTAAAAGTTCGATTTTTCGTTCCATACAAAAACTAGCAATGTGAGCTAATGATTTTTCCAGTAAGCCTTTTCTTCTATATTTAGGGTGGATAAGACCTTTTTGTAAGTCACAAATATGTTGAGTAGTTTGCTGATGATTTAGCTTCAAATTACAACAAACAATTAATTCATCCTGATATATTGCAACTAGCAAGATCAAAGCCCCTACATTAATTTCAGCCTTAATTTTTTCTGTGTATTGATTAACTAAATCTGGATTTGAAAAGAATTCTTCATCGAAACCTAATATAGCGTCATCTTTTAAGGTAATGGAAAGAAGCTTTACCCAGCTATCTTTGATCGATTCAAATGCATTACCATCGCAAATTAATTTAAATTTTGTTTCCATAGTCACCTATTCTTTAATTCATACAATCAATAAATTAAGTATGTTATAGATTTAAGGTCTTGAGAACATAAGAAAGCGACTTAAAAAACAGCGAATTACGACACATAAATGGTAGTTGTTGCATTAATTGTTGGTAGATGGGGATCATAAATCCCAAAATGATGAGAAGTGATTTTAAGTAAATCTTGATGGTTAGTCTGTAGGGGTTCAACAAAATTGGCTACTGCGATAGACGAAAGTGAGTCTGTGAAATGACTATATCGTATCTAAGCTATCTCTTTAGAAAGGCTGCATGGCTTATATAAATAAACTGAATATAACAGATTTAATCTAATCACTCAGCCCAAACCTCAAAGTTTTTTAAGAACAAACTAGGGTAAAATAAACAAAAGGAATTATTATGAAAATTTCTTCTTATTATACTTAGCTATACATTTTACCGGTACCAGGAGGCCCCCATAAAATCATTGAGTGGATCTGTCCGGCTTCTAACGCGCGACGCAATGGCTTACCAACACCTAATAGATGCTGCTGACCAATGTATTGCTCAATATTTTGAGGGCGCATTCTAGCAGCAAGGGGACGAAAATCGTCCCCTGCTGAAAAATCTAAACTGAATTATCTTTCATTAGCGTTGATCGTCAATATCAACACCTTCTGGCACTGTAAAAGTGAAATTACTTTGTGCTGGTTTTTTCGCTTCAAATTTCGTAAAGCTAAAGTCACTACGTTGTCCATCTTGCTCTACAACAGAGAATCCAGTGACATTACCTGATGGCTGTATATTGACAATAAAGTCGCTTTTTACTGCTGAATCAGATTTTGGAGACACCGTAAACGCATCACCATTTTGTGTCACAGAATAATTATCCCAATCAGAAGACTTATTACGAGTTAATAATACAAATGGGGTCTGTGTCGTCGCTTTTTCAAGTCCCATCAAGGTAACTTGTTCAACAAATGGGTTGTAATACCATAGTGTTTCGCCATCAGTTACCAGTAAGTTCTCATCAGGTGTTTGAGTATGCCAACGAAACAAGTTAGGACGTAGAATTTTCACATCCCCTTCGCCTTGCATTAAAACATCCCCTTCAGGGCTCACTACTTTTTGAGTAAATACCGCTTCAAAGCCAGCATTTTGATTTAAACGCTCAGTCAATTCACTTTGAGGAGACGCTAAAGCTGCAGCGCTAAATACACCAGAACTTAACAAACACAGAGAAACTAAAAACTTTTTCATCAATAATTTTCACTTATCTAAATAGAAATAATACCAATTCGATTAATCGCCACTGCCTACTGGAGGTGGCGCTATCACTTCACGGTTACCATTATGGCCCGGAGTACTAACAATGCCATGCGCTTCTAATTGTTCAACGATACGAGCGGCACGGTTATAACCAATTCTGAATTGGCGTTGCACCCCAGAGACTGATCCACGGCGTGAAGTGGTTACAAACTCAACCACTTGATCAAACAATTGATCTAGCTCTTCTTCGCCTTCTGGTTTCTCACCGGGAAGTAACGCTTCAGCACCTTGCTCGCTCTTAGTAATCGCTTCAATGTAATTTGGACGACCACGCGCTTTCCAATCATTAACCACTGCATGTACATCATCATCAGAGGCAAAGGCACCGTGAACACGAACGGTATGGTTAGACCCAGGAGCTAAATACAACATATCACCCATACCAAGTAGGGATTCGGCACCACCTTGGTCAAGAATGGTTCGAGAGTCGGTTTTGGTTGACACAGTAAACGCGACACGTGTTGGAATGTTTGCTTTAATCAAACCGGTGATAACATCTACCGATGGACGCTGTGTTGCAAGAATTAAGTGAATACCTGCCGCACGCGCTTTTTGAGCCAAACGAGCAATCAGTTCTTCTACTTTCTTACCAACAACCATCATCAAGTCAGCAAATTCATCAACAATCACAATGATAGATGGCAGTTTTTCTAACAATGGCGGCATCTCATCCATGCTGTCGCCCGGCTTCCATAACGGATCATGGATTGGATGGCCGGCTGCTGCTGCCATTTTCAATTTATCATTAAAGCCTTGTAGGTTACGAACCCCTAACGCTGACATTAATTTATAACGACGTTCCATTTCACCAACACACCAACGTAATGCATTACCTGCATCTTTCATGTCAGTAACAACTTCTGTCAATAGATGTGGGATTCCTTCATAGACAGAAAGTTCCAACATTTTTGGATCGATCATGATAAAACGTACATCTTCTGGGGTTGCTTTATACAACACACTCAAAATCATGACGTTTACACCAACCGATTTACCAGAACCCGTTGTACCAGCAACCAGTACGTGAGGCATTTTAGCTAAATCAGCAATAACCGCTTCACCGGCAATATCAAGTCCCATAACGACGGTTGTTGGCGATTTTGCATTTTTAAATGTATCACTGCCAACCACATCAGAGAAAAATACCGTTTGACGATTAAAGTTAGGCAACTCTAGACCTACATAAGGCTTACCCGGAATCACTTCAACAACACGTACTGCCATTGCCGATAAAGAACGCGCTAAATCGGTTGCTAAACCAGAAATACGGCTTACTTTTACACCAGGTGCTAAATCTAATTCAAATCGTGTGATCACAGGACCTGGGAAGATATCCACCACTCGCGCTTTAATTTTGTAATCAGCCAGTTTTGCTTCAACCAAACGAGCGGTATGCTCTAGTGATTCTCGAGATTCCATTTCTGCACGGGTATCTGGAGCAAATAACAAATCCAAGGTTGGCATCGGAGATGTTGGTTTCGGTAAATTAGGCTCAGAGTTAACTAAGAACGGATTCTGCAGTGCCGCTTGTGTTGCCTTTTCTTTGGCAACTAATGCTTGGAATGCGGCAATATCTGCATCTGAATGCGTTGGTTCTTCTTCAACAGTTAGCTCTTCGTCTCTAGCTTCTTCAGTTCTAGTTTCTTCAACGACTGCCTCTTCTATCGCTACACTTGTAGCAGATAAATGAGGAAGCTCATCTTCAACTACTTCAACCGTTTCAATTTCTTCTACAGAAGAATCGAACGCATTTATGTGCAATTCATTAAGCGTTTCAGATTGCTCCTCTTCAACGGCGCTAAATGCAGGTAGTGTTTCTTCTTCTAATGCATTGAAGGATTCTTCTTGTTCTAAGCCTTCAATTTCAACTTCTTGCTCAAGTGCTGAGAAACTCGATTCATTAGTAGTATCAATTCCCTCTTTCTCATCTAGGTTATCTTCAAGTTCAATAGAAGGATCAACCGATACCGCTCTGTCTGATATTTCCTCAAGAGCATTATCAAATACTGGGGTCTCAAACTCATTGCCGTATTGCTCATTATATTGTGAACTCAATGGTTCAAGTACGCTTGCTTCAGAATCTGCAACCATTGCCGCTGTACTCACAGCCGCAACAGAAGTAGTAACAGTAGAGAATGACTGCTCAGCATCAACTTGGCTTAATAATGGGTCTTGAACTAATGCTTCATTATCCAGCTCTGCAATAGTTGCATTACTACGCATGGATAAATTAATACCATCTTCTAAGCTTTCAGGGGCAATCTGCTCTTGTGGTGCCATAGAATAAACAGGTGCGTCTACAGAACTATAAATACTGTCAGTATCCGCACTTTCCATTTCTACAACTGGTGTCGTTTCTATCGGCTCAACTATAGGTTCAGAAACAGATTCATTTACTGTCGAGAATAGAGGATCATCAGAATAAGCAGTCTCTTTTTCAAATTGGTCAACATTACTTGTTTGCATCTCCTCCGGAGCATTGGCAAACATAGATAATTCACGAGAAGAAATTTTAGGTGTCTCAAATGAGTCTAGCGCTTTCGAAAATTCAGCTTCATCGTCTTTCTCTTCATGACGATGTTCATGTTCGACTTGGTACGTTTCGTCTTCGGTTTTTCTCACTTTATTAACAATACTTCTGACCCCTTCTAGTGCGAAACCACCAAGGTTATCAACAATAGTTAGCCAAGAGACCCCTGTGAATAGCGTCAAGCCAGCTCCCCACAAGAACATAAAGATAAGCGTTGAACCAAGTAAATTCAAAATAGGCGTTGTTATGCTTGTCAAGACATCGCCAACCACACCGCCTGATGAGAAATACCATAAATCATCGAAGCTTGTATCAGCTAATGCACAACTAGTTAAAAAGAGTATAAGTAAGCCTAGAATACGAGTTCCGATCATCATAAGATCTAACTCTTCATTTTCCTCTCGCTCTTTTTTACGAAAAACTATCCAAGTGCAACCTAATAAGATTACTGGTAATAAATAAGCCAAAGATCCAAAGGCAAAGAAAAGCGTATCTGCTATCCACGCGCCAAATGACCCGCCTACGTTTTCTACGGTTCCAGACCATGACGTTTGAGTCCATGATGGATCTGCAGGATTAAAGCTAAATAAAGAGATAGTAATAAAAATCGTTGCTAGTAAGCCAACGATAAAACACGCTTCTTGCAAACGCTGATTACCATTCAATCGCTCTTTATCAGGCTCAGCAACCACTTCAACTTTTAGTGTACTCAGCTGCATTTTTCTTTCTGAAATCTTTTCTTTAATCTTTGTAAACAAAATACTATCCAATGTTACTGTGCTTAGATTTAGTCATCCCTCTCACTATGATGAATGCATTTAAGAGAAAAGAAGCAAGGATCACTAAATCTATAGAAATTAAAAACAAGTCGAGCGGCAGAACGCCGCTCGTCATTACTTAAAAGCGTATTAGATAGAATATACCTAATCGCCTTTAAGCTCTTCAAGATTTTGTAAATTAAAGAAAGAAAAATCTCTAATTTACTACCTTGATTCAATTAGCGAGTTTTAATCACTAAATGATTGGTTTGTTTTACTTCTTCCATTACCACATAAGTACGAGTGTCATTAACACCGGGAAGACGTAATAGTGTATCACCAAGTAAACGACGATAAGCACTCATATCTGATACACGAGTCTTTAAAAGGTAATCAAAATCACCTGAAACTAAGTGACACTCTTGAATATCATCTAGCAGTTGAACCGCTGTGTTAAATTGCTCGAACACATCTGGGGCACCACGATTAAGCGTGATTTCAACAAATACTAATAATGAAGCATCAAGATATTGTGGATTCAACAAGGCAGTATAGCCATTGATGTACCCCTGACGCTCTAAACGACGAACACGCTCTAAACACGGAGTTGGCGATAAGCCTACTCTTTTAGATAATTCAACATTTGAAATTCGTCCATCTTTCTGGAGTTCATTTAAAATATTGCGATCGATACGATCCAGATCCTTGGAAGGTTTCTTATTATCTACCATTTTTTATTCCACCTTATTACTTCCTTGCAAAAAAATATACTACAACTTTTTAATATTTAGCATCAAATTTTGCTAATTACAAATTATACTAGTTAAAAATTCGAAACAAAAACCCTACAAGCAGTCAAAATAACTATTACATAAAAGGAAATCAGGATGATCATTGGCGTACCTAAAGAAATAAAAAATCATGAATACCGCGTTGGCATGATCCCAGCGAGTGTTCGCGAATTAATATCTCATGGCCATACCGTTTTTGTCGAAACAAAAGCAGGCTCTGGCATTGGTTTTACCGACGATGACTACATCGCGGTAGGCGCATCTATCCTTCCTACAGCTGAAGACGTTTTTGCTCAAGCTGATATGATTGTTAAAGTTAAAGAGCCACAAGCAATTGAACGAGCAATGCTACGTGAAGGGCAAATTTTATTCACGTATTTACATCTTGCACCAGATTTTCCACAAACTGAAGACCTAATTAAGAGTAAAGCTGTCTGCATCGCATATGAGACTGTAACAGATTATATGGGTCGTCTGCCACTATTAGCACCAATGTCTGAAGTTGCTGGGCGAATGTCTATTCAAGCAGGCGCCCAAACTCTTGAAAAATCGAATGGAGGCCGTGGTTTACTTTTAGGCGGTGTACCTGGCGTTGAACCGGCAAAAGTCGTCGTCGTTGGTGGTGGTGTTGTTGGTGCTAATGCTGCACGAATGGCGGTTGGAATGCGTGCTGACGTGACGATTTTAGATCGTAACATTGATACACTTCGTGCTTTAGATGAAGAGTTCCAAGGCCGTGCTAAAGTCGTTTATTCGACCGTTGATGCAATTGAAAAACATGTATTAGAAGCTGATCTAGTTATTGGTGCAGTGCTTATTCCAGGGGCTGCAGCACCTAAACTGGTTACCGCAGATCACATCAAACGTATGAAACCTGGGGCCGCTATAGTTGATGTTGCTATCGACCAAGGCGGTTGTTTCGAGACCTCTCATGCAACAACACACGCTGACCCTACCTACATTGTTGATGAAGTGGTTCATTATTGTGTAGCAAATATGCCAGGTGCAGTTGCACGCACCTCTACTTTTGCACTTAATAATGCAACCCTTCCATACATTATTAAGCTGGCAGATAAAGGCTACAAAGCTGCGCTTCTTGAAGATAAAGGCTTCTTAGATGGCTTAAACGTTATCCACGGTAAAGTTACATGTAAAGAAGTCGCAGAGAGCTTTGATTTAGAATATGTCTCTCCAGAAACAGTACTTACCGCTTAAAAGACATATCCTATAACCAAATCATTTGAGGGCTCCTACTATGGCGCCCTTTCTTTACGTCAATAAATTCCATACAATCATCTGATACTAAAGGATGGTGAGCACCTCTGTGCTCCCTACCCTTATTTTTCTGTTTTCATTGATTTTAGCTCGGAGATCTTATGAGCAACGTAAAGCATTCTAAATTATTGATCCTTGGCTCTGGCCCTGCAGGCTACACAGCAGCAGTTTATGCCGCTCGAGCGAACCTTAATCCTGTGATGATCACAGGCATGCAACAAGGCGGACAGTTAACGACCACCACAGAAGTTGAAAACTGGCCAGGCGGCGCTTCAGATATGACAGGTCCTGGCTTAATGGAAGAGATGAAAGCTCACGCAGAGCGTTTTAATACTGAAATTATTTTTGATCATATTAATGAAACCGATTTTAGCCAGCGCCCTTTCCGTTTAAAAGGCGATTCTGGTGAATATACGTGTGATGCATTAATTATCTCTACAGGTGCATCTGCTAAGTATCTAGGCTTAGACTCAGAAGAAGCATTCAAAGGTCGAGGCGTTTCTGCTTGTGCAACCTGTGATGGTTTCTTTTACCGTAACCAAAAAGTAGCGGTTGTTGGTGGCGGTAATACTGCAGTTGAAGAAGCATTGTACTTATCAAATATTGCGGCTGAAGTTCACCTAATTCACCGTCGTGATTCGTTCCGTTCTGAGAAAATCTTAATTGATCGTCTAATGGACAAAGTAGAAAACGGAAATATCATTCTTCATACCGACCGTACATTAGAAGAAGTACTCGGTGATGATATGGGTGTAACAGGCGTAAGATTAAAAGATACAAAATCAGACGCAACTGAAGACTTAGAAGTCATGGGCGCATTCATTGCTATCGGTCACCAACCAAATACCGCTATTTTCAATGATCAACTTGATATGGAAAATGGCTATATCAAAGTAAAATCAGGCCTTGAAGGCAATGCAACTCAAACTAGCATTGAAGGTATTTTTGCTGCGGGCGATGTAATGGACCACAATTACCGCCAAGCAATTACCTCTGCCGGTACTGGTTGTATGGCAGCATTAGATGCAGAGCGCTTTTTAGATGCGTTAGAAGCAAAAGAAAGTTAAACTATCCTCTAGTTAACGTTAAGCCCGAAGCAAATCCTTCGGGTTTCTTTTGCTCATCTTATTTTACTGATGTACATATGGTTTCTTATATTCAAATTATTAAAAAAGAAATCGTAACGTAGATAAAATAATACAAAACGTAAGCCTTCATATTATGGATAAAAATCAACAACGCGAGTTAGGACAATGGCTTAAAGGTCAGAGTAAACTTGCAAAAAAATGGCTAACCCTCACTATTGGGCTTGGCTTTCTTTCTAGTCTTTTTCTCATAGCACAAGCAGCATTACTTGCTGACATCTTGCATCAACTTATCATTGAACAAGTTGATAAATATGAACTCATTCCCCACTTTGTAGCCATTCTTGCTATTGTTGCTATTCGTGCAGCGTGCAGTTGGGGCCGTGAAGTCGCAGGTTATCGTTGTGGCGAGCACATTCGCATTCATATTCGTCAATTAATATTAGATAAACTGCAAGAATTAGGCCCTGCCTACATTAAAGGGAAACCAGCTGGCACTTGGGCCACACTATTGCTTGAACAAGTCGAAGATATGCAGGACTTTTTCTCTCGCTATCTTCCTCAGATGTCTCTTTCTGTTTTAATTCCTTTCGTTATTTTAATTGTAGTCTTCCCTCAAAACTGGGCTGCCGGTTTAGTGTTCTTATTAACTGCACCATTAGTTCCTTTATTTATGGCACTCGTTGGTATGGGAGCAGCAGATGCTAACCGTCGTAACTTTAAAGCACTACAACGCCTATCAGGCCACTTTTATGATCGTCTACAATCGATGACGACCATTCGTTTATTCAATAAAACAAAACAAGAAACCGAGCATTTACACGGTGCATCTGAGATCTTCCGTAAACGAACGATGGAAGTATTAAGACTGGCTTTCTTATCGTCAGCGGTATTGGAGTTCTTCACCTCTATTTCTATTGCTATCGTTGCGGTCTACTTTGGTTTTACCTTTATTGGAGAGTTAGATTTCGGTCATTATGGAACTACCGTTAGTTTATTTACTGGTTTATTTATCCTGATTCTTGCTCCCGAGTTTTACCAACCATTACGAGATTTAGGAACATTTTATCATGCCAAAGCACAGGCCATTGGGGCCGCAGAATCTCTGGTTGAATTCTTAAATACAGACACCAACACGCAAACAAATGGTGATAAGAAAGTGTCTGATTCAACAACGCTTGATATTCAGGTTACCGATCTCATCGTTACAACACATGATGGTAAAAGATTATTAGGTCCTATTAGTTTCCATTTACTTGAAGCTTCTCAGACGGCTTTAGTTGGCCCAAGCGGCGCAGGTAAAACCAGTTTAATTAATGCCATATTGGGGTTTTTGCCTTATCAAGGCAGCATCAAAATTAATGGCACTGAACTGTCTGAACTAAATCAAAAACAATGGTATCAAGATATTAACTGGGTTGGTCAAAACCCAACCCTAGTTCATGGCACTATTGAAGAGAATATGACCTTAGGTAAACAAGGAATAACTCAAGAACAACTTGATTTAGCAAGTAAACAAGCCTTTGCCAATGAGTTTATTGATGAACTTGGTTACCAGCACGCTATTTCAGATCGCTCTGGAGGATTATCTGTTGGGCAAGCTCAACGTCTAGCATTAGCTCGTGCGCTTTTACAGCAAGGTCGTTTATGGATTTTAGATGAACCAACAGCCAGCCTTGATGCAAAAAGTGAACGTCTAGTTATGAAAAGCTTAGACGAAGCAACTCAAGGATTAACAACACTGATGATCAGTCATCGCCTAGACCAATTGCACGCAATGGATACGGTGCTAGTTATGGATAAAGGCCAAGTGGTTCAATCTGGCTCATTTGATGAAATTAAAGACTCCGGCTTATTTGCAACCATGCTTGCCGCAAAACAACCAAAGCAAGGTGATCTTGATGCGTGATTTACTGCCTTATATTAAATTATATAAAAAACACTGGTTCGGCCTAACTTTAGGTATGCTACTTAGCTTTGCTACTTTGTTTGCATCAATAGGCTTATTAACGCTTTCAGGTTGGTTTATTTCAGCCTCAGCGATTGCTGGATTAACCATTGCTCGTGAAACCTTTAATTACATGCTACCTGCAGGCGCTGTACGTGGTTTCTCTATTGGTCGAACAGCAGGACGCTGGGGTGAGCGAGTAGTCAGCCATAATGCGACCTTTAAGCTCCTTACTGAACTGCGTATTTTCTTCTTTAAAAAGTTAATACCACTCATTCCAGGCCGCTTTTCAAAGCTGCGTGATGCCGATTTATTAAACCGTCTCGTAGCAGATGTAGATGCGATGGATCATGTCTACCTACGACTTATCAGCCCTATAATTGTGGGTACATTAGGCATTATTGGCTTAACCGCTTTTCTTGCATGGTTTGATGTCACTATTGGTCTTACCCTTGGTGCTATCTTATTTGCGCTGCTCCTTATCTGGCCAACCCTGTTTTATAAACTAGGTAAACAAAACGGTGCAGATCTGACACAAAATAAAGCTACTTTAAGAATTAAAACTTTAGATTGGCTTCAGGGTAATGCTGAACTGCGTATCTTTGGTGCTGAAGAGCAATACCAACAACATATTCTAGATGCTCAAGTCGCACTGCTATCAAATCAACGCCACATGGCAACATTAACTGGTTTAGCGAATGGATTATTGCTTTTAGCTAATGGCTGGACACTACTGCTAATGTTGTGGATTTCTGCCGATGGTATTGCTGGTATGACGCCAGACCCAATGGTGGCTATGGTTGCCTTTGCTACAATGGCAAGCTTTGAATTACTAATGCCAATTGCTGGTGCTTTTCAATATTTAGGGCAAACATTAAGCTCAGCTCGTCGATTAAATGAAATTATCACAGCGGAGCCTGATACTGTTTTTGATGAAAATGGCGTGACTCAAGAGATAAAAGGTAATCTAACCATCTCTGATGTGAGTTACCAATACCTAGATGCAGATACCGATGCCATTAAGCACATCTCATTAGATTTACTTGCCGGTCAGAAAATGGCAATTGTCGGCCAAACGGGGTCAGGTAAATCAACCCTTCTGCAATTATTGACTCGTCAATGGGACCCGAAATCAGGGGCAATTTATATTGATGGTGTTCAGCTGCCTAAGTGGAAAGAATCAAGCTTACGTAGTGCAATGTCGGTTGTTAGCCAACGTGTTGATATTCTTAATGGTTCATTAAGAGATAACCTTTTACTTGCCAACGATACCGCAAGCGATGAAGAGTTAATTAAGACACTAAGTAAAGTCGGCCTAGACGATCTTACTCCTGACGAAGGCTTAAATACGTGGCTTGGAGACGGTGGCCGTCAACTTTCTGGTGGTGAGCGTCGTCGAGTAGGTATTGCACGCGCATTACTACACAATGCCCCTATTGTTTTATTGGATGAGCCAACCGAGGGGTTAGATCAGAAAACAGAACAACAAATCATGTCAGTTTTAAATGAGCACATTAAAGATAAGACGGTTGTCTTTATTACTCACCGTTTAGTGAACCTTGAGCAAATGGATAATATTTGCTTAATGGACCACGGTAAAATTGTTGAGCAAGGCACACATAATACCCTACTATCACTGAAAGGGGCATACCACCAATTATGGCAGCGCTTCTAAATAATACAGAACAACTATTTATCTAGATTGATATAGCTGAAATAAAAAAGCCGATACTGTTTATTCAGTATCGGCTTTTCGCTATGAGTTACTTAAAATAAAAAATTACGCGTATTGTGCTTCAAACGCCTTCATAAATTCAACTAACGCTTGCACACCTTCTAATGGCATTGCGTTATAAATTGATGCTCGCATTCCACCGACTACTCTATGCCCTTTCAATGCTTTCAAGCCAGCATCATCTGCCAGCGACAAAAATTGTGCATCTAACTCAGGATTTGCTAATTGGAATGGTACATTCATTAGAGAACGATTATCTGCATGAACATCATTACGATAGAAGTCTGATTGGTCAATATAATCGTATAAAGCGGCTGCTTTCTTACGGTTATGAGCTTCCATCGCTTCAATGCCACCGTTCGCTTTTAGCCATTTAAATACTAAACCTGAAAGGTACCAAGCGTATGTTGGCGGTGTATTGTACATCGACTCTTGTTTTGCCAACACGCCGTAATTTAATACACTAGGAAGCGCTTCTGCAGCAAGATCAAGTAAGTCATCACGTACAATAACAATCGTCAAACCTGCAGGACCAATATTCTTTTGGGCACCAGCGTAGATCACACCGTATTTTGATACATCAATTTGACGCGACAAAATCGTAGACGACATGTCAGCAACAATTGGTTTATCTGTTATTGGTAAATCATTAATTTCAATGCCATCAATCGTTTCATTTGGGCAAAAATGCACATAAGCAGCATCATCACTTAATGCCCATTCAGCGGCAGGTTGAACCGCTTTTTTACCATCAACATTAATAATGGCTTCGATTACATTAGGTGAACAATATTTTTTTGCTTCAGTTACCGCACTTTGCGCCCAATAACCCGCATCGACGTAATCTGCTTTTGTATTACCATCAAGTAAGTTTAATGGAACAGCTGCAAACTGTGCTCGCGCACCACCTTGGCAAAATAACACTTTATAATTGTCAGGAATTGACAATAAATCACGTAGATCTTGCTCTGACTCTTCTGCGACTTTAATAAATTCTTTACTACGGTGGCTAATCTCCATCACTGAAGTGCCTAAGCCGTTCCAATTCACCAATTCCTTTTGAGCTTGGGCTAGAACGTCTACTGGCAGCATTGCTGGACCAGCACAAAAGTTAAATACTTTTTCCATGTTTCTCGAAGGCTCCTGCTATCTATAATAAATTGAAGGTTTAAATATTGATGTAGAAATTAATACCACCTTTTGATCCACAAAGAAATCATAAAGTGATCTAATTCACTAAATTGCTCGAATAATACTAATCCAGATAAAAAAATAGCTCACCGAGGTAAGCTATTTTATTTCTATGCTTTCAGGTTACTGTAGGTAACTTAAAAAACCCAACAACATAAATAATGGCATTTTCTGACCATTCAATAATTCGATCTGGCCATCAGAAATAGTCGCAGCTAATCGGTAATTATCACCTTCTTCAACAGCAAATTCATTAATAAGTAACTCATCCATTTGCATGCGAAGCTCTGGCGTTTCATCCACTAACTTTTTAGCAATGACTAATTCAGTAGAGCCTGTTACTGTTTTAATTAACTGATCAGCATTTTGTGATGCTCTCGCCGTACCTGCTGGTAACATAAGCAAAATATTACTGTTTAATTTACTACCAAGTACTTCAGCACTGAATTCATTAATATTAACGTTAAACCCTTTCGCAGCAAGCAGGTCAAACGACAGGAGTAACTTCTCAATATTCTCATTGGTCAATTCCTGCTCTTGAAGCAGCGGAACTAGTGCTTTTAAACCATCATAATTTAGGTTTTCGAAACTAACATCAAAAACGCCTTTTTTAACTACACCAGCATCTGTCAGAGCCTCTTCTAAAGTCAATCGATTCTGAGTAGTAAAGCTATTTTCTTCTGCTTTATCTTTTACTTCCGTTAGCTGATTTACACTCGTGTATTTAAGCCCTTTAATCTCATTATGGCTATTACTTGCAATATCACTTAGCGTCAATTTATCTAAAGCAATGTTCGCTTCACCTATAAAAATATCATCTATATAATGGCCAACACTTTGACCAGCGACATTATCAACAATCATTGCAGATTGGTTATCTAAACGCAGCTCTGTTTTAGGTAGTTGGTATGACAGAGAGAATTGACCGTCTTTCTCAATCGTTGCTGATAATTCCGCCGCAGCTAAAAACAGCTTTTCAACCCCTTGCGCTTGTAAATCCATAGTAGCAAAATTAGTGTCTTTACTTGTCAGTAATAAGTTTGTAGTTCCCGTTAACTTACTGTCTGTTGTCAGAGTTAATCCTTGAATAAATTCAGAGGTATCTTCTGTGCTTACAAATTTAGAGACTGAAGAAACAGAAAATAAGCCATGAGAGATATCGTGATTAACTAAAATTTCAGTTGGATAACCTGCTTGTTCTAACTCCTGACTTAAACCTTGATCAATAACATGAATACGGCTTTGTGCTTGAGAACTAAGGTAGCCTCTATCATAAGATACAGATTCAACCTCAATAATCGCATTATGATACGAAGCAATACCATCTTTAAAAATCGCCTCTCCAATCTTCCCTGTCGCAAATGGCCAGCAAGTAACAAGAGCTACAGCACCGCCAATCGCAGCGTATTTTTTTAATTCATTCATATTGTTATCCAAGTTTTATCCATTTCAATCAGTTTACCTAACTCATAGAGCGCAATACAGTTCTATTTAATAAAACAAATAGAAGCTTGCAAATATAAACCTGGCGTATATTTTGCTTAATTATAAATTAATAAGCACTACGTTAATTTTTTGACTCTTGCAGTAACTCCAAATTTTTGTATATTCCTATCTAGCAAAAATAGTCATTTCTGTTAGTATTTAGGATAATTTTTTGGTTACAGCACTAATTTGATAGGTTTCAAACATCATGATCCGTAAGACACTTTTAGCTTCAAGCCTAATGTTCATTTCAGCAACATCTATGGCAGCAGATAATGATCCAAACAATGCAATCATGAGTAACTTCAGTTACGATTATGTTGAAGCTCGCATTGGATTTAGCCCATCAACATTCGGTGCTGGTTTTAGTAAATCAATTCACCCTAATGCACACGCGATTGTTTCAATCGATTCTGAATTAGATGGCGATTACGATTTAGCAACTGGCCTTGGTTTTCACGCTCCTGTAAATAACTGGGCTGATATTACTGGTGAAATGCTACTTCGCGTTGTTGATGATAACAAACACTACAAAAATGACACAGGCATGGAACTTAACTTAGGCGTACGCCAATGGTTAGGTCCTCAACTAGAAGTGGGTGGTAAAGTAGGTTACTTATCAATTGATGATAACGATGATACGCTGTTTTCAGTATACGGTCGTTTCCACTCAACAGAACTATTTTCAATTGGTGCTGAAGGTCGTTTTAACGGTATTTATGGCGACCAAGTAATGCTAACTGCACGCTTTAAATACTAGTTTATAGTATATCAATCTACATAAGTATTTGAAGAACTACTTATCCAGACATGGTATTAGCTCGTAAATTTAAAGTGTAAAAAAACCTCGTTATGCCTTCATACTGAATGGATAACGAGGATTTTTTATATAGCAGACTATAACTCTAACTAAACTATCTAATCTAACAACTTCCCAAACGAACATTAAACCTGCTGTAATAATGCTTTTTTCATTGGTTCTTGAAGTAACGTCCAGTGCACCCCTGATTCTGCACCTGCAAATTTCCATAATAATTTTACATCTACGTCACCGCCATAAGTTGTATTTACTTTTTTAAATACATCAACAGCACCGATTTCAAAAAATGAGCTTACATCAGGAACACCCGCTTTTTTTACCATTCTTTCTAGCGTTAATTGCATATTAGGCAGATCACGTAAACGACGATTTTCTTTTGACTTCTTAAACTCTCGTTCAAGTCGTGAATTTTCCATAGTTTCTTGAATAATCTCCATCAACAAAGCAGAGTTCTTCTCAAATAGGTCACTAACATCAAAATAATTAACAGTCGCAATAGTGGTTTTCTTTACATGCTTAAAACGTTCACAACCTAGCTTCTCAAATTTGTTATCGACATCCCCACCACCACGAACATACAAACGTCCTTCTGTGACAAGTGAAAACATAGCATCATCAGTGAATAAGCCAACACCACCGAACATTGAGCGTTTATTGAATCGACCTAGTTTTTTTACAAAGTTAAAAAAGCGTTCCTCTAAATGGTTCATTTCGATCTCCTTGATCTTAAACTTAGCGACCCCCGTCCCTGTCATAAATTTGACACCAAGCAAGTGGATATTAAACATACAACTGCAATTTATCTATTATTTTTCTTATAAGCCATGAGTTTACTGTATTTTTTATTATTACGGTCACACATTGAAGCATTAATTTATGAAACAAAGTAAGTTTTCTTTCAGGCCGATATCACATTATAGTCTCATATTATTGCCTGATGTTTCATTGACAGCGCTCACATTAATCATTCACTTTAGTTATATTATGTAACTTATTTATCTTTTCGTAATAACAGTAAACCCCTTTTGGTTTTTACTTCATGTCTACTTCTTAGCAAATGATCTCATTTCATTGAGTTTTTTTTTAGAAACGATAAAAATCCTGTATCATTCAGGTATTACTCAAAGATATGAATTAACAATGAATCATCTATCCTTTTTTTGGTTATCTCATGATAAAGAAAAGGTACTGGCAGCTTTAAGAACTGAATTTAGCCAAATGGCATCTCAACGCATTTCATCAGGTGATATCCAATTACCACCAATCCCTGATGTTGTTCTTAAAATCCAAAAGCTATGTACCCTTGAAGGCACATTAATTAAAGATGTATCTGATACTCTATTAGAAGACCCGAGCCTCACCGCTATTGTTATTAGAATGGCAAACTCTGTGGTCTTTAATCGACGAAATATTACTTGTACCGATGTATTAACGGCAGTTTCACGTCTCGGTATTTTTCGCGTGCGTGATATTGTAACTGCACAAGCTATTGAACAATTAAAGCACTCAAGTGATCTGAATAAAGAATGTAACTCTCTATTACGTAAAAGTGCAGCTCGCTCTCGTGAATTTGCGGCAGTAATGACCATGGTATGTGAAGAGATAACAAAAGCGTCTGAAGATGGCTCTCTTGATTACCTTGAGCCAGAAAAAGCACTTTTAACCGGATTACTTGCGGATATAGGTTTATTTTGCCTTGTTAATCAATACTATGAATATCTTGAAAATGGTAATTATCTAGATCTTGAATTAGCGGTCTATATTTTTAACAAAGAGTGTAATGACACCAGCTATCATGTACTCAATCACTGGCAGTTTGATGGTGACTTTTTAGCCGTAGCAACCAATGACGAAAAATCTTCTGACTCTAGTTATCCTATTAATTACTTAGACATTGCTCGTATTGCCAGCCATCTTTTGATGTTTAGAAACAAAGATGACGCCATTGATGATCATGACGTTGAAATTACATTAGAAGGCGCAGAAGCCCTCTACACACTAAGTAATCTAACCGATAGTCAATTTAAAGATAGAATCAAAGAAACATTAAGAAGTAGTGGTTTGTAATTTAGTTACATCAAAACAGCCAACTTATATTGATGTCGTTAAAAAGCCTTGATATTCTCAAGGCTTCTTCATGGATGAGGTTTAGATCATGCTTTCTGGAATGTTATTTGTTTTTTTACCACTGCTTTTTGGTTATTTAATCCCATTACACAAAAAACAACCTCTTCAATATATTAATGCTGCTACCAGTCATTTAGTAACGATTATACTTGCCCTTATGGGGTTAAGCCTCGCTGCACTTGATAATTTAGCACAAAACTTAAATCAAATATTAACGATAACAACAGCCTTTTTTATCTGTATTAGTGTATGTAACCTAGCCATATTACCAATAATGGATAAACTTTTTCCTCTCAACTCAGAGGGGAACAAAAACACCCTACCTTTATTTAAAATGATCTTAGAATCAGCCAAGCTATTACTCGCCGTGGCGGTTGGTTTACTCTTTGGTTTAATCAGCGGTGTTGATTTATCTTGGGTTGAAGAAGCCAGCGAATTAATTCTACTTATCTTGCTTTTTTTGATTGGAATTCAACTTCGAAACAGCGGTCTATCACTTCGTCAAATCTTGTTAAATAAACACGGAATAATCATCGCCACAGTGATCCTAACGACCTCGTTAATAGGTGGGCTTATTGCTGCACTTATTTTAGGCATTCCTTTGCAGCATGGTTTAGCAATGGCATCAGGGTTCGGATGGTATTCTCTCGCAGGCATTTTAATGGGTGATGCATTAGGGCCAGTCTATGGTGGTGCTGCCTTCTTAAATGAGTTAATGCGAGAATTAGTAGCGCTATTGTTGATTCCAACCTTGATTCATCGCTACCCAGTCACTTCAATTGGTTATGCGGGAGCAACAGCAATGGACTTCACTCTGCCTGTAATTCAAAATTGTGGAGGCATACGCTGTGTTCCTATTGCGATAGTGAGTGGCTTTATTTTAAGTCTATTGGTTCCGTTTTTAATGCTATTTTTTGTTTCTCTATAATATACAAATAGTAGGGAAGCGTCACATTGTGAGTTGTTTCAATTGCTTTTAATGTCACTCTCCCTACAATCAAAATTAATAATAATGATTCATTCTTAAGGATTTGTAATGAAACTTGCCGCGCTCATTTTACCTTTCGCTTTACTAGCTACCTCTGCTCAAGCAGCTAATACTGAATGTTTAAGTGACAAATACAGCCAATATGTTGATGCTTCTTTAACTTGGTATGAAGAGCTGATTGCTATTACAGTTAAAAAAGATCCAAATTTAGAAAGTGTTGGCGACTGGTTTCTAAAAGGCCGTAAACATCATTTTGAATTAAATCGTGCAGCGGTAGACTTTTATTTAAAGAATGAGCCTTCAAAAGTAAAAACAAATCAATCTATCGAATCATGGTTACAACTTAACCAAAAAGAAATAAAGTCACTTTCCATGAACGATGATGCATTAGGCAAAGTAGCAAAAATTACCTTTGACGATCGCCAAGCACCGCCACATAAACAAAACTACGAATTGCGTTCTGCTTTTGCAGACATTCTTAGCCACCCAAAAGAAATTGATGCTCCGCTAAAAGCCTATAATAAAACAATCACCCAAATCAGCGATATTAGCTGCAAATAATTTGTTTATTAATTCAACAAAGCGCTTAGTTTTATAACAATTTATGCTCTCATAAGTCCATGTGGCACATTTAGACAAGACATTTTTCTTATTTTGTTCTAAATTGTGCCCTTAGTCATGGGCAAAGAGAACGCAACTTTGCTTTTTTAATCACCAACAGAATAGAACAGATACCATGGTAACAGACAACAAGACAGCGGATGCCAATTTAGAAAGCATGCTGCGAATTTTTACTGTTCCGGAAGCGCCCGATTCGACTCTTGGAAAAATTGAGCAAGAACTCTCTCAAAACCTGAATCAATTCTTACGAGAACATATAGTTGCAGAAGAGAAGCCTCTAACTGAAATCGAAAAAGATTTTACTGACTCTTCAATGCCAGAAATACCTACTTATGTTTCTGAACATACCGAGCACTTATTAGATAACCTTGTATCTCAATCTGTTCATACTTCTGCTCCAAGTTTTATCGGTCATATGACCTCTGCATTGCCTTATTTCTTAATGCCGTTGTCTAAAATTATGATCGCTCTAAATCAAAATTTGGTTAAAATTGAAACATCAAAAGCATTTACTCCGCTAGAGCGTCAAGTTCTAGGGATCTTACATCGCCTTATTTATGGCGAGAAAGATGCATTTTACCAACACTGGATGCACAGTGCAGATCACTCTCTGGGGGCATTCTGTTCTGGTGGAACCATTGCAAATATTACCGCACTCTGGGTAGCAAGAAACCGACTATTTAAACCAGATGGTAATTTTGAAGGTATTGCTAAACAAGGCCTATTTGCTGCACTGACTCATTACAAATGCAGTGGTCTTGCCATTTTCGTTTCTGAACGAGGCCATTACTCACTCAAGAAAGCAGCCGATGTTTTAGGTATTGGTCAAGATGGAGTTATTGCAGTCAAAACCGATAATAACAATCGTATTTGTTTAGATGATTTACAGTTAAAAATTGCTGCCGCAAAAGAGAAAAACATTAAACCATTGGCGATTATTGGTGTTGCTGGTACCACAGAAACTGGCACCATTGATCCACTACGCCAACTTGCAAAAATTGCTCAAAAAGAGGCATGTCATTTCCACGTTGACGCCGCTTGGGGTGGTGCAACATTAATGTCAAATACCTATCGTCATCTATTAGATGGTATTGATTTAGCGGATTCAGTAACTATTGATGCACATAAACAGCTTTATGTTCCAATGGGGGCAGGTATGGTTATCTTTAAAGATCCAGAACTCATGTCTTCGATTCAACATCATGCTGAGTACATCTTACGAAAAGGCTCAAAAGATCTAGGGCGACATACACTTGAAGGCTCCCGTAGCGGAATGGCGATGCTATTATACTCTTGCTTTAATGTTATTAGCCGTCCGGGTTACGAGCTATTAATTAACCAAAGTATAGAAAAAGCAAAATATTTCTCTGAGTTG
Source organism: Aliivibrio sp. S4MY1 (assembly GCF_028765545.1). GTDB lineage: Bacteria > Pseudomonadota > Gammaproteobacteria > Enterobacterales > Vibrionaceae > Aliivibrio. The sequence goes on along the minus strand of NZ_JARACP010000006.1, from coordinate 153,625 downwards.
ATTCAGCAACAAGACGATTTTGAGATCGTAACAGAGCCAGAGCTTTGTTTACTGACTTATCGTTATGTCCCATTAAAAGTGAAACAAGCATTACGCTTAGCTAAGGATACAGAAAGAGCTGACATCTATGAGCATTTGGATAATTTAACAAAGTACATCCAAAAAACGCAACGCGAGACCGGAAAATCTTTTGTTTCTCGAACACGATTGACTCCAGAGGCTTATCAATATAACCCTACGATTGTGTTTAGAGTTGTTCTTGCCAACCCGTTAACCACAAAAGAAATTTTACAAAGTGTACTTATTGAGCAAAGAGAAATCGCTAACAGTAGTGAGATCTCGTTGCCTCAGCTTCTTGCTTTAACAAACTCAATTCTATCCCGCGCTAACTAACATTAGCACTTGAAATTCAAAGGCGACTTTATCCATATAAAGTCGCCTTTTTTGTAATTATTTTCCTTCAAATTTGAAATTTAATCACAGAAAACCATATTATTTGACATTAATGATATCTATTCACTCAAATAGACTTTCTAAATTGAAAGTTTTTTTAGAGTTCTGTCATACTATTGTTATAAAAATACACTCAACTTCGTCATTTGTTAGAGGCAAACAATACAAACGTATATACTAAATATAGATAACAGCGTTATAACCTTAACCAGAATACCCTCTATTCTGGCTAAGGTTATACCAAGGGCAGGATGTAAGAAGAGCGACTATGAATACGATTGAAAAAATACAGAATAATTTAGATAACTTTAGTAAATCAGAACGCAAAGTTGCTGAAGTTATTATGTCATCACCGCAAACCGCCATTCACTCTAGCATTGCTACATTAGCAAAAATGGCAGATGTAAGTGAGCCTACCGTTAACCGTTTTTGTCGCCGCTTGGACACTAAAGGATTTCCTGACTTTAAACTGCATTTAGCTCAAAGCTTGGCGAATGGCACACCTTACGTAAACCGTAATGTTGAAGAAAACGATGGCCCTGACGCCTATACCCATAAGATTTTTGAATCAACAATGGCTTGTTTAGATGTTGCAAAAAACAGCCTAGATCCAATGCAAGTAAATCGCGCTGTTGATTTATTAACTCAAGCAAAAAAAATCTCTTTCTTCGGTCTTGGTGCATCGGCTTCTGTCGCTCATGATGCGATGAATAAATTCTTCCGTTTCAATATTCCAATTACCTGTTTCGACGATATTGTAATGCAACGCATGAGCTGTATTAACAGTACTGAAAATGACGTAGTCGTTCTTATCTCACACACAGGTCGCACCAAAAGCTTGGTCGAAATTGCAGAGCTAGCTAAATCTAATGGTGCTACAGTTATTGCGATTACAGCAAAAGACTCTCCCCTTGAGAAAATGGCATCACTGGCAATTTGCTTAGATGTTCCCGAAGATACGGATGTATACATGCCAATGGCGAGCCGTGTAGTACAAATGACAGTTATCGATGTATTAGCGACAGGCTTCACCCTTCGTCGCGGCGCTGGTTTTAGAGATAACTTAAAGCGAGTTAAAGAAGCATTAAAAGATTCTCGTTATGAGAAAGACAACATTTCACACTAGTCTTATTTTCAACCTCTAGTTTTATTGTAAGAACTGACTCTATTGTCGGTTCTTTTTTTATAAATCTAATTAATTTTAATCGCCTTTCCGTATACAAAAACATCAAGATCAATAGATAACCCCTATCAATCAAAGAGGTAAAACCGTCTTTACTTTGTTTAAATCAACAGGCATAGTGTACTTATTGATTGCGAGTATTACGCATACGTTACTAATTTTTTTGGAGTTAATACTATGTTTGTTGTTATTTTTGGTCGTCCTGGTTGTCCATTCTGTGTTCGTGCAAAAGAGCATGCTGATACACTAAAAGAAAAACGTGACGATTTTAACTATCGCTATGTTGATATTCACGCTGAAGGTATTTCTAAAGCAGATTTAGAAAAGACAGTAGGCAAACCAGTAGATACGGTTCCACAAATTTTTATCGACCAAGAGCACATTGGTGGCTGTACTGAATTTGAAGCATATGCAAAAGAAAAACTAGGTCTATTTGATTAATAAATAACCTAGACTAATGAACTTTGAATCACCGCTCTTTAGCGGTGATTTTTTTTTCATTTTCTTTATAAATATGGTTATACATTCGCCATTTTTAAGTTAGACTTGCATCACACTTTCTTCTTCAATATTTCAGGCAAAATACAGTGAACATTGATGTTGCGACCTTGTTATCGCAAAACGATATCTTACTTTTATTCGTTGTTCTCGCACTCGGCTTATTTATCGCTAAAGTTAAAATCGGTAGCTTTCAATTAGGCAGTTCTATTGGTGTTCTTATCACCGCCCTCTTTATGGGAAGTCTTGGCTATACTTTTAGTGCAGACTCTCTCAATATCGGGTTCATGCTATTTATTTTTTGCGTAGGTATTGAAGCAGGACCAAACTTCTTTGGTATCTTCCTGCGTGATGGTAAACACTACCTATTATTAGTATTGGTTGTATTAACCTCTGCTGTCGGGCTCAGTTTTTTAACCGGTCATTACTTCGAACTGGATTACGGTCTTTCAACAGGTATGATGGCAGGAGCGCTTACAGCAACCCCAGTATTAGTGGGTGCTAAAGATGCTTTGAATTCTGGTTTAGCCTCGCTTCCTGAAGGCGTAGAGTTCAGTAAAGTAATTGATAACCTAAGTGTTGGTTATGCCTTTTCTTATTTAATTGGCTTAACTAGCTTAATTTTATTGGCTCGTTTACTGCCTCAATTGCAAAAACAAAACCTGCAAGACAGCGCAATGCAAATTGCTCAAGAACGAGGAATAGGCAGCGCTGGCCAACGAAAAGTTTATCTCCCTATTATTCGAGCTTACCGTGTTGGCCAAGAACTCATCGACTGGACAGATGGTAAAAACTTACGTGAGCTAGGCATCCATCGCCAGACTGGTTGTCACATTGAACGTATTCGTCGTAATGGTATTCTTGCGAACCCAGATGGCGATTATATCTTGCAACAAAGTGACGAAATCGCTCTTGTTGGTTATCCAGACAGTCATGCTCGTCTTGATCCTAGTTTCAGAAACGGCAAAGAAGTATTTGATCGCAACCTATTAGATTTGCGTATTGCTGAAGAAGAGATCGTGGTAAAAAATGACAATATTGCTGGCAAGCGCCTATCTGAATTAAATTTATCTGAATACGGTTGCTTCCTAAACCGAGTTGTTCGAGCGCAAATTGAAATGCCAATTGAGCATGATATCGTACTCGCAAAAGGAGACATCCTTCAGGTAAGTGGTGAGAAAAGTAAAGTTCACCATATCGCAGACAAAATTGGCTTTATCTCCATCCATAGTCAGGTATCAGATCTGCTAGCGTTCTGTAGCTTTTTTATACTTGGGATCATGTTTGGTATGATCACAATGAGCTTTGGTCAAGTGACTTTTGGTTTAGGTAATGCGGTTGGCTTATTGATCTCAGGGATCACTTTAGGCTTCTTACGAGCAAACCACCCTACCTTTGGTTATGTACCTCAAGGGGCACTAAACATGACCAAAAACCTTGGTTTGCTTGTTTTCATGGTGGGTATTGGACTTAGTGCCGGTGGCAATATTATTGAATACTTCTCAGAAGATGGTCTTAAAGTATTAGCCGCGGCATTAATAGTTAGTGTTATTCCCGTAATTCTTGCGTATCTTGTTGGGGCTTATATCCTGAACATGAACCGCGCATTATTAATTGGTGCCATCATAGGGGCGCGTACGTGTGGACCAGCAATGGATGTTGTTAACGAACACGCTCGCAGTACCATCCCAGCACTAGGCTATGCGGGTACTTATGCCATTGCGAATATTCTGATGACCGTAGCAGGTACCATCATGATACTGCTAGCATAATGCTAATATGTAAGAATAACTCTAAATAAATACCATTAAGCAATAAAAAAACCCAGAATGAACGCTCATTCTGGGTTTTATTTTGTCTACTATTTACTAATTATTTAGAAATTAGATATCAGCAACATCAAACTCAACCATTGGGTTTACGTCAGCGTCGTAATCAACACCTTCAACACCAAAGCCGAACAGTTTTAAGAACTCTTCTTTATACTCAACGTAGTCTGTTAAGTCTTTTAGGTTCTCAGTCGTTACTTGAGGCCATAGCTCGCGACAGTGTTTTTGAATGTCTTCACGAAGCTCCCAGTCATCCAAACGTAGACGGTTTTGATCATCCACTTCTGGAACAGAACCATCTTCTTTGTATAAACGTTGGCTAAACATACGTAAAATTTGCTCTTGGCAACCTTCATGTACGCCTTCTTCACGCATCTTCTTAAATACCATTGCGATATAAAGAGGCATTACAGGGATCGCAGAACTTGCTTGAGTCACTACTGACTTAAGAACAGCAACGTTTGCCGTGCCACCTGTCGCTGAAAGTTTCTCGTTTAGCGCTGCCGCTGCACGATCTAAATCCATCTTCGCTTTACCTAGCGCGCCGTCCCAGTAGATAGGCCACGTTAACTCAGTACCGATGTAGCTGTATGCAACTGTTTTACAACCATCAGCTAAAACACCTGCTTCAGATAATGCGCTCATCCACAGTTCCCAATCCTCGCCACCCATTACGGTAACTGTGTCTTGGATTTCTTGCTCTGTAGCAGGCTCAACTGATGCTTCAATGATCGCATCTTTATTAGTGTCAACAGCCGTCGCTGTGTACGTCTCACCAATAGGTTTTAGTGAAGAACGAATAACTTCACCTGTTTCTGGCATTTTACGCACTGGAGAAGCCAGAGAATAAACCACCATATCAATCTGGCCCAAATCTTCTTTAATTAAGTCGATTGTTTTCTGTTTTGCTTCGTTAGAGAACGCATCGCCATTTAAACTCTTAGAGTATAGGCCTTCTTCTTTAGCAAACTTATCAAATGCCGCTGAGTTGTACCAACCTGCAGTGCCTGGTTTCTTCTCAGTGCCTGCTTTCTCAAAGAAAACACCAATTGTTGATGCACCACCACCAAAAGCAGCTGTAATACGAGAAGAAAGACCATAGCCACTTGAAGAGCCAACAACTAAAACACGTTTAGGTGCGTTAGCAATTGGGCCTTGCGCTTTAGTCAGGGCAATTTGTTCTTTCACGTTTTGCTCACAACCAATTGGGTGAGTGGTTGTACAAATGAATCCACGAATTCTAGGTTTGATGATCATGTTCAACTTTCCTTTTAATAATTACCTTCTAGGATAAAAGGTTCTTCTCCAGTTCGCATCCGATTTATGAAAATTTTTGTCAAAATAGTGAGTGGTTGGAGGTGTGTCGCCAGTTTTAGAGAAAAAAAATGGAAGTATCTTCACTTTTTTTCTCTATTTGAATTTTATTTTGAACTTTCTCAGCAAGCTAGAGTCTGAATTTATGTTCATAATTCCACTGCTTTTTCTTGATTAATTCAAGTAACCCACTATCTGCCATTTTGGCGCTTATCGATAGTGGGTTTTTCTTTATTAGAAAGATTAAAATCTCGCTATTCAAAAAATAAATGAAAAAAACGAATTTTTTTTGAACTAAATAAATTATCGTAAGTCTCAATTAGTACCCGTTGATAATAAACAACCGAAATTTAGCAGGCCGCCAAATTTTATCTTATCAACTATAGTTTTTTCATAATTCCTTATATTCCTTTTTGCCCATTCATTTTTTTGTTTGGGCTTTTTTTTGTTTATACCAATCACAATAAGTAAGTGACCAGAAATAGCGAAGGAAAAAGGCTTGAGAACAAGGCGGCACTTTTCAATAGATAGTTTCGATAAGTAGTTATTCTACAATCAAAAATCCCAACGCAGTTATCGAGCGTTTTAACTAGCTAGGATGTTCAGTTATTTACTACGATTGGTATTACATTCTAGATAAAAAAACACCCCGCATAATGCGAGGTGTTTTTATTTTAAAAGCTTAGTTTGCTCTATGCTTTGGCTTTTTTAGGCAGTGAAATACTTAACAAAATATAACCAATCACTGCTGCTAAAGTAGAGCCCATTAAGATACCTAGACGCGCTAACTTATCAAATTCAGGGTATGCGTTACCAAATGCAAGTGATGAGATGAAGATTGACATTGTAAAACCAATACCACATAACACCGATACTGCGAAGATATGTATCATATTCACACCCGTTGGTAGTTTCGCTACACCTGATTTAACCGCAATATAACTGAAGCTAAAGATACCAAGCGGCTTACCAATAAGCAGACCGAATGCAACACCCAATGGTAACGTTGTGCTTAAGCTGTCGAGTGACACTCCTTCTAATGAAATACCAGCATTGGCAAAAGCAAATATTGGCAAAATCAAGAACGCCACATAAGGATGAAGAGCATGTTCCATGTGTTTCAGTGGAGATCGCTCACCTTTGTTACCCTTCAGTGGGATAGCAAAACCAAGTACCACACCCGCTAACGTCGCATGAACACCTGATTGAAGTACGCTTACCCATAGGATAAAACCAACCAATAAGTACCAACGAATCTTAGACACGTGTTTCGCATTAAGTAAGAACAGGACCCCTGTCATAACAAAACCGATAACCAATGCAAGTACTGAAAGATCACTCGTGTAGAAGAAAGCAATAATAACAACAACACCAAGGTCATCGATGATCGCAAGAGCAAGTAAGAATACTTTTAAGCTCACAGGAACACGGTTACCAAGCAGTGCCATAATACCTAAAGCAAAAGCAATATCCGTTGCAGCAGGAATAGCCCAACCAGATAAAGCTTCAGGATCACCGATATTAAAAGCAACATAAACAAGCGCAGGCGCAAGCATGCCACCGACAGCGGCAATCGCTGGGAATATCGCAGTTTCTTTTGACTTTAACGCACCTTCAAGTAACTCACGCTTTACTTCTAAGCCAATCAAAAGAAAGAAAACAGCCATTAAGCCATCATTAATCCAATGTGAAACCGACATACCACCAACGTAAGAATGTAAAAACGTATCGTACATTGGCGCCAAAGAAGAGTTAGCAACCATCATCGCAATCGCTGCAGCAATGACTAATAGAATCCCGCCGGCAGATTCTAGTTTGAAAAAATTCTTAATAACATCACTCATAAGATGTCCTTTAACTTATAAAAATTAGTTTTTGAAAAACGAAGAGAAAAGTCTACCCGTTGTTCTAGATCAAGAATAATCGCTTCTTCAGAGATAAAACATCGGAAAAACCGATATGTTAGCTGTTATACTATGTTTTATTCGCAACGAATATCTTTTTTTACAATTAGTATCCTGTTAATTGCATAAATCCTGTAACTTGATGTGAACCAGTTGTTGTTATTGGGCCTTGCCAGTATGGAATAAGCGTATCAAGCCATTGCTCATTCCTCATCACTTGGGTTGTTAAATTAAGCCCGTATTCAGGAATATTAATGACCCACTGAAGGGGTAATTTACGACCGTTCTTAAGCTTACGTGCTGGTAATGTTTGCAAAGTAACGTCATTACCACTCAACAAAACATAATCACCATTTTTGTAAAGTAATGCACCATAGAGATAAGGTGCTTGTTCTTTATGACGATATTGCGCTACAAGCAGTTTGCTCTCTTGAGTGAGGTTTATAATAAACCAATCCCAACCTTGCTGATCCTCATCTAGAAAACCACTTGCCCATTCATGCTCTAAAATAGCCTTACCAGAAATGGTATAAGCCTTGTTATCTAAAGTAATGTTTCCACGTACGTTTACAAAGGGAAATATGTATTCATGTGATGCAACTGGAATTAAGTCGTGTTTCTTTGAGTATCCATCATTGCCTAATGGGATTGGTTTATCATTAGCATTAACAGAAAGTTTTAATGAAAAGTCACCAGATTCAGCCGATAAGAGTCCTGGGAATGGACCTTGTCCTAAACTGCGCCAATGCCAATTATCAATCCATATTCGATATGGGCTTTGTGAAAGACCCGCCTGACCAATTCCCCCTCTCGCTAAGCGTTCATCGACCCATTTACCATTTTTAGTGGTTATAATTACCTTTGCTACATATAGACGAGGATCTAACCAACCTTTGGTTTCTCGATCATCATTGGATACACGGAACATCGTCCATTGAATACCTAGACTATTGCCTTCTTGATCAACCGCATTTACTGTCATCACCCATTTTTCATGTTGAAATGAAGTATGCTCACCAAAGTCTTTAGGAAAAAATAAAGGAGAACCAGGTAGTACTGGATCAAAAAACGCGTGATTAGATGGAGAAAGTAGCGAATTTATCTCGTTATCACCTTCAGTATCAACATCTTTCCAATTGATATAATAAGCAAGAGAAAACGCCAAAATACACACACAAATTAAGAGCGATATTGTGAGGCTGACTTTCTTAACATCCTTCTGTTTCATCACAACGATTCCCTTAATGAGATAATAGCCTGCCGTCTTGTTACTCTCCAAACCGTTGCAGCTCCTGCAACCGTTAATGCCAATAATGTCCATGAAAATGTCATTAGATATTCCATTGGAAAATAATTGATTTGCATTGTCCAACCAAACGCATATTTCATCACGATATCAATAAGCAATTGAGAAAGAATAATACCAAGAGGGAGCGCTATTAAAATAGTAAACAACCCAATAGTAAGAAGTTGCAAACCTCCTAATAAAACCAGCTCTTTCCCCGATAGGCCTAAGCAGCGTAATAATGCCGTCTGCCGCTGACGTGAAACCTCACCGACTAAGGTCGCAAAAAACAGACCAAAAACAGCAATAATTAACGTTAAATTGCCAAGTGTTCCTGTCACAATAAAAGTACGATCAAAGACCTTCATCGCCTTCACTTGGATATTATTATTATCATTAACTTGCTCAACGGGTAATCTGAATTGTTTTAACACTCGACCAATCAATTCTGTTCGTTTCTCAGTGTCGTTTAACACAACACCAATCCCTGTCTTACCTTGCCCACCAAATACTTTTAACCAAGCACTGTGAGAAAGTAATAATTGGTTATACGGGTTACCATAATCATAATAAACCCCAGATATTTGCCAGTTATCTCCCATAGGAGCTGGAAGATCTAAGTAATCCCCCGGCTTCATATCCCATTTTAATGCCATCGATTCACTGATAAGCAAACTGCGACTGTGGTGAAGAGAATACCAAAACTCAGGGATAGCAACCTTCATTGTTAGTGCGTTTTTCTCACCAAGAGTAGGTCCAGAACTTAAGATTTCCAAGTTTCCATATTCGGTTTGGTAATCAATTTTCCATTGCCTCCATACGGACTCAACTTCCGGTTGCTTTTCTAACCAATGACTAATACGGTTGGCAGATACTTTACTCGGCTCTATATAAATATCTGCAGCAAGACGTTGCTCAAGCCAATTATTGGTTGTAGCCCTAAAACTACCCACCATGGTCTCTACACCTATATTTGATGCTAATGCCAACATAAAGGCCATTGCAGCGACGCCACGGTAGCTTAAACTCGCCGCCGAATCAGAAAAGAACCAACGCGCTTTTGCAGAAGGCAGTCGATAAGATAACCAGTCAAAAAACTTCCAAATAATATATGGTGTTAATAAGCCAACGCTGATCATTAAAAATCCGATCAACATAAATCCATTTTCATGGCTGTGAGGCAATAGCTTGATCAAATAAGCCGCAACACAAAATACACCCGCAATAATGGCTTGAACCTCAAACTCTTTACCTGCAAATCTCGCCAATGATAAGCGAGCAGTCAGTCGAATTGGCTCAATACTTAATAATCGATACAGTGGCCAACCACACGCTAATACACAGCCAAGAATGGCCATCCATAAGCTCTGATAACTCCAGTTCCAACTCCAAGTAATAAGTAGGTCTACATCTGCGTTATACAAAGAGTACAAACTATTAGAAACGGTAGGCATCAATTCATTTGCCAATACCAAGCCAAAGAAATTACCACTTACCCAACCAATAATAACCCATAAGAAAACTTCAAGACTCATGGCAATAATTAACTCTTTGGTTGATACCCCAATTTGTCGTAATGTTCCAACTAATGGTTGACGCTGAATAAAAGAAAGCGACATCGCTTGATAAAAAATAAATAGTCCAACCACAAAAGAGAGCATACCCATTGCCAATAAGTTGGTATGAAATGCATTAGTTAACGCGGTTAATCCAGACTCTTTATGTGTTTCAAGCTGCAATCCTCTTGGCAGCATTCTTTCTAAACGTTCTTTTTTCTTATCTGACATCTCGCCACAAAGCAAAATATCAAAACCTGTTTTATGACCTAGCATTTTAGTCAAAGCAATATCAGAAAAAATTCGAGATCCCGACAAGCGCTGCGCTTTATCAATAATAACAGGGCCAATATTAGATTGATTTTGCAATTCGATGTAGTCGCCATCACCCAAACTAAAATAGGACGCTAAAGGCTGACTAATCAACACAGGGAATGGAGGACGCATTAATGAAAGCATATCATCGGTTTTGGCGAGATTACTCCCAGATATCTGCATCAGTGCTATTGGGTCAATTCCAACAACCGAAATATTAATATCGTCTTTAGTTTCTAAATGCTGTGTTTGCACAGGCATACACTGGGTATAACCTGCTCGACGTAAGTTAATATAAAACGCCTGAGGAATAACTGTATTGTCTTGAATGGCACGAATACGATTGGGGAAAGGGTTTGAAAATAATTTCTCCCCTTCGTTATAACTGATTTTAGCATGGTGATTAATTGCTAACACACCAACCAAAAGCGAGACACCTAGAGTTAAGCCCAGCCATACTAAAAAAATTTGTAATGGGTGTCGACGGTAGTGTCCAAGAAGCGCTTTAGCTACCGGCAATAACATTCAGTAAGCCTCCTTGAAGTTTTACCAATCCATCCATGTGATTAGCGACTTTCTCACTGTGGGTCACCAACAATAAAGTACAATGTAGATCTCGAGATAAGCGAGTTAATAAACGCATGACTGCTTCTGCGTTTTTTTCATCTAAACTGCCTGTCGGTTCATCAGCCAACAACAACTTAGGTTCCATGTATAAGGCACGAGCTATCGCTGCACGTTGTTGCTGCCCTCCTGATACTTCCTCAGGGTAACGGCCCAATAATGGCATAAGATCGAGAGCAGAAATAATTTGACGCCATAACGCATCATCATCTCGTAAGCCTTTTAATTGACGGCAAAAACGAATGTTATCAGCAATGGTCAATGTAGGAAGAAGATTAAACTGTTGAAACACAAGGCCTATATTATTACGACGATAAGAAGTACGAGTGCCTTGTTTTGGAGAGTGCATAGCAAAACCAGCGATATCAATTTCACCGCTATCTACACTGTCTAATCCTGCAATAAGATTTAAAAGTGTACTTTTTCCGGAGCCACTTTCACCCATTAATGCAATTTGAGCGCCTTGTTCTATTGTTAATTCTGCCCCTTGAAGGATTGGATGAAACTCGCCACCATCCAAATATCCCTTATTCAAGTTTGTCAGTTTTAACATGTGTTCCCTCAACGCTTTTTGTGATGTCGGCAACAGAATCTACACTATAACCCTGCTTTCATAAAGCTTTTTATAGTCACAGGGCACTCCTATGAATAATACCAATCAAAAAGCGAACTTTTCCTACGCATCTACCAGATTTTTAATCCATTTTTTAGATTTCATTCGATAAATTGAACCAAACCATTTAACTATTTCTTCCACCACAAACAGGGCATAAACATACTCAGGAGGTAAACCTAAGACTAATGCACCAACGGCAGCAATTGGGATACCTATAAACCACTGAGAGATAATATCTTGGTACAGACAATACTTAACGTCTCCACCAGCACGCAGCACACCAACAATTGCCGTTAATGGCACACTTCGGATCACAATAATAATGGCAAGGATCGCCATAAACTTCTCAGCGATAGCACGAGTCTCATTAGTTAATGCCGGAAACATATCTAGAATTTGATGCTGGAATACCATAACAAAAAGCGCAATCACCATGCTCGTTGCAACGCTCAAGCCCAGTACTCCCCAGCTTTGGTAATACACCGCTTCATATTTTTTAGCGCCAAGCTGATTACCAATCAACACCGAAGCTGCCCCTGCTGCACCAATCAAAAAGCTAAGCGCAATAGATTCAATAGGAGAAATCACCGACAGCGCCGCTAAGCCTTGAACGCCTGATTGCCCCATGATGGCGTGATAGGTAAATATCCCCGCAGACCAAACTAAAAAGTTAAACGTCGTAGGCAAAGATAAAGAAAGAAACTTAGAAATTTTTGGCCAATTTAATACCGCTTTAACCTCTTCAATACCAAAGCTTAATAAGTGCGAACGACTGTAAAGGTAGCCATATAAAAAGACAATTTCAATAATACCACTGATCAAGGTTGCTAATGCAGCCCCCTTAATACCCATCGCTGGTGCACCTAAATTACCGAAGATTAGCACCCAGTTAAAAAACACATTGACGACAATACCAATACCACTAAAAAAGGTACTAACACCCGGTTGATGAATAGAGCGTAAGCCAACCGCCATACTACTGCCACAAGAAACTACATACATAGTAAGTGCGGTAATAAAGAGGTAATCAGCGCCCAAATCAATGACTTCTTGAGAGTCAGTGGCCAATGACATAATTTGTTCTGGAATTAAAAAGAACAGTGCTACAGGAATGGTCGCCATTGCCATACTCACCATCCAAGTGAGCGCGGTACTTTGGCGTACCCCCTCTTTATTTTGTGCACCCCAATATTGCGCGGTTAATAGTGCGCCGCCAGTTGTTACACCAACCAACATAATCGTCGTCACAAATGTTGCACGGCTCGCCACACCAACCGCAGCAATATCAGCTTCACCGAGCTGACCAAGCATAAGTACATCCACTAAGCCACGGCTTGAAAACATAATATTTTGCAAGGCAATAGGAATGGCGATCATCAATAATCGCTTAAGAAACTCGCCACGAGTGTGACCAATGACATTAGAAAGAAAAACAGACATGAAGAACCTCAAATAAACAACAAATTAACCATTTGCACTACATAAGATCCATTAGGTATATGCCTACAAATTGTACTAGAATCAAAATGTAATTAATATTTATATTCACAAGATAAAGGAATAATCTTGAATAAAAAAAAGACAATCTTAATCGTTGGTGCCTCTGGCTATGTGGGATCACAATTAATCCCACAACTATTACAACAAGGACATAACGTCATTGCTTGTGCTCGTAATATAGATTATCTACTCGATAGGGTTGTTAGCCATCCAAACTTACAATGTCATTACCTTGATTTAGAAGACGCTGATTCTATTCTTCCTATAATAGAACACTGTGACATTGCGTACTTTTTGGTTCACGGCATGTCCCACGGACACGACTTTATTGATTATGAAGTCTCCCTTGCTGAAAACTTTAAAATCGCAGCAGAACAATCATCCCTATCTAAAATCATTTATTTAAGTGCCTTACAGCCAGAAGGCTATCAATCTCAACATTTACTTGCACGTAAGAAAACGGGTGAATTACTGCGTTCAACAGGTATCCCTACCATAGAAATCAATTCAGGAATCATCATTGGTACGGGCTCTGCCGCTTTTGAAATCATGACTGATTTTGTTAACCATTTCCCTATATTAATCTGTCCGGTTTGGATTAACTCACAAGCAAACCCGATTGCGATAGAAAATCTAAACTATTATTTAATTAAATGTATTAATTATCCGCTAACCGACTCCATCACCTTCGAAGCCGGCGGCCCTGAAACGGTGACCTACCAAGATCTATTCCATCTCATTGCCAAACGTAATCATCGATCTATAAAAATCATTCCAACGCGGTTTATTTCCCCTTCTTTTGCTGGTTTATGGCTTGGTATTGTCACTTCTGTCCCGTCAGATTTAGGCCGAGCACTATTAGCAGGAATTGACCATGATTTAATTGCGGATAACTCAAAGATAGAACGTACATTCCCACAATCATTACTCTCATTGTCTGATGCCATAAATAAGGCCCAAGAAACCAATGACGAAACAATAAAAACAGAGATTTGGGGCTTTGACCCAAGTGCATTAAAGCGTTGGAAATCAGATTATGGCTACTATCCAAAACAAGCAGGGGCAAACTTTACAACCACCGCCTCAGCTCAACAATTATGGACCGTAATTGAACGTTTAGGCAGTAAAGAAGGCTATTTCTTCGCAAACGCATTATGGCGAACCAGAGAATGGTTAGATCCTTTACTTGGTGGTTCATTCCCAATAAGAAGAAGACCTGAATCAGGAAAAGTACAACTAGGCGATTATATTGATTCATGGAAAGTGATTCGTTGCGAAGAGAATAAGTTCTTATCATTACTGTTTGGTATGACAGCCCCAGGGCTAGGGCGATTAGAGTTTTCAATCAAAGATATAGATGATAATCATCGCCAGTTAGATGTCCGTGCATGGTGGCACCCGAAAGGCTTTTGGGGATTAATGTATTGGTTCGCTATGTTCCCTGCGCATTTGTTTATTTTTAAAGGCATGGTGAAAGCTATTTGTAAAAAAGCAGAAGTCGAAGAACTAAAAGAATAAGAAAGTATCGATACTGTAGGTATAAAAAAAGCGCAGATAATCTGCGCTTTTAACTATGATAAATAAAAGAGAAACGCTATTTCTTCACATTAAATGAAAATGGCGTTTCTGCTAATTGTAAGCTGTGATTACGAGGGTAAATCAGGTACTCACCATGATATTTCACTTTCGACTTATAATCAGAACGCTTGTGAACCATCAAACCATGCTCATAAGCAGATTCAATAAACTCATGGTGATTACCGCGAACATAACAGGTTAATGGTTTCACTAACTCGGCAGAATCATCTTCACCGTCAAAGCACGATTCAAGCTGTGTAGAGCAGATAATTAGTGAGTGATCACCATCAGAAAATAAAGACGCTTTTGGCAGCACTTCGTATTCTGTTGTTACACACCACTCTTTCTCCTCTTCTAAAAACTCACCCCACGCTAAAATCGCTTCTTTTGTAATAGGCTTTGTGTTTTCAACAGGCGCTAACTCACCATATAAACGCGAGTAATGCTCAAAACGAGTCGGCAACTCAGTACCCGTTCCTTTTGTGCGCCCTTCTTTTTGCCATGTTTTTAGATCACCGGCTACGCAATGAGCAAAACGCTGTGACTTAATCGCTGTGGTTACCCAGCGAATTAAAAAATGGTTCGCACTGACAGGGTTTTTAGGCAAACGACCACTGTCTTTTGACTCTTGTAAATCACCTAATGCTGCATTGATTACACGCTGAATTTCTTGATAATACTGCACTGATTTTTTTTCACTCATTTACGCTTTTCGCCCAAAAACAAAATAACAACCAAAAGATAAAATAGAACACGCCGTCATTGCGCCTACCATAGGCCATGCCGAATCTGACGGCAGCATTGCAATACCAACCCCGACTAATGAGCCAGTACCGAAACGTAATGTACCAGCTAGAGAAGACGCTGTCCCTGCCATTTTAGGGTAATGACTTAATAATAACGCCATACTATTACTACCAATAGTAGAAATACACCCAACCGACAAGACCACTGGGATAACTGTTCCCCATAACCCCCAACCTAACCACTGACCAATCATCATCAGTAGGCCAGCGAACAACTGGATCGACAGCCCCAACTTTAACATATTATGAGAGCCCGCTCGTTTTACGATGCGGCCATTTAGTGTCGTCATAATAATTAGAAAAACAATATTTAAACCAAATAAGTAACCAAAGTTCTGAACACTCACTCCATAAATATCAATATAAACAAATGAGCCAGCGGTTAAAAATGCAAACATGCAAGAGAATGAAAATGCGCCGGAGAAGATCAGCCCAAGTGATACCGGGTTCTTAAATAACGATAAATAATTTCGTAAAGAAGAGCTTAATTTGAACGGTTCGCGATTCTCTTCTTTTAACGTTTCTGGAATTTTCCAAAGAATAGCAAAAATGATTAATACCGAAAAAACAGCCAATAACCAAAAGATAGAGCGCCAACCAAACCACACCGCCAAATGCCCACCAATCATAGGAGCCGCTAATGGCGCAACCGTCATTACCAAAGTAATAAACGCCATGGTTCTCGCAAAATCTTCTTTATCAAACATATCACGAACAATGGCCTGAATAACCACTGATGACGCCGCCCCAGCTACGCCTTGCAATACTCGGATATACATTAAAGACTCGATACTATCAACCAGAGCACCAATCACCGCACACACGGCAAATAAAATAGTCCCTATGATTAAAACAGGTCGACGACCATAACTGTCAGCAAGCGGGCCATGAATAAGTTGAGCAATAGCAAAACCGGCAGTATAAGCCGTTAATGTCATTTGAACCGACCCGGCAGATACACCTAAGTCAGCCGCAATACTTGGCATTGCTGGCAAATACATGTCAATTGCAAGTGGAGTTAATGCCGCAATAGCACCCAAAATAACAATAAGTAATAAATTGAGTGTGGGTACCTCAGGAGAAGCGCTAGAGCTTGTGGACATAACTGAACCTACAAAAAGAAAGAGCAAAAGGAGTTTGAAATTTTAACACGACAAACGTTTGTCTGCTTATCAATTGTTAGAACTTTGCACTTATTTACGCAAGGATACTCAAATATTTATACAGGTTGATATTATAAAAAAACGGCATGACCGAGATCATACCGTTTTCCTTTATAAAGCAGCTAGAAGCTATGCGAATACGGCTTCAACTTCTTCTTCAGTCAGGTAACGATATTCACCAGGCTCTAGTGAATAATCTAAACCTAAACCGCCAATTTGAGAACGGTGTAAGCCATCAACTTTATTGCCAAGCGCTGCAAACATACGTTTCACTTGGTGATATTTGCCTTCTTGAATCGTTAATAGAAGCTCATTTTCGTCTTCATTAACAATTTCCATTACTGCTGGCATCGTTAAACCAGTTTCGCTCTTAAGTTGAATACCTTCCGCTAATTTATCGGCGTAATCAGCACCAATAGATTCAGCTAGCCACACTCGGTACGTTTTTGGGCACTTACGTTTTGGAGAAGTGATCTTATGTGACCATTGACCATCATCAGTAATTAACACTAAACCTGTGGTATCTACATCAAGACGACCAGCAAAGTGCAGTTTCTCAAGATTAACTTCATCTAAAAGCGTTAATGCCGATGGGTGTGTATTGTCTTCATGTGAACATACGTAACCATCTGGCTTAAATAGCATAATATAACGAGGACCATGGAATTTAAGTTCACGACCATCCCACTCAACCGTTGAGTCATCCGTTACTTTTACAGAAGTAACCTTGGTTTTCACACCATCAACGGTAACCGTACCACTTTTAATAATACGAGTTGCTTCTTTACGAGTGGCACCTGTTGTTTCGCACAAAAATTTATCTAAACGCATGAGAACCTCATTTCAATATTCTGCCGCATTATACCCAAACCACTTGAAGAAGCGAGCACACATAAAAAATTAATGCGCCCCACCTTCAATTGATGCAGGATTCGAATTTGATTTAACAAAAAACATCATAAAAGCAGCAAAACCTAAGAAGAATGTCATCATTAAAAAGACATCATTATACGCCATAATCGCCGCATCTCGCTGCATCGTCATGGTTAATGATGCTTTAGCTTGCAACATAGCCGTTGCAGGATCACTGCCCTTTGAGACAAACATCGCTGCACTCTGTTGCAATTGAT
Source organism: Aliivibrio sp. S4MY1 (assembly GCF_028765545.1). GTDB lineage: Bacteria > Pseudomonadota > Gammaproteobacteria > Enterobacterales > Vibrionaceae > Aliivibrio. The sequence continues at coordinate 135,871 of NZ_JARACP010000006.1, read as the reverse complement.
ACCAACCGTCGGTACTCACGCTAGTTAGTGTTTCTTTAATGTGCCCCAAATGCTCACGAGTTTTGTTATCCAGCATGGTCGCGATAATGGCGATACTGAATGCACCACCCAAATTACGCAATACATTAGTAATGGTAGAAGCGTCTGCCACATCTTGTTTTTTAATCTCTTCCATCGCTACCAATGACAAAGGAACCATGATGAACGGACTGCCAATTGCACGTAATAACATAGAGAAAATCAATTGGTCGCCGCCAAATAAATAACTCATGTGCGTATTTACAAAGCAGCTGACGCCAAACATCGAAAAGCCAAAAAACACCAAATATTTCGCTTTAATGATCTGCGTTAATTTCGGCACTAATGGGAAGATCAATAATTGAGGAAAACCCATCCACATTAACACTTCACCAATCTCCAACGCGTTATAGCCCTGAATTTGGATCATATACATTGGCAGCACATAAATAGAACCCAGCAGTGCCATCCCTAATATCAAATAGGCCATACATGACATCGCAAACTGACTTTGTTTCAATAGCCGCAAATTCACCAGAGGGTTCTTATGCTGTAGCTCATTAATCACAAAATAAATTAAGCTAATTGCCGAAATAATAGATAAGGTAATGATGAAACTAGAGCTAAACCACTCCTCACGATTCCCCTCTTCTAGTACCACCTCCAAACAACCAAGACCAATCGCCATGGTGGTAATACCAAACCAATCGGCTTTTAACAAACTGTCTAATTTTAATGGCTCATCATCAAGCCCATAATTGACCATGCAAATAAGCGCGATAGCTGGCGGAATGTTGATATAGAAAATATAGTGCCATGAGAAGTTTTCAGTTAACCAACCGCCCAGTGTTGGCCCGATAGAAGGCGCAAACGTCGCTGTTACCCCAAATAACGCCATCCCAACTGCACGCTTATTCAATGGCAATAACTGAACAACCAAAGAGAAAGCCAATGGAATTAACGCCCCACCACTAAAACCTTGGATCGCACGAAAGACGATCATTGACCCCATATTCCAAGACACAGAACACAGCACCGATGCCACAGCAAAAATGATGGTAGTCCAAGTTAGATAACGGCGTTTACCAATCGCAACAGATAGCCAACCACTTAATGGAATCGCAATCATTTCTGCCACAAGATAAGACGTCGATATCCACGAGCTCTCATCCATGGTGGCCGATAGCGCACCTTGAATGTCTTTTAGAGATGAGTTGGTGATCTGGATATCCAAAATCGCCATAAACGCACCCAACAAACCACCAAATAAGGCTATCCAATGACGTCTAGGGATCTCAGGCTCTGCCGGTTTTTCCGCTATATCAGAAGCACCTGCTTGTGTTAATTCTTGAGACATAATTAACCTCGAGTATCAACCGTTGCTACCACTGAAAGACCTGGGATCAACTTACCTTCTAATAATTCCGTATTTAAAATACTGATTTTAACTGGCACACGTTGCACAATTTTAGTGAAGTTACCGGTCGCATTCTCTGGTGGCAGTAACGCAAACTTAGCGCCCGTTGCAGGAGAAAAACTATCAACAATGCCTTTTAGGTGTAGATCAGGGTAGGCATCAAGGTCTACAAACACTTTTTGTCCTTTGTGAATATCACCCAGTTGCGTTTCTTTAAAGTTTGCTTCAATCCAAACATCTGTTGTTGGAACTAAACTAAGCAAAGGCATACCCGCTTGAACTAATAAACCGCTGCGCAAACTACGTTTACCAACCACGCCATCAATCGGGGCATAGATATTAGTGTAAGACAGGTTAATTTCTGTTTGTTCTAACGCCGCTTTGGCTTGAGCTAACCCAGCCTCCGCTTGAGCAATTTCGCTTTCAATCACATTGATTTGTTCTTTAGATGCTTGGTAATTAGCCTTCGCCGCATCCACATTTGCCAATGACACTTTAAGGTGCGAAACGTTATTATCTAACTCATCTTGTGACGAGTAATTCTTTTTAATTAACGCCTTAGTACGTTTAACTTGTTGCTGGGCGCGCTCATATTCTGCATTGGCTGATTCAATCTCACTCGCCGCTTGACGAATACGAATGTCTTGCAACTTACGCTCAGCCGCTAGATTCTTAATTGCAGCAGAGCTAACTAATACATTCGCCTCTGCTTTCTCTTTCTCTGCCTCAAAATCACGACTGTCTATGGTTGCCAATAAATCACCCGCTTTCACTACTTGGTTATCTTCAACAAATGTTTTGGCAATGTAACCGCCTACTTTAGGGCTGATCGTTGTGATATCACCTTGCAGATACGCATTGTCTGTTGATTGGAAGTATTGTCCATAACCGTACCAATAACTCGCCCCTGCAAGACCACATAGAATAATCACAATCGTTGCAATCAAAGGTGCTTTATTTTTTTTCTTTTGTTGTTCTGCCACGATACGTACCCACTTTGAAGATGAAGCCATTCACGCTGAATCAACATGAATGCAATAAATAAGAGAAGCAGAGTATAAAACGAAAATGATTTGTTGATTAGATAGGAAAAAAAGGAAACACTGTTGCATAAATCTTACCAATCAATAAGAGATCGCCTAATGATGGATTTGAATAACATCACCATATTAAATCAAGTGATTGATTCTGGTAGCTTTACTCAAGCCGCTATTAATCTTGGAATGACAAAATCAACCGTTAGTCGAAAACTTGCAGAGCTTGAAGAGCATCTAGGCGTGAAGTTGATCACTCGTTCGACACGAAAATTAGGCTTAACTCAGGAAGGTGAGGTTTTTTATCAAGCCAGCGTTAAAGTGCTCGATATCATGCAACAAACCGAGCTAGAGCTGACTGCAAATCAAAATTTAATTCGCGGTCATCTTAACTTAGCCATGCCAGTAGAGATCGGGCATAACGTCATGTCTGATTACATCAACAGCTTTCTTAAACGCTACCCTGAAGTCTCAGTTAATGTTGAAATGACCAATAGAGCCGTCGATATTATTGGTGATGGTATTGATCTTTATGTCCAAATTGGCGAGATCAACGACTCTTCGTTAGTCGCACGAACCATCGATTTTTCTGAGCGTATTATTGTGGCAAGCCCTGAGTATTTAGACACTTATGGAATGATTACCTCACCAGAAGATCTCCAGTCACCTCATCATCAAATCAAAGTCGTTAACGCGGTAAAAGTGCCTAATCTGTATTTTAACCAAGTCGATAAAGCCATTCGCGTTAATCTGCCTTATCGCTTGAAAGTGAATACCATTACGGCGTGTAAATCTGCTTGTTTAAGTGGTTTAGGCATCGCTTCTTTACCTGAGTTCTTATGTCGAGAGCACATCAAAAATGGCGAACTGGTGCAAATTCTTCCTGATTGGGATTTGCCAAAAGCGGCGATTAGCTTGGTGTTTCCACAAAATAAACTGATACCAAAACGATTACGTGTTTTTATTGACCATGTACTTGAGCGATTTGAATTGACCGCTGCAGAAAGAAACAAAAATAAATAATTAAGAAAAAAGCACATATTGTTTTTTAATTTATTAATTTGTTCTTGCCAGCAAGGCCGTTCATCGAATACGATGCGATGGTCTATTTGCACATCATTGGGTTTTTCGTGGTTCAACTGTTTCGATTATTGATAATTTGTCTTTGCTTTGGGGTAAGCTCGCTTGCTCAGGCATCTGCATATCATCAAAATAGCTACAGTGACTTCTCAGAATTGACCATTGAGCAACATTCTACCGTTCCTGTGACACTTTCTGTTGATAGCTCTTCTATTCTATCGATTGATTTCTCTACGTGTGCCATCGACAACGCTCAAACTGACCCAACAGCATTACACTCTCAAAATGCATCTCAAAGCCACGACGTTAATTTAGGCATCGCCTATTCTTCTCGTATGGCGAATTTAGCTCGTCATGAGCCAGAAGAAGTCTTTCCTGTTTATGAGTTAGCACTAGAGATCCCAGCAATCCCCGCTGAACAATTAACCATTGGTTATCAAGAAAAACCAAAACCAACGGTCAATTGGGCATTAAACACCTATTCATCTACCTCACGAATTTCGGCTTGGAAGGAAAGTAACCTTCTCTACAGCCAGCGGTTATACCCACACGCTTAATTTCACACCCAAAATCCATTGATTTATCACTTAGTTATTATTCGTTTATTACGAACTAGCTAGATTTGTGACTTTTTCGCATACGCAACTTCGTATGTGAGGTGAAATTATTATGCAAAGAAAACAACCAATACAACGACTGAACCATTATTCTAAATGGAAATACATCGTACTTATTACGACCCTTGTAATTCTACTACTGAGTGCGATCCCGACTTGGTATGGTGAAGATGCCGCCGTGCAAATCACCAACAAAGAAGGACAAATCCCAACGGTTGTCTCGCTACAAAACACCCTGACAGAACAAGGCATTAACGTAAAACGCATCGAGCAAAAAGGCGATAAAACCATCGTTATTTTGCAAGATGAAGCACAACAAGTTGCCGCTAAAGACGTACTGGCCTCTGTGATTGATGACAGTAAAAAAGGCACAACATTAGCACTCTCTCTTGCGCCAGCGGCACCTGCTTGGTTGCAAAATATGGGCTTTGAACCAATCAAACTTGGCCTTGATTTACGTGGTGGTGTGCAATTCTTACTCGATGTTGATGTAAACCAAGTTTACCAAGCACAACGTAACGAGCTGTCTGATTCTTTAAAACAAGAGCTGCGTGAAGAACGCATTCGTTCCGTTCGATTCCAAAAAGAAGGCAGTGATAGCTTAGTGGTGCGTTTGCCATCAGAAGAAGCTAGCCACGCTGCTCGTCAGTTTATCCATAAAAACTACCCAACTTGGCAAGTGACTAGCGGCGACGATTTTGATCTTAAATTAACGCTTAAAGAAGATGAAAAAATTGCCGTACGTAACCTAACGGTACAGCAAAACCTTCAAACCATGCGTAGCCGTATTGAAGAGTTAGGTATTACCGAAGCACTGGTTCAACGCCAAGGTGAAAACCGCATTCGTATCGAGCTTCCGGGCGTTCAAGATCCAGCTGCTGCGAAAAACGTTATTGGTGCGACAGCAAGTCTTGCTTTCTACGCAGTAAAAGAACAAGGCACTGGCAGCACAATGATCGTTCCTGATCAAAACGGCCAACCAGTTCGCGTAGGCAGAAAACCAGTGCTAACGGGTGATCACATTGTTGATGCTCGCGCTAGCCTTGGCGAAATGGGCATGGCGGAAGTAAACATTGTTCTTGATAGTTCAGGCGGCAAAATCATGTCTGAGTTCTCTCGTCACAATGTCGGCAAGCCAATGGCAACCTCATACAACGAATACAGCCGTGATAGCGCAGGTAACACAGAGCAAAGTAACCAAATCATCAGTGTGGCGACAATTCAAAGTCAACTAGGTAGCCGTTTTAGAATCACAGGCTCTGGTTCTCTTCAAGAATCTCAAGAGCTTGCTCTGCTTCTACGTGCTGGTTCATTAACTGCACCAGTAACCATCGTTGAAGAACGTACTATTGGTCCAACGCTAGGTGCTGAAAACATCCAAAATGGTTTTGCCGCTTTAGGTCTTGGTCTTGGTTTAACGCTGCTGTTTATGGCGGTGTGGTATCGTCGTTTAGGCTGGGTTGCCAACATTGCACTGATTGGCAACATGGTGATGCTATTTGGTCTGCTTGCGCTTATTCCGGGTGCGGTTCTTACGCTTCCGGGTATTGCAGGTCTTGTACTGACCGTAGGTATGGCGGTAGATACCAACGTACTGATATTTGAGCGTATTAAAGATAAACAGAAAGAAGGTCGAACATTGGCTCAAGCCATTGATAGAGGCTTTAGTAGTGCATTTGGTACCATTTTCGATGCCAACTTCACCACAATGATTACCGCAGTGGTTCTATACACTATCGGTAACGGCCCTATCCAAGGCTTTGCATTAACTCTGGGCTTAGGTCTATTAACCAGTATGTTCACCGGCATCTTCGCGTCACGTGCCATTATCAATTTAGTTTGGGGTCGTGATTCTCGTCATGATGTTAGGGTTTAAGTTATGTTTATAAATATGAAAAATGCAACAAAATGGCGTCACATGACGAGTGTGGTTTCTATCGGTTTAATGATTTTTGCATTATCGATGATAGCTATGAAAGGCCTTAACTGGGGCTTAGATTTCACTGGCGGTATCGTGAGTGAAGTTCAAATTGATAGCAAAATCACAAGCAGTGAAATTGCGCCATTATTAGATGCAAGCTTTAAACAAGATGTGGCGGTGATTGCCTCTGGTGAGCCGGGTCGTTGGGTGTTGCGTTATGCGATTCCACCAAAAGGCGTTGAACTTCCACCGCTGACTGAGGTACTTGCTCCGCTGCATACCGATATTCAAGTATTGAACACCAGTATCGTTGGTCCACAAGTAGGCCAAGAGCTAACTGAGCAAGGCGGCATGGCGTTATTAGTGTCGGTTTTGGTTATATTAGCGTACTTAAGCTACCGCTTTGAATGGCGTTTGGCTTCTGGCTCTTTGTTTGCCCTAACCCACGATATCGTGTTTGTGCTTGGTTTCTTTGCTGCGACTCAAATGGAGTTTAACTTAACCACCCTAGCCGCTATTTTGGCGATTTTAGGTTACTCGTTGAATGACTCTATCATCATTGCAGATAGAATTCGTGAGCTATTAATTGCCAAGCCTGAGTTATCTATCCAAGAAGTAAATAACGAAGCGGTTGCGGCAACCTTCTCTCGTACTATGGTGACATCAGGAACTACCCTAATCACTGTTGGTTCTTTATGGTTATTGGGTGGCGGTCCACTAGAAGGCTTTGCGATTGCGATGTTCATCGGTATCGTGACGGGTACTTGGTCTTCTATCTCAGTAGGTACAAGTTTACCTGAGTACTTTGGTTTGAATTCAGAGCACTACAAGCCAAAACCGATTTCGGAAGAGCCGTAAGAGTTAGGTTTAGATAGATAGTAAAAAGCCGCAGGGAATGCGGCTTGATGTTGGGGGAGCTGGTTTAGGCTAGATCCCTTTTTTGTGGGTGGTGTTGTAGTTATTGCATTTATCTTTTGGTGTTTTGCTCACTATTGGACAAAAATAAACAAACTAGAACTATGCATTTAGTTTTATTAGACGCAAAAAGGCAATTAAACTATTAACTTGAAATACCAAGAACTTGTTGATGCTCCCAATACACAGCATTCCTATAATCTAACGAGAATAACGTCACTGGCCCTGAATACGCAAGCACGTTCAATACCAATTTATGAAAGATATCTATACATGAATATAAATCATCCCTTTTTTGCTGTTCTTCTATATGATTCGTATCCTTAGATATCGGGTGAGCACTAGCATTACGAATTTTATTCCATAGTTTCTTATCATTCCCACCTAAAACAGACTCTGATATTAAAATATCAAGCGCTTTAGCAGCTGTAATATTTTTCCAATAAGAAATACTTGATACCAAACGGCTTAAATGTTCAGGCTCAATATCGAGCGTTTTTAATTTCACCTTTATCTTTTTTATTGTTTCAACTAAATCTTCATCTAGCCTATGAAGCTTAAAATCTGGTATGTAAATGTCATTTAAAATTCCCTCGACAGCAACTGATAATACTAACTCAGCAATGTCATCTGACGAATTAAACCCACGCCACACACGTTCCCACTGATTATTTAAGCAATTAAAATACTTAATATTTTCGGATTGTAAGATTAAAAATCGTTGCAATAAATCAATACTATAATTATCTCTTCCTTCGGGAATTTGAATATTACTTGGGATCGGATTTGTCGAACGCTTATGTAATATTTGGTTGTTAAAGCTTCGAATTATACATTGAGATACATTCCTAATATTTGTAAAAAGAATGTAAGGTTGAATTAAAACTCCACACGAAAAGTTAAGAAAAAACCTGACGCACAGTTCAAAATCTTTTGGGACAAAGTCACCGCTAGCTTTGACAAAGCGATATTCAGCCTCATTAACAATCCTCACTTCTATATTTTCTATCTCAAAATTAAGTTCATTGAATCCAAATGATTCTGAACCAGTTGCGGTTGATATAGTTCGATTACTTTTATTGAAAGGTATATCAATAGACTGTTCAAACTCAAAGTGCAAGTATGGACTGTCAGTACTTTCTTCTCGGATCTCTTCCGAAGATATATACAACAAAGGGGCATAGATAACTTTATTTTCATATAGTTGAAACCCTGATATCTCCAGCTTAAAGCCTTGTGTTTCCCATGCTCTGCCTGATATGTCTATGAACTCAGCAAACAACTCTTCTTCTGGTTTCAAATGGTCTTTTGGAAATTTCATTGAAGGCTCTAGAGACTCTCTCTGTTCATACTGAGTTTTCGTACAAACCATTTCCAAGATTAATGTTCCAAATTTATTTTGTGTTATTGTTCCATGTCCATTAAGTTCCAGACCATTGATCTGCTTTTGCCAAATACGGACAGATAAACAATGTATTTTCATTTCAGAGCATCTAACACTATCTATAAAATTTTGATCAAAGTTCATTTACTTCCTTTAGCTACTAACTTTCTCTTTAATTATAAAAAATTCTAACCACTAACTAATGTTAACCCACTCTTAAAGTTAATATGATGCCCTAAACCATCAAAAATCGAGTTATCTAAAAAATATTTAGCTACTCTCAACGGAATACTAAATGATTTAATAAGTCGGTTAAGTACCCTGATATCTTGATTTGGCTAACAAAACTCCTACTCTCCCAAAACATAACGAGTACTACGACCACCCGCCCCAGTTTTAACCAAACAACCAAGCTCAACTAAGGTTGCTAAATGCCGAGTTGCAGTGGGCTTACTGACCTTTGCAACTTTATGGTATTGAGAGGTGTTAATTCCATCTTCAAAATCCCCATCTAACATTCGGTTAAGTACTTTAACTTGCTCTTCTGTCAGCTTGGTTTGATCAACCTTGCGCCAAAAATTGGTTTTAAAAATCGTTCTGTCTATTTCGTTAAAGACTTCTGCAAACGTACTATTAAGAGTTTCAAAAAACCATTGTAGCCAAGCGGTAATATCTAACTCCCCTTTTTGGGTTTGCTCTAAAATCTCATAATAGCTTTTGCGATTCGCCAAGATACCCACTGACATGGCATAGAATCGAACCGATTGATGCTCCGCTTGCGCTAATGCGAGATCCGTAAGTAGACGAGTGATTCTTCCATTACCATCATCAAGTGGATGAAGCGTCACAAACCATAAATGCGTTATTGCCGCTCTTAATAGAGGATCTAACGAAGCATCGCTTTTTGATGTGTTGAACCAATCAATAAACTGGTTCAATTCAACATCAAGAATGTCTCTACTTGGTGCTTCAAAATGAACCACAGGACGATCAATACGGCCAGATACCACTTGCATAGGTGCATCACCACGCAATTGCCCACCCACCACAGGGTTAAACATGGTGTAACCTTGAGGAAATAAGCGATCATGCCAATGTAAAATACGATCAAGCGTTAAAGGAGTATCTAAATTATCTACCGCATCAAGCATGATCTCGGCTAGGCCATCAGTCTGCTCTGTAGTTGGAAAAGGCCTTTCTTCACTTAACCCTAATTTATTCGCTAAAGAAGAACGTACCGAAAACGCATTTAACGTTTCACCTTCAATTGCGCTTGAGTGGACAATATTGGCGAGTAATGTATCAAGCATGGTTTTTTCTTGGTCTTGACTCGTCATCTTGCCTAATAAAAGCCCTTGGTTAAATCTAACCGACCTTAATAACGGTTCAATAACGTGTTCATTCCAATAAAAGTGAGGCCATTTATCTTGCTGCCATATCCACATAATGCCTTCCTCTGATTTAATTTCGCTTAATCTAATCACAGTATGATGCGAATAGCCTGCTTATTCAAATCATTTAATGATGCGATTAACCCTCCTAATCACATCATTAAATGATTAGATTAGAGGTGCTATTCGCATCACAACAAGTTAAACCTATTTTAAAGGCGGTAAGATTTAGTGTTTATGGGTTAGATAGGCGCTAAAAAGCCGCAATAAAATGCGGCTTAGATTACTCAGCTTTTGATTGTTCATGCTGCTCTAAAATAAAGGCGATTTCTTCCTCATTTAAGCACGATTTACTGACGTATTGGCGCTGTTTTCCAATATGAAAAATAAGCCCTAAATCACTTTGTTCAACTTGGTCGATATCACTCCAAGCGATGGTGCGGGAATTTTTGGTGTTTTTAAGGCTTTTATAACTCACACCATTTGCATCAACCTGAAACACCACTTTACTGCCAGAGAGCGAGCTGATGGATTGTCGCCATACCCACCACGTTTTCTTAAAATAAATACTGAACGCTTCAATAATACTCAACGCAATAAAGAACCAACCAATGTAACCATTAGGTAATAGCTCAAGTTTTAATAGCGCCACACCAAAAAGAAAAAAGAGAATTCCTTTTAAATAGGCTTTCGGAAAAGTAATTGGTTGGCTAGTTTGATCATAACACTCTGCAAAGAAAGTCTTGTCGAGTATGTATTCTGTGGTGACACTAAAATCTTTAGACATATAGGGCTACTTTACGGTTTTATGTGAATGAGTTTCTATGCTGCTAACTTGCAACTTGGGTATTGTACCGTTTCTTAGAGCTTTTCTACATTCAAATATATCTTAACGTCGATTAGGTATATAGAATCAGCCCAACCAAAATCAGTGTACTCTAATAGGGAAATCAAATGGCATATGAAGTGCTAGATGTCAGCCAGTGGGCGCGAGCTCAACATTTGAAGTTTTATCAAGGTTTTAGTCATCCTTGGTATAACATTTGTTCCAATATCGACGTAACGGCACTGCGCCAATATTGTAAGCAGCATAATCATCGCTTCTTTCATGCTTATCTTTACCTAACTCAGCAAGCGCTAAATAAATGTGAACCGATGAGCTATCGCCTGATAGGTGAAGAAGTACGTATTTACTCGCCTATGTGCGTCAGTGTAGCGCTACTCGCCGATGATAATACGGTACGTTTTTGCGATTTAGACCATGAGCCTACGTTTTCTGACTTTACCACCAGTGCCACCAACGCTGAAACGCGGATTAAGAACACGCCTTTTATTGTAGAGCAGTTCATTGGCCAAGAAATGAAGCAGAATACGATTCATTTAACCGTATTGCCATGGATTGATTTCACTAGTATGACTCATGCGAGAGACGTTAACTTCCCTGACAGTGTGTCAAAAATGGCATTTGGGAAATTGGTTCAACAAGGTGAACAATGGCGTATGCCCCTATCTATTGAAGTGCATCATGGTTTAATGGATGGCTTACACGTGGGGCAATTCATACAGACATTACAAGCGATGTTTGATAATCCATCACAGCTTGAGCGAGTTAAATAGCGTTCATATTTATATTTCGCTCGTTAAAAGTGATTAGATTAATTCTATTATTCGCATCACAAATATTTCTTTTTAATTTTTGACCGTTAAAAAATGGGGTTTTTCTTCTTATAAGTTATTGATAGGCATTATTAATAACTAAGTAATAAGTATTGCTTATAATCATCAAAAGCAATCATCATTAGATATCCCTACCTCAAATTACCATAATCTCTCTCAACAAATAACTCGCATGGATTTGCAAATAGCGTGGTTTTGATTTTTGTTCAGTGGTACTAGGTTGTTGATGTGCCCACAAAGTCTCTGTCATTGCGCCAATGGAAAGGGTGATATTTTCTACACTGACCCATTTAAGCGTCAGTAAATTATGATAAGACTTTAGGTGATACATTATGAATAAATCTCTTTTAGCAGCTGTTGTCTCAGCTTCTTTATTATTATCAGGTTGTTCTTCTTCAGGCGGCTCTAATGGTTCTGGACAAACGAATCCAGGTAATCCTGTTATTCCAGATATCGATAATACTCCAGAGTGGGGGTTAGATGTTGGCGATACTCCTGATTGGGGTCTTGCTGATCCTGATTTTGGTCTTCCTACGCCATCTGTTCCTGATATCGATAACACACCTGATTGGGGAATAGATACAGGAACGAGTACTCCAGACCGATTACCTCCTGTATGGGGTGGTCCTGAAATGCCACCAATTGATAATGGTCCTGAAGCGAGCTACACCATTTCAGGTAACACCATTACGGATGCCAACGGCAATGTGTTCACAATCACAAGTATAAATTGGCACGGTCAGTCTATGATGATTCAAGATAAAGACGGCAATGAGCATTATGTAAGTGTTATTCGCCAAGGTGACTATGAAGGTGATTTTGGTATTGTTATTGATGGTGAAGCAATCATCATTGGTCGTGATACGGTTCAAGGAGGATTACGTCCTCTAATGGAAAATACTGACCGAAATATTGATCGTAATACTATCCGTGATTCGATCCGCTCTCGCTTAAACTAACTTCCCTCGCTCCTAGTTACGTACTAGGAGCACCTTCCTAGGTTAAAACATGAAAACCATTTCAATTATTTGCAGCGCAATGATGCTCTGTAGTTCAGCTATTGCTGGAATTGATTTATCAATTGAAAAGGATGTCGTAGAGGTTGGTGTTACCGCCGCGGTAACTAAAAATACGTATTTATATATAGGTGGAGATAACGATAATTGGGTTGGTTTAGGGATTGGTTATCATCAATTTGTTAATCAAAATTGGAAGCTCGCTTCTTATTATGAGTACGGCTTAAAAGACGATTGGTTAATGTCAGAAGTAGCTGGCATTGATGGCGTAAAAACAAAAACACACTTTATTGAACTCTCAGCAACACGATTTTTTGATGGATATTCAACAAAGGTGGGGATGACAACTGAGTTTGTCCGTAATGGATTTACGTGGATTACTGTCGATAACGCAAATAAATATTCAGGCTATGTTTCTGCTGCCAAATACTTTCAACATGCTTATATTACGAGTAAGTATGAATTCCATTATGCAGAAGACAGATCTGATATGCTTGATTTCAACCAAGGGCAAGCAAGTGAATTGGAATTCTCAATCGGAACAATGCGTCCTGTATGGCACATCTATCCGTATGCAAAAATCTCGGCTTTCACACCTCATGATACTTATTATGGTATGACAGAAACAGAATATAGTTGGAATGTTGGAGGACGACTCTCATTCTAAAATTCGTAAGATATGATTAAAAAATAATTATCTTTAACGGTCTGGCGAAGTTCAGACCGTCATAACAAGTTAAACTCAGATAATTATTTCTATCACAAATACTTTTCTATTGGCAATAACTGCAAAAACTGAGACTCAAAACGCTCCCATCGGCCAGTTTCTGGTTCGCTTTGCCAGCTTTTATCGCCAGAATACCAACGAACATTCCCCTCTTGCAGTTTTAAATGCCAACTGTTTTCTTCATCCATAGCGTGTTCGATATCTTGAGTAAGTTGCTCTGCGATTTTTTGATTTTCAATGATTAAAATCGATTCTGTATTCAAGTACGTTGAGCGTAAATTGAAGTTAAAAGAGCCGATACTCGCGATACGGTCATCAAAAACAGCTGACTTGGCATGAAGTCCGTAAGGTAATGTTGGTGCACATTTAGAAACGTCTTTGGTTGATTCTTCACATAGCTCTGTTTCTGGTTTTAATTCATATAACTGAATGCCGTGCTCAAGCATGTCTTTACGTCGACCTGCATAACCTGAGTGATTAGTCGTTAAGTCATTGGATGCCATTGAGTTAGTGAGCGCTTTTATCTCAACGCCTGTATTAATCAGCGTTTGCCACCCTTTAAGTTGGTTATCATCAAAAATAAGATAAGCCGATTCTAATAAGATCTCTTTGTCTGATTCACTGGCTAATTTTCCGAGTGCTTTTGCGGTCTCTTTTGGCTCATCGGTATTGTTTTTATCAAGCGGTACTGGGCGATCAAAAACAAATTGAGCGTTAACCCAAGTCATTTTATTCATTAACTCGATGAGATATTGATATGCTGTTTTATTTCCCTCTGGTAACGCTGGGTAGTTTTTATAAACAGGCGCATCAATCTCATCTAACACTGGTTGCTCTTGTGGAACGTTTTTTTGTAAAAGTGGTTCTTGCGAGGTTTCTTTTGTTAACAAATCCACAGGATAAGACCAACGACTGTCCCAATACTCTATAAAGCTGGTTTGTATGTCACGAACGACTGAACCTCGAACTAACACATCACGATCACGAAAGTTAATCTCGTTAGAAAGATCAAAATACTCATCACCAATATTACGTCCACCAACAATAGAGAACACGCTATCAACGGTGAATGATTTATTATGCATACGACGGTTTAAACGAGAAAAATCCCCTAAGAAATTTACCCATTTGGTGACGCCACGACGGGTCGGAATGGGGTTAAATACGCGGATCTCAACGTGAGGATGAGCATTTAACGCCACAAGTAGATCTTCACGTTCATTTAAGTTGATGTCATCCAACATGACACGCACTGTAACACCACGATCTGCTGCGGCTAATAGACGACTGGCAAGGTAATGACCCGAAGAGTCTGAGTTCCAAATATAATATTGAATATCAATGCTGTGCTCTGCTGTCTCGATTAATGCCAACCGTTGCGCTAATGCATCCCAACCAGAATCTTGCAGCAACACTGCACTGGTTTCTGATGTTGATGGTTTCGGTTGGTAAGCACTACTTAACTCCGAAAGTGTACTGTTTAATGGTGCTGATACTGATTCATTAGCGTGCTCAACCTCATCAGGAAGCGAACCACACCCAGTAAGAATAGCGACAAAAAATAGAGTGACATGAATGCGTTTAAGCACTGACATTGAATAAACTTCCTTTGTTAATGTTGAATAACCAATAATTCATTATTGTTCTGTTTTAAGCCAAAAATCAGACAAATCATCAAACAACTCATCGTTATCTAAAATGCTGAGGTGGTTTTCATCATAACCCCGAATTTGCTCAGCATGCAGTTGAGCTTGGCGCGATAGCTGGCTTGATAAATCAATCACTCCATCATTGCTGTCAGTGTTAAACAAATCACCCGGGTTATAGCCAAATGCTAAGAAGTGAGGCGTATGAATTTTATCGTTATCTGTAAATAAATCAGCAATAAATTTACTATCTGGATTTAAGTCAATCCACGCAGGCATTACAACTGGTGAATATTCAACACCTTGCTTGGCTGACCCTACCCCACCAAACGGGGAAGATATGGTCGTAATGCTATTTATGAAATGACATAGATCGCCAATACTACATTGCCGCGAACTGTTAGTGACAATTAACCCACCCATACTATGGGCTACGATATGCATTTTCTTAATCTTGTACTCAGTGGTCACTGTATGTAATAAATTATTCAAACCTTTGGAGTTTAAAGATAAAGATAAGCCTGAAGGATAATTAAAGGCCCATATTTGGTATTTAGATTTGTCTACTTTGTCGATTAGTGGCCCAAAATCTAATGCGGTTGAGTTAATACCATGAACAAATAAGATCGGAATTTTATTTGGGTCATATTCAGATAAGAAATAAAGCCCTGCATTATTTTCTAAAAGGAATGTTAAAGGTTGCCACATCCCAAGTTCGGCATTGTCTTTCTCAAAAGGCGGGTCCGTCAGGTTCACTACCGTACCGATATCAACAAGGTTTAATTCTATTTTTAATAATGAGGATAATGGACGATCAACAAAAGCTTTGGGGATCGCCTTTTCATTAACACTTAAGGTGGTTTCTATTGTTGATTTATCTTTATGATCACGAAGATTAATCACACTGAATGCTTCATTCGCTTGGAGGGTTAAATCTTGATTTTTATCGTCAAAGACAAGTAGATATTGAACATCATTTGATAGCTGTAATTTAATACTGTCGCTGTCTATTATGCCGTCATAGCCATCCACTTCACTTTTATTGATGTCTTTAATTTGTTCGATAACCACAGCAGAATCTGAAGTAGGCTGACTCAAGATAAGTGTGTATTGATGAGTAATGGAATCAATCGCTTTCATCTCATGAGAAAGATTTTTAAAATTACTGCACCCCAATAAGATTGAGCTAAGTAATAACACTGTAACTAATCGCCTCATTGTCATCTTCATCCTTAAATTGACTATATTCATCTTAGCAAGAAAACAAGGAGTAATCTTATATATTCTGATATGATGCGTTTTTACCTTAACTACTGTTTATATATCCATGTATACGTTACGACCTTACCAACAAGATTCTGTTAAAGCGGTTATCCATTATTTCCGAAAACACACGACGCCTGCGGTGCTTGTGTTGCCTACTGGTGCGGGGAAAAGTTTGGTCATTGCTGAATTAGCACGAATAGCAAAAGGTCGTGTGTTGGTACTTGCTCACGTTAAAGAGCTTGTCGAACAAAACCATGAAAAGTACGAAGGCTATGGCGAAGAAGCCTCTATTTTCTCTGCCGGTTTAGGCCGTAAAGAAAACGATAAAAAAGTGGTGTTTGCCTCTGTGCAATCTGTGGTTAGAAATCTTGATTCATTTAAAGACCAATTCTCTTTACTAGTAATTGATGAATGCCACCGTGTACCAGATAACAAAGACACGAGTTATCGCAAGGTAATTGAACACCTACAAGCTCAAAACTCTGGTATTAAGGTGCTTGGATTAACCGCAACGCCTTATCGCTTAGGCATAGGTTGGATTTATCAATACCATACCCGTGGACAAGTCAAAACAGACACGCCTCGTTTTTTCCGTGATTGTATTTTTGAATTACCTATTCAGTATTTACTGGATGAAGGCTTTTTAACCCCTGCAAAACTGCTAGATGCCCCAGTTTTGAGCTATGACTTCTCGCAATTAAAACCTGCATCTACCGGCAAATACAAAGAGTCTGAATTGGATTTAGTGATTGAAGAGTCCAAACGAGCCACCCCACAAATCGTTCAGCAAATAGTGGAGTACGCCAAAGAGAGAAAAGGTGTGATGATCTTTGCTGCTACGGTTCGCCATGCTCAAGAAATATTGTCATTACTGCCACCAGAACAATCCGAATTGGTGATTGGCGATACCAAAGTGATTGAACGTGATGCCATCATTCAACGCTTCAAAAAACAACAAACTAAATTTTTAGTTAATGTCTCGGTATTAACTACTGGCTTTGACGCACCTCATGTAGATTTAATTGCTATTTTACGTCCAACCGAATCCGTCAGTTTGTATCAACAAATTGTGGGCAGAGGGTTACGTCTTGCTGAAGGAAAAACAGAGTGCACTATCTTAGATTATGCGGGAAACTGTTATGATTTATATCAACCTGAAGTGGGCGATCCTAAACCTGATAGCAGTAGTGAAATTATCACGATTCCCTGCCCTGCTTGCGGCTTTAATAATAACTTTTGGGGTAAGTTAGACAGCAATGGCTTTTTACTTGAGCACTTTGGGCGTCGCTGCCAAGGCTACTTTGAAGATGATGATGGCACTCGCGAAGAGTGTGGTTATCGTTTTAGAGCCAAATATTGTAATGAATGCGGTGCAGATAACGATATCGCTGCCCGTGTTTGTCATGAGTGCGACGCCATTTTGGTTGACCCTGATAAAAAATTGAAAGAAGCCTTAAAGCTAAAAGATGCGCGTATTCTAAATTGCATTGATTTAACCCTTACCGCTGGGAAAAATCAGTTCGATAAACCCCAAATCAAAGTGACTTATTTAGGTGACGATGATTCTGAGCTGCATG
Source organism: Aliivibrio sp. S4MY1 (assembly GCF_028765545.1). Lineage (GTDB taxonomy): Bacteria > Pseudomonadota > Gammaproteobacteria > Enterobacterales > Vibrionaceae > Aliivibrio. The sequence continues at coordinate 118,185 of NZ_JARACP010000006.1, read as the reverse complement.
AAGTGTGGCAAATGGCGACTAAAAAACAGAAGCAATTATTTTTGAATAACTTTGTACGCCCCCACTTGGTCGATAGACACCGTCCATTTGAAGAAACAACGGCAATAAAAATCGCGAATAATCAACACCGTTTTCGCCCACCGAGTTTTGTGATTGCGCGTAAACAAGGTAAGTTTTGGTCTATCCGCGATAAGATCTTTGAAGAATAATCTGTTTATTCCGTCATCCAATTTAAAGCTCGATTACCACAAAGAGCGATAATTCATATGGCAAGAGCGGCACTGAGAAAATGCGTTATCAAGGGCTGCTCGTGCTGCAACGTCATCTTGCTCTACTGCGGCTTCACTAATTAAGATAAATTGCTGAGATAAGGTATCGAACTTACCTTCAAATTCGGCTTTTTGGGCCCAAACTTTAGTGCGTGCTCGGCTGTTATCTGCACTGCCTTCTGGAAACAAAGTCTTTTGCTCTTCAACCGTTAAGTGGGCACTTTGGGCAAGTGGCATGATTTCATTCCAATCTAACGCCTCTTTATCAAACGCATCATCTAATAAATCAACCGTTGTATCCAAATACTGGAAGTTATCTTGTCGAGTCTCTATTTCTTGGGCGTAATCCGCTGCAACCGCTGATAAAGAAAGTAACGTAATTAATCCTATTTTTTTCATCTCTGCCTCCATGCTGCTATTTTATTGCTATACGTATTCATCGTTGAATTCCACGATAACTTTTACATTAACAAAAACCTATCAAAAACACACGAAAATAGGTTGTTAGATAAATAATGGAATGGTACTATTCGCGCTCGTTTTTCGAAACGAAAAGTCTGTTAAGTTAGGTCGCTAAGCTTAATGGCATTTTTTTATTTTACTATTTTGAGAGTAAAGACTATGAAATTTGAAGCAGTAGTACGTACTGAACAAGGTAAGGGTGCGAGCCGCCGCCTTCGTCACGCTGGTAAATTCCCTGCAATCGTTTACGGTGGCACAGAAGCTCCAGTATCAATCGAACTAATCCACTCTGATGTTATCAACCAAATGGATAAGCCTGAGTTTTACGAAGCAATTGAGCTAGTAATCAATGGCGCTACTGTTAAGGTTAAGCCGCAAGACGTTCAACGTCACGCGTTTAAGCCTAAAGTTGAGCACATGGACTTCATCCGCATCTAATTCGAGTCTGTTTTACTCTTTTGCATTATGTTATTTCTCTCTTACCAATTGAAATAACAACCCCTTTAAAGCCCCGATATTACCAGTATCGGGGCTTTAATCTATCTAACGTATAGGAATTGCGTAATTTCTCTATTTTTCTAATTAAAACTAAGATCCCCTTCCCATTTCTCATTCTAATTTATAAGGCAGTAGTAATTGGACAGTGTTTTTTACGTTTTACTGACAATATTTGGTTATTATCTTCTATACTTCTGTGTATTAAAAAAGCAAAAATTCATAAACCTATTAGGAGTTAAAATGAAAAAGTTATTAGTGGCTGTATCTTTACCTGTATTAATGGCTGCATGCGCAAGCAATGGCGACAACAATACTGATGCTCAAGTTTCTGCTGATATGCTTCAGCACCACAACTGGCAGCTAACTCAAGTTGATGGTAAAGACGTTGCTACTCCTGAAAAAATGGAAGCACCTCGTCTTGAAATTGGCGAGAAAATGACTGCAAACGGTAATGCTGGTTGTAACAACTTCTTTGGCCAAGCTGAGCTAAATGAAGAAGGTCAATTCCGTATTGAGAAAATGGGAATGACAATGAAAATGTGTATGGGTGATGTAATGACAACTGAACAAGTTATGTCTAGCACTTTATCTACATGGAGCGACATTACGCTTACTAAAGAAAACTTGATCCTTAAAGGTCAAGACCACGAATTAACATTCACACTGCGTGATTGGGTAAACTAATCAAAGCATGTTAATTATTCTATCTTCGATCTAACCAATCTGAAGATACAAAAAAACCGGTGGATTCCCCTCACCGGTTTTTTCTTATCTGTTATTTCTAAGCTAACAGTTTAAAGAGTCAAAACTACGCTTCAGCCCAACGCTTAAAGATTAGCGATGTATTAATACCACCAAACGCAAAGTTATTACTCATGATGTAATCACAATTAATTTCACGACCTGTGCCTGTAATGTAATCAAGTTTGCCACAACGCTCATCTATATTATTCAAGTTCAAGGTTGGGCTAAACCAATTGTTACGCATCATCTCTATCGATAACCATGCTTCAATCGCACCACAAGCCCCTAACGTATGACCAAAGTAAGACTTCAATGAACTGATTGGCATAGATGAGCCAAATACATTCTCTGTCGCTGTACTTTCTGCAATATCACCACGCTCAGTCGCTGTACCATGTGCTGATACATAACCAATTTTCTCTGGCGATAAGTTCGCGTCTTTTAGTGACATTTCCATACATAATTGCATGGTTTCCATTTGAGGTTGTGTTACATGAGCTGCATCACAGTTACTCGCGAAACCAACTAGCTCTGCGTAGATTGTTGCACCGCGCGCTTTAGCGTGATCGTATTCTTCAAGAACTAAAGCACCAGCACCTTCACCAATAACTAGGCCATCTCGGTCTTGATCGTATGGGCTTGGTGACGTTTTAGGCTCATCATTTTTTAAACTTGTTGCAAACAGAGTATCAAATACGGCTGATTCTGTTGGGCATAATTCTTCAGCACCACCTGCAACCATTGCGGTTTGGTAACCATGCTTAATGGCTTCATACGCGTAACCAATCGCTTGACTACCTGAGGTACACGCACTGCTTGTAGGAATAACTCGACCACGTAAACCAAAAAATAAACCGACGTTTACTGCTGCAGTATGTGGCATCATTTGCACATAGGTTGTTGCAGTAATCGCTTTGGTTGACTTTTCATTCAGCATAACACCAAATGCACCAACGGCATTGGTTGAACCTGTTGATGACCCAAAAGCAATGCCTGTTTCACCATTTGTGAGTACATCATTACCAATTAAGCCACTCTGCTCTAGAGCTTGTTCAGAGGCTACAGTTGATAATAATGATACTCGACCCATTGATCGGATCTTTTTACGGGTGTAATGCTTTGGTAACGTAAAGTCATCAATCGGAGCAGCGAGTTTGGTATTTAAGCCATCATAAACCTCAAAGCTTGGCATATATTGAGTGGCATTTTCACACTTACGAAGGTTTTCGCCTACGGTGTTCCAATCACTGCCTAGGGCTGTCACGCCAGACATACCTGTAACAACTACACGACGACTCATACTAAACCACCATTAATAGAAATAACTTGGCGAGTAACATAACCCGCAACATCTGACATTAGGTAACTTACAAGCCCTGCAACTTCTTCTGGATCACCCATACGGCGCAATGGTACTTGTGGTAATGCATGTTCTTTTACATGCTCATCAACCATGCCAGTATCAATCAAACCTGGTGCGACACAGTTAACGGTAATTTTTCGTTTTGCTAGTTCTAATGCAAGAGATTTAGTGGCACCAATCACGCCTGCTTTTGCTGCACTGTAGTTAGTTTGACCACGGTTACCAACAATGCCTGACACTGATGCAAGCGTAACAATGCGACCGCCTTTACGCTTTTGAACCATTGGCATAACACATGGGTGTAATACGTTATAAAAGCTATCAAGATTGGTATGGATAACCCCATCCCATTCTTCTTCTGTCATTGCTGGGAATGCCGTATCTCGCGTAATACCGGCATTACTCACAACACCATAATAAGCGCCATGAGTCTCAATATCGCTTTCTAATCTCTCTTTACATTGTGCGCGGTCACTAATATCAAATTGAATTAGGCGCCCTGATCCACCGTTTTCTTCAATCGTTGCTAGTGTTTGTTCTGCGCCAGCTTTATCACTCATATAATGCACAACAACAAAGAAACCATCTTTGGCTAACTGCTCTGAAATTGCGCGACCAATACCTTTACTGGCTCCGGTCACTAATACTTGTCTTGTCATGATTCCCTCTACTGCTTGTCTTGCTTAGGAGCGAGAAGCTCTTCTAATTTTTCTTCTGTTGGTACAAATACATTAAGCTGGCTCGAAGCCACTTGCTGACCATTTGATTCAATATAACAACTGAATACCGCCATGCCATTATTCTCAAGTACTTGCTCTGCAAAAATGTCGAGTGTGTCGCCTTGTTGAAATTCACTGCACTCCGCTTGGTATTTACGACTGCCAAGCAAAAAGCCTATCGGTGACTTATTGCCATTTTTCCATGCGTGATAGCCTGACCAACCAGCAACGCTTTGTGCCATGAACTCAATACCTACCCATGCAGGAAGTGTTTTGGTTTCATGATTAAAGAAAATATTCTTATCACTGATAGTTGCTCGACAATGAATAGACAATTCCTGAACATCAATCAACTCATCAACTAAAGCTAATGGCATATCATGAGGTAAAAGGTCGATTAAATCTGGAATATGGCTCATGAATGAAACCCAAAAATTAAACTAATATTGTTGCCACCAAAAGCAAAAGAATTACTGATGATCGCTTTCTTTTCTAAACTCTGGCTTTGAACTAAGTTAATCTCGGCTAGCTCGACATCTTTTTCACCATCGTTGATTTGCACAGGTAATGCTAAATTGAATTTGAGTATATGCCAACAAATTGAAGCTTCAATGATACCTGCAGCACCAAGAGTGTGTCCGGTTAATGGCTTAGTTGAACTGATTGGCGTTTGAGAACCAAAAACAGCATGTGCCGCTTTTGATTCCATCGCATCATTCAATGGTGTCGCTGTACCGTGAGCATTAATATAACCAATATCTTCGGCATTAAGTCCTGCATCTTTTAAGGCTTTTTCCATCGCTTCTATCGCGCCTTTTCCTTCTGGATGAGGGGCTGAGATATGATGTGCATCAGAGCTATCACCAGCGCCTAATAGAGCAATGGGATCATCGGAGTCTTTTTGCTCTGCGCTCAATAGCATGTAAGCACTCGCTTCACCAATATTAATTCCCTTGCGATTAGGGCTAAATGGTAAACAGTGCTCATTTGATAAGGCTTCAAGGCTATTAAAACCGTTCAGTGTTAATTTACACAAGGTATCTGTGCCACCAACAATAACTGCGTCAACAAAGCCTGATTTTAATAATCGTTTTGCTGATAAAAACACACGACCGCTAGAAGAACACGCCGTTGAAATTGCATACGTTGGGCCTGTAAGTTCTAAATACTCTGCGATAAATTCCGCAGGATTACCTAACTCTTGCTTGCGGTAATGATAGCCATCAGAAAACTCGCCAGTATTTAGCTTGGCACTAAGTGCCACTTCACCATCAGAGATCCCAGAAGTACTTGTCCCTACCACCACAGCAATACGATCTGCGCCGTACTTTTCTTTTGCTTGCTGAATTTGATCTTCGATTTGCTGTAATGCTGAGAGCACTAATTGGTTATTTCGAGTATTAAATGCTGCCAAACGTGATGGTACGATTGGCAGTTCACCTTCCGCTTTTCCAACAACGGTCGATTTTCCATCATTTAGCCAGCCATCTTCTACTCTCATTGATGGCGCTTTGATGCCTTGAAGAGTCTGATGGATATCAGCTATCTCTTTGCCTAATGCGGAATGCGAACCACAGGCATGAATATATACAGGAAATTCGCTCATTTTATTTATCCATTATTCTTTTGAGTTTGTGCTTCTTGCGAATGTGAAAACGTTTTGATGGTAATAATATAGCCCAAATGAGGGCTACTTAGCGTGATATCACCACTAAGCTTGTCTTTGATTGAATCATAACGCGCATCAAGAACAATGTTACCTACAGCATCACGTAGTACTCGATGATTATCACTTTCTGTTAATGTCCAACCAATGCTATTAAGAGGTGACTGCCACGCTTCCAGCGGCCACAAGGTAATCATCACATTAAACAATACTTGCTCTGGAGGCGGAAGTGTATCCGCAAGCCCCGCCATAACATAGGTCTCTAGGGTTAACCCATCATAATCTAAGCTGAGTAATCGAGATCCCCATGAAGCAAAACCTGCAAGAACCAGATCATTACCCGTTAGTTGTAATTGAACTGGCAGTTGCTGTTTAGTTCCTTGAAACTCAACCGAAATCAACTGACTCAAAGATAAATCACTGCCATATTGCTCTGGCTGAGGTAGCGTAACAAATGTTCCTTGAGCTACCTCAACTTGATTAGGCTGTTTGATCGGTTTTGATGCACATCCCATAAGGATAAACGACAAAATAAAGACACTAAAATAACGGAGTGTTAACGGCTTACTCTTCATTATTTATCCCTTTTACTGTGAATATGAGAAGGGGCTAATTGACTGAGTGGTGCGAGTAACCAAGCGACAATGATACCTGTTAATACCGTGATACCAAAACTGTGGATCGCTTGGGTTTCACTTAATGCCAATAATCCAAAAGAAAGAATCGTGGTTAATGCCGATAATGAAATCGCCAATAAGGTACTTTCTTTATGGGAATCGTCACCTTGTTTATTCTGCTCAGCAAAAAACAGGGTGTAATCTATCCCTATTCCTAAAATCAGCATTAACGCTAATAAATTAAACAGATTTAATGGCACCCCCGTTAACACCGTCACCGCAAGCCCTGCACAACCTGCGATAAACGGAGGCAATACAATTAAGAACGCTTGTTTCACTTTATAGCGAGGTAATAAAAGTAAAAATATTGCTGCATATGCCATTAATAACAGTTCGGTAATTCGTTGGCGGTATTGAGCAAATAAGGTAGAGATCTCTTCAGCTTTATTGAGATAAGTCGCGTCGTTATTTTTAGCAAACTCACTCAATGTTGCACTGTCTACTTCTTGATTAAAGGTGATCACTGAAGCAAATACATCATCAATATGACCAAGCCACAAAAAGCCTACGGTTTCTGATATTGGAGATGCTAAAAAACCTTCAATCGTTAACGCTTGATACGGCTGTAATGCTGACAGTGCTTGCTTTTGCTGTATCACTTTTTGATAAGTATCTGCTTGTTGTTTATATAAATCAGTAACGAGTTGATAGTTCTCTTGCTGTGTTTTTTGTGATGGCACATAACGGCTAATGGATTGGAATCCACCAAAATCACCACTCTGCTCAAGCTTATCTGACACTCGCTCTAACTTTTGTAATAACGCTTCTTCTGTCTTTGCTCTGACCAACAATAATTGTTGAGATCCACCAATACCAGTAATGGCTTTTATTTCTCTTTCTTGCTGTTGTAATGCTTGAGGCAATGCTTGAAGTTGGCGAATATCATCATCGTATTTAGCCTGTGTTACCCCAAATACTGAAGCGATTAAAAGGCTGAATGGCAGTACTAAACGGATCAGCGGTTGTTGCCATACCAATAGCCATTGACTTAGCGCTCGTTGAGCAGGAATAACATGGTGCTTGCTCGGTTTACTGGCTAATACAGGATACCAACAGACAACGGTAAAATAAGCGGCAGTTAAACCAATCGCAGAAAAGAGCGATAATTGCTGTAAGCCAGGAAACGGCGCAATCAGCATTCCAAGGTAGCCAATTAAACTGGTGATTAAACCAAGCGTGATTGCTGGGAAAAGTTGCTTTATACCTTCGACAGAGTTCCATTTAGCTCCGGCATTTAAACGATCAGTTAAAAAGTGAAACGCATAATCTATCGAGACACCAATTAAACTGGCACCAAATACCAAACTAAATAAATGAATAGAACCAAATAAGCTAATGGTTAATACATAGGCGCAGAATAAGCCTGTGGTTATAGATAACAGGGCTAACGCTAATGGCAAGGTACTGCGATAGACCACCAAAACCAGTACAAAAATACCAATCAATGAACCTAAGCCTATGGTACTGATCTCCCCTTTTGCACTCTCTGTTCCATGCGCAGCATAGAAGATGACACCGGTATGTTGAATATCAACATCAAACTGAGTTTCTATCTTCTGCTCTACTGTCAGTAAATCAGGCAATTGCTGCTGTAAAGAGAGCTGATAGGATGATCCGGCAAGATCGGCGGTGATCACTATGTATTTCTGTTGATCCACCATGGCTGTTAAATAACCATTTTCAATTTGGATATTTCCTGAACTCTGAACTAAGCCTGATAAATAATCTCGAAACAGCAAAAATGGGTCGTTTTCTAACTCAGCACCTGTCACCCCAGAAAAAGGATTGTATAACGCATGCAACACTTGCTGGACTTGCTGCTCTGGTTTATCCGTTAACTGTTGTTTCTGTTTCTCACTTAATAGTTGTGCTCGTGCAGGAAAGTAGTATTGACCCCACGCTTGCTGCTGATTTTCACTCACCGTTGCCGTCACTGAATCAAACATTGGCAATTCAGTTAATGTTTGGCTGAGATAATCCACCGCTGTAATCAACTCTTTATCATTACTCTGCCTTTGATGCACGACAAACACCACTTTATCACTCATGGTATTCGCAATATTATCAAAGGCTTGCTGAGCAACGGGATCTTGTTGATTATCAGGCAGTAACGCTAAGATGTTCGTTTCAATCGGTAATGCGCCTTTGGTGCTGGTTTGATAACCAAACACACCCAAGATTATCAATAATACCAATGACCAAATTAATGCCAGTAAGCGCGGTTTCATTATCATTAATTAAATACCGTTAAAAGGTAAATGCAGCTAACTCTTCTTCTGTTAAAGAGCTTGGTTGAGTGGATTGCTGAGTAAATACCATTTCAGTGACATCACCACGAACTTCGCTTAATACAACTCGGTTCAGGTATTGTCCACCTTCAATCTTAATTGACTTAAATATACTATCAATTGGCGAGGTTGTTGGTATAAGCAATAGCGTCCAAACGTCTTTCTCTCCTGAAAGCTGTAATGTGAAATTCTCTTCTATCGCGTCAGTATCGCCTTTAAACAGAGACAAAAATAGACGCGTAAAATAGAACGCCATTGGATTCTCAGAATCATTCATTACTTGTGCTTCACCATTAATAGACTGACGAAGTTTGTTCTGAGTTAATGTGAGATTAATTGGGAATGGCTTGATTTGCTGCCACAGTAATCCCTTTTTATGGTCCAGCAAAAATGTACCTGATGTTGATAAAGGCTGGTTAAACATCTGCATGGTTCGAACTTGCTGAAACTCACCACGAACCAATGTCGATTGTGCGAGTTGTTGCTGCAGATCATCAATATCAAAAGCAAAGCTATTCACGCTAAACAATAAAAAGATCGAAACAATCCATAATGTAAAACGCTGTTTATGATTACCCATGTTGGTAAGCCTCTACTTTGTCCGTAAATATACGAGGAGAGACAAAACACATCTCTTCGGTTTCAACGGAAACCGCGACTTGCATCGTATGAGCTTTTGTCATTCTAACGCCTGAGTCTGCATCATAAATAACGTAATCTACACGCATACGATTTTCCCATTCGGTTAATGTAGCCACCACGCGAATGGTGTGATCATAAGGAATGGATTTTACATATTTTACACGAGTGTCAATGATGGGCCAAACATAACCTGACGCCATCATATCTCGGTAGCTATATCCTATCTTCTCAAGCATTTCATGGCGTGCTTTCTCGAAGAAGCGAAAATAGTTACCGTGATACACCACGCCCATAGGATCTGCATCCTGAAAGGCGGTGGTGATCAACACTTCTGCACTTAATACGCGAATATTCTCTTCAGCATTAACTACAGAGTTTGACATTAGTATAGCGTCCAATGTTGTTGTTGAATTTTATCAATGAAGTTGCGTAAGTCTTGCTCTAACGGACGATCTTCATCTACAAAGGTAAACTCTGACAACACAGCATCACGCATAGTTTTTAGCTCAACACTTAGCTCGTCATCACTTAACTCGCCTTGTCTCTCACGTAACACTAGCGCTTGAGTTGCTGCCAATAAAGAGGCAGACGTCACTTGCTCTGTTAGTTGAAGTACACGTAAACAATCACGTGATGCAATAGTTCCCATGCTTACTTTATCTTGGTTATGACACTCAGTTGAACGCGAGAACACACTTGCTGGCATCGTGCCTTTAAGCGCTTCTGCCGTCCATGCTGAGATACCAATTTGTACCGCTTTAAAGCCGTGGTTAATTGGTTTACGAGCGCCCGTTGCACCAGTTAGGTTGAATGGTAAGCCGTTATTAAACTTATAATCCATTAACTGTGCCATTTGACGATCCAGTAGATCAGCAATGTTGGCAACCGCTGTTTTTAGCATGTCCATCGCCATGGCAATGTGACCACCGTAGAAATGACCGCCATGAAGAACACGCTCATTATCGCCATCAATAATTGGGTTATCGTTCGCACTGTTCAGTTCATTCTCAATCATTTGACGTAAGAACGGTAGGCTATCTTGCAGAACACCAATAACGTGCGGCGCACAACGTAGAGAGTAACGATCTTGCAGACGATCACTGTTTCTTGGTGGCGTTTCGTTATGTAAATCAGAACGTAACCATGATGCAATTTGTTGCTGGCCTGGATGCGGTTTTACGGCAAATAAGGCTTCGTCAAAATGGAAGTCATTACCTTGCATGCCAACAGAAACCATTGCAGTGATCTTAGTTGCCATTTGCGCTAAGTACTCAGCACGCTTATAAGCCAAACACGCCAGTGCCGTCATTACTGACGTACCATTCATTAACGCTAAACCTTCTTTTGGTTTCAGCTTAATCGGTGTGATGTTTAGCTCTTTAAACACATCAGCTGTTGCGCGAATCTCACCTTTATAGATAACTTCACGCTCACCAATTAATGCTGCAGCAAGGTAAGATAGCGGTGTTAAATCGCCACTTGCGCCCACTGAACCTTCTTGAGGAATGCGCGGTGAAATTCCGTGGTTAATTAAGGTGACAATTTGGTTTAACAAATCGTGAGTGACGCCTGAAACACCTTGAGATAAAGAACACAAACGAGTAGCTAATACCGCACGAGATTGTTGCTCATCTAAATTTTCACCTAAACCACAGCCGTGGAAACGTGTTAAATGTAATGGCAACTCATCCACTAAATCCATAGGGATAGCAACCGTACAAGAATCACCATATCCCGTTGTTACACCATAGATAACGCCTTCTTCTTTTAGAAGTCGCTCAAGAAACTCCACACCACGATCAATTTTAGCAGTGAATTCGTCAGCGTTATTTAATTGTGCATTAGCACCATTTGCAATCTCAACAACGTCTTCAATCGTCAGACGTCCCTTACCAAATGTAATTGAATTAGTTGTCATCTTTCTTTCCAGTTAACTGCCAAAAATTAAAAAAGTTATACCACTGTGATGGTGCCTTTAATGTGAAATGCTCCAAACGCTGGGCATAATTTTGTACGACTTCTTGCAAAGCCTCTTCTCGCTGTCCACGAGGTAAAATAATTTGCTCTGAAAACGGTTCAAAATACACCTCAAAACGTGGATCTTTTTGTGTATCGTCACGTAGTCCAAACATCAAATAAACGGGTTGTTTTAAAATAGACGCCAACATAAATGGCCCCTGTGGAAACGGTGCTGGTTTACCTAAGAAATCAGCCCAGATAACGCGATCTTCTTTGGTGACTGAGGTTCTGTCTCCCACAATCACAATCCACTCCCCAGCATCAATTTTCTGCTGCAATAAAATGGCAGTATCTGGCCCCATTTTACTAACCTGAATTAAATTGATATCTGATTGAGGATTCACGGTTCTCATCACGGTATTAAAACGCTCTGCATGTTCGGTAAATACTAACGCATTAATTTTTAACTCTTTATGACGACGACTTAATGCTCGGCATAACTCTAAATTACCCAAATGTGAGCCTAGCATAACAATGCCTTTTTCACGTTTAAATAACGCTTCATAATGCTCAATACCATGCACTGTTAAATTTCTTTCAGAAAAATCACCACGCCATGCTGCTAATTTATCTAACATGGTTTCGCCAAATGACACCAAGTGGCGATAAGGGGTGAGTCTTTCAGGCAGTGTGATGCCTTTAATTCGAGCGTACGCATTTACTTGTTGAATAAAATCATCAGACGCTTGTTTTACTGAACCACCACGTAAATAGTAATAAGCCATTACAGGCTTTAGCAATAACGAAAACACGCCCCGACCAAACGTTGAGTAAATCCAAAGCAAAAATTGAATACCTAAAACCGTTCCGCGCTCGGCGTGTGAAGACCAATGATCGTCTTGAACAGGCTTACGACGAAGCAACGATGGAATACGTGGCAACATACCAAAAACAAGTTTTGTATGCATCCAACTGATTTTTACGTTATCCCATAATGTATCAAAGTGAGAAATGCCATCTTCTGGATAAATAACACGAGTATTAACAAAACGGATATCCGTTTCATTCCAATACATTCGAACCATGATCTCTGTATCGAAATCCATTCGGCGGCCAATAACAACACGCTCTAACACACCTATAGTTGGTCCGATTGGGTAAGAGCGAAAACCACACATACTGTCTTTAATAGCAAATGAAAGCGTCTCAATCCAAACCCAAACATGAGTAACATAACGGCCATATAAACGAGACTTAGGTACACTCTCGTCATAAACTGGTTGACCTGAAATCAAAGCGGTTGGGTGGGTTTGTGACTCTTTAATCAGTTTAGGTAAAGCCTCTAAATCATGCTGACCGTCAGCATCAATTTGAATCGCATGGCTAAAGCTTCGCTGATATGCGGCTTCAATCCCGGCAATGACGGCGCCACCTTTGCCTTGGTTTTCAGCTAACGTAATTAACGTTACTTGATCATTATTGGCTGTGACATCCGCTAATATCTGTTTTGTTTCTCTATTACTGCCATCATCAACAATCAGCATTGGATAACCAAAGCTCATTAGTGACTCAACCACTGCAGGGACTGTTTTGCCATGGTTATAACAAGGAATAAGAAAACAAGGACGGAAAGTTGTCATATTATTGTCCTAATAAAATTCGGCCAGAGGAGTATTTGCTCATGCTCTCGCCTTGTTTAGAACTAAAAGCAAAATAGAGTTTTTCTTTGTCTTTTACCCAACGAAGCTCTAGCTCAACTTCTGTATTAGGTAAGATTGGCTCCTGAAATTTTAAAACTTCCATACCTTGAAAAACAGAATTTGCTTGCAGGTACAGCTGACCATAATAAATTGCCCAATCTACCTGAGTAACCCCTGGTAATAATGGATGGCCAGGAAAGTGACCAGTAAAATCTAAAATATCTTCATCCACACGCATTGTAATAACAACGCTTGGTTGATTTTGATCTTCTGTGTCTATTTTCGTAGAAATAATGGTCGGTTTACGTTTTTTCATGAGTACTTCTTTTAATCATTAACATCATTAAATAGCTGATGTAGGTCGTGCATTTGACGCTTACCTTGACTATTTAATGGGATCTCTTCAACCGCTCTAAAGCGACGTGGAATGCCTACTGGCTCTAGCCACTCTCTTAATTCAGAGCGTAATTTTAACCAAAACTTACCCTTAGAGCCTTGTAGCATTAATTTGTTCCCAGTGTCTGAAAGAACAATAACGGCCCCTAATACGGTGCGTTTGGCTTCTTCCATTGGGATCACCGCGGCTTCATCAATCCATTCTAGTTGCATTAAACGCTTTTCAACTTCAGTAAGTGATAATCGTTTTTCTTCAATTTTGATGACTCTATCGACTCGCCCTTTTAGCATGAATTGCCCATTATCCAACAAATCACAGTAATCACTGGTCGGATACCACTGTGACTCATCAATAAAAGGTGACAATAGTTCTAGGCAATGCTCAATATTCAAGCGAGCTTTATGAGAAGAAAAGAATGTCCAGAGGGATGTTGGTTCTATTTGTTGGCGATAACCGACCCCACCAGTTTCAGTGCTGCCGTACACTTCAAATGGACGCAAAGATAGTTTTGCTTCGCTCTGTTCTGCTCCTTCAATAGCTAAAGGACCACCTGAAGAAAAAACCATTTGGTAGTGATTGTAACCTTCATGATCAGCAAGACGTTTTAATAGCGCAGGACTGCAAATGAGTGTTTTTTTATACTCAGATTGATGAGATAAAATTTGCTCTGGATAAATGAAATTGGTTCTACTGAACGCACGACCTGCGCACAATGGCCATAATACTCGAAATAACAAACCATAAATATGTTGATGAGAAACGGTGCTGTAAATCTCAGTCGCGTCTAGTTTATCACCCCATAATTGTTCCAATTGATCAATTTCATTACTCAATAATTGCAATGTTTTTTCGATCGGTTTTGGTGTATCAGTAGAGCCTGAGGTAAACAAAGTAAGACGGATATCATCAAGCTTTAACGGGGATAATACACTCATGACATTATAGGAAATGGTTTGATAATGACTGTGCTGTTCGCATGGCATGATTTGAATAATGTCATCATGCAACAGCGCATCAAAATGTTCAGATAATTCAGTTAATGCCGCAGGTTGATGGTTACCTGGTAAAATAATGTGTTTTCCTGCATGAGCCAAAGCAAGAAAAGAGACAGCAAACTGATAACTGTCGTCAAAGCATAATGCCCACTTTACTTCTGACTGATGAGATAAATAGCCACACACTCGTTGCACATCACGCTGAAACTGCTGATAACTCACATAAGTGTGCTGCTCATCAAAGCACACATGATGAGTTAGGTTTTCTTGGTTGGTAAGATGGGAAAGTGCTGTGTAGCTCATGCTTCTTTTCTCTTTATCCATTGACGCACTAGCCATTCAGTGACAAATAAAGTCCCTATCAATAAATAGCTAATAAAACCGTTATACAACATCCATACTTTCATCTCTAAAAAACAAGTAGAGAGTGAAATCGAACCGTTAATGACAAAAAAGACACACCACACTTTAGTTACGGTTCTCGTGTAGGCCACGCCACTTGGTGGAAGATCAGGTTCTTGAAGGCGAGCAAAACGTTCAATCATACTTTGAGGCTGAAATAACGTCCAAAAAAAGACGGTAAACATGACGACATTAACGATCACAGGGTAAAACGTAAACCATCCTTCTGATCGAAATAACCAGCCTAATCCAGCAAGAATGATTCCAGCTCCACCACTTGTCATGGCAATGTATTTTAGCTCTTTTATTGGAACTTGTTTTCCACCAACCATTCGCACCAGAAACAACACCGCTAGCACGCCTGCTACGGTCGTAATTCCACCAAAATGGAGACCGTAGTAAACCGCTAGCGGATAAGCAAGCAGTGCAATGGCTGACAGTACCGTCAGCCAACGCATTATTTTAGAAGCGCTGCTACAGAGTTAACCACGTCATCAACGGTGCGAACTTCTTTAAACTCTTCTGGCTTGATTTTTTTGCCTGTTACTTTTTGTAAGTGAACAACCAAATCAACGGCATCAATACTGTCTAAATCCAGATCAGTATATAACTGAGCGTCAGGCGTAATATCTGCTTCATCGATTTCAAACAATTCAACTAATGCCGCAGTCACTTGCTCTAATACTTGTTCTCTATTTACATCTGTCATGACTTACTCTCTTACGCTTTATTTGCAGTAATGTATGCAGCTAAGTTTGCCACTGACGCAAAATGTTCACGAGTTTGAGTATCGTCAGCATCTAATACTAAGCTGTATTTTTTCTTAATTGCTAAGCCTAATTCTAGAGCATCTATAGAATCTAACCCTAGGCCATCACCGAACAATGGTGCATCAGTTTCAATATCATCCACTGAGATATCTTCTAAATTCAGTGCTTCAATAATTAATAATTTAATTTCGTTGTGTAATGCTTCCATCAATGACCTACTTATTTTCTTTTGATGTATTAAATTTATTTTTGAGGATACAAAGCTGTATCTAAAAATCGATTCACGTTTCGAGCCGCTGAAGATGATGAATCAGCGTCTTCAATAAAAGGGGTAATGGCGACCTTTTCTTTCACTTCAATATGAAAAAAAGGACGAACATCGGGTACTTGATACCACTTTGCTTCTTTGGTTAAAAAACTTGGCGTAACTGTCACATGAACAATGCGTAAATCACTTTCACTACGCACCGCTATTTGGGCAGCCCCACGCTGAAGCTTAGAGGTGATACCAGGTGTTGTTCGAGTGCCTTCTGGAAAAACCAATAATACATTTCCAGAATTTAATTTCTCTGAGCACTCTTCTAAAAAAGCCTCAGGTTCTCTGTTTGGAATATAACCCGCGGCTCTGACAATCCCGCGGATAAAGGGATTATGCCATAATGCTGCTTTAACAATACAATCACACTGCTTCAATTGTGAAGCAATTAAAACATAATCGATCAAACTGGGATGATTTGCGACAATCAGACAATTTTTATCACCCTGTAAGAGTTCAGCACCATCAAATTGATATTTAATCGCACGGCTATAATGCATTGTTTTACAAAAGAGGAGAAAACTTCTTTGTATGATAGCTTGTACTCTGATTTCACGTTGTTTGGTATTTTTCGCCGTAAACGTTAATAACGGAAAAACAATAAACGTTAAGCAAAGTGCACCAATTCCGAATAAGGAAAAACAGAATCCAGTGGCTACGATTCGCCAACATTTATCAATACGTAAAATCAAAGTCATTTGTTATTTATGCGTCCATGTCCATTGTGTTGAAGAACTCTCTATCATCCATTGAGAGTGTGATCCTACTAACTTAGAAATACATTGCAAGCCATGAGGCATTACATCTGGCTTAATTGAAGGTTTCTTGTTCCATTGAAGAGTAAAATCATCGCCACCGCTCAATATAAGACCAAAAGCGTAACCCTGATATTCTTGTTGTTCGAATTCTTGATAATGTGAAGGAAGTGGCTCATCAAAGTCAATCACTAAAACACGGTGATTCGAGTTATCACTCAAATACGCAGCGGCTTCTATTAATGCAGAATGAAATGTATTTTCGCCTGCAGCAATCGAAGTTACTGGGATGGCCTTTTTGGCTGTAATAGTGAACAAACCAGCAGCCGTATTATGAACTGATTGAGAAAACGCCATTGGAGAGGCATCTTCACCTTTTAAAATGTCTTCTAGTAAAGCGCAGGTTCTTGTTAATTCTCCGTGACGGCTAGCAAAGATTAAATAATCAACCTCTTGCTCTTGAACTAAAGTAAGTGCAGTTTGAACAGCCAACTTACTTAATGAGCTCATTCTTCTTCGAGCCATCGCGGGGATTTTATCGACAGAGGCTTTCTCTCCCTCAGGCCAGATGAAATTAGTTTCCTGCCATTCCTGCCACGCTGTTTTTGTGCCTATTCCAGCAGAAATTGCGTGCCAATCAATAATATTAAAATTTGCGTATGCCATGATGTCCATCTAGTCGTAAAAATATTACAATTTATTACCCTACTCATATAGGATATATGAATTCAGTGACTTGGCGCAAATACAAAAATGACGAGTCATACGGTAAATTAATATAAAAATAGATAATAAGGGATTGACGATGCCATTTTACAAACCATTTATGCTCTCCGCTGGGGCTCTTATTTTATCAGGCTGTGCAAGTGTAATGCCTCTTACTGATAAAGTAACTGGTGAAGACTTATTTCAAACCAATAAACCAGTTTACACCTTGGTAAATTTACATCCTGATGAAAAAAAAATGAAACTATACTCTGTTAATTTTCAACAAGATGGTTTAATTCCACTTTGTACTCAAGTTAATATCGTTGGTGTAACAAATAAAAATTTAACCTTTAAAATTAGCAGTACAGATAAGCAATATACTTTGACTAAGCATAAGTCTTCCCCCGATTTTACAAAATATCTCAGTAACTATTTTGGTACTGAATGTAATAGCTCAAAAATTAAAAAACTCAGCACAGTAGATCAACAAGGCATTAAAAAAGGAATTGTCACAAAAGGCATGACCAAAGAAGGGGTTAAATATGCGATTGGCTTCCCACCTGAGCATAAAACTCCTGACCTAAACGGCAATGAATGGCTATATTGGAAAAATAGATTCAATACTTTTAAAGTTGAATTTAAGAACAATAAAGTCTCCAATATTATCGACTAATTCTATTGAACTTTAATAAATATCAGTGGTTTCTTGCTTTTGAACAAAGTTTCACTCTGCGCCACTGATATGATCATTTTCATCTTCTAATACTATGGCTAATTTCGTGACTCAATATAAAAATGACCCTTTTAATGCACTAGAAGCAAAAACAGAAGCACAGAAACTCTCTTTTGCCCCTATCGTTTTTCATACCGCTCGTACCCTCAGAGATCTAGGTATTCTTACCGCGCTAGATAAAGCAAACGACCAAGGTTTAGATGCTGTGCAATTATCTCAAGAGACTGGCGTTTCTGAGTATGGCGTTAAAGTTCTCCTAGATATGGCACTTAGTGCGCATATCGTTACATGGAATGAGCCTAATTATGTCCTTGCCAACTTAGGTCACTTTTTATTACATGATGGCATGACCAATGCGAACTTAGATTTTACCGCTGATGTATGCTACGCCGCAATGATGCACCTTACTGAAGCGATTCAAGAAGGTACGCCTGCAGGCCTAAAAGAGCTTGGTGACTGGCCAACGATTTATGAAGGCTTATCTCGCCTGCCTGAAAAAGCAAAAGAGAGTTGGTTCAAATTTGATCATTTCTATTCTGACCGTTCATTCCCTATTTTATTAGAAAAAGTATTAAGTCAAAAACCAAAACGTCTTTTTGATATTGGTGGTAACACGGGTAAGTGGGCACTGCAGTGCTGTAATTACGACAATGATGTTGAAGTCACGATTATCGATCTTCCACAACAAATCGAAATGGCATTAAAAAATGCAGAACAACGAGGCTTTGCTGATCGCATAAATGGTCACCCGACGAATATGCTCGATAAGAGCCTACCATTACCCCAAGGTGCTGATGTGTGGTGGATGAGCCAATTCTTAGACTGCTTCTCTCCAATGGAGATTTTAAGCATTTTAAAACGCGTTCGTGCTGCAATGTCTATAGACGCCAAAGTGTATATTCTTGAGCTATTTTGGGATGCTCAAAAATACGATGCGGCATCGTATAGCCTAAATGCAACCTCACTGTACTTTACGTGTTTAGCAAATGGTAACAGTCGTTTTTATCGTTGCAGTGATTTCTTAGAAATTATTGAAGAGGCTGGATTCGCTGTTGCTGAGCAAACCGATAATATTGGTTTAGGTCATACGTTACTGGAGCTTCGTGCTAAGTAATTACATTTCTTAACCTGATATATCTATAATTATTAGAAATGTTTTGTCGTCGCTTTAGCTTAGCTTATTAACTAAAGTGACGATTTTGTATCTTCATTAGGAGCGCTTGTGCTATCACCACAATCAACCCAAGTTGCCATCATTGGTGCTGGGCCATCAGGGTCTATTGCTGCTGCGTTATTAAAACAACACAATATTGATTGCATTGTTTTAGAAAAATCAACATTCCCTCGTTTTTCTATTGGTGAAAGTCTTTTACCTGCTTGCATGGAATCAATCAAAAAAGCAGGTATGCTTGAAGCCGTGGAAAAAGCGAATTTCCAGTATAAAGATGGGGCCGCTTTCCATTTTGATGGTACGTTTACTTCATTTAATTTTACCGAAAAATTCTCTCCTGGCGCAGGAACAACTTATCAAGTTCAACGTGGAAACTTTGATAAAGTATTGGCAGACAGTGCCCAAGAACAAGGGGTTGAAATCCGTTACCAACACGAAATTACTGATGTTAACGTATCTCAAGCTAAAGCCCTGCTTTCTGTTTTAGATGCCGATGGTAATCCTTATCAAGTTGAAGCTGATTTTGTCTTAGATGCGAGTGGGTTTGGTCGTGTGCTTCCAAAAATTTTAGAATTAGAAGAACCTTCTTGCCTTCCACCACGAAAAGCGATTTTTACTCATATCACTGACAATATTACTGACATTAACTATGACCGAAATAAGATCCTTATCTCGGTTCATCCAACCAACACTCAAGTGTGGTATTGGTTAATTCCATTCAGCAATGGTACCTGTTCTTTTGGCGTTGTCGGTGAGCCTGAGTTTTTTGAAAACTATTCTCAAGATAATATAGAAGCATTAAAGCAACTCGCAACAGAAGACAATAACCTAAAACAATTACTGACTCGTGCTGAATACCCAAACCCAAGTGGCGAGATCATGGGCTATTCAGCCAATGTGACGACACTTTGTGATCGCAACTTTGCTCTTTTAGGTAATGCTGGTGAGTTTCTTGATCCTGTGTTCTCTTCTGGCGTCACTATTGCGATGAAATCGGCTGAGTTAGCTGCCGAGTTATTGGTTAAACAATTCAATCAAGAAGAGGTTAATTGGCACATTGATTACTCAGATAAGCTAATGAAGGGCGTAAACACCTTCCGTTGTTATGTGGAAGGTTGGTACGAAGGGTCATTCCAAGATGTTATCTTCCATGAAGATTCAAACCCTAAAATCAAACAAATGATCAGTGCTATTTTGGCGGGTTATGCGTGGGATGAAGAGAATCCTTTTGTTGCTGAACCAGAACGCCGTTTAAAAGTGATCGCTGAATTATGTAAGCCATTGACTCAGTAATATCTGTATAGCTAAAAAAACCAAAAAGGCATCCAACCTCTAGATTGGATGCCTTTTATATTTTTAGGTATCAAGCCTATTTATGCTTGCTCACTCTCGATCACCGCTTTGAGGCTATGTGGATGAAGCTTTATGCACACGCCTTGATATTTAAAAGCAATAGTATAATTTGCAATTCGCTCTGCATCACCCGATGGACAACTCTGTTTAACTTTTACACCTAAAGACGCTAAGTTATCCCACTTCCCTTTTAATATTGGGAAGGTTTTGAATACGTAATCTAAAAACGCTTCTTGAGAATCCACATTACATGGGATCACCCACTCTACATGTTCCCACCCTTGCTGCGGATAACTTTTATCTCCTGGGTATGGCAACTCTAAACATTCAATAGACCAACCATTACTTGTTAACGCTTGATTAAAACCTAAGGCGATAATTGGGCGACCATTAATCTCATTATTAGACCACTCTTCTGCTTGTTGTAACCACGCTTGATGCGCAGCTTCTGCAACCTCGCAATCATTAATTCGCAATGCAATATGATCCGCTTGATATTGAGTTAAATCGATCTCTAATACATCTAATAATTTTTGAATCCTCTCCATGAAAGAAGGCAAGGCATTAATTAATTGCTGAGGCTCTAATTGTTGTTGTTTTAATAACAGTGATGACATGAAGGCAACCTAACGGTAAAAAAGAGAAACTGAATTGTATCAATCTCTTTACTTGATGTTTAGAACCTTTCGAAAAATAGCCCCTAAGTTGCAATAAAAAATAACAGAAACTATTAAATATCCCGTGTTTTATTGCTATTATTACCCACTATTTTGCTTTCCATGCAACAGCATTCCTGTTTAACAGCGATATGAAGGATAACCTCTTTGAATATTCAATCACTTATTAACGACAAAGTTTCTCAAGCCTTAGAAGCAGCCGGCGCGCCAGCAGGCAGCCCTGCAGCAGTTCGTCAATCTGCAAAAGCACAATTTGGTGACTACCAAGCTAACGGCGTAATGGGCGTAGCTAAGCGACTAGGTACAAACCCACGAGAATTTGCTCAGAAAGTACTGGATGTTTTGGATCTTGATGGCATCGCTAGCAAAACTGAAATTGCAGGCCCTGGCTTTATCAATATTTTCTTATCAGAAGAATTTCTAGCACAACAAGCAGAAGCGGCATTGGCTGATGAACGCCTAGGTGTTGCTAAAGAAGAACAACAAAACATCGTTGCAGATTACTCTGCACCAAACGTTGCAAAAGAAATGCACGTTGGCCACTTACGTTCAACTATCATCGGTGATGCTGTTGTTCGTACTCTTGAGTTTTTAGGTCACAACGTTACTCGTGCTAATCACATCGGTGACTGGGGTACTCAATTTGGTATGCTTATCGCAAACCTTGATCGCATCCAAAAAGAGAAAGGCGAAGTTTCTATGGAACTGTCTGATCTTGAAGGTTTCTACCGTGAATCTAAAAAACTGTATGACGAAGACGAAGAGTTTGCAGTAACGGCTCGTGGTTACGTTGTTAAACTTCAAGGCGGTGATGAGTTCTGTGCAGAGATGTGGAAGAAACTTGTTGACGTTACTATGGTTCAAAATCAACGCAACTATGATCGTCTAAACGTGTCACTTACTCGTGATAACGTAATGGGCGAAAGCATGTACAACAGCATGCTTGCTCCAATCGTTGCTGATCTTCAAAAGCAAGGTCTAGCGGTTGAGAGTGACGGCGCTCAAGTGGTTTACCTTGACGAATATAAGAACAAAGATGGCGAGCCTATGGGCGTTATCGTTCAAAAACGTGATGGCGGCTTCCTTTATACAACAACGGATATCGCTTGTGCTAAATACCGTTTCGAAGAACTGAATGCTGATCGTGTTCTTTACTTCATCGATTCACGCCAACACCAGCATCTAATGCAAGCGTGGACTATCGTTCGTAAAGCAGGATATGTTCCTGAAAGCGTATCTTTAGAACACCACGCATTTGGTATGATGCTAGGTAAAGATGGTCGTCCATTTAAAACTCGTGCAGGTGGTACAGTTCGTCTGGCTGATCTTCTTGATGAAGCAGAACAACGTGCAGCAGCGCTAATCGAAGAGAAAAATAAAGATCTATCTGCTGAGGAAAAAGCGAAAATTGCGACTACGGTTGCAATGGCTGCAGTTAAGTACTCAGATCTTTCTAAGCACCGTACGACAGACTACATCTTCGATTGGGACAACATGCTTGCATTTGAAGGTAATACAGCGCCTTACATGCAATATGCTTATACTCGTGTTGCTTCTATCTTCAGCAAAGCTGGCTTGTCTATGGATGAGCTAACGGGTGAAGTTAAGATCACTGATGAGAAAGAAAAAGCACTTGTTTCTAAACTAATGCAATTTGAAGAAGCCGTTCAAGCGGTAGCAAGTGAAGGTCAACCTCACTTAATGTGTGCTTACCTGTTTGAACTTGCTGGTCAATTCTCTAGTTTCTACGAGGCGTGCCCTATTCTTAACAACGAAGATGAAGCTGTTAAGCAAAGTCGCCTGAAGCTAGCTGCATTAACAGCTAAAACAATCAAGCAAGGCTTAGAACTATTAGGTATTGAAACGCTAGAGCGTATGTAAGCAGTAACTATGTAACCAATACATAGCACGATAAAAAATGCCGCTAACTTCCATTAGCGGCATTTTTTTATAACTAGAGTAATACCTATCTAAATCTTAAACTGAGATACTTGCTCATTTAATGAATCAGCATGCATTTTTAACTCTTGAGCTTGGCCAAGGCTGCTCTGAGCCGATAACATGATATCTTCACTGGTTTCTTTTATCGTCATCGTATTATCATTCATTTCAAGAATCACTTGGCTTTGCTCTTCTGCAGCTGTCGCAATTTGAGTGGCCATATCTGAAATTAATGCAATAGCTTGGTTACTTTCATTCAAACTGTCAGCGAGATGATCAATATCACTCACCGTTCCTTCCACCGTTTGTTTATTTGACTCCATTGCCTCAACTACTTTACTTGTCGATTTTTGCAATGTTTCAATCATTGAATAAATCTCTTGCGTTGAATCTTGTGTTCGTTTCGATAATACACGAACCTCATCAGCAACAACGGCAAAGCCTCGACCTTGCTCACCAGCACGAGCCGCTTCAATCGCCGCATTCAATGCCAATAGATTCGTTTGTTCTGCAATAGCTTGAATCGTTACCAAAATCCCAGAAATAGAATTTACATGGCTATTTAACTCACTAATAACTTCTGTCGTATTTGATACTTCAAGCGCCAATTGTTGAACAGAGTGACGTGTCGAACTAGCTAACGTTAATCCATCTTCAGAATTTTTCGTTGATTGCTGCGCTGCCGTCGCTGTTTGTGCAGCATTCATCGCGATATCACTCGCCGCTCCGGACATTTGATTCATGGCTGTTGCTACAGAAATCAGGTTTTCTTGCTGACTTTCTAAACTCTTCATTGTTAATTGACTATTTTCCACACCATGTGACGCGTCTTTTTCTAAATCCACACTTTGTTGATTGATATGACGGATCAAAGCGTGTTGGCTATCTGTAAATACATTAAAGCTGTTTGCCAATTCACCAATTTCATCATGAGATTCGATTTTTAAGCGCTGTGTTAAATCACCATTACCATTAGCAATAGCACCTAATGCATGCGTAATTCGTAATAATGGAGCAAACATAAAATTCATCACATAAACCATGATAAGAATACTAAGTGATAAAACAATTCCTGCACTCAATAACTGACTGGTTAATTGTGCTTTTAATGGCGCGTCTAATGTTTCTTTATCAATCACAAGTAATAACGTCCAATTAAGATCTGGTATTGTCGTTGCCCAGGCTAATTTTTCCTTACCTTGAGAGTCAAAGATCACTTGAGTCAGTTGTTTATTTTTAGAGGCTTGCTCTATCTGTTGGATATTTAGCTGAGCACTCACTTGTGATATTGATTTTTGAACTAAATCTTTATCTTTGTAAGCAATGATCTTACCGTTCTTATCAATAAGTAATGCTTCTCCATTATCAGGTAAAGCCATTTCTGATACTTGCTTAATTAGCGTGGAAATCGATAAATCCGATGCCACAACTGCATCATCAGTGGCTTTTGCTATTGTCACTACTGTATCTTTTAAAATTGGCTCTAAATAAGGCGAGGTTACTAAGGTCGAACTTTGCTTTTGAGCATCCATATACCAATCAGCATCACGTAGATCTAACCCTGTTACGTCAAGAGTTGGATCGGACGTAAGCAAACTGCCATCATAATAAGTATAATAACTAATTAAAAACCCGCCTGAACTTTGTGCCAAATACAGCAAATCTTCACTATCATTTTTCTGATTAACTAAACCATTGACAATACTGATTCTAAAGTTCATCCACTCATCAATTTTTGTTGAGTGTACATCTGAAAGGCGATTTAATTGCTGTAATGCCGTTTCATATACATGTTTTTTTTGCTCTGAGTAACTCTGCCAAGAAAGAAGAAAAACAACAGAAACTAGCGACAAAAGGGTAATAAAAAGAATTTTTTTCTTTAATGAATAATTTTTCATATATACAACTATAAATATGTTTTGTAAAAAAAACAAAATACACTTTATGCTTATTGTGAAAACACCATCGATGAAATCAAACTTATCCTTAATAAACTTCACTATTGAGTATCATTTAAGCGTTAAAAATGACTGACAACTTGTCAATCATCACGGACAAGAAAGCCGAACGTCTAAGGCTACTCTTAAGCGTTCGGCTCTCATTTTTATCTTTTAAAGGAATTGCGGCGAGAAATTTATACCAATATTACATTAAAACCAACGTTCAAATTCACTACGATCTAACTGTTTAAACGCCTTACTTAAAATGTTAGCTAACTCTTTATAACGTGGTTGGCTCTTCATTGGCTCTAATGCAGCCCCTGATTCAATAATCTTTTGATATAACTCTCGATACCAACTAGCGAGCGCTGGTGGTAATTTTGTATTCGCTCGATTACCTAACCACCAAAAACCTTGTAATGGCATACTTAATGCGAACAATGCAATGATAATCGCTTGTGCTAACCCTGCTGTATTATTAAAAGCCATCTGGGTTAGAACGCTAATAACAGCAACTGCTGGCATTACCTTTACAGCAAACTTAGTAGCTTTAATTACACGATGTTCTGGGAACATTGGAGCTAACTCTTTTCGCTCAGGCCAAGCGTCCATGTAGGTCTGGCCGTCTCGAAATCGGAATAGAAAACCGTTTTCACTCATATTGCCCCCTTATATTCTAAACAAAAGTTTAATTATTCAAAAATATACAGAATAAACTTGATTAGAATTAATATTATCTTAAAATATTTTTGTTATCTTAGCGCACAATCGTTATCCTATGCGCTGATTTATTTTTTTGCTGTAGTTCTACTATAAGCTAAAAAAGGATAAATCGGCAAGGACTGCTGTAATGCTCTTTCTAAGGATAGCCAACTTTTTTATGCAAATGCGGTAATAATCTTCTGAATTAACTGCGTTTGTCATTGTTATGTCATTTACGACATAACTTTAATTACTGATGAATAAATAGGTATTTATACATGTCTAAGCTGGTTTTAGTTTTAAACTGCGGTAGTTCTTCTCTTAAATTTGCGGTTGTTGACGCAGAATCTGGTGCAGAGCACTTAACTGGTCTTGCTGAGTGTCTTGGTCTTCCTGAAGCTCGTATGAAGTGGAAACTTGATGGCAAGCACGAAGCTCAACTAGGTGAAGGTGCTGCTCACGAAGAAGCACTAGCGTTTATGGTAGAAACTATTCTTGCTTCTAAGCCAGAGCTTAAAGCTAACCTAGGTGCTATCGGTCACCGTATCGTACACGGTGGTGAGCAATTCACTAAGTCAGCACTAATCACTGACGAAGTACTTAAAGGTATTCAAGACGCTGCAACTTTTGCACCTCTTCATAACCCTGCTCACATCATCGGTATCGAAGCTGCTAAAGCAAACTTCCCAGAGCTTCAAAACGTTGCTGTATTTGACACTGCTTTCCACCAAACAATGCCTGCAGAGTCTTACCTATACGCTCTACCATACAACCTATACACAGATCACGGTATCCGTCGTTACGGCATGCACGGTACTTCTCACCTGTTCATCACTCGTGAAGTTGCTGGTCTATTAAACAAGCCAGTTGAAGAAGTTAACATCATCAACTGTCACCTAGGTAACGGCGCATCTGTATGTGCAATCAAGAACGGCGAATCTGTAGATACTTCTATGGGTCTTACTCCTCTTGAAGGTCTAGTAATGGGTACTCGTTGTGGTGATATCGATCCTGCGATCGTTTTCCACCTACATGACGCACTAGGTTACTCTGTTGAGCAAATCAACAACATGCTAACTAAAGAGTCTGGCCTACAAGGTCTAACTCAAGTGACTTCTGATTGTCGTTTCGTTGAAGACAACTATGGCGAGAAAGAAGAAGCAACTCGTGCGATGGATGTATTCTGTCACCGTCTAGCTAAATACGTTGCAGGTTACACAGCAACTCTAGAAGGTCGTCTAGACGCAATCACTTTCACTGGCGGCATCGGTGAAAACTCTGCTCCAATCCGTGAAATGGTTCTTAACCGTCTAGGCATCTTCGGTATCGAAGTTGATAGCGAAGCTAACCTTAAAGCGCGTTTCGGTGGTGAAGGTACTATCACTACAGCAAACAGCCGCATTCCTGCAATGGTTATCTCTACTAACGAAGAGCTAGTAATCGCAGAAGACACAGCTAAATTAACTGGTCTATAATATATCTCCTAAAAGGCTAGCCATTAGGTTAGCCTTTTTTCTTTCTATGGCTTTATTTTTTCAATAAGGTCTCTTGCCCCAATAGTGTAGAGGAATCTTCCATGTCTCGTACTATTATGCTTGTTCCAATCAGTGCTGGTGTTGGTCTAACTAGCGCAAGTTTGGGTGTTTTACGTTCTATGGAACGTAAAGGCGTAAGCGTTTCTTTTTACAAACCTATCTCTCAACCTCGTCACGGTGGTGATCAACCTGATCTAACTACTTCAATTGTGACTAGCAGCAGCGATATTAAAGCAGCAGAACCAACTACCGTTTCTCGCGCAGAAGAACTACTACGTAACGAACAATCTGATGTTCTTCTAGAAGAGATCGTTGCTCGTTATAAGTCTATCAGTGAAGATACTGATGTGACACTTATCGAAGGTCTTGTTCCTACTCGTAAGCACCCATTTGCTAACCAATTAAATGGTGAAATCGCAAAAACTCTGGGCGCTGAGATTGTGTTTGTAGCTACTCCTGGTACAGATAATCCTTCTCAACTTAAAGAGCGTATCGAAGTAGCATGTTCTAACTTCGGCGGCACTAAGAACAAACAAATCGCTGGCGTTATCATTAACAAGCTAAATGCACCTGTTGATGAAGCAGGCCGTACTCGCCCTGACCTATCTGAAATCTTTGATGATGCAGATGCTACGACTAAGACTAATCTTGAAGTAATGCAAATCTTCAACTCTAGTCCTATTCGTGTTCTTGGTTGTGTGCCTTGGAAAATCGACTTAATCGCTACGCGTGCTATCGATATGGCTAAGCACCTTAATGCTGAAATCATCAACGAAGGTGACATCGCGACTCGTCGTATTAAGAGCATCACTTTCTGTGCACGTTCTCTACCGCACATGATTGAGCACTTCAAACCAGGTTCTCTATTAGTAACTTCTGCTGACCGTCCTGACGTTATTGTTGCTGCATGTCTTGCTGCAATGAACGGCGTAGAAATCGGTGCAATCTTACTAACTGGTGGTTACGAGATCCCTCAATCTATTGCTGAACTTTGTAAGCCTGCTCTAGAGTCTGGCCTTCCAATCTTCACAGCGCAAGGTAACACTTGGCAGACTTCTCTAAATCTACAAAGCTTCAGCCTTGAAGTTCCTGCAGATGATAAAGAGCGTATTGAGTTTGTTAACGAGCACGTTGCTAGCCACATTGATGGCCCTTGGATTGACTCTCTATCTGAAGGTACTGAAGGCATCCGTCGTCTAAGCCCACCGGCATTCCGTTACCAGTTAACTGAATTTGCTCGTAAAGCGGCTAAACGCATCGTTCTTCCTGAAGGTGATGAGCCTCGTACAGTTAAAGCTGCGGCTATCTGTGCTGAGCGTGGTATCGCAACTTGTGTTCTTTTAGGTAATCCTGAAGAAATCCGTCGTGTTGCAGCGCAACAAGGTGTTGAACTTGGTGCTGGCGTTGAGATCATCGATTCTGAAGCTGTACGTGAAAACTACGTTGCTCGTTTAGTTGAGCTACGTGGCGCGAAAGGCATGACTGAAGTTGTGGCTCGTGAGAAACTACAAGATTCTGTATTCCTTGGTACTATGATGCTTGAAGCGGGTGAAGTTGACGGTCTTGTGTCTGGTGCGGTTCATACCACAGCAAACACTATCGTTCCTCCATTCCAAATCATCAAAACAGCACCAGATGCTTCTATCGTATCTTCAATCTTCTTCATGCTTCTGCCTGATCAAGTTCTTGTATACGGTGACTGTGCGATCAACCCTGATCCAACAGCTGAGCAACTTGCTGAAATCGCTATCCAATCAGCTGACTCTGCAGCGGCATTTGGTATCGACCCTCGCGTTGCAATGATCTCTTACTCTACTGGTGAATCAGGTAAGGGTGCAGACGTTGATAAAGTACGTGAAGCAACAAAACTTGCTCAAGCAAAACGTCCTGATCTAATGATCGATGGTCCTCTACAGTACGATGCTGCAATCATGGAAAACGTAGCTGCTTCTAAAGCACCTAACTCTCCTGTTGCGGGTAAAGCGACTGTATTTGTATTCCCAGACCTAAACACTGGTAACACAACATACAAAGCCGTTCAGCGTTCTGCTGACCTAGTATCTATCGGTCCAATGCTTCAAGGTATGCGCAAGCCAGTAAATGACTTGTCTCGTGGCGCTCTAGTAGACGATATCGTTTACACAGTAGCTCTAACGGCTATCCAAGCTTCTCAAGCAGAGCAAGCTGAAGAAAAAGTAATTAACTAATTTTATGCTCTAGCAATAGAGTTTAGTTAACGAAAATAGAAAGGCACGCGATGAAAGTTGCGTGTCTTTTTTGCGTCTATAAAGCAGGGACTAGGTTTTAAAAACAAAAAAACGAGAGCCAATTGGCTCTCGTTTTTATTTGTTACACTAATAAAGCTAGGCGACTATCGTATGTAAGTAGTCATTAACTCGTTTTGATACACTGGGCGATACCAGACACGCTCTGCCTCTTGGCAACACTGAGTCTTGTCACACCCAATAAGCTCACGAGTTAACTTCCCTTTCTTCACCCAGAGCTCAAGCATTGCATCGACACCATCTTCACTCATACTGAACTTCTTAGCTAAAGTAATGCGTTCAACTCGACCTTGCTCGTCAATGTATTGTTTAAGCTCTGTTAAAATCATACTAAGGCTGCCTCTTGTTGCTCTACTTCTTTACTCTTGTGTTTCAAGGCAAGATAAGTCACTGCCATTGCGATTAGCGAAATTGCAATCCACATGCTGCTTGTCATTGGTGCATTAGAGAAATTCGCAATTTGGTAATACAGCGTTGCTGATACGTAAGCTAATAGCATTGTCCAGCCTGCAATAAAGTAAGAATATTGACGACCAAACTCACGCATATACGCCCCCATTGCAGCCACGCATGGAGTGTAAAGCAGAATAAAGATTAAGTAAGCCATCGCACTTGCGCTTGTCACAAAGTGAGCTTGTAAATTACCAAAGATTGAATCAGCAACACCTTGGTCTTCTGCAACAGCACTAGAGTCTGTTAAGTCACCCACTTCAACACCTAATGGATCTGAATAGCTTAAACCTGATAGGTTGTCAGGAATAGACATCACCGCCTCTTCAAGACTTGCCATTAAATCAAACTCAGCACCTTCATCAGCTGGATCTGAATATAAGCTGTTTAATGTACCGACTACGGCTTCTTTTGCAAAAATACCGGTAATAATACCCACGGTTGCTGGCCAGTTATCTTCTTGAATACCAATTGGCGCTAATACTGGAGTTACGATTTGAGCGGCTTTTGATAATACAGAGTTTTCACTGTCTTCGTTACCAAATGAACCGTCCATACCCAATGAGTTAAAGAAGCTTAAAATAGTTACAACAACAACAATCGTTTTACCTGCACCAAGAACAAAGCGCTTCAGTTTCTGCCATGTTTTAATCATGATGTTACGTATTGTTGGAAATTCATAATCTGGAATTTCCATGATGAACGTGTCACTACGGCCTGGATAGATTGTGTGCTTCAATAGTAAGCCTGTGAAAACAGCCGCTAAAATACCTAAGAAATACAAACCAAATACTACGTTCTGACCATTTTCTGGGAAGAAAGCTGCAGCAAACAAAGCATAAACAGGAAGACGTGCGCCACATGACATAAATGGAGCCATTGATGCCGCCAGTTTACGTTCACGCTCCTGCTCTAGAGTACGAGTAGCCATGATAGCTGGAACGTTACAACCAAAACCTAGAACCAAAGGAACAAACGCTTTACCTGGTAAACCAATCTTCTGCATTACTTTATCAAGTACAAAAGCAGCGCGAGCCATATAACCCGAGCTTTCAAGTAGAGATAGGAATAAGTATAAACAACCGATCACAGGAATAAATGTCGCGACGGTTTGAATACCACCACCAACACCATCAGCGATAAGTGTAACTAACCAAACAGGCAAATGGCCATCTAATAAATAATGGCTACCATCAACGAGTAATGCACCAACACCAATATCAAAGAAATCAATAAATGCACTACCAATGTTAATAGAGAACATAAACATCAGGTACATGACCAAGAAAAAGAAAGGAATCCCAATCCATTTATTCAAAATTACACGGTCAATTTTCTCACTAACACTGTGGCTTAAACCACCTTCTTGGCGACGTAATTGCTGACATAATTGATGTAAAAATGTGTATCGACAATCCGCAATATGAAAATCAGCTTCGACTTTCGTCGTTAATACATTAACGATATTAGCCACTGCATTTCTTTTTTCTGATTCTAATGCATTCAATACCAACGCGTCATTTTCTAGTGCACGAATAGCCAGTGAACGACTTGATGCGTAATCGCTTGTAAATAATGATGAAGCTTCTTCTATTGCCGCCTCAACTTGCTCGCCATACGTCAACTCAAGCGGAGCCATTTTGATGCCTTGGGCAATAGATTTATGAAGTTTTTCTTTAAACTTATGAACTTGGCCATTGTTGTTTGCAGAAAGTGCAAGTACTGGGCAGCCTAGTTTTTTCTCTAAACCTTTAATATCAAGAACTTGTCGTTGACGCTTTAATACATCCATTTTATTCAGTACAACGATCATTGGGCGACCCAATTCACGCAGCTGTAATGTCATGTATAAACTACGTTCTAAACAAGAGGCATCCACCACATTAATAATCACGTCAGCATCATGTGTTAAAACCGCTCTTGAGGCGATGGTTTCATCAAGGCTATTTACATCATTACCACTGTCTAGTGCGTAGATACCAGGTAAATCCGTTAGTAAAAACTCATCACCTGAACACGTATATTTACCTGTTTTCTTTTCAACCGTAACACCAGCCCAGTTACCTACTTGCTGCTTAGCACCGGTTAGACCATTAAATAGAGTTGTTTTACCGCTGTTTGGGTTACCTACAGTTAATACTTGATACTGCATTCTATAATTCCTTAACTGTAATTTGTTCTGCTAGATTTTTACGAATAGCCAGAGAAGTACCTCTTACGCTAATTTGTAATGGGTCACCCATTGGAGCTTTACGCAAAATAGAAATTTCCGTATGCGGTAGCATTCCCATTACCATTAGCTTCTTTCTTGTGTCTGTTGGTAATAAAGACATATCTGTTACTACGGCTTTTTTTCCGCTATCTAATTGCGTTAGTTTCATCTCAAGCTCCACGATAGTGAGAATCATTATTATTTCGTTTCATTCTATAACTTACGCTTACATTTATCTTGCGCTAAATCAATTTTTGTCAGTAAATTGACAAAAAACCTATAATTTCAAACTTTATATGCGGAAAATATCTTTTGTGATACCGTTTCCAAGGCAACGTCAATTACGTCAAAAACCTCAAGCAAAAAACAACGTCAAAATAATGCAAGGATAGAAACAAAACCGACAGAAAACAAAAAACATTAAATTTCAACCGCTTACCTAGAACTTAAATTGATGGCGGATTTATACCTGTAGATTGTCGTTATTTTGATATGTAAAAAAAGAAAGCCGACGTATAGTTTCTACATCGAGAGGGAAACTTCTCAAACTTTTATTCTAATAGAGGTAATGAGATTTATCTTATTACTTCGGCAGCAAGCGAAGGCATCATTGGTGCCCGCGACGTAGTCCCCCCGGCTACGTCGCGATCTTTTTTTCTCTTCTTTAAATTCATAATCCTATAAATTATCAGCACCTTACTTACAATTCATATTTTTAAGCTATAAGTCGAAAAATCTAATCTATAGCATTAATAATGCTAGCTAATATGGTTTACATCACTCCTCATTCTCACTAACGAATTGCGTGGGAGATAAACCATAATGTCGCTTGAATCGCTTACTAAAATACGAAGGGTCATTAAAACCAGAATCAAATGCTGCATCCGCAACTTTACTACCTGAAATTAATAACTCACAAGCTTTTTCTAACTTAACGTCAATCAGATATTCCATAAACGAGCGCTGAGTGAGCTGCTTAAATTTACGTTGGAAGTTTCGCTCTGAGATAAATAATGCTTTTGCAACTAACCTGGTTCCAAATGCAGGGTTAGAGTAATTGCCTTCAACAACTGTATACACACTAATTAACCATTCTTGGTTAACATTCTTTAACTCATTACTCTTTGTATCGACACATTCATTAAGTTTTTTATCAACTAACATATCTAGCGCTATTGGCCACGATAATAATATTTCATTATCTTTATCTGTGTTTTTTACAATTTCAAAATGACCGCCATTCTGTACGGTTAATTGTTTAACCGATACTAAACCTACTGCCTGATTAAACATTTCAATTGCTTGAGTTAAATCAACCCTCTTTAATTCATCAAGCTCATGTTCTGGAATACATTGTCCGACACTAATAAAGTAAATCGTTACTCGTACATCATCAGATTCAATACGAATATTAACCTTCTCTCCACATTCGCTTCTCTTTAATAAACTTAAAAGTACATTATTAAAAATGGCGTCGATCAGCAGAGGCTGAACATATATTGAACAAGATTTTGAGTTATCTTCTAATTCAAGAACGACTCCTTTAGATTGGAACTCTTCTTTCCACCCTTTAGATACAGCTCTTAGTAATAAAGACAGTTCTTGATTAGTTCGCATATTTTTCTGCCGTAAATCTAGCGGTTCTATATGAGAAAGCTGCTTTAATAAGGCTAAGCTGTATTCACACTGATTAGCTAAAGCAAGATTTATTAATGAGCCCTTTTTCTGTAGATCGACTTGAATGTCTTTAATTGGTAGCTGAGCTTGCTCTGAAATTTCAGAAATAACATGCTGCCTTACAGTAAGTAACTTTTGTAGTTGGCGGTTACTAGAAACCAGAACTTTGCCTTGATTACTCAACTGCTGGGTTTTAATTTCTACGCTTTTTTTCAATCTCTCATTGCTCTTCTTTATCTCTTTAGAACGCCAAGAATAAATACCAATAACAGTGAATACTAATAAAGAAAGCACTAGTACGATAAACCAAGGAGCAAAAAACCAAGGGACTTCAACATAGAACTGAAACTCAGTAACATTACTGCTTCTCTGCCCATTATTACGAGGCTTGATACGTAATGTATATTTACCTGAGTTTAATGAATCAAAAATAAGTGAATTACCATCGAAATCTTGCCACTGATCATCAGTCCCTCCGACTAATTGATAAGAAAGTGACGTATTTTGAAATTCAGGAAGTATCCCAAAAATAAATGAAATATTAGAGCCATAAGGAAGAGGCGATGTTAGTTCTTTATCAGCCCCGTAACTGACTGTTCTATGATCAACGTTAATCTTCCCAAGTACTACCTTTGGTTTCGCAATTTGATACTCAAGTAAAGCTAGTTCGTTCGTAAATATTACGCCATCTTTACTAGCAAACATCATGTTTCCATCTGTAGATATCGAACATAGATCAGGCAACAATTCATTATCAATTAACCCTATCTGACTCCCGAAATGTTTAATTATTCGCCCTTGATGTGTGTATAAAGTCAGCCCTTTACTTGAGGACAACCAAACCCCATTACTTGTTGGCATTACGCAATGTGGCGTCGTATATTCGGCCGAAAGTGCCACATCTTCTCGTATTCCTTTTTTATCTCTTATTTGCAAGCCATAGTTACTGACAATCCAAGTATTATCATACTCGGTATCAGACATATCAATAATACTACCGGCTCTTGTATAGGCGTAATCAAAGATAAGTGCCCCATTATCGTAATGATAAAGCCCTACATTTGTACCCACAGATATTAAACCGCTTTTATTCTCATAAAGGTGAGTTATATGAGTTAAATATTTTTGTTCAACAACCCAAGAAAAACCCAAGTTAAGTAACTGCTGGGTTTTTGTATTAAACTTATATAAACCGTTTTCACTAGAAAACCATAAAATGCCTGTAGAATCTTTAAGTATGTGACTAATGTTCCGATGGTTAACACTTTTAAGTGAGGAAGGTCTTGTTATCAATTTGGTTTTACGATCTACCTGATAAACACCAGATTTTGTCGCAACCCAAATATTTATGTCATCTGAAGAAATGGCATTAATAGGCTTAGACATAATTTGAGCAATAGGTAATTGAGGACTTTGACTATTCAATAAATATAAACCAGATAATGAGCCAACCCAAGACTCGCTATTATCACTCTGCAATATAGATGTGATTTCATTAATATCTAATTGGCCATTTGCTTCTTTATATCGAACTCGCGGGAACAACTGTGTACTCTCAGAGTAATAGCTCACACCATTATCTGTTGCTATCCAAAGCCCATTATTTTTATCTGCAACTAGCGCATATATTTTATTTCCCTCTAGTGAATAGTCATCACGGACTACCGCTTTAAAATACTCTAAATGCTCATTGTTCATATTCCACTTATACAAGCCTTGCTCTGTTCCAAACCACCAATTATTAGTTGTTTCAGCAAAAGACAATAATGATAACTCTGTAGGTACTTTTTTAATGACTTCTAATGATTCGCCTTTTATTTCTGTTATCCAAACGCTGTTATGAGCGCCTAAAATTATCTGTTTTTTCTCTTGAGAATAAAATATAGCATCAATATATTGCCCTAAAAGCAACGGAGTAAAGCTCTCTGTAAGCAGGTTAAACTCAAATATTCCTGCAGAAGTAGAAACTAACCACCTTTTGTCAAATTGAATGGCTCCTGTAATTTCTATTGCATCAACAATTACACTGCTGTTTGAATTGTTAATCTCTGATGTATAAACTTCCTGAGTATCAGGTTCATAGATAAAGAAACGATCTGCATCGCTCCCCCAAAAAGCTCCATATTCTTGGTTTAAGGTTCGAAAATTAAAATCTTGAGGTAAAGCGGCCTCGTTTGTAAAACCACTACTTTCAGACCATGACTGTATTTTATTCTCTTTAATGAACCAAAATTTTTGATCAAAAAATGAAATTCGCCGAGGCAATGTCTTGTCTGACTTTTCCCCTAACGTAAATATATTTTGTCCATCAAATAGATGAAGCTGGCCATATACATCGTACATCCATAATGCTCCATCATCGCGAAGAAACAGTTGCTGAGCTGTAATATACTGACCATCACTATGAATTGGCATTGGGTAAAAAATAGTATTATCTGAACGAGATAAAGAGTAAGTAGAGAAAGAAAGGAAAATACTTAAAATAAGTATTCTGAATAAAAGCATCTACTCGCCTTGGGGTATAAAGAAAAAGTATCAACATGATAGGAAAACTCTTTCTATATAGCAATGAATACTAAGTGATTCATTAATTCGTAGAATCTATTACTGCTAAGTAAGGCCCAACAAAAAAGCCCTTTCTATTCTTTTAAATAGAAAGGGCTTTACTGGTTAATATGGTTACTTAGACTTGATCTCGCAAAGCATCAATCGTCAATCTCGCCTGTTGCTTAAATTTCGCTCTCTCAGACTCTTTTACTGGTGATGCTTGAGGCAGCGGGACTTTCATTGAGTTCACTGCACGACCATTTTTAATCAGTTCATAATGTAAATGTGGTCCAGTCGAGCGGCCAGTATTACCACTCAATGCAATTTTGTCACCCATGGATACTTTTTGCCCTTTCTTCACTAATATTTTACTTAGGTGAAGATAACGCGTCATGTATTCGCGCCCATGTTTAATAACAACATAGTTACCTGCCAATGGATGATGTAGTGCTCTTACCACAACACCATCTCCGCTGGCATACACTGATGTGCCCACAGGGGCGGCAAAGTCAGTACCATTATGTGGCGAAACTCTCCCTGTCACTGGATGTTTACGATACGGATTAAATGATGAACTAATTCTAAAACGTTGATGTGTGGGATAGCGTTCTAAAGCACGGTTTAAACTGCGTCCTTGCACATCATAATAATTCCCATCAATGTGTTTAATCAGCGTAATTTCTCGAGAACCATTTTGATACAAGACCGCTTCTACATCACCTGAGGATACGGCTTTACCATCAATAAACTCTTTATTAATTTCAACCGCAAATTTATCCCCTTTTCGAGCTTCTTTCCCAAAATCAAACTTCCATTGAAGCTGTTTTGCTAATGTTTGAATTTGCCCTGGAGTAAGCCCTGCTGAACGCGCAGAATTATAAAAGTTACTGGTTACTCGACCAGAAAGAAAAACTGGCTTAATCTCTCCTTTCTCTTCCTTTTGAGTAAAACTGTATTTACCATCGGTCCAAGAATACACATCGGTGTCTTTAATATTTCGATGGATTTGTAACTCTATAAGTTTGCCATTTTCATCTTGCTGCCACTCTAAATCTACGCCAACACGCATGTTTGCTGCCGATTTATTTACAGTAAGCAATGCATACATATCAGATATAGGCAATGCATATTGATTAAAGATCTCTCCTAGAGTTTCTCCAGACGCAACAGTGTGTGAATGAACAATATCTTGAGCATCTATTTGCTGATCTAATTCATCTTTTGGTGCATTAAAGTCAGGATCATCAGGTTCAAAAATAGTCCCTACGGGCTCACTGTTTTGATCGGCTAATGTCTGCAGATTCTCACTAGATAACTTAACCTCACCTCTAATTTGTTCTGAAGAGACGCTGTGTAGATTATGTGTTGGCTCCCAAATCAAAATGGCACAAGTAAACAATGATAACGACAATAAAGCGAATTTATGTCTTTTAGATAGCGTGCTCAATCTTGTTGTAACTATTTCTTTATATTTTATTGACTTAAACAACGTGATAACTCATTACTTATGGTTGATAAAAATATAAAATATGCTCCCATTTCATCTGGCTGCTGTAT
Source organism: Aliivibrio sp. S4MY1 (assembly GCF_028765545.1). Classification (GTDB taxonomy): domain Bacteria; phylum Pseudomonadota; class Gammaproteobacteria; order Enterobacterales; family Vibrionaceae; genus Aliivibrio. The sequence goes on along the minus strand of NZ_JARACP010000006.1, from coordinate 80,075 downwards.
GGCTAGGGGATCAAGCTCTCCCTTATTAACTTCTGTTCCTCTTGTAATAGTAGTTACTATTGCTGGCTCAAACTGAGGTTCAGAAAAAACACATACTGCTTGTTGATTTAAAAGCGATTTTTTTATTTTAATCAAAGACTTTGCACCCGGTTTTCTATCCGGACTCACCGTAAAGTGCCCCAAGTTATTCATTCCAAAATAACGTTCAAAATAACCATATGCATCATGAAAAACAAAATAACCTTTGTCTTGCACTGGCTTTAATTGACTTGAAATAGTTTCCACAGCCTGTGCTAACTTACTTTCAAAGGCTGTAAGGTTAGACTCATATCGATCTTTATTCAATGGATCAATTTTGATCAATTGATGAGTTATCCCTTTTGCGACACCTAAAGACTCTTTTGGACCTAACCAAAAATGTGGGTCGGTACTATGATAATGACCATCTTTATGCGAATGCCCCTCCTCCCCATGTTCATCAAAATGATGAAAATCTACTGAAGGAAATTCACTGATCGTGATGACATTTTTTTTATCTGCGATGATTTTGCTTAAAAAGGGCTCTAAGTCATTCCCATACCAAACGACAACGTCTGCTTGCTTAACTTTCTTAATATCCGATGGACGCAAGGCATAATCATGCGGAGATGCTCCACTTGGTACAAGATAAGAAGACTCAGAAATACCATTCGTTAATTCCTGAACAATGAGATTAATTGGCTTTACTGACGATAATACTGTCGTGGCTTGTGCCGTTCCACTCAAAAAGGTAAACATACACAGCAAGGTTACTTGAATATTTCTTCTCATTTGCTTCTCTTAAAAAATGTGATAGCGATTGGAATTCTAAAATGTTACATTATAACACTTACTAATTGCAAACGACTCTTATTTAAAAAATGACTTCTTTACTCAATTTACAAGATGTTTGTGTGGTCTTCGATGGTCGCCATGTGATCGATAATGTTTCTTTAACTATCGAACCAAACAAGATTATTACTCTTATAGGCCCTAATGGTGCAGGAAAGTCTACGTTAGTAAAAACAATTCTTGGTCTACAAAAACCGACTAGTGGAACAATAAATCGCAATAAAAAGCTGCGTATTGGTTACGTTCCTCAAAAACTACATTTAAATGACTCTTTACCTTTAACGGTCAATGGTTTCTTAAAATTAGCAGGAAAATACAGCCAACAAGAGCATCTTGATGCCTTAAAATTAGTCGAGGCTGAACATCTACTTCATTCAAACATGCACAAGTTATCTGGTGGTGAATCTCAACGCGTATTGTTAGCAAGAGCATTATTACAACGTCCTGATCTTCTTGTTCTTGATGAACCAGCTCAAGGTGTTGATGTTCAAGGGCAAATTAGCCTGTATGCTTTAATTGAATCTATCCGTCATCGCTTTAATTGTGCGGTATTTATGGTGTCACATGATTTGCATCTGGTTATGGCAAAAACAGATGAGGTTATTTGCCTTCAACATCATATCTGTTGTTCAGGAGCTCCAGAATCAATTTCTAAGCATCCAAAATACATTGCATTATTTGGTCAACAACGTGATCAACAATTGGCGTTTTATCATCATAACCACCATCATGATCATAATCTATCCGGTGAACCTGCCGATGGATCATGCTGCAGTAAAAACAAAAAGGCTTCGTCATGATTGAATTTTTACTTCCTGCACTGTTAGCAGGTTTAGGCATTGCATTACTTGCTGGCCCTTTAGGCTCTTTCGTTGTATGGCGAAAAATGGCTTATTTTGGTGATACGTTAGCTCATGCCTCTCTACTCGGTTTATCTCTTGGTTTTCTGTTTGATATTAATTTAAACCTAGCTTTAGTCGTTTGTTGTGTTGCTATTGCTTTGTTATTAGTTACCTTACAAAAACAACGCTTAGTGGCAACCGATACATTACTCGGAATATTGGCTCATAGTTCACTTTCATTAGGCTTAGTTGCGGTTAGTTTTTTAGATAATGTTCGAGTCGATTTAATGTCTTATTTGTTCGGGGATTTGCTGGCAGTCACTTACGATGATTTAATCTATATTTATACTGGTGTGTTTATTGTTCTTGGCTTAATACTTTTAGTATGGCGTCCATTACTTTCATCAACAATCAGCGAAGAATTAGCTCAGGTCGAAGGCATTAATGTGGAACTAATGCGTTTAGTCCTAATGTTAATGGTTGGTTTGGTGATTGCGATTTCGATGAAGTTTGTCGGTGCATTAATTATTACGTCTTTACTTATTATTCCAGCAGCGACTGCTCGTCGTTTTTCCAGCTCTCCAGAGCAAATGGTAGTCCTTGCCTCTATCTTTGGTTGTATCGCGGTAATGGTTGGTTTAGCGTTATCTTGGCATTATGATACACCTGCTGGGCCTTCTATTGTCGTTTCTGGGGCTGCTATATTTATGCTAAGCCAATTAAAGAAAGCGCATAGCTAATACCAATCTACATAAATATTTGATCATTCTTGCTTGTTAAAATCGACTATATCTGCGTTATACCTTTCTATTGCAAAAATTAGGTGTAATTAGAACCACTAGTTACTGTAATTTATGCCTTGCTCTAATCGATTTTTTCTACGCAATTATCTGAACAACTACTTATCCAAAACGGTATAACATCATAAAAAAACAAAAGCAATACGATATGGTTCGTATTGCTTTTATTTAACTTTCTTAGAGTTTAAATCGACTTACTATTGTCGTTAAATTATCAGCCATTTTACCTAAGCGCTCCGATTCTTTTTCTGTCGCATCAACATCTGATGCGTTTCCTTTTGCAACAATATTAATTTCTGAAATTAATTGGTTTACGCTCGATGTTGCCGTTAGTTGCTCTTCTGCTGACGCTGAAATTTGGCTATTCATTGTTTGAATAATCGCAACAGACTCAAAAATAGAACTGACGGTGTGTTGGGTATCTACCGTCTTCTCTGCAATTTGATGAGCATCATCCGAATTACTTTGTATCAAGGTTACTGATTTTACCGCTTCATCTTGCAATTCTGCAATCATAGTCGATATTTGTGCGGTACTGTCTTGAGTTCTACTCGCAAGCAATCTCACTTCATCCGCAACAACGGCAAAACCTCTTCCACTCTCTCCAGCTCTTGCTGCTTCAATCGCTGCGTTTAAGGCTAGCAAATTAGTTTGATCTGCAATGCTACGGATCACATCTAATATACTGCCTATGTTCTCGGTTTTAGCTTGTAGGTTCCCAATAACTAATGAAACATCTTGAATATTAACCGCTAATGTTTGCATATCACTATTCATATTCCCAATAGTATCAATGCAATGGCTTGAAGTTTGATTAACTTCTAAGGCCGAATCAGAAGCCTGAATCGCACTTTTAGTTACTTCATCAACACTAACCACAATTTGGTCTGTCGCTACAGCCGCTTGCCCTAATTGATCCATTTGAGCTTTCATACTGATATTCATTGTATGCGCAGACGAAGATAAATGATGAGATGATTCACTTAACTCAAGAGTTAACTTATTAATATCGGTCACAAGTTCTTTAATGTTTTGCGCCATTTCAAGAATACGCCCATAAATCCCAATATGGCGATCACTTGTTACATTGATGTGTGTTAAATCGCCACGAGAAATACGATCAATAACATTTAAAATAATCTCAGGATCATTACCTAATGTTTTATTATATTTTCGTACCGCAAAAAACATAACAAAACCAATAAATAAATTAACAATGAAACCTATGACTAAACCCTCAAAAAGAAAAGCTTTAAAAGTATCATTTACTTTTTTCTCTTGAACACCACTACCTAAATACCAATTCCAATGCTTGGTTTTAACTGCTATAGATTTCACTTCTGTAGTTATGTTCTCTCGTGTTGTAAACCAAGAGTAGGTAATAACCTGCCTGCTACAGTAAGGTTACTAAGAATATGACTTTTTGCCTCATGACTGACAATACTTTCAAACGACTGACCGATAATTTGAGGATCTAAAGGTGCAGCTAAAAAGACTAGATTTTCATCCGTCATCCAAATATATTCATTATCTGAGTACGCATAACTTTGCATTAATTCGCTGGCTAGTCTCTTTGCTTTACTTTCATCCAACTCACCTGTCACCACTTTCTGCTCTAAAGTCGCTATTGTATTTTTAGCGTTTGTGAGTAAGTTTTCTAACCTTGTTACGTTATTTGTTTCTAACGTATACCTAACGTTGTATGCGCCCATAATAATAGACCCAAACATTGCAGCAGAAAAAATCAGATAAATAATGACATACTTAGTTGTAGTATTAAGGTGCATATGTGTTCTCAAATTTAAATAACTAATAATAATTTATACCAATATTGAACTTGATATTAAATGCTATTCATTCTTTGAGTTTTGTTATACGGTTCTGAATAAGTGACTTGATTATTTAACAAATCATATACTTATTTAGATAGGTATGGAATGTATCCTGAGAAAGAAAAGCGCCAAATCTTATCAGAGGATTGATTATTACTTATACTTGTTTCGCCCATTATATTTGTAAGGAAATGTTTCCATAAGTAACAAATACAAAAAAACCATTCATATTTCTATAAATGGCTTTTGAGTTATTCATGTATTGGTTTAACTTATTACCAATCAGTCACTTCGCGCAGTGCTTTACCTATATCAGCAAGACTTTTTACTGTTTTAACGCCTGCTTCTTCTAGGGCTGCAAACTTATCTTCAGCCGTACCTTTACCACCAGAAATAATTGCACCGGCATGGCCCATACGCTTACCAGGAGGAGCAGTAACACCCGCAATGTAAGATACAACTGGTTTTGTAACATTGTGCTTAATAAACTCAGCTGCTTCTTCTTCCGCTGTTCCGCCGATCTCACCAATCATCACAATTGCTTCAGTTTCTGGATCTTCTTGGAATAACTTTAAGATATCGATAAAGTTTGAACCCGGGATAGGATCACCACCAATACCAACACACGTTGATTGGCCAAAACCTTCATCCGTTGTTTGCTTAACGGCTTCATAAGTCAATGTACCTGAGCGAGATACTATACCTACTTTACCTTTCTTATGAATGTGACCAGGCATGATACCAATCTTACATTCATCAGGAGTGATAACACCCGGACAGTTAGGACCAATCATTACTACGCCTTCAGCATCTAGACGAACTTTAACGTCAAGCAGATCAAGTGTTGGAATGCCTTCTGTAATCGTTACGATAAGCTTAATGCCCGCATCAATTGCTTCAAGGATTGCGTCTTTACAGAAAGGCGCAGGTACATAAATAACAGAAGCCGTTGCGCCAGTTGCTTCTACAGCATCCCGAACGGTGTTAAATACAGGAAGACCAAGATGGACTTGACCGCCCTTACCTGGTGATACGCCACCAACCATTTTTGTCCCGTAATCAAGTGCTTGCTCTGAGTGGAATGTACCTTGACCACCGGTGAATCCTTGGCAGATAACTTTTGTATCTTTATTAATTAGTACAGACATTATTTGCCCTCCGCAGCAGCAACAACTTTTTCAGCGGCTTCCGTTAATGAAGTAGCCGCAATGATATTTAGGCCACTTTCAGCCAGTTTTTGTGAACCTAATGGTGCGTTGTTACCTTCAAGACGAACAACAACAGGAACTTCTACACCCACTTCTTCAACAGCACCGATAATGCCATCTGCAATTAGGTCACAACGTACAATACCACCAAAGATGTTTACTAGAACGGCTTTAACATTACTGTCTGATAAAATAATTTTAAACGCTTCTGTTACACGCTCTTTTGTTGCACCGCCACCAACATCAAGGAAGTTAGCAGGTTGACCACCGTGTAGGTTTACGATGTCCATTGTGCCCATAGCAAGACCAGCACCGTTAACCATACAACCAATGCTGCCATCTAGAGCAACGTAGTTTAGTTCCCACTGTGCCGCATGTGCTTCGCGCTCATCTTCTTGAGATGGATCATGCATTTCACGCAGTTTTGGTTGACGGTACATAGCATTTGAATCAATGTTAATTTTCCCATCTAGGCACAGAAGATTGCCTTCTGCTGTCACAACAAGAGGGTTAATTTCCAGTAGAGCTAAGTCGTACTCAGCGAACATATTACCAAGACCTAAAAAGATCTTAACAAATTGCTTAATTTGATCGCCTTCAAGGCCAAGCTTAAATGCTAATTCACGACCCTGGAAAGCTTGAGGACCTACTAATGGGTCAATCGCTGCTTGGTGAATTAACTCTGGTGTTTCTTCAGCAATCTTCTCGATATCCACACCACCTTCAGTAGATGCCATGAAAACGATACGACGCGTAGCACGGTCAACAACCGCACCTAAATATAATTCGTTTGCAATATTTGATGCTTCTTCAACCAAAACTTTAGTTACTGGTTGTCCGTTAGCATCCGTTTGGAAAGTCACTAAATTTTTACCTAGCCACTTTTGTGCGAATTCTTTAACACCTTCTTTTGTATCATGCAGTTCAACACCACCTGCTTTACCACGGCCACCGGCGTGTACTTGACACTTTACTACTTTCTTCGCTGTACTGATTCGTCCAGCAGCTTCAAAGGCTTCTTGAGCAGTATCGCATGCATAGCCTTCAGGTACAGGAAGGCCATATTCAGCAAAAAGTTGTTTTGCTTGATATTCATGTAAGTTCATTATGTTCTATCCATTTTATGTTATTCCCTTAAATAGGAATTTTTAATGTCCTAAGACGCTCTAAGGCATCTTTCTATTTTTATCCAATAATGAAGTTGAATAAGAGGCTGCCGTGAGCATGGCAGCCTTTGTTTATAACTAAAAGTTTACGATTAAACGTCTAGTAGTAAACGAGCAGGATCTTCAAGTAACTCTTTAATAGTTACAAGGAAACCAACTGATTCACGACCATCGATTAAACGGTGGTCATAAGATAAAGCAAGGTACATCATTGGTAAAATTTCTACCTTTCCATCAACAGCCATTGGGCGGTCTTGGATTTTATGCATACCTAGAATTGCAGCTTGTGGCGGGTTAATAATTGGAGTAGACATTAATGAACCAAACACTCCACCATTAGTGATAGTAAAGTTACCACCCATTAAATCTTCAACCGCTAATTTTCCATCACGGCCTTTGATTGCAAGCTCTTTAATACCTTTTTCAATATCAGCAAAACCAAGTGCATCACAGTCTTTTAGTACTGGAGTTACTAGGCCACGTGGTGTCGAAACCGCCATGCTAATATCAAAGTAGTTATGATAAACAATGTCATCACCATCAATTGACGCATTTACTTCAGGATAACGCTTGAGCGCTTCAGTTACGGCTTTCACATAGAAAGACATGAAGCCTAAACGTGTGCCATGACGTTTTTCAAATTGCTCTTGATATTGCTTACGAAGTTCCATGATTGGTTTCATGTTTACTTCATTAAATGTTGTTAGCATCGCTGTGTTGTTTTTCGCTTCAAGTAGACGTTTTGCTACCGTCTTACGAAGACGTGTCATAGGTACGCGTTTTTGGCTACGGTGTGCTAATGCTTCTGCGGGTGCTTCCGCTGCTTTTTCGGCTTTTGGTGTTGTTTTCAATGCAGCAATATGTGCATCAACGTCTTCACGTGTAATGCGACCACCAACCCCCGTACCCTTCACATCAGATGACGCAATATCATGCTCGCCTAGTAGACGACGAACTGCTGGGCTTAGTGCATCATTACTTTCTTCTGATAAAGAAGCAGTATGACGCTTATCTGGTGATGATTCAGTATCCGTTGCTACGTCTTTTGTTGGCTCTCCAACCACAACACCTGGTTTAAGGCGTGCAATTAATTGCTTAGAAAGAACCGTTGCACCATCATCTTCTAAAATCGCTTCTAATACACCAGCTTCAGGTGCTGGTACTTCAAGAACCACTTTATCTGTTTCAATGTCTACAAGTATTTCGTCACGCTCAACTGCATCACCAGGTTGTTTATGCCATGTTGCTACAGTAGCGTCTGCTACAGATTCAGGTAAATCTGGAACCAGAATTTCGATTGTCATATCCGTTTTCCTATACTTTCTAGTTCTTATCTAGGGTCAGAGCGTCTTCAACTAACGCTTTTTGTTGTTTCACGTGCACCGACATATAGCCTACTGCCGGAGAGGCAGACGCTGGACGTCCTGCATAATGTAAAATGGCACCATCAGGTAACGCCGAACGGAAGTTATGTTGACTTGAGTACCAAGCACCTTGGTTTTGCGGTTCTTCTTGACACCAAACATAATCTTCTACATTGGTATATTGTGCAATTGCAGCTTCTACGTCTTCTTTAGGGAAGGGGTAAAGCTGTTCAATACGTACAATAGCGACATTCGTTTGTTCATTTAGGCGACGTTGTTCTAACAAGTCAAAATACACCTTACCTGAACAGAATACGACGCGTTTCACTTGTGCTGGTTCCAAGGCATCAATCTCTGGAATTGCTGACAGGAAGTTACCCTCTGCAAGCTCTTCAAGTGATGAGGTGCACAAAGGATGACGCAATAGTGATTTTGGCGACATTACTATCAATGGACGACGCATTGGACGAACAACTTGACGTCGTAACATGTGATATACCTGAGCAGGCGTTGATGGAACCACCACTTGCATATTTTGCTCAGCACACATTTGTAAGAAACGCTCAAGTCGAGCTGATGAGTGCTCAGGCCCTTGACCTTCATAACCATGAGGTAGCAACATAGTAAGGCCACACATTCTGCCCCACTTTTGCTCTCCTGATGAGATAAATTGGTCAATAACCACTTGTGCACAGTTAGCAAAATCACCAAACTGGGCTTCCCAAATAGTTAAGCCACCCGGCTCAGCGGTTGCATAACCATATTCAAAAGCAAGAACTGCAGCTTCTGAAAGTACTGAATCATGAACTTCAAATGGGCCTTGGTTATCATGAATATTAGCTAATGGTACGTAAGTACTCGCATCTGATTGGTTATGAAGAACAGCATGACGATGAAAGAATGTACCACGACCAGAATCTTGACCGGTAATACGAATGCGCTTACCTTCATCGACCAGAGTTGCATAAGCTAATGTTTCAGCCATACCCCAATCTATAGATTTTTCACCAGAAACCATCGAAATACGGTCATTACACATTTTATTTACACGGCTGTGTAATTTGTGACTTTCTGGATATTGGCAAACACGTTGACCAAGCTCAACTAGACGTGTTTTATCGAATTCACTCGCCCATTCCATATTCCAGTCATGACCGATGAACGGTGTCCAATCCACATTATGTAGCTGCATTGGTCGCCACTCTTTCACTACCACTTCACCATGATCAAGCGCATCGCGATACTCATTGATCAATTGTGTGGTTGTTTCTAACTCAAGTTCTTGGCGTGCTACCAACATATCTGCATAAATCTTACGAGGTGTTGGATGCTTTTTGATTTTTTGGTACATCAAAGGCTGTGTAGCATTTGGCTCATCAGCTTCATTGTGACCATGACGGCGGTAACACACTAAATCAATCACCACATCACGTTTAAACTCATTACGATAATCAAGAGCGATACGAGTTACGAAAGCAACCGCTTCTGGATCATCAGCATTCACGTGAAATATTGGCGCCTGAACCATTTTTGCAATATCAGTACAATATTGAGTCGAGCGTGTATCTTTTGGATTTGATGTTGTGAAACCCACTTGGTTATTAATAACAATTCGAACCGTACCACCCACTTGGAATGCTCGAGCTTGAGACATATTGAATGTTTCAGCAACTACACCCTGACCAGCAATTGCTGAGTCACCGTGAATAGTAATTGGGATCACTTTATCGCCCGCCGTATCATTTAGGCGGTCTTGACGAGCACGGACAGAACCAATAACAACAGGGTTAACAATCTCTAGGTGAGATGGGTTAAATGCTAATGCTAAATGAACATTACCACCTGCCGTTGCAAAATCTGAAGAGAAGCCCTGGTGATATTTAACATCCCCAGTTCCCCATGATTCGCCATGCTTACCAGCAAACTCATCAAATAAATCTTGAGGCTTCTTCCCAAGAACGTTGATAAGCATGTTCAATCGGCCACGGTGAGCCATACCAATGACGACCTCACGACCACCATTTTCACCCGCACGACGAATAATTTCTTTCACCATAGGAACCATGGCATCGCCACCTTCCAATGAGAATCGCTTAGCTCCTGGGAATTTAGCGCCTAGGTATCGTTCTAGCCCTTCGGCAGCCGTTAACTCTTCAAGAAAAGTCAGCTTTTCTTGAGCAGTAAAAGTTGGTTTGCCTGCAACAGACTCTAAGCGTTGCTGAATCCAACGTTTTTCTTCTGTATTGGTGATATGCATATATTCAGCACCAACAGAGCCACAATAAGTGCCACGTAGTGCTTCATACAGATCAGACAGTTTCATTGTCTCTTGCCCTGAAGCAAAAGAACCTACATTAAACGTCTCTTCAAAATCGTCTTCGGTAAGGTTATGAAATTCTGGCTCTAGTTCTGCCACATATTCATGTTGCTGTAATGCTAATGGGTCTAAATTCGCATTTTGGTGACCACGGAAACGGTACGCATTAATTAATTGCAATACTCTTACTTGCTTAGCATCTACATCTGGATCATTAACTTGAGCACTAACTTGCTTTGTTTCTTTCGCAAGACGGCGGAAATATTCTCGTACAGGGGAATGGGCTTGTTCTGATGCGCCAGTACTTTCAACTGGAAGCGTATCAAAAACATCTCTCCATTCATCGCTAACGATTTCCGGGTCACTGAGATAGAGTTCGTAGAGATCTTCTACGTACGTTGCATTAGCGCCAGCTAAATGTGAAGACTCAAACCATGCCTTCATCACGCTATTCTGCATTATTTTCCCTTAATCCAGTAGTTTCACGTCTATCCCGGTCTTTTGTGCCGGGCTTATAAGCCTCAACTTACGCTTGAATAAACCAATGCGTAAAGTTGAAGGAATAATAGTTATACCGCTTTTTTCAATAACATGGTCTTAATATGACCAATTGCTTTTGTTGGGTTTAACCCTTTAGGACATACACTTACACAATTCATTATGCCATGGCAACGAAAAACACTGAAAGCATCGTCTAAATTAGACAAACGTTCATTTGTCGCAGTATCACGACTATCAATTAACCAACGATAAGCCGCAAGAAGCCCTGCTGGTCCGATGAACTTGTCAGGATTCCACCAAAATGATGGACATGATGTAGTACAACATGCGCACATGATACATTCATATAAACCATCTAAATGTTCACGTTCTTCTGGTGATTGTAAGTTTTCTCTTGAAGGTGGCGTTGCACCATCACTGATTAAGAATGGTTTTACTTTTTCGTAATTCACGTAGAACTGCGCCATATCGACGATCAAATCACGAACTACAGGTAAACCAGGTAATGGACGAATAACAATATCACCCTTACCTGTTAATTCAGATAATGGAGTAATACACGCTAATCCATTCTTACCATTCATATTCAAACCATCAGAGCCACATACGCCTTCGCGGCATGAACGACGGAATGATAACGTAGGATCTTGCTCTTTTAATAAGATAAGTGCATCAAGCACCATCATATCAGAGCCTTCATCCACTTCTAATGTGTACGCCTTCATATGAGGCGCATTATCTACATCAGGGTTGTAACGGTAGATTGAAAAACTTAATTTCATCTTTCTGCCCTCTTTTAGTACGTACGTGCTTTAGGTGGGAATGCTTCACGATGGATTGGCTCCATGTTTACACCACGTTTACTCATTGACTCTGTCTCAGGGTTATACACTGAGTGACATAGCCAATTCGCATCATCACGTTCAGGGAAGTCAAATCGAGCATGCGCACCGCGGCTCTCTGTACGATAGTTTGCTGCTACCGCTGTCGCGAATGCCGTTTCCATTAAGTTTTCAAGTTCTAAACACTCAATACGCTGCGTATTAAACTCTGTTGATTTATCGGCAAGATAAGCATTTTTTAGACGCTCACGAATCACTTTAAGCTCTTCAAGGCCTTTTGCCATTGCGTCACCTTCACGGAATACCGAGAAGTTGTTTTGCATACATTGCTGTAAGTCTTTACGAATTTGAACTGGATCTTCACCACCGGTACTATTTTCCCAACGATTATAACGATCAAGTGATGCTTCAATATCTGCTTCAGTTGCTGGTTTAGCTTCTGCTTGTTTCTTCAGAGTTTCACCTAGGTGAAGTCCAGTTGCACGACCAAACACCACTAAATCAAGCAGTGAGTTGCCACCTAAACGGTTTGCACCATGAACAGATACTGATGCGATTTCACCACAAGCAAACAGGCCTTGAACTTCTACATCTATACCGTTCTCATTTTGCTTAATCGCTTGACCAGAAACTTGTGTTGGTACACCACCCATCATGTAATGACAGGTTGGGATTACTGGGATAGGCTCTTTAACTGGATCGACATGAGCAAAGGTACGAGACAATTCACATACACCCGGTAGGCGTGATTCAAGCGTCTCTTTACCTAGGTGATCCAATTTCAATTTAATGTGTGGCCCCCAAGGACCATCACAACCACGACCTTCACGAATTTCAACCATCATTGAACGAGCAACAACATCACGACCCGCTAAGTCTTTCGCATTTGGTGCGTAACGCTCCATGAAGCGCTCACCATCTTTATTTAATAGGTAGCCACCTTCACCACGACAACCTTCCGTTACAAGTACACCTGCACCTGCAATACCAGTTGGGTGGAACTGCCACATTTCAATATCTTGCATTGGAACACCAGCACGAATCGCCATGCCTACGCCATCACCAGTATTGATGTGTGCGTTCGTTGTTGATGCGTAAATACGACCCGCTCCACCAGTAGCAAGAATTGTTGCTTTAGATTTAAAGTAACAAACTTCACCCGTTTCCATACAAAGCGCAGTACAGCCTAAAATTGCACCGTCTTCATTTTTTACCAAATCAAGTGCATACCACTCAGAAAAGATCGTCGTCTTATGCTTAATATTTTGCTGATAAAGCGTATGAAGAAGCGCGTGGCCAGTACGGTCCGCTGCTGCTGCCGTTCGTGCAGCTTGTTCACCACCAAAATTCTTAGACTGACCACCAAATGGGCGTTGATAAATTGTTCCATTTTCAAAACGAGAAAAAGGCAAACCCATTTTTTCTAATTCAATAACCGATTCTGGACCATTCTTACACATGTATTCGATCGCATCTTGGTCTCCAATATAATCAGAGCCCTTAACTGTGTCATACATATGTTGTTCCCAGTGATCCTCGTGTGCATTACCAAGAGCAACGGTAATACCACCTTGTGCAGACACGGTGTGAGAACGAGTTGGAAATACTTTTGATAACAAAGCACACGATAGGCCTTGTTCTGAAATTTGCAATGCAGCTCGCATACCTGCACCACCAGCACCGATTACAACGGCATCAAACTCTCTAATAGGAATACTCACTACACACCCCACACAATAATTAAACCAGAGAAGAAATATCCTAATAATACTGATACTAAACCAAGCTGAAGCAGAGCACGCAACATAACAGGTTTAATATAATCAGTCAGTACTTGCCATAAACCAATCCATGCATGAATCAAGATTGAAAAAAGAGCAAGCATCGTAAATACTTTCGTGAATAAACTGCCAAAGAAGTTTGTCCATGGTAGGTAAGTTAGATCTGGGCCAAAAGCACAGAAGCCAACAATATATAGGGTGTAGAGGGTTAGGATAATCGCACTAGCACGAATTAATATAAAATCGTGTACGCCATTACGACCAAATGAAGATACGTTAGCTACCATACCAATACTCCTGCTAAAAGAGATAATACAGCCGTAATTGCAAACGCAACCTTGGCACTTTGAGTACCAGACTCAAGCTCTTCAAAATATCCCATGTCCATCAATAAGTGACGAACACCTACCACAATATGGTAAGCAAGGGCTGTTAGAATTCCCCACATAATGAATGTCACAAAAAAGCCATCGATATAATCAGCAGCTTGTGCGAATCCAATAGGAGAAGAAAGCGATAGGTTGAGCAACCAAAGCAATATTCCAACAGAAACAAAAGTAATCACACCACTTACACGGTGCACAATTGAGGCGATAGCCGTTATAGGAAAACGGATCGTTTGTAGATCTAGGTTGACAGGTCTTGACTTTTTAACTTTCACAAGGGGCTCACTCAGCTCCATTGAGCATTTTATTGTTATAGATACCTCTGATCTATCAAAAACCATGAAAATTTAACATTTTCGTAACTTTCATTGTGAGCGACATCTCTTTATGCTGCTTAATTACTAAACCGCACTCTATTTATAAGTAGATGCAAATCACGCTAACCCTATATAAAATAAGGGACAGACCAGAAACTCTGCCGCAGTATACGATGTGAAACATCTGATTACAAACCTATAAATAATACCTACATCACACCACAGAAAATTAACTTTTTTTTCATTAAAAATATAAACAAGTGCACACATAAGCGCACAATAATTGACATTAGCCCGTGTAATGGGTACAAAGTTGTCACTCTCATATCCGGGATAGAATAAAAATATAACAAAAGGAGAATGTTATGGCAGATAAAAAGGCAACGCTTCATATTGAAGGTCAAGCGCCTATCGACATGCCGATCATGGATGGGACAATTGGTCCTGAAGTGATTGATGTGCGTACATTAGGAGCCAATGGTTACTTTACCTTTGACCCTGGTTTCCTTGCCACTGCATCTTGTGAGTCTCAAATAACTTATATCGACGGTGATAAAGGTGTTTTATTACACCGTGGTTTCCCTATCGATCAATTAGCCAATAATGCTGATTATTTAGAAGTGTGTTACATCCTTTTAAATGGTCAGGCTCCAAACCGTGAAGAGTACGAAACCTTTAAAGATATTGTGACTCGCCATACTATGGTGCATGAGCAAATTTCAAGTTTCTTCCATGGTTTCCGTCGTGATGCTCACCCAATGGCAGTAATGTGTGGTGTGGTTGGTGCACTCGCTGCCTTCTATCACGACTCACTAGATATTAATAATGACGAGCACCGTGAAATTGCTGCATTTAGGCTATTGTCAAAAATGCCAACACTTTCAGCAATGTGTTACAAGTACTCAATCGGTCAGCCGTTTATTTATCCACGTAACGACCTGACTTACGCGGAAAATTTCTTACACATGATGTTTGCAAACCCATGTGAAGAATACGAAGTAAATCCTGTTGTTGCTCGCGCTATGGATAAAATCTTTACTCTGCATGCTGATCACGAACAAAATGCTTCAACGTCAACAGTGCGATTAGCGGGCTCATCTGGTGCTAACCCGTTCGCATGTATTGCTGCTGGTATCGCTTCTCTATGGGGGCCTGCTCACGGTGGTGCAAACGAAGCATGTTTACGTATGCTTGAAGAGATTGGCTCTCTTGATAACATTGATGAATACGTTGCAAAAGCAAAAGATAAAGAAGACCCATTCCGTCTAATGGGCTTTGGTCATCGTGTTTACAAAAACTACGATCCACGCGCAACGGTAATGCGTGAAGCGTGCCACGAAGTACTGAAAGAGCTAAACATCAAAGATCCTCTGTTAGATGTCGCGATGGAACTGGAGCGAATTGCACTTTCGGATGAGTATTTTGTATCGAAGAAACTGTATCCAAACGTAGATTTCTACTCTGGTATCATCCTAAAAGCGATTGGTATTCCTGTGTCTATGTTTACCGTTATCTTTGCTATGTCTCGTACAGTTGGTTGGATTGCTCACTGGAGTGAAATGCACAGTGACCCAAGCAACCGTATCGGTCGTCCTCGTCAGCTTTATACTGGTGAAGAGCTTCGTGAATTTAAGCCTCTTCATGAGCGTGAATAATTAATTCTTAAACACTGGAATTAATTAGCCTTATAAACAAAAAAGGTTGGTGCTAATGCATCAACCTTTTTTATTACGACGATAAAAAACGTATTTTTACTGATATCGTCCTACACTGGATTATCAATATCAATAAACTCAACATCAAAACCGTACTCTTTCACTAACCATTCACCCAAGGCTTTTACACCATAGCGCTCAGTCGCGTGATGACCCGCGGCAAAATAATGAATTCCTAATTCTCGAGCTATATAGGTTGTTCTTTCTGAAATTTCACCTGAAATAAATGCATCAATGCCTTGCTGCGCTGCGAGCTCAATATAGTCCTGCCCACCACCTGAACACCAAGCGACTGTTTTTATTTCTTTATCAACATCAGGGGTGATATGTAAAGGGGTTCTATTCAATACTTGTTCTATTCGTAAACTTAATTCTTTACCAGATAATGCAACCTCAAACTCTCCTTTCATTGAAATAGATTGAGGAGTTGGCTCTAGGCCTTCTACATTTGCAATCGAAAATAAACGTGCTAATTCAGCATTATTACCAAGTGTCGGGTGAATATCTAAAGGAAGATGATAAGCCAATAAATTAATATCATTTTTAATTAACGAGCGAATACGATTACCTTTCATTCCTTTAATTGACTCGCTTTCACCCTTCCAAAAATAACCATGATGAACTAGCAATGCATCGGCATTTTTTTCGATTGCAGCATCAATTAATGCTTGTGAAGCGGTTACACCTGTAATTATTTTTTTTACTTCAGGCTTGCCTTCGACTTGTAATCCATTTGGGCAATAATCTTTAATTAACTGAGGGTTAAGTTCTTTATTTAATAGCTGCTCTAACTGAAAATTATTCACTACTACCTACCTGTTTATCTTAAATTCTGACAATAATAAAAAAGCAGCGACATGCGCTGCTTTAAGAACAATTAATCTAATAATGTTAAAAAATTACAAGCCTGCGTCTTTAAATACGTTGCTTACAATTTCTTGAGCTTCTTGCTCAATCAATGCTAAATGCTCTGCACCTTTAAAGCTTTCACAGTAAATCTTATAGATCTCTTCTGTGCCTGATGGACGAGCAGCAAACCAACCATTTTCAGTTGTCACTTTTAACCCGCCAATCGCTGCACCATTACCTGAAGCATGCGTTAATCGAGCCGTAATTTCATCACCAGCAAGCGTTGTAGCAGAAACCATCTCTGGAGATAATTTGCTTAATACTGCTTTTTGCGCTTTATTTGCTACTGCTTGAATACGGTTGTAACTTGATTCACCGTGTTGAGCTGCAAGTTTATTGTAATATTCTTGTGGGTTCATGCCTGTTACCGCGGTAATTTCAGCCGCAAGTAAACATAAAAGAATACCATCTTTATCTGTTGACCAAGGTGTACCATCAAAACGTAAGAAAGATGCTCCCGCACTCTCTTCTCCACCAAAGCCTAAACTGCCATTGTACAGTCCATCAACAAACCACTTAAAGCCAACTGGAACTTCACATAAATTACGTTCAAGATCAGCAACGACTTTATCAATAATCGCTGAAGATACTAATGTTTTACCAACAGCAACTTCTGGCTTCCACTCTGGTCGATTACGGTATAAATAATCAATGCATACCGCTAAATAATGATTTGGATTCATTAAGCCTGATGGCGTTACAATACCATGACGATCATAATCAGGATCATTACCAAACGCTAAATCGTAATCATCTTTTAATGATAACAAACCCGCCATTGCATAAGGCGAAGAACAATCCATGCGCACTACACCGTCTTTATCTAACGACATAAACTGGAATGATGGATCAATTGCTTCACTTACGAGTGTTAAGTTCAGCTCAAATGCTTGACCAATTTGACGCCAGTATTCAATACCTGAGCCACCTAATGGATCTACACCTAATTTTAGATTCGCTTTTTGAATCGCATCAATATTGATAACATTTTTAAGATCATCAATATATGGCTTCACTAAATCCACCTGCTTAACCAGATCAGATTTCATTGCTTCATTGATCGCAATGCGTTTCACACCATTCAACTCATTCGCGATATAAGCATTTGCTTGGTCTTCAATAGCCGTAGTTAACTCGCCTTCAGCTGGACCACCATGTGTCGGATTATATTTGATCCCACCATCTTGAGGAGGATTATGCGAAGGGGTGATTACAATACCGTCTGCTTTTTTATCAGATTGAATATTATGAGTTAAAATTGCATGAGAAATACCTGGCGTTGGAGTGTAACCATTATCTTCTTGAATAATAACTTCAACACCATTAGCCACAAGCACTTCAATGGTAGAGGTAAATGCTGGCTCAGATAGAGCGTGCGTATCTTTACCTAAAAAAAGCGGCCCTGTTACGCCATTTTCTTTACGTACATCAGCAACAGCCTGAGCAATAGCCCAAATATGATGCTGATTAAAACTTGCTTTATCAGATGTACCGCGGTGACCAGAAGTACCAAATTGCACTTTTTGATCTGGATTAGATGCATTAGGCTCTAGTAAAAAATAATTAGAAACTAATGCTGGGATATTGTGTAAATCTTCTTGCTGAGCTTTTTGCCCAGCGCGAGGATGTATAGCCATTTGACGATTCCTTGTGACAAATTATGACTCAAAAAATTAAATCGCCGCACACACTTTTTCTGTCAAATCATGATGGAAACCCATACGCTCCATCAACAATTCAACCATGTGGCGCTTGCGATTAGTATTGGTGTTTGTGATAACCCAAAATGGAGTGCCGTTAATTTCACGAGGCTTAGTTGTTTTACCACTTGCAATCAATGTGTCTTGATTGTCTGCAAAATAAACTCGAGTTCTTCCCTTAACTTCTGTCGCTTCAGAGAAAGCTTTTGAGTCAATTTTATATAATTCTGAAAGCACCGTTAAGAAACGATCAATTGCTTTATCTAATGCTGAAAATTCATCAGAGATTAATAAGGTACGTACCGCTTTAACGCGATCTACTGATGTCTCTTTACCTGCATCTTTACTGACTACAATGCCTTTTTTCTGAACTTCAACAGGTGTTGATACAGAAATAACAGAGTCTAAAGGAGATGATTGCATTAAGAGGCGACGTAAAATATCAGAGGCACTTTCACCGATGTGTTGAGTTTGGCTCGCAATAAAGCGGTATAGTTCTTCGTCTACTTCAATTGTCTTCATTATATGGTTCGTATTCTATAATCTATTTATGAAGGCACGATTATACATTGTATAATCGTGATACTCTACGACAAACCTATCACAAAAAAGAAAAATGAAGCAGCTTAACTATAAAGAACAAGGAAATGGGGATCCTTTGATCCTAATACATGGCTTATTTGGTAACTTAGATAACCTTGGTTTACTTGCTCGACAGCTCGAAAATCAATATCGAGTGATCAGCATTGATCTTCGTAATCATGGACTTTCTTTCCACTCAGAAGATCACTCTTACCCTTTGCTTGCATCTGATGTTATCCAATTACTCGCTCATTTATCAATCTCATCAGCTCATATTATTGGTCATTCTATGGGCGGAAAAGTAGCAATGGCTATAGCAGATCAAAAACCAGATCTAATTAAGTCGCTAATTGTATTAGATATGGCTCCTATTGCTTACCCTGAACGAAAACACGATGCTGTATTTGCTGGGTTACACCAAGTTATTCAATCGCCACCTAAAACGAGAAAAGAAGCCGATGCACTACTTGCTACTTCCATTATAGAGCCAGGTGTTCGTCAATTTTTAAGTAAATCGTTATATAAAAGAGACGAGTTTCTATCTCTTCGTTTTAATGTTGCTGCTTTATTGGAAAACTATCATCATATAATTGGTTGGAATAACATCACTCCATTCACAGGCAATGTCCTATTTGTAAAAGGAGAGAATTCTGACTACATTCTCCCCGAACACCAAAATAGCATAATGGCACAATTTCCAAATGCTAAGGCCCATATAGTAAGCGGTACCGGTCATTGGTTACATGCAGAAAAACCAGAAACCATTTATCGAATCATAAATCGATTTATTGAAAAAGTTGGTAAAAGATAATCCATACCAACCAAAGCAAAGCTATGGTATAGTTTTGCCAAATTATTCGATCAGATTTCGATCGCTAACCTAGAATTAAAGGTGATTCATGCTATATGAACATTTTGATCTCATTGAGTCTATTGGTTTAGATTTATTGTTTGCCTCAATATTCTTTTTTATTGGTATGGCTATCAAAGATGTTCTTAAACAAGCAAATGTCCCTCCTTTTGGCCGAAAAATTGTTTGGCTTGTTCTCTTTTTAGGGTGCGCAGGTTTTATTGCGAAAGGAATTATTCAACTAAGCTGGGAAGGCACAGGCCTTAGCTAAGTACTGATTTAATAACATCTCTTTTTAATTAATACAGACAAATACAGGTATTTATTATATGGCAAGTGTAGGACTCTTCTTTGGTAGCGATACAGGCAACACTGAAGCTATTGGCAAGATGATTCAAAAACAGCTTGGTAAAAAGCTAGTTCATGTTCAAGATATTGCAAAAAGTAGTAAAGAAGATATTGATAACTTCGATCTTCTTCTTTTAGGTATCCCTACATGGTACTACGGTGAAGCTCAATGTGATTGGGATGATTTCTTTCCTGAACTAGAAGGCATTGATTTTTCGACTAAGCTGGTAGCTATCTTTGGCTGTGGTGATCAAGAAGATTACGCAGAATACTTCTGTGATGCTATGGGTAACATTCGCGATATCGTAGAAGCAAAAAGCGGTACGATCATTGGTTACTGGCCAACAGAAGGCTATGAATTCGAAGCATCAAAAGCACTTGTTGATGAAAATAACTTCGTAGGTTTATGCATTGATGAAGATCGCCAACCAGAACTGACTGAAGCACGTGTAACTGCATGGGTAAATCAAATCCATGAAGAAATGTGCCTTGCTGAACTAGAAGACTAATATCCTAGTTCCTATAATGCTCTCTACTTATCTCTTAAAATAGATAGAGAGCATTATCTAAATTGTGGTTTTTTTCTCACATATAACGTTCTATTCACTCTTGCTACCACCTTTCCTTTTTTATCATATATATACACCTCAAATTGTGGAAAATGCTTTTCACCCTCTTTTGTTGCTTGTTTTATTTCTGCTAACTGTCCATCCGATATCACAAAATGTGCGTATAAGTCGGTAGTTCCTGGTGAAATAAAATCAATCTCTGACTGTTTATCCCATACAAAATACTCTTCTCTTAGAATCCCCATCAACATGAATGAAAATACAGGATCTGTCATCGAAAAAATGCTACCCCCATATTGAGTTCTATTCGCATTTCTATTCCAAAATCGGTCTTTCAAAATAACACTAACCTCTTGAAAGTTTGATGAAATATTTGCGATTGAGATCCCAGCACCCCAGAATGGTGGCCAAATATTAAGTGCCCTTCTAACAATTTTTGGGGTAAAGTACTTATACATATTGATCAATCCTTAATTCTGGTCGGACCTCATCATAATTTAATAGTTAACAAAAGATCAACATCTATTTTTTTGTAAGAGATCGTACAGATAAGGTATCAACTGGATTGAATGTTCCCTATAATTAAGTTATTAAAACTGCACAAAAAATCGATGCAGAATGTCAATACAGGAAAAGTCGATGTCAGATAACAACCAAGCACTAAAAAAAGCCGGTTTAAAAGTCACTCTACCGCGCCTTAAAATTTTAGAAGTGCTACAACAACCAGATAGCCAACATATTAGTGCAGAAGATTTATATAAAAAATTAATCGATATTGGTGAAGAGATTGGGCTTGCTACCGTATACCGCGTATTAAACCAATTCGATGACGCTGGTATTGTTACTCGTCACCACTTCGAAGGCGGTAAATCCGTTTTTGAACTAGCAACTCAGCACCATCATGACCACCTAGTTTGCCTAGATTGCGGTAAAGTAATCGAATTCTCTGATGAAATGATTGAAGAACGTCAAAAAGAGATCGCAAAAAAATACAATGTTCGATTAACGAATCACAGTTTATATCTATACGGCCACTGCATTACTGGTGATTGTATTGATAATGATGACGCTCATAACGGTTAATACCGTAAATTTTAGTCATAAAAAAACCAGCATTTCTGCTGGTTTTTTATTATCAATTAATCACTTAGTCAGGATTAACCTTCCCAAGTATCACGTAAACCTACTGTACGGTTGAATACAAGAGCTTCTGGCTTAGAATCTTTGTTATCAATACAGAAATAGCCTGTACGCTCAAACTGATAACCAGCCTCTGCTTCTGCCGTTGCTAAGCTAGGTTCAACAAAACCGTTCATTACAACTAATGATTCAGGATTAATACTCTCTGAAAACTCTTCTAGCGCTGCAGGGTTTGGTACATTAAACAGACGATCATACAAACGAATTTCTGCTGGTAACGCTTTCTCTGCTGATACCCAGTGAATCACCCCTTTAACCTTACGGCCATCAGCTGGATTCTTACCTAGCGTTTCATCATCGTAGCTACAGAAGATCGTCGTCACATTACCCGCTTCATCTTTTTCAATACGATTCGCTTGAATAACGTAGGCACCACGTAGACGAACTTCTTTACCAAGAACTAAACGCTTATATTTTTTGTTCGCTTCTTCACGGAAGTCATCTTGTTCGATGTATACTTCACGCGTAAATGGAACATCACGCTTGCCCATTTCAGGTTTGTTAGGATGATTAGCAATACTAAGCGTCTCAACTTTACCCTCTTCGTAGTTTTCAATTACGATTTTAACAGGCTCAAGTACCGCCATTGCACGAGGTGCGTTCTCGTTTAAATCATCACGAATACACGATTCTAATGAACCAAACTCGATCATATTCTCTTGCTTAGTTACACCTATTCGCTTACAGAACTCACGAATAGAGGCAGCAGTAAAGCCACGGCGGCGTAAACCAGAAACCGTAGGCATACGAGGGTCATCCCAACCATTAACCAATTTCTCAGTTACCAGCTCGTTTAGCTTACGCTTAGACATGATCGTATATTCTAGGTTTAGGCGACTAAACTCATACTGACGAGGCTGGCAGTCAATCGTAATATTTTCCAATACCCAATCGTATAAACGACGGTTGTCTTGGAATTCTAATGTACAAATTGAATGGGTAATACCTTCAAGCGCATCCGAGATACAATGTGTAAAATCGTACATTGGGTAGATACACCACTTATCACCTGTTTGATGATGAGAAGCAAAACGAATACGATAAATAACAGGATCACGCATTACGATAAATGAAGAAGCCATATCGATTTTTGCACGAAGACAAATCGTACCTTCTTTAAATTTACCATCACGCATTTGTTCAAATAACGCAAGGTTATCTTCTACACTACGGTCACGATATGGACTGTTTTTACCTGGCTCTTTTAACGTACCGCGGTATTCACGAATTTGATCTGATGTTAGCTCATCAACATAAGCCAAACCTTTTTCAATAAGCTCTACAGCATAATCGTATAATTTATCAAAATAGTTTGAAGAATAGTGAATATCACCACTCCAATCAAAGCCTAACCATTTTACGTCGTTCTTAATAGACTCAACGTATTCAATATCTTCTTTTTCAGGGTTAGTGTCATCAAATCGTAGATTACACTGTCCCTGGTAATCTTGTGCAATACCAAAATTCAAACAGATAGATTTTGCGTGTCCGATATGCAGATAGCCATTTGGCTCTGGCGGGAAACGAGTATGGACACTGGAATGTTTACCTGACTTTAAGTCTTCATCAATGATTTGACGGATAAAGTTGGTAGGACGAGTTTCAGTTTCACTCATCTAAAGCACCTCATTGGTATTAGTATTGTTAGAAAGAACAGATTGTTCATATCTCCCTATGATCCACAATTATGCGCCAATACTCAATATATAGAATCAAATAGTTTCTTTATTTCCATAAAAAAAGCCGCTCTAAGGAGAGCGGCTTGTCTATTTTGAGCTAATTACTCAATAATTATGGTAATGCAACTGCTGTTAGGTCTTCAGAAGCTGGGATTTTTTTCATTTCGCCAGCTACGATTTCAGCAAGAGGACCAAGGATAACTTGAACGTTGTTTGAACCAAGTTTAACCACACCCATTGCACCTAGAGCTTTAAGTTGCTTCTCGCTAATTACGCTAGTGTCTTTAAGAGTTAGACGTAAACGAGTGATACAAGCATCGATGTTTTCTAGGTTTTCGTGACCACCTAGAGCTTTAAGGTATTGTTTCGCTAGTTCACCAGTTTCTTTTGAACCACGAACTGAGCTTTCTTCTTCATCGTCATCTTCACGGCCTGGAGTCTTAAGATTAAACTTAACGATTACAGCGCGGAATACGAAGTAGTAAACTGCAAAGAATACGATACCTTGGATAATTAGCATGTACCAATTAACAGCTAGAGGGTTACGAGTAGAAAGAACCATATCTACTAGACCTGCAGAGAAACCGAAACCTGCAATCCACTGCATAGATGCTGCGATGAATACTGAGATACCTGTTAATGCTGCGTGAAGTACGTAAAGCCCTGGAGCTAGGAACATGAATGAGAACTCTAGTGGCTCTGTAACACCCGTAAAGAATGATGCGAAACCAGCAGCAATCATAATACCTGCTACTTTTTCTTTGTTCTCAATTTTAGCTGTATGGTAAATAGCTAATGCTGCACCTGGTAGACCAAACATCATGATTGGGAAGAAACCAGCTTGATACATACCTGTAACACCTACAGTTGCTGTACCTTCAGCGATAGACTTAGCGCCACCTAGGAAGTTAGGGATATCGTTAATACCAGCAACATCGAACCAGAACACTGAGTTAAGTGCATGGTGAAGGCCAACTGGAATTAGTAGACGGTTAAAGAATGCATAGATACCAGCACCAACAGAACCCATACCTTGAATTGATTCACCGAAATGTACTAGACCACCGTAAATTGAAGGCCAAATGTACATAAGAATGAATGCAATTAAGATACCTGCAAAAGAAGTTAGGATAGGTACAAGACGTTTACCAGAGAAGAATGCAAGTGCTTTATGCAGTTCTACCGTAGAGAAACGGTTGTAGATCTCAGCAGATACGATACCAACTAGGATACCTACAAATTGGTTATTGATTTTACCAAATGCAGCAGGAACTGCAGAAGGATCAATACCCTGAATTTGAGCTACTGCTCCTGGTGAAAGAAGAGTAGTTACAACTAGGAAACCAACAAAACCAGAAAGTGCTGCTGCACCATCTTTATCTTTAGACATACCATAAGCAACACCGACTGCGAACAGTACAGACATGTTGTCGATGATAGCCGCACCAGCTTTAATTAAAAACGCTGCTAGTGCACTGTTGCCGCCCCAAGCTACCGGGTCAATCCAGTAACCAATACCCATTAAAATTGCTGCTGCAGGTAATGTAGCAACTGGTACCATCAGTGCTTTACCTACTTTTTGAAAATATCCTAAAATATTCACCTTTAGTTTCCCCCTATAAGGATTTTAGATTTTTTTTGAACAGCGCTGTTTGTTTACTATAAACTTATTTCGCTACTCGTTATAAACAGGGTCAGTGTAAGGGATTAATTTCGCTCCGCAAATTAAAAGCAAGCTAATTGTGATCACTATCACCTGTGGAGGGAATATTTAGGGGTTTTTGCTAGCGAGATCATAAAACTTATTTTATCATTCAAAAGAATAAAACATTAGGAATAAAATTTGGCAAATTAAACGCCAAACTTTGTCATTACTGAACGTAACATTTAGGTAACTTGAGTGTACCGCTCAGTAAGCAGTTCTATTTTCACTTGCTTAAAAATTTCAACGAAAAAAGTTATTATTTTTTCGTACTATAAATTATAACCAAAGGATTCAGCTATGTATGCGCTAACAAATTGTAAAGTTTATACTGGTAACGACGTTCTTGTTGACCATTCTGTTATTATCAATGGAACAGAGATCGAAGCCGTTTGTCCAACAACAGAATTGCCTGAAGGTATCGAATTAAAAGATCTTGATGGTGCAATTTTAAGCCCAGGATTTATTGACCTTCAGCTTAATGGCTGCGGCGGTGTAATGCTGAATGATCAAATCACAGCAGAAACCATGCAAATCATGCACGAAGCAAATCTAAAATCAGGCTGTACAAGCTTCCTGCCAACATTAATCACATCATCTGATGAAGATATGCGCGCATCAATCGAAGCCGCTCGTGAATACCACAACAAATACCAAAACCAATCACTAGGTCTGCACCTTGAAGGTCCATACTTAAACGTGATGAAAAAAGGCATTCATAGTGTCGATCACATTCGTCCATCGGACACTGATATGATCCAATTAATGTGCGATAACGCAAATCTAATCGCAAAGGTTACCTTAGCTCCAGAGCAAAATGATCCAGAACACATTGAGCGCCTTCACAAAGCAGGCATCGTTGTTTCAATAGGCCATACTAACGCTACCTATGCTGAAGCTCGCCAAGGTTTTGAATCAGGAATTACTTTTGCAACACATTTATTCAATGCAATGACACCAATGGTAGGTCGTGAACCAGGTGTTGTGGGTGCTATTTATGATACTCCAGAAGTTTATGCTGGTATCATTGCTGATGGCTTCCATGTTGACTATGCAAACATCCGTATCGCACACAAAATAAAGAAAGAAAAGCTAGTATTAGTGACCGATGCCACAGCTCCTGCAGGTGCTGACATGGAATACTTTATTTTTGTTGGTAAGAAAGTATATTACAAGGATGGTAAATGTGTTGATGAAAATGGCACATTAGGCGGCTCAGCTCTGACTATGATTGAAGCAGTTCAGAATACAGTTGAGCACGTTGGAATCGCTTTAGATGAAGCTTTACGTATGGCAACGTTATACCCTGCTCAAGCAATTGGCGTGGATAATAAACTTGGCCGAATCAAAAAGAACATGGTTGCTAACCTTGCTATTTTTGATCGTGACTTCAATGTAAAAGCGACTGTTGTTAACGGACAATACGAGCAAAGTTAATATGACTGACGGACAAATTGGTAATGTAGATCTAGTAAAACAATTAAACAGTGCGGCTGTTTATCGTTTAATCGACCAAAAAGGCCCGATTTCTCGAATTCAAATCGCAGATGTTAGTCAACTTGCTCCGGCAAGTGTTACCAAAATAACCCGTCAATTATTAGAGCGCGGCTTAATTAAAGAGGTCGCGCAACAAGCATCAACCGGTGGTCGAAGAGCTATCTCCCTGACTACCGAAACAGACCCTTTTCATTCAATTGCTGTACGTTTAGGGCGAGACTATATTCAACTGAGTCTTTTTGATCTTTCAACAAAAGAATTAGCCAGTGAATATCAAGAATTTCATTATAGTAATCAAGAACATCTCTTAGATGGCTTAAATAAATTACTTCAAAATTTCATTACACAAAATCAAGATACAATTAAACAATTAATTGCTATCGGTATCACCCTTCCTGGCTTAGTAAACCCTGAAACTGGGGTTGTAGAATATATGCCAAATACCGATATAGATAAATTAGCATTAGCAGATTTCATTAGAGATACTTTCAATACTCAATGTTTTGTTGGTAATGATGTTCGTGGACTTGCTCTAGCCGAGCATTATTTTGGGGCATCACGAGATTGTTATGATTCTATTTTAGTCAGTGTTCATAGAGGTACTGGTGCTGGGATCATTGTTAATGGCAAAGTTTTCCTTGGTCATAACCGCAATGTTGGTGAAATTGGCCACATTCAAATAGACCCAATTGGTGATAAATGTCAGTGCGGTAATTTTGGTTGTTTAGAAACCGTAGCAGCAAACCCTGCAATTATCGCACGAATCAAATCTTTACTTGAGCAAGGTTATCCTTCAAGCCTTTCGCAGCTAGATAACATCACAATGGCAGATGTATGTCATGCGGCAAATCATGGTGATGAACTGGCAACACAAACTTTACTACGAGTGGGCAATCAGCTTGGTAAAGCAATAGCAATGACGATTAACTTATTTAATCCACAAAAAATTGTCATTTCCGGTGCGATTACACAATCAGATAAGATTCTTTTTGCTGCGATCCGTAATTGTATTAAAAACCAATCATTAACGGCTTTCCATAAAGATTTACCTATCGTAGCATCAGAGCTTCATGAACAACCAACCATTGGTGCTTTTTCAATGGTGAAGCGTGCAATGCTTAATGGCGTATTGTTACAAAAATTATTAGATGAATAATCATAAAAAATTTTTAACATGTTATTCTAGGGCTGCTTTTTGCGGCCCTTTTTTTTGACCACTTTTAGGAACAATAGTATATGGAGCTACTTTTTATCATTGCAGCATTTGTAATGGGGTTTATAGCATTAAAAATTAATTTACCTCCATTAGTTGGTTTTCTATTGGCTGGATTTGGATTACATGCACTTGGATTTCAATCTAATGATACGCTTTCAATTTTTGCAGATCTCGGCGTTACGCTTTTACTTTTTTCTATTGGATTAAAATTAGATATAAAAACCTTACTTGCCAAAGAAATCTGGTTAGGTGCAACGCTTCATAATGTTTTTTCTACCCTCTTTTTCACTTTTGCATTATTAGGCCTTAAACTTCTTGGCATCACAATGCTTGCTGATATCGGCACTGCACAGCTAGTTCTTTTTGGTTTTGCTCTCTCTTTCTCTAGCACTGTTTTTGCAGTTAAAGCTCTTCAAGAAAAAGGGGAGATGAACGCCACATATGGCACACTAGCCATTGGTATTCTTGTCATGCAAGATATCTTTGCGGTTGTATTTTTAACTGCATCAACAGGGAAAATCCCAGAGATAACTGCATTAACTCTATTTGCCCTTCCTCTACTTCGTCCACTATTTTTCAAATTATTAGATTGGGCAGGTCACGGCGAAATGTTGGTTCTTTATGGTATTTTCTTAGCACTTGTTGCTGGTGCCGGAACCTTTGAACTTGTTGGTATGAAGCCTGATCTAGGTGCTCTTATTTTAGGAATGTTACTGGCGGGACATTCGAAAGCCTCTGAGTTATCTAAATCTCTCTTTAATTTAAAAGAAATTTTACTTATCTGTTTCTTTCTAAATATCGGCTTATCTGCTGCCCCTACTATTTCAGGTTTAGGATTAGCGCTGATTTTGATCTTGCTACTTCCAGTTAAAGGACTTCTGTATTTTATTATCATCAATAAGTTCAAATTTAGGGTACGGACCTCACTTCTCGCTTCTCTTACATTATTTAATTACAGTGAGTTTGGACTTATCGTGGGTGGCCTTGCCTTTAAAATGGGATGGTTGCCTGGAGATACATTAGTGGCCATTGCCATTGCTGTATCCATTTCATTCATTATCTCAGCACCATTAAATAACTTTGGTCATTCTATTTATCAACGATCTCGTCATTGGCTAAAAGAACATACCGCTGAACGATTAAATCCGATGGATAAATTAATCAATCCAGGACGAGCTCAAATTTTGATTTTAGGGATGGGTCGTATCGGTAGTGGCGCTTATGATGAGCTCAAAGAGAAGTATGGCGATATTATTTTAGGTATTGAACTTCGTGAAGAATCAGCAAGACATCACCAGAACTTAGGCCGAAATGTTATTTCTGGCGATGCAACCGACCCTGATTTTTGGGAGCGTATTCTTTCAACATCTCACGTGAAGTTAGTGCTGCTAGCAATGCCAAATCATCAAGGTAATCAATTTGCTTTAGAGCAATTACAATCACGTAATTACCAAGGTCAAACAGCAGCTATTGCAGCTTATAATGACCAAATAGATGGTTTAATTGAACAAGGTGTTGATGCCGCATTTAATATTTACCATGAAGCCGGTAGTGGTTTTGCTCGACATGTAACTGAACAGCTCAAACCTGAATTTAACCAACAGAAAAGCTACATGAAGTATTAAGCTGACAGATAGTATTATTTAAAATTAATTTACCCACAACATGCAGGTTAATGTCATTTTAACGTTAATCTGCATATCTCCTCTTAACCTCTCCTATATATCGAACAAAAAAACGCTCACACCTAACGATTCCATACCAAAATGGTATAAATATTAAATATTATCTATTCAGGTTGTCTATTTGTGATTTTATTTGTATTTCTGGGTTGATTTTTTTAGTGATGATGGCAAATTGTATTCAAGACAATAATTTATGATAAAAATTAAGAAGAGATAGAGGGAACTTATGTGCTCAATTTTTGGAATACTAGATATAAAGACTGATCCAGCGCCGCTTCGTACAAGCGCACTTGAAATGTCAAAGAAACTTCGTCATCGCGGTCCTGACTGGTCTGGTATTTACTCATCAGATAAAGCAATTTTAGCACATGAGCGTCTTGCTATTGTTGGTTTAAATAGCGGGGCTCAACCTATTTACAGCGAAGATAAAAAACACATTTTAGCCGTTAATGGTGAGATCTATAACCATAAAGAATTACGCGAAAAGTATGCCGACGATTACGCCTTCCAAACAGACTCTGATTGTGAAGTTATTCTGGCACTATACCGTGAAAAAGGTGTCGAACTTTTAGAAGACTTAAACGGTATTTTTGCCTTTATTCTTTATGATGAAGAAAAAGATGAATATTTAATTGGCCGTGACCATATAGGTATCATTCCTATGTATCATGGATATGATGAGCATGGGAACTATTATGTGGCATCAGAAATGAAAGCCTTAGTCTCTGTCTGTAAATCAATTAGTGAATTCCCTCCAGGGCACTTCTACTCTTCAAAAGATGCTGAACCTACACGTTATTATGTACGTGATTGGATGGATTATGATGCGGTTAAAGATAATCCAACAAGTAAAGAAGACCTTAAACAAGCTCTAGAGGATGCCGTTAAGCGCCAATTAATGACTGACGTTCCTTATGGTGTTCTTTTATCTGGTGGTTTGGATTCATCTATTACTTCAGCTGTTGCGAAAAAATTTGCAGCGATGCGTATTGAAGATAACGAGAAATCTGAAGCTTGGTGGCCACAATTGCATTCCTTTGCCGTTGGTCTAGAAGGCGCTCCTGATTTAAAAGCAGCTCGTGAGGTTGCTGATAAATTAGGTACAGTACACCATGAAATGACGTATACAATCCAAGAAGGTTTAGATGCGATTCGTGATGTTATTTATCATATCGAAACTTACGATGTAACCACTATCCGAGCTTCAACACCTATGTTCCTTATGGGGCGAAAAATTAAAGCCATGGGTATTAAAATGGTACTTTCTGGTGAAGGAGCTGATGAAATCTTCGGTGGTTACTTGTATTTCCATAAGGCTCCCAACAAAAAAGAATTCCACGAAGAAACTGTTCGTAAATTGCTTGCTTTAAATATGTTTGATTGTGCTCGTGCAAACAAATCTCTTGCAGCTTGGGGGGTAGAAGGTAGAGTGCCTTTCTTAGATAAAGAATTTATTGATATCGCTATGCGCTTAAATCCACAAGATAAAATGTGTGGTAATGGTAAAATGGAAAAACACATTCTTCGTGAGTGTTTTGAAGATTATCTTCCTGAGTCGATTGCTTGGAGACAAAAAGAGCAGTTCTCTGATGGTGTAGGTTATAGCTGGATTGATACATTACGTGAAACCGCTGAAGCTAAAGTGACTGATCAGCAAATGGAGTCAGCTAAGTTCCGCTTTCCATACAATACTCCTACGACAAAAGAAGGTTATGCGTATCGCGAGATATTTGAAGAGCTATTCCCTCTGGAAGATGCAGCAAAATGTGTCCCTGGAGGCCCATCAGTAGCTTGCTCATCAGCAAAAGCAATTGAATGGGATGAGTCATTCCAAAATTGTGTTGACCCATCAGGTCGTGCAGTGCAAGCCGTTCATAATGAAGCTTATAGCTAATCCTTGCATCTGAACTAAAAAAGGCGCCTTTATAAATGGGCGCTTTTTAAATTAAAAATCCATATTTGTATTATCTACTTTAATCTCAACTTTCTTATTAATTAACGTAATCAGTAAGATAGAACGTTTCTCTCCATCAGGTTCTTTATATATAGCGTCAGCCCCCATAAAAGGACCATCACAAATACCTACCGATTGCCCAACTTTGGGTAATTCATCAACCGTTATATTCTTTGGTTTTTCAGCACTTTTAAGTGAATAGATAAGATCGCCTTGTAGAACTTTAGGCTTAGCACCAAACCGAATAAAATCACTCACACCTCGTGTCGAACGAACGGTTGTAAATGAAGGTCCTTGCTCAAAATCAAATCGAACAAACATATAACAAGGAAATAGAGGCTCTATAATAAGCTTTTTCTTTCCTCTTACCATTTTTTCTACTTCTATTTCAGGGTAATAGCACTCTACCTGTTGATTTTCAAGATGTTGCTTTGCTCTCTGTTGCTCTCCGCGCTTGCAGTAGAGTAAATACCATTCTTTCATTGTCTTTATACCTAGCTAACCTACTGTAAAGCATATCACGCAACTCAGTTCAAAAAAATATATAGCGAGTACATCGCAGCTAAAACCTTCGTTTTAAATGTTAAATACAAAAAAAACCGCCAAAGAAGTTTAAAAAACCAAAATAAACAAAAATATAGACATATTAAACCAAATTAAACCACCAAATCAGAATTAGATCTCTAAATGAGCTTAAAATCCAGCACCCAAAGATGTAATAGAATATTTTTGTTTCTAAATATTTCAACGAGTTAATATGTTAACTAAATCACATAAATTTGTACGATGTTGCAGTCGTAACCATCGAAGCGTATAAATTTAACTATATAAGAAGAATAAAATTTCATTATAAAAAGAGAGCACTATGCCAAACAACAAATTAATCATGGGACACCCTAAAGGATTGTTCTTACTTTTTGGAACCGAGTTATGGGAGCGATTCTCTTATTATGCAATGAGAGCCATTCTAGTTCTGTATTTAACAGATAGAACAATTAACGGTGGTTTAGGCTGGACAGTTAAAGACGCATTAAGCCTTTATGGTACCTATACTGCATTAATGTATATCACTCCTCTTATCGGTGGCTGGTTAGCTGATAACCATCTAGGCCAGCGTAAATCATTGCTGATTGGTGGATTTTTAATGGTCATTGGTCAATTCACCCTTGCATTACCACACGATATTCTTCCATTTTCAGTTGAATCCTTATTCTATACAGGCTTAGCTTTCTTAATTGCGGGTAATGGCTTATTTAAACCGAATGTATCAACTATGGTTGGTGATTTATATGAAAATGGAGATAACCGTCGTGATGGCGCGTTTACCATTTTTTATATGGGCATTAACTTAGGCTCATTACTTGCTGGTGTTGTATCAGGTTCGGTTACAGGCTTATGGGGCTGGAAAGCTGGCTTTGCTGCTGCTGGTATCGGTATGATTATAAGCTTAATCATCCAATCTCTATTTGCTCAACGCTTTTTAGGTGAGATTGGTGTTCGCCCTGCTGCTCACATTGCAAAAGAAAAAGCCGAAGCAAAAGGAACGTCTCCAACCGCATTAAGTAAAATCGAAATCGACCGCTTAAAAGTAATCATGGTAATGGGTTTATTTGTTATTGTGTTTTGGGCAGGCTTTGAACAAGCAGGTGGCCTAATGAATATATATTCTCAACAATATACAGACAGAATGATTGGTTCTTTTGAAGTGCCTGCGGCATGGTTTCAATCACTTAATCCATTTTTCATCATCACATTTGCTCCACTTATTGCTATCTTATGGGTTAAATTAGGTCCTAAAGAACCAAGCTCACCAATTAAGTTTGCTTTAGCGTTATTTTTTCTAGCTATTGGTTTTCTTTGCATGGTTGGCGCAGTTATGGAACAAGGCGGTGATCTGACAGTTAAAACATCTATGTATTGGCTAGTCGGTGCATACTTCTTTCATACTTTAGGTGAATTATGCTTATCCCCAATTGGCTTATCATTAGTGACTAAACTTGCACCATTGCGTTTAGCATCACTCATGATGGGAACATGGTTTGGTTTTAATGCTATTTCTAACTATATTGCTGGTGTTGTTGGCTCACACGTTGAAAGCCTTGGAGCATTAGATATCTTCGCTGGTATCGCTATTGCTTCTACTATTTCAGGTGTATTACTGCTAATAATCTCAGGAACACTTATTCGCTGGATGCATGGTGCTGAAAAAGCACACTGATACCAATTTTTGTATAAACAAGAATGATCACGCATTTATGTAGATTGGAATAATTTCTTATTACATTAAAAATAAAGGCGACCTTAAATTATTAAGGTCGCCTTTTTACTTTATTATTACAGTATGATTCGATTTCGATTCTTTTCTACTAATTTATCGCCTATCCCTTTCACCTTAGATAAATCATCTACCGTAACAAACTTCCCATTTGATTTTCTATAATCAACAATAGCTTGAGCTTTTGAATCTCCAATGCCTATTAATAGCGTTTTAAGCTCCTCTGCTTCAGCCTCGTTGATATTAATGACGACATCTATCCCTTCATGCTTACCTGAGTCTTTGACTTCAGCAAGGGCAGCTCCGCTTGAAAATAAAATAATAGCGAGAAAGAAAGAATTGATTAAAGAGATTATACGTTTCATTGATATTCCTTTTATTAATTAAATGATCGATATCAGATACTTCAGAAATTCGACTTCCATCTGTCATCACAAAAAGAATAAATAATATCAATAGTAAATCCCATTAAAGGGTTGCAAAAACACGACGGGCCCCATTAAGGGGCCCGTCTGTTTTATTTATCAATTACAAATAAATTGATTACTGCTCTAATAATGGATAACTGATATCAGAGTTAGCTTTTAAGGTATCTAATGTTGCCGTTAAATCTTGCTGAGTTTGAGTTCTTAATAAACGTGCCGCTACTTGCTCAATCATCGCATCATTACCCAACTCTAATACACCATCCAAAGCAACAATGACATGATTACCTTGACGATCCATGACTTGCGCATAGGTTGATGTGCCTTGCTCAGGTTTCTGCAAACGATATACATCATTTGCTAATTCATCCGCTCGAGTGATCATTCTTGCTTCAGTGAAATTTAATTCATTATCAGCTAAGTAATTTGTTTCACCTTTATTAAGAGCAGCAATCACACCTTGAGCAAGCTCTAATGCTTTTTGTTCACCTTTTGATTGTGATAAACGAGCTACAACGTTTTGTTGCACGTCTTCTAAAGGCAAGACGGCTTCATCACGAACGTCCTCAACTCGAACAACAATAATATGTTCAGGTGCAATTTCAATCACATCAGAATTCAGACCATCTTCTTTCACTTCAGCACTGTAGATTGCTTGTAACACCGCTTGGCTTGCTAAGGCTTCTGGTGCATCAACCTGAGAGAAGAAATCAGTTGTTATAATTTTCGCATTTACCGCTTCAGCAGCATCATCTAAAGAATCCGGAGATTCAAATGCCTTCTCTGCTAGCTCTGTTTGTAAGCTATAGAATGCATCTGCTGCATGCTCATCAACAAGGAAAGCTTTGATTTCTGCACTTACTTCTGCCAGAGGTTTTGTTGTTGGTTTTTCAACACCATTCAATTGAATAATGTGATAACCAAATGCAGATTTAACCACGCCTGAGTGATCGCCAATATTAACTAATTGGAAAGCGGCATCTTCAAATTCAGGATCGATAACACCACGTTCAATCCAACCTAAAGAACCACCTTCTTTTGCTGTCGGGATATCTTGAGATACATCTTTAGCAACAGCTGAAAAATCTTCACCCGCATCTAAACGAGCAAGAACCGCTTCAGCATCTGCTTCATCACCGTTAATTAGAATGTGGCTAACTTCACGTTTCTCTTGCGTAGAATACTTATCTTGATTTGCTTGATAATACTCTTTAACTTCATCATCAGAAATTGGAGCTTGGTCTTTTAATGACGCGCCAGATAACTCAATGTAAGCAACTTTAACTTGTTCTGGTCGAACAAATTTTTCTTTATTAGCATTATAAAATTCTTTAACTTCTTCTTCTGATACCGCTGCTTTTTGAGCAAATTCAGCCGTATTCAAAGTAATCGTTCTGATTTCACGTTGTTGAGTTTCTAATGCATTTTGTGCATTAACTTCACTTGGCAACGTAAACTCTGTTGACTCTAAAGCTAAAATTAGTTGATTACGAACTAGGTCTTGACGTAAATATTCTGCAAAACTATCAGAGCTAAAACCTGCACGACGAAGTGCTATGTTATAAATCTCTTCATCAAACTTGCCGTCTTTTTGAAATTGAGGCATTGAAAGGATCGCTTGACGAATTTGTTCATCACTAACACGTAAACCTAGATCTTGAGCTTGGTTATCTAGTAATGCATCATTAACCATACGATCTAATACTGATTTACGGAATTGTTCAACATAAGCAGGATCACCTAGCAGAGTTGAGAAGTAGTCACCCAACTGTGATTGCATACGGTTACGCTCATTTTGATAAACTTGTTCAAACTCGTTTCGAGTAATTTCTCGTTCACCAACCTTCGCTGCTATTGGTTGACTACCACCGACTAAATAACTACCTACACCTGCAAATACAAATGAGAAAATAATTAGACCGAGAATGATCTTAACTGCAAGGCCTGTTGAACCTTCGCGAATTCGATCCATCATAATATGTCTTAACTCCTAATCACTGAGCGGAATACTCTATTCCTAAGAAAGTGTTTCAATTTCTATTGATAGTGAAAATAAAAAATAGTTCAATAAAAGAAAAATTTAACAATAAAAAAGCGCATCATTGGATGCGCCTATGACTCAATCTCTAGTCTACTAGCGTTACGCTAGCTTGTGTAGAGTTTTATCTTTATTTCGATTAGTTACACGCATCTTTCAGTGCTTTACCCGCTTTAAATGCAGGTACTTTTGCAGCAGAAATCTCAATTGCTTCGCCAGTTTTAGGGTTACGGCCTGTACGCGCTGCACGCTCACGAACAAGAAACGAACCAAAGCCAACAAGCGTTACTTGCTCGCCACTTTTTAGTGTCTCTGTTACTGTTTCAACTAAAGCGTCTAAAGCGCGACCAGCCGCAGCTTTTGAGATGTCAGCATTATCAGCAATTTGATCTACTAATTGAGATTTATTCACGGTATTCCCCTTTAAATTATTCATTCAATGATTAATGAACGAGTCCATATTTAGATATTTGATGAGTGAATTAATCTTTCACACAATTAGGCTTAACTTAGCTATATCAATATAAGCTGACAAGTCATTTCGGCTCGTCAGCCCTGTTATATCAACGTTTTTTGCTACACATCACTATTTAGAGACTTCGACACTAAAACCTTGAGGATCATTTTTAAGTGCGATGGCTAATACTTCATCAATCCACTTGACTGGATGCACAGAAAGATCAGCAATTACATTTGCTGGGATCTCTTCTAAATCACGTGCATTATCCTTTGGAATAATGACAGTTTTAATACCACCACGATGCGCTGCAAGCAATTTTTCTTTCAAACCACCAATCGGCAGAACTTCACCACGTAATGTAATTTCACCTGTCATCGCAACATCAGAACGAACCGGGTTACCTGTTAAGCTTGAAACAAGAGCGGTGCACATGCCAATACCAGCACTTGGACCATCTTTTGGTGTTGCACCTTCAGGCACATGAACATGGATATCACGTTTCTCGTAGAAATCAGGATTAATACCTAGTTTTTCAGCACGAGTTCGTACTACTGTCATTGCTGCTTGGATAGACTCTTTCATTACATCGCCAAGTGAACCTGTGTAAGTTAACTTGCCTTTGCCAATCATAGATTCTGCTTCAATTGTCAGTAAATCACCGCCAACTTCAGTCCATGCTAAACCAACGACTTGACCGATACGATCTTCATCATCGGCTTTACCATAATCACAACGTTGAACACCTAAGAAATCTTTTAAATTTTCCTGATTAATCGTTACTTTCTTAATCGTTTTATCTAATAAGATTTGTTTTACCGCTTTACGGCACAATTTAGAAATTTCACGTTCTAAACTACGCACACCAGCTTCACGTGTGTAATAACGGATAATGCCCATTATTGCTGAATCGTCAATTTCAATTTCATTTGCTTTTAAGCCATTACGCTTAATTTGCTTGTTCAATAGATGACTTTTCGCAATATTCAATTTCTCGTCTTCTGTATAACCAGACAGGCGAATTACTTCCATACGATCCAATAATGGACCAGGAATATTCATTGAATTAGACGTTGCAACAAACATGACATCAGATAAATCGTAATCCACTTCTAAGTAGTGATCACTGAATGCGCTATTTTGCTCCGGATCAAGCACTTCTAATAAAGCAGAAGCAGGATCACCACGCATATCAGATGACATCTTATCGATTTCATCCAATAGGAAAAGTGGGTTCTTTACTTCAACTTTAGACAGTTTTTGGATTAGTTTACCTGGTAATGAACCAATATACGTACGGCGGTGACCACGAATTTCGGCTTCATCGCGAACACCACCTAAAGCCATACGTGTGTATTTACGACCCGTCGCTTTAGCAATAGATTGACCAAGTGACGTTTTACCAACACCAGGAGGACCGACTAAACATAAAATTGGTCCTTTAAGTTTCGTCACTCGGCTTTGTACTGCTAAATATTCAAGAATACGCTCTTTAACACGCTCTAAACCATAATGGTCTGCATTTAAGATTTCTTCTGCTTTCGCTAAATCTTTTTTCACTTTTGAGCGTTTAAACCAAGGCACGCCAACCATACAATCGATGTAGCTACGAACCACGGTTGCTTCAGCAGACATTGGAGACATCATCTTCAACTTTTGAAGCTCTTGTTCTGCTTTTTCTTGAGCTTCTTTTGGCATTTTGGCATCTACAATTTTTTGTTGTAGAGCTTCAAATTCATCAGGAGCATCATCCAAATCACCAAGTTCTTTTTGAATTGCTTTCATTTGCTCATTCAAATAGTACTCGCGTTGGCTTTTTTCCATCTGCTTTTTAACACGACCACGGATACGTTTTTCGATTTGTAATAAATCGATTTCCGATTCCATCATGCTCATTAAAAACTCTAAACGAGCGATAACATCAGTAAGCTCTAACACTTCCTGCTTATCAACCAATTTTAGTGGCATATGAGCGGCAATCGTATCAGCAAGACGCGCTGCATCTTCAATCCCATTAAGCGAAGTTAATACTTCAGGTGGGATTTTTTTGTTTAATTTGATAAAGCCTTCAAATTGATTAATTGCAGAGCGCATAATCACTTCTTGCTCGGCGTCATCAATAATTGGAGTCAGCAAAAACTCAGCATCTGCTGTAAAGAAATCAGCCTCTAAAAACTGATGAATTTTGGCACGTTGTTGACCTTCAACTAATACTTTAACTGTGCCATCAGGCAATTTTAATAATTGTAAAATTGTCGCAATTGTACCAACACCGTGTAAATCATCTAATTGTGGCTCTTCTTTAGCTGCTTCTTTTTGTGCCACAAGTAGGACTTGTTTATTCTGCTCCATTGCCGCTTCTAGACAACGAATCGATTTTTCACGGCCCACAAACAGTGGAATTACCATATGCGGATACACCACTACATCACGTAATGGTAGAACTGGTATCTCAATGCGCTCGGAACGCTCCAGGTTCATATTCTTCTCTCTTTCCGTCAGTATCTATAGAAATAATATGGGGGCAAGTCGCTAAGAATCAACATTATTTTCAATTAAAAATAAAAAAGGAGGCTAATGCCTCCTTTTTGTCTATTTATTAGCTAAATACGCTATTCTGCAGATATTGCTTTTGATTCTGTATTTTCAAACATTAATAGCGGTTCTGATTCGCCATTAATTACAGATTCGTCGATAACTACTTTAGAAACGCCTTCTTTTGATGGCAATTCATACATAGTATCCAATAATACTGCTTCTAAGATTGAACGAAGACCACGAGCACCTGTTTTACGATCCATTGCTTTTTTCGCAATCGCTTTTAATGCGTCTTCACGGAATTCAAGTTCTGCGCCTTCTAAATCAAATAATGCACCATATTGCTTAGTTAATGCATTTTTAGGTTGGCTTAGTATTTGAACTAAAGCTTCTTCATCTAGCTCAGTCAGAGTTGTAGTTACTGGTAAACGACCAATAAATTCAGGGATCAGACCAAACTTAACAAGATCTTCTGGTTCAATTTGCTTAAATAAATCACCAATAGTTGCT
Organism: Aliivibrio sp. S4MY1; assembly: GCF_028765545.1. GTDB lineage: Bacteria > Pseudomonadota > Gammaproteobacteria > Enterobacterales > Vibrionaceae > Aliivibrio. The sequence goes on along the minus strand of NZ_JARACP010000006.1, from coordinate 40,000 downwards.
TTATCATCTTTTGAACGAACTTCAGCAGCAAAGCCAATGCCCGTACCAGTAGCAACACGTTGCTCAATCACTTTATCTAAGCCAGCAAATGCACCACCACAGATAAACAAGATTTTAGAAGTATCTACTTGTAAAAACTCTTGCTGTGGATGCTTTCGGCCACCTTGAGGTGGTACTGATGCAATAGTACCTTCAATCAATTTCAATAGTGCTTGCTGAACACCTTCACCAGATACATCTCGTGTAATTGATGGGTTTTCAGACTTACGAGAAATTTTGTCAATTTCATCGATATATACTATGCCACGCTCTGCTTTTGCAGGGTCGTAATCGCATTTTTGTAGTAGCTTTTGAATGATGTTTTCAACATCTTCACCTACATAACCCGCTTCTGTTAATGTGGTTGCATCCGCCATTGTAAACGGTACATCCAAGAAACGCGCTAGAGTCTCAGCAAGCAGTGTTTTACCACTACCTGTTGGTCCGATAAGAAGGATATTACTTTTACCAAGCTCTACGCCATCTTTTGTAGTGTCGCCATTACGTAAACGCTTGTAGTGATTATATACGGCAACCGCTAGTACTTTTTTCGCATGCTCTTGACCAATAACATAGTCATCTAAATGCGCACGAATATTTTGCGGTGTCGGTAATGCTTCACTACTCTCTTTTGGAGACAGAGTATTATCTTTTAGCTCTTCGCGAATAATGTCGTTACATAAATCAACGCACTCATCACAAACATAAACAGAAGGACCTGCAATTAGTTTACGAACTTCATGCTGGCTTTTTCCGCAAAAAGAGCAATATAGTAACTTTCCACTATTTTCGTCTTTACGCTTGTCTGTCATTTGCTAACCTCTTAAACGTTGCCTTTATGCTGTAAGTTTATACTAACTTACCTTCTTTGCTGTAAACGTTACTGCTTTTTTATTAATTAGTCACGCTTATTTAACACAGCATCTACAAGACCGTATTTCACTGCATCATCTGCTGCCATGAAATTATCACGATCTGTATCTTTTTCGATCACTTCTAAAGGCTGACCTGTATGCTCTGCAAGCAATGTATTCAACTTCTTCTTAATCGTTAAGATTTCTTGAGCATGAATTTGAATATCTGATGCTTGGCCTTGGAAGCCGCCAAGTGGTTGGTGAATCATCACACGAGAGTTAGGCAGAACATAACGTTTGCCTGGTGCGCCACCTGCAAGTAAGAAAGCGCCCATAGAACATGCTTGACCCATACATACTGTGCTCACATTTGGCTTAATAAACTGCATTGTGTCGTAAATTGACATACCAGCAGTCACAGAGCCACCTGGAGAGTTAATGTATAGGAAGATATCCTTATCTGGGTTTTCAGACTCAAGGAAAAGCAACTGAGCCACAACTAAGTTGGCCATGTGATCTTCAACTTGACCTGTTAAAAAGATAACACGCTCTTTTAACAGACGGGAATAAATATCATACGAACGCTCACCACGTGAAGTTTGCTCAACAACCATAGGAACAAGTGCATCCATAATAGAAGGCATTGCATTGTTTTCTTGATAGCTCATAACCGTATCCCTTATAAAATAAATGGTCCGAATGACGCTTCATTCGGACCATTATTAGCAGATCTTGTGAAACTAAGTCAACTAACTACTTAATTAAATTAGAAATTAAGCAGGTTGTTGATTCATTAGTTCGTTAAAGCCAACTTCTTTTTCAGAAACTTGTGCTTTAGCAAGGATTGCATCGATAGCTTGTTCTTCTAGAGCAACATTACGCATGTTGTTCATCATTTGCTCATTACCTTCGTAGTAAGCAACAACTTCTGTTGGATCTTCGTATGCAGAAGCCATTTCGTTGATAAGCGCTTTTACTTTCTCATCATCAGCTTTTAGTTCTTCAGACTTGATAACTTCACCAAGAAGAAGACCAACAACTACGCGACGTTTAGCTTGTTCTTCGAACAATTCACGTGGAAGCTCAGGAGCTGTGTCAGCGTTGCCGCCAAAACGTTGAACTGCTTGTTGACGTAGTACTTCAACTTCTTGATCAATAAGAGCAGAAGGAACGTCGATGTTGTTTTGCTCAACTAAACCGTTGATAGCTTGTTCTTTGATCTTGTTTTTAACAGCTTGAGCTAATTCACGCTCCATGTTCTTACGAACTTCAGCTTTAAGACCTTCAACGCCACCTTCAGCGCCAAACTTAGCAACGAATTCGTCATTCAGTTCAGGAAGCTCACGAGCTTCAACTTTAACTACAGTGATAGCGAATTGTGCCGCTTTACCTTTTAGGTTTTCTGCGTGGTAGTCTTCTGGGAAGTTAACGTCAATAGTTACTTCTTCGCCAGCTTTCTTACCTTTGATACCATCTTCAAAACCAGGGATCATACGACCTTGGCCCATTTCTAGAGGGAAGTTATCTGCTTTACCGCCTTCAAATTCTTCACCATCGATAGAACCAACGAAGTTGATTGTAGCGCGAGTACCGTCTTCAGCAGCAACGTCAGCATCAGCCCAAGTAGACTGTTGCTTACGTAGTGTTTCTAGCATTTCTGCTACGTCTTCGTCTTTAACTTCAACTTGTGGTTTTTCAACAACAACTTTGTCTAGGCCTTGAAGTGTTACTTCTGGGTAGATTTCAAATGTTGCAGTGAATACTAAATCTTGACCTTCAGCAAATTCTACTGGTGCGAATGTTGGAGCGCCAGCTGGGTTGATTTTGTCTTTAATGATCGCTTCAATGAAGTGACGTTGCATAACTTCACCCATTTTGTCGTTACGAACTGCACTACCGTACATTTTAGCAACCATCTTCATTGGCACTTTACCTTTACGGAAGCCATCAAAGCGACGATTTTTAGCGATATTAAGAAGCTCAGCATTTACAGCGTCTTCAATGTTTGCCGCTGGTACAGTAATAGTTAGAACGCGCTCTAGGCCTTCTTTAGTTTCAACAGTAACTTGCATGTTTATATAAACCTCAAAATCGACTCAGGTTCTCTGAGTTTGCGACAAAAAATACGTGTCGCATCCTTGCGTTACAGGTCTAATAAAATAGAAACCGTAACCCCTATGATTCGTGATACCAATTGGGTATCTTCTTTTATCTGCTTAATATGAATAATAAGTAGATCGCGTACTTTAATTAAATAAAATACGGCATTTAGCCAAGTGGCAAAATAAGACGCGATATTGTAGCGATCTGACCCATCTATGTCGAGACTCACTACACACGTTGATAATCTTTAATAAGAAATTGGGCAATTGGTTAGTTTTTTCAACCCTTTTAACTGCTTTTTTTATTAAAAAAATTCATTTTTATGCTGAAATCTTACTTTTTACAATATCTGCCATCATTTCAATATGTAATTCATCATCATTTAAACATGGAATAAAGGTGTATTTTTGACCACCAGCCTCCATAAATATCTCTTTACACTCTTCTGAAAGCTCTTCTAAGGTTTCTAAGCAATCAGACGAAAATGCAGGACTAATGATGTCTAATGATTTAATTCCTTTTGGAGTAAGTTCAGTTAACATCTCTGAAGTATAAGGTTGCAACCACGCTTCTCGCCCAAAACGAGATTGATAGCTCATGCCTATTTGTTCAGATGTTAATCCTAATTCTTGAGCAAGCAATTCTGTCGTTCGTTCACAATGTTTTGCATAAATATCGCCATTATCAACAAAACGCTGTGGGATCCCATGATACGAACATAATACATAATCACCTTTACCCTTCTTCTCCCATGAAAGACGGATAGATTCAGCAAGGGCTTTAATATAGAGAGGGTGATCATGATAATTATGAACAAGTGAGAAGTCGGGTAACACCGATGTGGTTTTATATTGCTTAGCAATTTGATCAAACACGGCTGCTGAGGTAGTACGGGAATATTGAGGATACAGGGGTAAAATGACTATTTCATCACATCCTTGAGCCTCTAAACGCTCAATCCCTGATTTAATGCTTGGTTCTCCATAAGTCATACCTAGCTCAACTGGCACATTTAAAAATGAATGCAATGCTGCCGCTTGACGTTTTGAATAGACCATTAACGGTGAACCTTCGTCCATCCAAACACTTTCATATAACTTCGCCACTTTAGGCGCTCTTATAGGTAGGATGACACCATGGAGTAATGGACACCAAAGAAAGCGATTCATATCAACAACACGTTTATCATGTAAAAATTCAGATAAAAAGGTTTTTACTGCTGATGTGGTTGGTGCGGTTGGCGTACCTAAATTCACTAATAGCACCCCTGCTTTTTTATTATTCACAGTTATTATCCATTATTGTCTATAAAAAAAGGCGACCGATAAGGTCGCCTTCAATATAACAATAAATTACTGACTACGTAAGATTACGCTAGTGCTTTTTCGATCTCAGCGCTAACTTCAGCAACTAACTTAGTACCATCAAATTTAAGGTACTGAGTTTTACCTGCTTCCGCTTCTTTATTGTAGTAAGCGATAAGTGGCGCAGTTTGCTCATGGTAGATACCTAGGCGAGCAAGTACTGTTTCAGGTTTATCATCTTCACGAATAACAAGAGGTTCACCAGTTACATCATCTTGACCTTCAACTTGAGGCGGGTTAAATGTAACGTGATAAGTACGACCAGAAGGTAAGTGAGCACGACGGCCAGACATACGCTCAACGATTACTTCGTCAGCAACATCAAACTCAAGAACGTAATCGATAGATACACCGTTCTCTTTTAAACCATCCGCTTGAGGAATTGTACGAGGGAAACCATCTAGTAGGAAACCTTTAGCGCAATCTTCTTGAGCAATACGCTCTTTAACAAGACCAAGGATGATCTCATCAGATACAAGTTGACCAGCATCAATTACAGATTTAGCTTGTTTGCCTAGCTCAGTACCCGCTTTAATAGCAGCACGTAGCATGTCACCTGTAGAGATTTGTGGAATACCATATTTATCCATGATGAACTGAGCTTGAGTACCTTTACCCGCACCAGGTGCACCTAAAAGGATGATACGCATTGTTTTCCCCTTAAAAAATAATCTTGGAATTTATACCAAACCTTACAAGTAAAAATGACAACTACTTATAAACTTAGGTATAAGTTTTATTTCTAAAAATAAGTCGTGAAAGATACACGGAACTGATAAAGCTATCAAGTTTGCGATGAAAAAAGCAAAAATAACCGCTTAATAGAGTCTATTTCGTAACAATAAAAAAACAATGAGACCTTAGTGTAAAATACATAGGTCTCATTGCGGTTATCTAGATTACGGTATTATCTATTATTTAGATAATAATTGATTCATCGCACTTAAAAATTGCGATGGATCATCTAAAGAACCACGTTCAGCTAACATTGCTTGACCAAGCAGCATTTCAACCCAACGACCGAATGCTTCTTCATCTGCTTCATCTGCCATTTGCTTGATAAGAGCATGCTCTGGGTTAATTTCAAAAATGTACTTCACTTCAGGAGCAGCTTGACCAGCGGCTTCTAGAAGTTTTGCCATTTGTGTTCCCATTTCAAAATCATCAGTTACAACAACAGCTGGTGTCGTTGCTAGTTTAAAGGTTGTACGAACCTCTTTCACTCGGTCACCCAAGTATGATTTAGTACGCTCAACAACTGATTTGAACTCTTCTTCTGTTTCTTTTTGCTTTTCTTTTTCCGCTTCATCTTCAAACTTGCTTAAATCTAAGCCTGCTTTTGTGATTGATTGGAATTGCTTACCATCGAATTCAGTTAAGTAGCTCATCAGCCACTCATCGATACGGTCATACATTAGAACAACTTCAATGCCTTTTGCTTTAAATTGCTCTAGGTGCGGACTGTTCTTCGCCGCAGCATAGCTGTCTGCCGTTAGATAGAAGATCTTATCTTGTTCTTCTTTCATACGTTCAATATACCCAGCTAAGCTCATCGATTGCTCTGAACTGTCTTTATCCGTGGTAGCAAAACGCAATAAACCGGCAATTTTATCTTTATTCGCAAAATCTTCAGCCAAGCCTTCTTTTAGTACTTGTCCAAATTCTTTCCAGAAAGTTTGATATTTTTCATCATCTTTCTTCGCTGTTTTCTCAAGCATACTTAGCACACGTTTAGTACACGCGCTACGTAATGACTGAGTCACTTTATTATCTTGAAGAATTTCACGAGATACGTTTAACGGAAGATCATTTGAGTCAATCAAACCTTTAACAAAACGTAGGTAACTCGGCATAAATTGTTCAGCGTCATCCATAATAAATACACGTTGAACATACAGCTTCAAGCCACTTTTATGATCACGGTTCATCATATCAAACGGTGCTTTGGCTGGAATATATAGAAGGCTCGTGTAATCGTTCTTACCTTCTACTTTATTATGGCTCCAAGTCAGTGGATCGGCAAAGTCATGAGATACGTGCTTATAAAACTCTTGATACTCAGCATCTTCAATCTCTGATTTACTGCGAGTCCAAAGCGCTTGAGCCTTGTTTACTTGCTCCCACTTTCCTTCTTTATCTTTGCCTTCTTCGTCTTTTTCTACAGACCAAAGGGAAACAGGAATACCGATGTGATCAGAGTATTTGCCAATCACTTCTTTTAGGCGCCACTCACTTAAGAACTCTTTACCTTCTTCACGCATATGAAGAATAATATCCGTACCGCGCGTTTCTTTAGTAATATCTTCAATTGTATAGTCACCCTCACCTTCAGAGTGCCATTGAACAGCTTGGTCTTTCGCTACACCCGCTTCACGTGTGCGAACTGTTACTGCGTCTGCAACAATGAACGCAGAATAGAAACCAACACCAAACTGACCAATCAATTGAGAGTCTTTACTTTGGTCATCTGATAGTTTTGAAAAGAAATCAGCAGTGCCTGATTTAGCAATCGTACCTAAATGCTCAATCACATCTGCACGGCTCATACCAATACCATTATCAGAAATGGTTAAGGTGTTTGCAGCCTCGTTAAAAGATAATTTAACACCAAGGTCGGCATTACCTTCATAAAGGTCACCATTTGATAGTGCTTTGAAACGCAATTTGTCTGATGCGTCTGAGGCGTTTGAGATTAATTCACGTAAAAAGATCTCTTTATTAGAATATAAAGAGTGGATCATAAGATGAAGCAGTTGCTTAACTTCTGACTGAAAGCCGCGTGTTTCTTTGTTATTAATTGTTTGTTCGCTCATCTAAAACTCCGAAAATAACAGAATATATTTAACTTATTAATTGAAATAAGGACATCTATACCTCAATTCAAGGTAAAGCAATGTAAAAAACACTGTTTTTTTGCTTTTTTTATACTATAAAATGCGTAATGATAAGTTTTGACATAAAATAGACATTCTAAAAATGATACTTGGATATCATTAATAAGAATCACCATTACTGAGTTAACAACCAATGAATATAGAAAATAACAAAATTATTATTGGCAACCGGTTTCTGTTCGATCCTAACGATAATAGCCTTATTGATACATTAAATGACGATGAGATTATTCGAATTGGAGGGAATGAAAGTCGTGTTTTAAGCCTACTTATTCAAGAACAAGGGAAGGTTGTTAGTCGTCATGAGTTACATGAGTATGTATGGCGAGATCAAGGATTTGAAGTCGATGATTCTAGTTTAACACAAGCTATTTCGACGCTACGAAAAATGCTACAAGACCCGACTAAACTACCTGTTTATGTAAAAACAGTGCCTAAGCGTGGTTATCAATTTATTTCAACTGCTGTACATCAGATTAGCGATGATATGCAAGAAAATGCAGATGCAAATAATGATTCTTTAACGGATATCGATAACCCAACGATCGAGCATCAAGAAGAATCACCTCAAGAGCTCACGGCTAATAGCTCCGCTAAAGAGCAAACTATAAATTCCGTAGCAAAAGAAAATATCACCACTAATCAGCAACAAGCTCACTTATCGTTACTTGGTACACTAACTCTGATTATCGCTTTTATTTTACCTATCATTGCTTATGTGAATCACACTCCAAAATCAGATGCATTTATACAAGTAGCAAAATATGACGACGTGCCTATTTTTGTTCCGGTTAACCACCCTAATATCGATAAATGGCAACCTCTAATTGAGCAATGTACTGTCTTTTATAATTCAAACCATGTTGATACGCTAAAACCAATAGAAGTTATTGCGACGAGTGGCCAACCAAATCAAATCACACTGAATTATATTCATAATGAAGAACACAGCGATCAAAGTATTAGTGTCCGATTATTGATTGATCAAAAAGAGGTAGATAAAGTATGTGGTTAAATAGCGAGCAACTTCCAATAGCAAAACGCTTTTTCCCCGTCGCTCTTCTTCTAATATCAATGTTAGGCAGTGGGTGGTTTTATTGGGAAAGCGACAGTAAAGTCGAACAACTATTAACATCTAAAGAATGGCAAAGTATGAGTACCGTTCGTATTGATACTGATTATGATGACATGGGCCCTTTAAAACGCGCAGATATTAAATCTAATGTTGTCTATCTGCCAAATAAGACTTATTCAAAATCATCTACACTGACACTTTTTAGTGGCCAATCTGAGAATGTCCTCCCATTAACGATTAATGTTATGGAAACGGGGAACTGGGATTACAGCGGAGATTACTTATTAATTGACCCTACTGAATTTAAGGACGTTACCGCCAATGATAATAAAGATTTTTCTGGCTCACAGAAAAAACTAATCATGCGCGTATTCAGAATGGATGCTCAACAAAGTAAACGTGTTGATGTGGTTAATGATAAAACATTATTACTGACCAGCTTAAATTATGGTTCAGGTATTCTATTTTCTCATTAAAATAGCTTTCGTTAACTGAACATCACAACAAAAATCCGAGATGGCAATCATCTCGGATTTTATTCTCTAATCAATAGTCTTCTTCCTACCCAATAATTGATTACTATTTAAGAACAATTGAATTCAATTCATTCCCATCAAAATCAAAAACTGACAAACGACTATTATCAAGTAAACCATAACTCGGTTTTCCGCCTTCGTTACGAGGAAAAGTTGTTGAGCCCGGATTAAAAATAATCTGTTCCCCCTGCCATTCCGCTACCGTAATATGCGTATGTCCATGAGCGATGATATCTCCCTTCTTTAATAAAGGGCGTTTGTCGGTATTATAAATATGGCCATGTGTTAAAAATAATTTCTGCCCCGTAGGCAGCAACACTATATTGTAATCAGCCATAATAGGAAAAGATAACAGCATTTGATCGACTTCACTGTCACAATTTCCTCTCACGGCGATGATAGACTCTGCGTATTGATTTAATAACTCAGCAACAGCGATTGGATCATGACCTTCAGGGATCGGGTTTCTTGGCCCAAAATTAATCAGGTCACCAAGAAGAATTAAATGATCCGCTTTAGAAGCAGTAAACGTATCAATCATACGTTGAGTCGCAGTCAATGAACCGTGTAAATCAGAGGCAAAAAATAATTTCACAAGAATCCTTACAATATTTAAGAGCCATTTCAAAGCTCAAGTATAAAGTAAAATACAATGAAAGTTGTCAATCAGTGAACTCAATTTATACTTAACTTAAACGACAGTTATAAATATCTTGCAGGAGACGGGATGAAAATACTCATTACGGGAAGTACAGGGTTAATCGGAAAACAGTTACTGGATCACCTTAAAGGTCATGAACTAGTACTTCTGACGCGTAATATAGAAAAAGCTCAATCTTCATTAGCTCATTTAGCTTTACCTCATGTTAATTTCATTTCGGATCTTTCTTCACTTTCCGATCTTAATAATATTGATACTGTTATTAATTTAGCAGGGGAACCGATTGCTGATAAAAAATGGACCCGTAAACAAAAAAAAATCATCTCTGATAGCCGATGTAAGTTAACTGAGCAATTGGCACAACTCTGTCTAGCATCCACACCACCACCACGATGTTTTATATCGGGATCAGCCATTGGTTATTACGGAGATAATGGCCAAAAAGATATTGATGAAGACACTAAGATAGTCTCTGCAGATTTTGCTCATCAAGTCTGCCAGCAATGGGAAAACAAGGCACTACAAGTTCAAAGTAAAAATACTCGCGTTTGTATCTTACGAACGGGGGTCGTATTATCACCTTTAGGTGGCGCCCTAAAAAAAATGTTATTGCCTTATAAATTTGGTTTAGGTGGCCCTGTTGGAAATGGAAAGCAGTACCTATCTTGGATTCATATTGATGATATGGTTTATGGTATTTTGCATTTAATGACACAAGAAGAAAGCCAAGGTATTTATAACTTAACGGCCCCTCACCCTGTTTCTAATCGCTTATTTAGTCAAACTTTAGCAAAGACATTAAAACGTCCACACTTTCTATTTACTCCAAATATTATTATTAAAGGTATATTAGGAGAAGCTTCTGTTCTGCTAACAGACAGTCAACGAGTTCGACCAAAGCGACTCGTCCATGAAGGATTTAAATTTCGCTACTCTCGAATAGAGTCTGCACTCAAACAATTATTAAGCTAAAAATTATAATGATTGGAAGATACAATATTACAAATATGTTAAATCCAATCATTTTCACCAAAATCGAACACAAGCAATTAAAAGAGACTACTCATCAATTTTAATTTGTACTCAAATCAATTAAGTAATTCCCCCTAATTCTACCAAAACCATTTAGCTATAAGCATTCTCATTTAAAATAATTAACCTATGGATTACTCTATCTAAATAAATAAAAAAACATAAAATAAACAATGATATAAGATTAAATTTTGCGTATTTATTTATTTGAAAATTACATAGCATTATCAAGGTCGTGACTTTTACAGTATGATGACCATTGAAAACTGGATGATTTTTAATTATAGTACTAATGAATTATTAATACGCATATCTTGCGAAGGACTTAAAAATGAATCCCATACTGGAAGTTAAGGGACTGTATAAAGTGTTTGGTGAAGACACTGACCGCGCCTTTACAATGATTGATGAAGGCGCAAATAAGGAAGAAGTTTTTGAGAAAACAGGGTTAACCATCGGTGTTAATGACGTATCTCTAAGTATTCAAGAAGGTGAAATTTTCGTCATTATGGGCCTCTCTGGTTCTGGTAAATCGACCTTGGTACGACTTCTTAATCGCCTAATCGAACCTACCCAAGGCAATGTACTCCTAAAAGGTAAAGACATTGCACATATCTCTGAAGAAGAACTCCGCGAAGTTCGCCGTAATAACATCTCAATGGTTTTTCAAAACTTTGCCCTAATGCCGCACATGACTGTTATAGAAAATGCAGCTTTTGGTTTAGAGCTTGCTGGCGTAGAGATTGAAAAACGTAAACAATGTGCATTAAGTGCATTAGAAAGAGTTGGTCTTGATGTATACGCAGAATCTTATCCCGATGAATTATCAGGTGGTATGAAACAACGCGTTGGTCTAGCAAGAGCACTTGCTTGTGATCCAGACATTCTATTAATGGATGAAGCCTTCTCTGCTCTTGACCCTTTGATTAGAACAGAAATGCAAGATGAGCTTATCCGCCTACAAAATGATGATAAACGTACTATTGTCTTTATCTCTCACGATTTAGATGAAGCCATGCGCATTGGTGACAGAATTGCCATTATGCAAAATGGTGAAGTAGTTCAAGTCGGCACTCCTGACGATATCCTCAACAACCCTGCAAATGATTATGTTGAAGCCTTCTTTCGTGGTGTTAATGTCGCGAACGTCTTAACTGCCAAAGACATTGCTCGTAAAAAACCTGCCGCCATGTTTAAGAAATCAGAACATGATGGTCCAGCATCTGCTCTTCAGTATCTAATGGATAATGACAGAGAATATGGCATCGTTGTAGATAAGAGTAGCCTCTATTCTGGCATCGTCTCTGTTGATTCTCTTCGCGAAGCACATAACGACAACAACTCTCTTGTCAGTGCTCAACTTACAGATGGTGTAACACTCAAACCAAACCAAGCGATCAATGATATTTTAGGCGTAGTGGCTAATGTTCCTTACTCTGTACCTGTGGTTGACGAGAGTGGTAAGTATTTCGGTGTTGTGACTAAATCACGACTGCTTCAGACGTTAGATAAGGGGTAGAACGATGTCATCAGAACAAACAAACAATGACCCATGGTCACAAACAGCACCAACAAGCGATGACCCATGGGGCCAAGTTGGTGATACATCAGCCTCTGCTGATTGGTTAAATCATGAAACTATCGAAGTAAATACTTTTGACCCCTTAAATCCCTTTGAGGAAGCCGTACTTCCTGTCGATGTTTGGGTGGAGTCAGGATTAAACTGGTTAGTTGAACATGGTCGCCCATTATTTCAAGCCATTCGAGTACCGATTGATTTTATCTTAAGCTCTTTTGAAACGGCATTAGTATCAACACCAGCACCATTCATGCTTCTTATTTTATTTTTATTAGCGTGGCAATTTTCGAATCTTAAGCTAGGGATCTCAACGGCAGCTTCATTACTCGTTATTGGCCTTATCGGTGCTTGGTCTGAAGCCATGACGACTCTGTCATTAGTGATGACCTCTGTCTTTTTCTGTTTACTTATCGGGTTACCGATGGGGATTTGGCTAGCAAGAAGCAAAACCGCCGCAAAATTCGTTCGCCCAATCTTAGATGCAATGCAAACAACGCCAGCCTTTGTTTACCTAGTTCCAATTGTAATGTTATTTGGCATCGGTAATGTACCTGGTGTTGTTGTAACCATTATTTTTGCACTGCCTCCTGTTGTACGTTTAACCATTCTAGGTATTCAACAAGTACCAGAAGAACTAATCGAAGCTGGCCATTCATTTGGAGCCAGCAAAAAGCAAATGCTGTATCGAATTCAACTTCCACTAGCACTACCAACGATTATGGCCGGTGTTAACCAAACCTTAATGCTATCTCTATCTATGGTGGTTATTGCCTCAATGATCGCGGTAGGTGGATTAGGTCAAATGGTATTAAGAGGTATTGGACGACTAGATATGGGACTAGCAGCCGTCGGTGGTTTAGGTATTGTAATACTTGCTATTTTACTAGATCGAATCACTCAAGTATTAGGGGCAAACGCAGGTAATACTAAATTACGTTGGTATCGCATGGGCCCTGTTTCTATCTTGCTAAATATGTTTACTCAAAAAAAAGAACCAAAAACAGAACTACAACTTAAGGAGAAATAAGAATGATTAATTCATGGAAGAAAGCACTGACAGTGAGTATCGTTTCCACTCTAGCTTTATCATCAAACGTATGGGCAGAAAAACTCCCTGGTGAAGGCGTTACAGTGCAAGCTCTTCAATCTACAGTTGCAGAAGAAACGTTTCAAACATCAATTGTAAACCGAGCGCTTGAAGAGCTAGGTTACGATGTAAAACCAACAAAAGAGGTGGATTACAACGTAGCTTATACGTCGATTGCAAAAGGTGATGCAACTTTCCTTGCTGTTGGCTGGTTCCCTCTTCATGCGGATAAATACAAAATGTCTGGTGGTGATGATAAGTTCTATCGTCAAGGTCAATACGTTAGCGGTGCTGCTCAAGGCTACCTAATTGATAAAAAAACCGCTGAAAAGTATGGCATTACAAACATTGGGCAATTAAAAGATCCAAAGATTGCAAAATTGTTTGATGCAAATGGTGATGGTAAAGCAGACCTAACTGGCTGTAACCCTGGCTGGGGTTGTGAAATGGTGATCGAACATCAAATTGGTGCTTATCAACTTGAAGACACTGTCACGCATAATCAAGGTAACTATGCCGCAATTATTGCTGATACGATTTCACGTTACAAAAATGGTGAGCCTGTTGTCTATTATACTTGGACCCCTTATTGGGTAAGTGGCGTACTGGTTCCTAATAGAGATGTTGTCTGGTTAGAAGTCCCTTTCTCATCACTTCCGGGGGATCGTGAAAATGTCGATACCACATTATCTAATGGAAAAAACTACGGCTTTGAGATGAACTCAATGCGTATTATCGCAAACAAAGAATTTGCGGCTCAAAATCCTGCAGCAGCTAAGTTATTTGAGATTATCAAACTGAACATTAATGACGTCAGTGCGCAAAATATGATGATGAGTAGAGGCAAAAACAGCTCTGCTGACATTCAATCCCATGTAGATGGTTGGATAAAAGCAAACCGAGCACTGTTTGATTCTTGGTTAGCTGAAGCGAAAAAAGCCGCTATCTAAATCTAATAACGACATCCACTTAAATACAACCAAAGACCAATGGCACCTACCATTGGTCTTTTTGATATAAAAAAGCCAGCAATAGAAATACAGCGTTATTGTATAATATGGTCATCATTTATTAGGGATAAGAGTTAATGACACGAACTATATTCATTACAGGCTGTTCAACAGGCATTGGTTATACTGCAGCCCATCAATTACAAAAGCATGGCTTTAACGTTATTGCTTCTTGTCGTAAAAAAGAAGATATAGAACGATTACAGAGTGAAGGGTTAACCTGCCTCTATTTAGACTATAGTGATCCACAAAGTATTACTGATGCTGTCGTTGAAGTAATAAGACTGACTGATGGGAAATTATACGCATTGTTCAATAATGGTGCATATGGCCAAGCCGGAGCGCTCGAAGATCTACCCCGAGAAGCATTAAAAGAGCAGTTCGAGTCAAATTTCTTTGGTTGGCACCAATTAGTCACAGAACTTCTTCCTGTTATGAGGAAACAAGGGGAAGGTCGAATTATTCAAAATAGCTCTGTTTTAGGTATTGTTGCGATGAAATATCGTGGCGCTTATAACGCGTCAAAATTTGCGATCGAAGGCTGGACTGATACTTTACGCTTAGAGTTATCCGATACAAATATCAAAATAAGCTTAATCGAACCAGGCCCAATTGAAAGTAAATTCCGCTCTAATGCATTGAAAGCATTTAAAAAATTGGTTGATATTGAAAAAAGCTCTCATAAAGAAAAATACCTTATTCAACAAACACGACTTGAGAAAGAACACTCTGGTAGTGCCTTTGTTTTACCCTCTGAATCTATCGTTCCTCCATTATTACATGCTCTCAATTCATCAAGACCAAAAGCACGCTATCGAGTAACCTTCCCCACCCACCTCTTTGCTATTCTAAAACGATTATTACCAACAAAGTACCTTGATAAGATCTTAAATAAGAGTGATTAACTTAGCTTTATCATGTCAGTTTGGTGTAACAATTAAGAAATATAAGAAAAGAACAAAAATGTAATATTAGTGTCATATTGCATAAGTATATTTGTTCCTATCCGGTAGAAAGTGTTTTTTCGGGAGGGAATATGACACTAGGTAAAATCAACTGGATCTGTGTGAGTGTGGCGGTTGCAGTCTTCATACTGATCTAACGGTTGTCTTCGCTTACGATAGTAAAGCCATTATGTTATGCATAGTGGCTTTCTTCGTCTTTGGCTCCTTGAAAATCAGTGCAATACCCCATATAACTGTATATATACAGAGACAATACTGATTTTAGGAAAAGACCATGCAGCCAGAACATAGCGTTGAACTAAACGAACAAAACTTCCAGCAAATTCTCGAAGGCTCAATGCAGACCCCAGTGTTAATTCACTTCTGGGCACCAATGAGTCAAGAAAGCCTTACGGTTATTCCTGCATTACAACAACTAGCGCAGCAATACGGCGATGCAGTAACTCTTGCTCTACTTAACTGTGAAGAACAGCAAGGTCTTGCACAACAATTTGGAGTTCAAGCGCTGCCAACGATTGCTTTATTTAAAAACGGCCAAGCGGTTGATGGTATGGGCGGTCCTCAAACGATCGAAGCCATTCAAGGAATGTTAAATAAACACCTACCGAGCCAAGAAGAGCTACAATTAGGTCAGGCATTTAAGTTAGTTGAAGAAGGTGAATTTCAAGCAGCACTTCCTACCCTTCTCGCTTTGCTTGAGCATTTTGGTGGTAATGGCCAGATTAAACTTCATATTGCTCAATGCTATATTGAAACTCAAGCTTATGATCAAGCAGAAACAATGTTGTCTGAAATTTTAATGCAAGATCAAGACAGTAAATACAAAGAATTAATCGCAAAACTAGAGCTTCATAAGCAAGCAGGAAATACGCCTGAAATCCAAGCGTTAGAAGACAAATATAATGCAGAACAAAGCAACACCGAGCTGGCTTTAGAGCTTGCGGTTCAATACAGCCAAGTAAATCGTCAAGAAGAAGCCTTGGAAATTTTAATGAACATTTTATTAAAAGATCTTAACGCTCAAGATGGGCAAGTAAAGAAAACAATGATGGATATTCTTTCTGCTCTTGGCCAAGGAAATCCAGTTGCAGGTAAATACCGCCGTCAGCTGTATTCTCTACTTTACTAAGTTACTGACTAACGAATTAATCCTGTTGTTACTTTTTATCGTGACAGCAGGTTAACCCTCTAATAATAGGGCAATCATTGCTCTCATCACCTGGGCAAGCACTCGCTAGCTCTAATAATGTCTGCTTCATTCCTTTTAACTCTTCTATCTTGGCTTCTATCTCTGTGACTTTCTCTAACGTTTTCTTTTTTACATCTGCACTACGACGATTTGGATTATTTGATAAACTTAATAGTTCTTGGCATTCTTCTAGACTAAATCCAACTAATCTTGAACGTCTGATCAACTGTAACTCTTCAACTTGGGCTGTGGTGTATTGACGGTAACCATTAGCACCTCTATTTGCCTCTCTGATCACACCTTTGCTTTCATAAAAACGAATCGCTTTCGATGTTAATCCAGTTAAATTCGCTACTTCACTAATATTCATTTTAAACTCATTTAATCTCTTGACCTTCCATTTACTGTAAGGTTTATTATTAGCAATATCAAGAATAGTTTACGAGGTTATTATGAGTCAGGAATTTACCCTTCCCTTATCAGGATTAAACTGTGGTCGTTGCGTAGCAAAGGTTGAACAAAATCTTGCTAACAACCCAAACATATCTCAATACTCAGTAACCAAGTCGGAACTAGCACTAACGACAACACTTACTTACCAAGACGTAGTTGAAATTATTGAACAACTCGGTTACTCCGTCCCTAAAGAAAAAACAATCAAGCTTTACCTTTCAGGGTTGAATTGCGGTAAATGTGTCAATAAAACAAAAGATGCCTTAAGTGCTCTCTCCCATTCACACATTGAATCTATCTCAAAAACAGAGATAGTATTGACGACGGTACAGTCACAAGCGCAGATCATTGAACTAATTGAATTCATAGGGTTTCAAGCAAGTACTACGCCATTTAATGCCAATAATACTCTTGGCTCCAACAATAAGTCAGAATCCATCAAAGATAACTCAGCAACATCACAGCTACCTATCGATAAGAAAACAACGCAATTGATATTAACAGGCATGACTTGTGCTAGTTGTGTCGCCTCCGTAGAGAGCATAATTCAGAATGTTGAGCATGTTGAATCGGCGACGGTTAACCTAGCTGAACGCACCGCACTCATCCACGGTAATATTAATGTCACAAAACTCATTCAAGCAATAGAAGCTGGAGGCTATGGGGCAGAACTAAGTATCAATGAAGACCAACGTCGTGCAAGACAAAAAGAATTATTCCTAAAGACAACCAGTACACATAAAAAGAACACAATTATCTCACTCGCTATTGGTGCACCACTCATGTTATGGGGTGTTTTGGGCGGTAATATGCAAATCACCACCGTTAATGACCAATTAGTATGGGGAGTTATCGGTCTTATTTGTTTAGGTTTACTGCTTACAGCTGGTAAACACTTTTATGTAAATGCGTGGAAAGCCTTTACACATCACAGAGCAACCATGGACACTTTAGTTGCATTAGGAACGGGATCTGCTTGGCTTTATTCTATGGCTTTGGTTATTTCACCTGAGTTTTTTCCACTGCAAGCTCGTCATGTTTATTTTGAAGCAACGGCAATGATCTTAGGTTTAATTACTCTTGGAAATTTAATAGAAACTAAAGCTCGTAATCGCACCTCTACTGCAATTGAAAAACTGTTAGATCTTCAGCCACAAACCGCAACCGTATTACAAGATGGCCAAGAAATAACCCTGCCAATTGCTCAAGTCACTCAAGGCATGAAAATTAAAATCAAACCTGGTGAAAAAATACCTGTTGATGGCTCTATTTTCAGTGGGGAGAGTTATCTAGATGAAGCCATGCTTACTGGTGAGCCTTTACCTTGTTTAAAGTCCAAAGATGGCATTGTTCATGCAGGGACGATTAATCAACAAGGCAGCTTTACGTTTATTGCAACAAACGTTGGTGAAAACACCATGCTAGCACGCATCATTACAATGGTCCGTAATGCACAAAACAGCAAACCAAAGTTAGCGAAATTAGCTGATCAAATTTCATCGGTATTCGTCCCAAGCGTTATGATCATTGCAATTATATCTGCTTTAATTTGGTACAACTTTGGACCAGAACCAACCTCTAGCTATATGCTAGTTGTTGCAACTACCGTACTTATTATTGCCTGCCCTTGTGCTCTCGGTCTTGCAACACCAATGTCAGTGACAGTTGGAATAGGTAAAGCTGCCGAGTTTGGTGCGCTGATAAAAGACGCAGATGTGCTTCAAACTGCAAGCACAATAGATACAGTTGTTGTCGATAAAACAGGAACATTAACCGAGGGAAAACCTACGGTAACTAAGGTCACTGGTTTTAATGGTCATACGGAGGCTGATATTATCTCATTAGCCGCTGCGGTAGAAAGTCACTCTGAGCACCCATTAGCTCAAGCGGTTATAAATTATTTAAAGAAAAAATCTTGGGATAATATCAACAGTACCAACTTTATAGCTCAATTAGGATTAGGTGCCTCAGCTACTGTTAATGCTGATACTATTTATATTGGTAATCGTACTTATTTAGCAAACAACAACATTGATATTCCAGATGTCACTGTTTCTGTATCAGCGACACCACTTTATGTGGCAATTCAAAATGAGTGTATTGGTGTTATTGAAGTCAGTGACTCGATTCGAATTGATTCTGCGTTAGCTATTAAACAATTCAACCAACTTGGTATCAATGTGGTTATGTTGACCGGAGATCGCCAAGAAACAGCGCAACATGTTGCAAAAGAGTTAGGGATTAAACATGTCATCGCTGGTGTACTTCCTGATGGAAAAGCTCAGGCAATTCAAACCTTACAAGCCCAAGGTAAAAAAGTCGCCATGATTGGTGATGGTATTAATGATGCACCAGCTCTCGCACAAGCTGAGGTTGGTATCGCCATGGGTAATGGCAGTGATGTTGCGATTGAAAGTGCTCATCTTACGTTAATGAATCACTCATTACTTACTGCAGTAAGCGCCATTGAATTATCTAAAGCCACAATGAAAAACATGAAACAGAATTTATTTGGTGCTTTTGTCTATAACACCATCGGCATTCCTATTGCTGCGGGTATTTTATTTCCATTTACTGGGATGCTATTAAGCCCAGTGGTTGCAGGGGCAGCAATGGCATTATCTTCAATTACTGTCGTGACTAATGCTAACCGACTACGACTATTTACTTCTCGTTCTCAACGAGTTTCCTATAAATAATAAAGGGGCATCGCATGATTAATCTAATTGGTATTGCTCTAATTATTGCCATTATCTACTGGTTTTGGCTATCACCTAATTCAAAATAACCTTTGGAATATTCACAATGAAAAAAGTAAAAAAACTCGCTTTAACTTCTCTGATGTTAGTGAGTTCATCAGTATTTGCAGCAACTGAAGTCACTTCTTATAAATCCCCTTACTGCGGTTGCTGTACAGAGTGGGAAGATCATATGAAAGATAATGGCTATGACGTAAACACAGAAAAGCATGAAGATATGGCTGCAATAAAAGAGAAGCTAGGTATTGATCCTCGCCTTGCCTCTTGTCATACGGCAGTTATCGATGGTTATGTATTTGAAGGACATATCCCTGCATCAGATATTAAAAACTTTTTAGCAGATCCTAAAGATTTTAAAGGTCTCGCTGTTCCTGGTATGCCAATGGGTTCACCAGGCATGGAATATGGTGACCAAAAAGATAAATACCAAGTGGTTGCATTTAAAGAGAATGGAAAATTAGCGTTATTTAATACCCATAATTAGGGTCGTATCAGACTTAATACTAATCAAGATAAGTGATTATCAGATAAATTGGCATGTATCATAAACGGTGTTGAATTATACCAACATCGTTTTCTTCTGTGGATTATGTAAATTACAAATGCAAAAAAGCCGCATCATTTCTGATGCGGCTTTCTTAAAAGTGGTCGGTGAAGAGGGATTCGAACCCCCGACCCTCTGGTCCCAAACCAGATGCGCTACCAAGCTGCGCTATTCACCGAGCTGTTAAACAAAGACCTTGTCCGTGTCAACGAGGGCTATAATACTGTCTGTGAGTTTTTTGACAAGCATTATTTTGTTTTTTCTTTCCGTTCGCTTACAAAAACAACAAACTGTTGAATTGATAAACAAAAGCCCCTGAAATTATAACGATTCAGAGGCTTATCTTCTTTTAACAATTACTTATAAGTAATTTCACCACGAGGTGCAAATTTGTTCACATCTATTGGGCTGTTTGTTTCTAAGAACTCTTTAAGTACTTCAGCATCAACAAAACCAGTATTCACATAGCCTGAGTGATCTGAAATTTTAGGGTAACCATCACCACCTGCAGCATTGTAGCTTGGTACAGTAAAACGATATGTGTTATCTAAGCGCAATTGCTTACCACCAATAAACACATTTGATACTTTTCCATTCTCCACTGTCATCTTAATGCCTGCAAATTGAGCATAAGCACCAGAATCAACTGGTTTCGTTGCTACAACATTTAAGTAATCTAGTACTTCTTGGCCTGTCATATCAGCATAAGTAACGATATTTCCAAACGGTTGCACGGTTAACACGTCTTTATAGGTTACATCGCCCATCTCAATTGAATCACGCACACCACCTGAGTTCATCACTGCAAAGTCCGCTTTAGCACGTTCCATGTGAGATTGAGCAATTAAACGACCTAAATTTGTTTGTTGGAAACGAACCACATTACGGTCCCCTTCTAACTTTCCATTAGTTGATGCGATTTTTACATTCAACTGTCCTTGGCCTTTTTCTTGATATGGTTTTAAGAATGCAAGTAATTCAGGATCTTGTTCAATCTCATCTTGGATAAATACACGTTGTTTTTTACCGTCGATTTTCACTTTTTTCTTCAAATTCACAGGAATAAGATCGTAGCTTACCATCTCTAATTCGCCATTGCGGAATTCAAAATCAGCTTTACCTACGTATTTACCCCATTCGTGCGCTTGAACAATCCAAGTACCATTTTGCTGGTCTGGTTTACACTCATCACCTGGCGTAAAGTTTTTCTTAGCTACATTAGGGCCTTCCATACATACAGGCTCTTGCGAGTGACCACCCACAATCATGTCTAGCTCACCAAGCTCAAGTGAACGAGCTAAAGCAACATCACCTGGGGCATTAATACCACGTTGACCATTTTCATAATGGCCCATATGCGTTACAGCAAAAATAAGATCCGGCTTCTCATTCGCTTCTAGCTCTGCAATGATTTTTTTCGCTTCTGCTTTAGGATCACGAAACTCTAAATCACCGATGTATTCTGGGTTACCAATTTTAGCCGTATCTTCAGTTGTGAAACCAACAACAGCAATTTTAATACCTTGCTTTTCAAATATTTCGTAAGCTTGGTATTTACGCTCGCCAGTTTTTTTATTATAGATATTAGCTGATAACATTGGGAACTCAGCCCAATCAATCTGCTTTTGCAATACATCTAATGGATTATCAAATTCATGGTTACCAAGGGCAATCGCATCATAACCAATTTTATTCATGCCTTTAAAATCTGGTTCAGCATCCTGAAGATCTGATTCAGGAACACCTGTATTAATATCACCACCAGAAAGAAGAAGTACGCTACCGCCTTGTGCTTGAACATCTGCACGTAACTCATCAATCAGCGTTTTACGAGCCGCCATGCCATACTCGCCGTATTTATTCTGCCAAAAACGACCGTGGTTATCGTTTGTATGTAATACCGTTAGCTTATACGTAGTATCTTCTTGCCATGCATGCTCAGTTGTTGTTGCACAACCTGCCAGCGTTGTAACTAATGCAGCAGCAATCGCTGTTTTAAGAGAAAGACGTTCCATCATGTTTCACCATTCATTCAAGGGGGATAAACTAGACCAAATCAATCAATTACGAGTGATCCAATCCAATAACCTGACCAAGTTTAAAAGAATTACGCTTTACTCTCACATTGATTTCATAAATATGTCTGTTAGATCACTAAAAATAACTCATATATTACTAATAAATAATGAAACTAAAAATAATCGAATGCAAAACACACAAAGCAAACGATCACCCAGCCAATGAGTTACAAATCAAAAAATATTTATGAAAATAATAATAAATTTTTATATATTTCAGTCAAATCCAGTTAAGTTTTATATGCACTTCCCGATAACAAATTAAGCCTTATAAAAATAATGAATAGTAGGCTCTATTTTTAGCAAAATTAACCCATGGATTTAGGTAGTATAATGAAACTAAAACATAAGCTAATAAGTGCAAGTGTACTCGCTGTCGTAATTACTGCATCTGCATTAACTTGGTTTGCTTCAAGCCAATTATTCGAACAAACTCGCAACGGGGTATACTCCCGAGCTGAAAGTGTTACTTCTGCAGCAACGACGGGGATCTCAAATTGGATTTCAATTAAAGCTGAAATCGCACATGCCACTAATGACTACACTCAAACAGAAAATATTATCTCCTTTTTGCAGCTAAGCCGTAATGCTGGTAGATTCGATGATATTTTCTTTGGTACCCCAGGTGGGGATATGTACCGATCTCATCCTGAACGTAACCGTGCTGATTATGATCCTCGTCAACGCCCTTGGTATCAAGAAGCCCAACGCGAAAACAAACAAATCATCACTTCCTCTTACCAAGATGCTATCACTCAATCATTATTAGTTACTATTGCTGAACCAGTTTACAAAAACGGAACCTTCCTTGGTGTAATTGGTGCGGATGTTCTGATCGACCAACTAATCAACGATGTAATTAGTTTGGACGCAGGTAAAGACACTATCACCATGTTGATTGATAGTGATGGGACTTTCTTAGCACACCCAAACAAATCATTAATAAAAAAAGAAGTAAACAGCTACTTTTCTGATATGACCCCACAAAGTATTCAAGAGTCAATCAACAAAAACACTATCGAATTTGCTGAAATTAATGGAGACAGTAAGTTAGTGTATTTTGCTCAAGTACCAAATACCCATTGGACATTTGCGATTGAAATGACACAAGCAACTGAAGAAGCTGGTCACTCAGCCCTTCTTCGTGAAATCATTTTATTAAGTATCGTGTTAACCATTATTGTTGCTATCGGTGTAACAATGCTAGTTAATATTTTATTTAGAGATCTAATCCGAGTTTCAGACGCATTAGCAGAAATCTCATCGGGTGAAGGGGATTTAACACAACGCTTAGAACCACATAGTGATGATGAAGTCGGTCAGCTTGCCATTAACTTCAATACGTTTGTTGGTAATATGCATTCAATGGTTCGCCGTTTACGTGACATTTCAGTAACACTAGCAAATCAAGCGAATTCTACTGCCGAAAGTGCTGAGGAACGCAATGTACGAATCCAACACCAAATGGATGAAATCAATATGGTTGCTACTGCAATTAATGAAATGGCGGCAGCAACTCAAGAAATTGCAGGAAATGCAGATAACACAGCACAAACAGCAGAAGAAACAGTTACGGCATCAAATCATGGGGCTAAGCAAGTGAGTCAAAGCCAGCACTCTATTGATAACCTTGCCAAAGAAGTTGAAACAGCAACTGGGGTTATTGAAGAACTCCACCACAACGCTCAAAACATCAATACGATTCTTTCTACCATTCAAAACATTGCCGAACAAACAAACTTACTCGCACTAAATGCCGCAATTGAAGCAGCACGTGCAGGTGAGCAAGGCCGTGGTTTTGCTGTAGTTGCAGATGAAGTTCGAATTTTAAGTCAACGCACTCATGCATCGACTCAAGAAATTCAGCAAATGATTGAAACACTGCAAGGAACAACACAAAAAGCCGTAGGGATTATGGAAGATAGCCAAAATCTCGCAAATACTAGTGTCGAAGATGCACAATCGGCATCAGCAAGTTTGCTGCAAATTACGAATTCAGTAACTCAAATAAGTGATATGGCCGCTCAAATTGCGGCGGCTGCAGAAGAACAATCCTCAGTAACAGAAGAAATCACACGGAATACTGAAGCCGTACGTGATGTATCAAATGAATTAACTGAAGAAACAAAGCAATCTGTAATTCAAGCATCAGAGCTATCAGATCTTTCAAATGAGTTAAAACAAGAAATAGACCGATTCAAATTGTAAACTCATAAGAAACCTTTCCTTCGAATTAAAGACAGAATACCACTTCACATTCTGTCTTTTTTTTTCAGAAAACCAAGATAAAACCAGCCAAAAAGAAATTAATCCTGTTAGATATTGTAAAAAAACAACACGCAATAGTTACGTGCTACACACAAGCAATTGATTAAATAACAAAAAATAACAAACCAGCCCCTTACCTACCACTTTGGTGTAGTTTTATTTCGTAATTGATCCACATCATATCGACATATTCATTCATAATTCATCATATCTATATATCAAAGATAATAGGAATCCTTATGAGCAAGATGAAGTTAGTCATCATCGGTAATGGCATGGTTGGTCATCGCTATATCGAAGATTTAGTAGATAAAACCGACGTTCAAAGCATGGACATCACGGTGTTTTGTGAAGAGCCTCGTGTCGCTTACGACCGTGTTCACCTTTCTTCTTATTTTTCTCATCATACTGCAGATGAACTTTCTCTTGTAAAAGAAGGATTCTACGAAAAGCACAACATCAATGTGTTACTTGGTGAACGTGCTATTAATATCAATCGTGAAAAACAAACCGTTTACTCAAGCACTGGTCGTGAAATTCAATACGATAAACTAGTTCTTGCAACGGGTTCTTACCCATTCGTTCCACCAATTAAAGGTAACGACGGTAAAGATTGTTTTGTTTATCGCACTATTGAAGATCTTAAATCTATTGAAGCAACAGCAAAAAACAGTAAAAGCGGTGTTGTCGTTGGTGGTGGTTTACTTGGTCTTGAAGCGGCTGGAGCATTAAAAGCACTTGGTGTAACAACTCACGTTGTTGAATTTGCACCGAAATTAATGGCAGAACAACTTGACCTTGCTGGTGGTAATCAACTTCGTCAAAAAATCGAACGCATAGGCGTTAACGTTCATACAAGCAAAAATACGCTTGAAATTGTTCCGGAAGGTAAAGATGCACGTAATGTCATGCGCTTTGCTGATGGCACAGAGCTAGAAGCAGATTTCATCGTATTCTCAGCAGGTATCCGCCCTCAAGATAAACTGGCTCGTCAAATGGGTCTTGGTATTGCTCCTCGCGGCGGTATCGAAATCAATGATAACTGCCAAACTACCGATAAGAACATTTACGCAATTGGGGAATGTGCTTCTTGGAATCAAACCTTCTATGGCTTGGTTGCTCCTGGTTATAAAATGGCAACAGTTGCCGTTGACCACATTTTAGGTAATGACAGTAAGTTTCAAGGCGCAGACATGTCTGCAAAACTAAAACTGCTTGGCGTTAAAGTTGGCTCTATCGGTGATGCTAATGGTCGCACTCCTGGTTGTAAGAGCTACGTTTACCAAAATGAAGAACAAGAAGTTTACAAGCGTCTTATCGTTTCTGAAGACAACAAGAAGCTACTTGGTGCGGTAATGGTGGGAGACACATCTGACTATGGCGATCTTCTGCAACTTATGCTGAATGAAATCGACCTGCCAGAACACCCTGACGCTCTTATTCTACCAGCACACGCTGGCGCAGAAAAACCAACACTAGGTGCTGACTCACTTCCTGAATCTGCGGTTATCTGCTCATGCTTTGATGTAACCAAAGGCAAAATCGCTCAAGCGGTTGCAGATGGTCATCATACAATGGCTGATATTAAAGCGGTAACAGGCGCTGGTACTGGCTGTGGTGGCTGTATCCCTCTAGTTACCTCTGTACTTAATGCAGAATTAGCAAAGTCTGGTATCGAAGTTAAGAGTGACGTGTGTGAACACTTTGCTTATTCTCGCCAAGAGCTATTCCACCTTATTCGTATCGAAGAAATCAAAACGTTTGATGAACTTCTAGAAAAATACGGCAAAGGTTACGGTTGTGAAGTATGTAAACCTCTTGCTGGTTCTATCCTTGCTTCTTGCTGGGGTGAGCACATCCTTAAACCTGAACTAGTAAAACTGCACGATACCAACGATAACTTCCTAGGTAACATGCAAAAAGACGGTTCTTACTCTGTTATCCCTCGCATGGCGGGTGGCGAAGTAACACCTCAAGCACTAAGCGTTCTTGCTGATGTTGCAGCAGAATACAACCTGTACACCAAAATTACAGGCGCACAGCGTATCGGTCTATTTGGCGCTCAAAAAGATGACTTACCAGCAATCTGGAAGAAGTTAATCGCGGCTGGTTACGAGACTGGTCAAGCTTACGCAAAAGCACTTCGCATGGCTAAAACATGTGTTGGCTCAACGTGGTGTCGTTACGGTGTTCAAGACTCTGTAGGCCTAGGCATAATGATCGAGAACCGTTATAAAGGCATCCGTACTCCTCATAAGATGAAGTTCGGCGTGTCTGGATGTACTCGTGAGTGTGCTGAAGCCCAAGGTAAAGACTTAGGTATTATCGCAACTGACGCAGGTTGGAACATGTATGTATGTGGTAACGGTGGTATGAAACCTCGTCACGCGGACTTACTGGCAAGCGATTTAGACCAAGAAACACTTATCAAATATATCGATCGTTTCATGATGTTCTACATTCGTACGGCTGCACCACTACAACGTACATCGGTATGGATGGATAACCTAGAAGGCGGTGTGGATTACCTACGTGAAGTCATCGTAGATAACAAACTGGGTATCAACGAGCAATTGGAACTGGATGTAGCAAAATTAGTGAATAACTTTGCATGTGAGTGGACAGATACAATAAACGACGAAACCCAACTTAAGCGTTTTGCTCACTTTATCAATACTGATGAGCGTGATGAGAATGTTGTGTTTGTTTCTGATGGCCGTGAACAACACCGCCCAGCAACTTTTACAGAAAAACACCCAGAAGCAAAGGGTGACATCCTACACGTAGCAGCAACTGAATAAGAGCGAGAGAGTTAATTATGACTTCTAAATTCGTAAAAATCTGTCAACTAGAAGATATCATTCCAGGTACAGGGGTTTGTGCTCTTGTGAATGGTGAGCAAGTTGCCGTGTTTCGTCCATCAAAAGGCGAAGACGTATTGGCAATCAGTAATACTGACCCTTACTTCCAATCAAATGTTTTATCACGTGGTTTAATTGTTGAACACCAAGGAGAGCTTTGGGTGGCTAGTCCCCTAAAGAAACAGCGCTTTAATCTTACTACAGGTGTGTGCATGGAAGATGAGCAATTTAACGTTAAAGCATATAAAACTCGTATTACTAAAGGTGCAGTAGAAATCTCAGCTTAGTTACTTACGTTAGATTTAATAGCTTAAAGGCTTGCTGTTTCTCAACAGTTGAGAAACAGCGAGTCTTTCACTATTCAATTTAAACTTTAATTTTTTATAAGGACACATTCATGTCTACTATTGACTTTAAACCAGCAGAATTTGTACAAACCATGATTAATGTTGGTGAAGCAAAAGTAAAAACAAGCACTCGAGATCTTCTAATACGAAGCACAATGGCTGGTATTATTTTATCTCTGGCGGTGGTTGTTGCTATTACGACCATTGTACAAACTGGTGTTGGTATCGTTGGTGCACTTGTCTTCCCTGTTGGTTTTGTTATTTTGAGTGTAATGGGTTATGACCTAGTCACGGGAGTGTTTGGTCTTGCTCCATTGGCAAAATTTGATAACCGTCCTGGCATTACTTGGGGGCGCATTTTCCGTTGCTGGGGTATTGTTGGTCTAGGTAACCTTGTTGGATCATTAATTGTTGCTTATCTTGTTGCGGTTTCTCTAACAGGTAACTTCTCTTTAGAGTTAAACGCGGTTGCGAAGAAGTTTATCGCAGTATCGACAGCCCGTAGCTTAGGTTTTGAAAATATGGGCATGGATGGTTGGATCACGTGTTTTGTCCGCGCTATTTTCTGTAACCTAATGGTATGTTTAGGTGTGATTGGTAACATGACAGCTCGCACAGTGTCCGGCCGTGTAGCAATGATGTGGTTCCCAATCTTTATCTTCTTCGCACTAGTATTTGAGCACACAGTAGTAAACATGTTCCTATTCCCACTAGGTATGATTCTTGGTGCTGATTTCGGTATCGCTACATGGTTGAACTTCAACCTTATCCCTACTATTTTAGGTAATATTGTTGGCGGCCTACTATTTACTTGTATTCCTCTTTATCTTACTCACGCAAAAACAGCACCATCACTGGATGCTAAGTAATTAGTAACGAATAAAGTTAGTTATAACTCATTCAAATTAAATCACTCTTAATCAAGTATTAAGGGTGATTTTTTTTATCGACTCTTACATACTAGAGTAAAATAAAAACATAATGCAGGAATCTATTATGCCAAGTATTCAAGCTCAATCTGAGCAACACAAACAAACCGGACTTGTTTCTCTTGTTGGCGCAGGTCCTGGTGATCCTGAATTATTAACCATGAAAGGTTATCGCTTAATTAAAGACGCTGATGTTCTTGTTTATGATCGTCTAGTATCCAAAGAAATTTTAGCGCTTGCGAACGATAAAGCAGAAATGATTTATGTTGGTAAGAAACTTGACTTTCATTTCGTTCCACAAGATAAAATTAACCAAATACTGGTAGATAAAGCACAAGAAGGTAAACGTGTTGTGCGGCTTAAAGGGGGCGATTCATTTATCTTTGGTCGAGGCGGTGAAGAGTTAGAAACCCTGGCTGAAAACGGTGTTCAATTTGAAGTAATTCCTGGTATTACCGCCGCTGCTGGGGCTACCTCTTATGCTGGTATACCCCTTACCCATCGAGACCATGCACAAAGTGTCCAGTTTATTACCGCTCATGTTCAAAAAGACGGAGCAGAAATTGAATGGGACGCTTTAGTTCGTTCAAACAATACCTTGGTTTTCTACATGGGGTTAAAGCAATCTCCACACATTTCAACCCAGTTAATTGAGCATGGATTAGCAGCAGATACGCCTTGTGCTATTATTGAACGTGGTACAACACAAAAACAAAAAGTATTTACAGGTACCATTTCAGAATTAGCTCAAATGGCAAAAAAAGCCATTAGCCCGTCATTAATTGTTGTAGGTAGTGTAACGACATTACATAAAAAACTAGATTGGTTTTCACCAAACTCAGCAGATACTGAATAAGCATTTAAACCAAACACAAAAAAGCCCAAGAAAGTTATCTCTCTTGGGCTTTAATTTATCTAGTTACTCTCAATATTATTTAATATCGATGTGCTCAAAACCTTTAATTAAATCATCTAGCGCTTTCATTTGTTTCAAGAAAGGTTCTAGTTGATCTAACGGTAATGCTGAAGGACCATCACACAGTGCTTTATCTGGATTCGGATGCGCTTCAATAAATAGACCTGCAATACCTGTTGCTAAACCCGCTTTTGCAAGTTCTACTGTTTGTGAACGACGGCCGCCAGACGCTTTACCACTTGGATCACGGTTCTGTAGAGAATGCGTTACATCAAAGATGATTGGGCTACCATTTGACGCTTTTTTCATTACACCAAAACCAAGCATATCAACCACTAGGTTGTCGTAACCCATGCACGAACCACGCTCACAAAGAATGATATTTTCATTCCCACACTCTGCAAACTTATCAACAATATTGCCGACTTGATCTGGGCTCATAAACTGTGGTTTCTTAACGTTAATCACAGCACCAGTTCTTGCCATCGTCTCAACTAAGTCTGTTTGACGAGCAAGAAAAGCAGGTAGTTGGATTACATCCACCACATCAGCTACAGGCTGAGCTTGTGCTTCTGTATGAATATCCGTAATAATTTTAACGCCAAAAGTATCTTTCAACTCTTGGAATATTTTTAAACCTTCTTCCATACCAGGACCGCGGTATGAATGAATTGAAGAACGGTTTGCTTTATCAAAAGACGCTTTAAATACGTAAGGAATACCTAATTTATCAGTAATTTCTACGTACGTCTCACAGATTTGCATTGCAAGATCACGAGACTCTAATACGTTCATACCTGCAAATAAGGTAAACGGCTTATCATTTGCGACATCGATATTGCCAATTTTTACTGTTTTTTGATTTTGCATTATCTTCACTCTTAATGGAGAACGGTAGGATGTTGTTGTAATAACAGTTGAACTTGCTCTTTCACCAATAGTACTGATGGATCATTTGGGCACTGCTCAATAAAATATTCTAAATCGCTTTTTGCAACTTCATTACAGTGTAGTTGTTGATAGATTAATCCTCTATCACGAATTTCAAATGGGTCATCCGGCACCATAGTCAGTGCCAAATCGCTGCATGTTAATGCAAACGCAAATTTTTTCTCTCGAATACAAGCCGTTTTAATCACCGCAAGTAAACGCCCAATTAAGGTCACATTATCAATAGACTCAAGGTGTACCGGCAAAATTTTTGCTAACGGACCACCGTAACCGATTAACCAAGCCGTCATTAAATGCTCACCGATATACTGACCATCAAACGGGTTTATATAGCGAGTTTCCTTATTTGGCCAATCCACTCTTAAAACGAGTTGAGTTGGGAAGTTGATAGCGCTGACAGGAAGGTTTACATAGTCACAAAGATATAAAAATAGAGCACCCAAAGTAACTGGAATGCCTTTTTTAGTATCAATCACATGATCAATAAACGCGTTTTCAGAGTTAAAGTAGGTATAAATATCACCTTGATACCCCCATTCAACATAAAAAAGTTGAAGTAACCGATCTAAACGTTCTTCGTCATTGAGTTCATGAGCTAATACTTGCTCTGCTTCTACGCACATTTCTTGCAGTTTGGTGTCAACCCATTGCTTTTGTATGCTTGGATTAATAGCAACATTAAGTGCTAAAGCGCCTTCAACAAGACTCAAGCTTTCTAAATTTTCACCAAATAACTGCAACATGATTACCCCAGAAATGTTGGCACTTTAGTCACTGCAATCTTAGCGGCAACCATTAGCCAACCTAACGCTCCAAGAAAAGCAAAGGTCTTAAATACTTTATTTTTACCATTGTTTAGTGTGACAAAAGCTAAGGCGATATAAACCATTACACACGTTAGTTTTTCTGTTAACCAAGGCGCAGAGCCGGTAAATGGAATAAACCCAGTAATAAAGATAAGCGCAATACCACTCAATAGCATTGCAGAGTCAACAACATGAGGCACTCGCTTTAAAAACGCTTTATTGCGAAGGTCTGAATCAACCATCATCAATACGTAACGAACGACAAATAATAATACGCTACAAGCGATCATAAATAGATGTATGTGTTTAACAGCGGTATACATGAATTATCCTTTATTCTCTGTGTTTACTGTCCATTGACCTAAAGTTACTCGGTCATTGCCAGCATAATCTTTCTCTGTTTTAACATTAATGAAACCATACTCGATAAAGTAATCACGTAATTGATTACCTTGCTCAAAGCCATGCTCCATTAATAACCAGCCGTTATCAATAAGATGTTGACGACTATGATCAATAATATGAAGTAAATCAGCAAAGCCTTTTTGCTCTGCTACCAAGGCTGTTTGAGGTTCAAAACGTACATCACCTTGAGATAGGTGAGGATCATTACCATCAATATAAGGAGGGTTACTGACTATAATATCAAATAGGTCCTCCTGAGAAATTGGAGTAAACCAACTGCCCTGACGAAATTCAGTATTAGTAATGTGATTATCTTTTGCGTTTCTTCTTGCTAATTCAACCGCATCATCTTGATAATCGACACCCATTACCTTCAGCTTTGGTAGCTCAGAGGCAATCGCAAGAGCAATAGCTCCAGTACCTGTCCCTAAATCCAAAACACGACTAGACGACTCAGTAAGAAGATCTAAAGCGACTTCAACTAAACGCTCTGTATCAGGTCTTGGGATCAGTGTTGTTGGTGATACTTTAAGTGGTAATGACCAGAATTCACGATATCCCACAATATAAGCAATAGGTTCACCAGCAAGACGTCGTTCTAGTAAAGCATCAAAATTACTCAGCTCTTCCTCTGATACCACTTTTTCTGGCCAAGTAAGTAAATAACTTCTTGGTTTATCAAGAACATGACACAACAGCACAGCAGCATCAACTTGAGGAGAATCACTCCCCTCAAGTACTAATGATTGAATTGAGCGTTTCAACAACGCTTCAATAGATAAGCTCATTAGTTATTTTCAGCTAATGCAGCAAGTTGATCTGCTTGATATTCAAGAACAACAGGTTCAATCAGCGA
The DNA here is from genome assembly GCF_028765545.1 of Aliivibrio sp. S4MY1. Taxonomy (GTDB): domain Bacteria; phylum Pseudomonadota; class Gammaproteobacteria; order Enterobacterales; family Vibrionaceae; genus Aliivibrio. Next base: position 7,439 of record NZ_JARACP010000006.1, on the reverse strand, counting down.
AGCTAAGTCACCTTCTAGCACTTCGTTCAAGCGGTAGATAGTTAAGTTGATACGGTGATCAGAAACACGACCTTGTGGGTAGTTGTAAGTACGAATACGATCAGAGCGGTCACCAGAACCTAGTAAGTTACGACGTGTATCTGATACTGCTTCAGCACGACGAGCTTGTTCAGCTTGAATAATACGAGCAGCAAGAACCGACATCGCTTTTGCTTTGTTTTTATGTTGTGAACGCTCATCCTGACACTCAACAACCGTACCGGTTGGTAAGTGAGTAATACGGATTGCTGAATCAGTGGTGTTAACGTGCTGACCACCCGCGCCTGATGCACGGAAGGTATCAATTTTTAGATCTGCCGCTTTAATTTCTGGAAGATCCGCTTCTGGGATCTCAGCCATTACCGCTACAGTACATGCAGAGGTATGTACACGACCTTGTGATTCAGTCTCAGGAACACGTTGTACACGGTGGCCGCCTGATTCAAATTTTAATACACCATAAGCGCCATCGCCGCTTACTTTTGCAATCATTTCTTTAAAGCCACCTTGCTCAGAAACATTCGAGCTCATGACTTCGATGCGCCAGCCCTTTTTCTCTGCAAAACGAGAATACATGCGGAAAAGGTTACCCGCAAAGATACCCGCTTCATCACCACCCGCACCCGCACGGATCTCTAAGAAACAGTTACGCTCATCATTTGGATCTTTTGGAATAAGCAATACTTGTAGTTCATCAGTAAGACGCTCAATCGCAGCTTTTGCTTCTTTAATTTCTTCTTGCGCCATTTCACGCATTTCAGCATCGTCTTCTTGCGCCATCTCTTCAGCGGCAACTAAGTCTTCTTGAGCTTGCTCATATGCTTGGAAACACTGTGTCACTTCTTCCAATTGAGAGTATTCACGAGATAAAGCTCGGAATTTATTTTGATCACCAATAACACCTGGATCCCCCAATAAATGCTGAACTTCTTCATAACGCTCAACCAGCGTTTCTAGTTTTACTCGAATTGATGCTTTCATAATAGTATTTATTCTTTTCTTTATGTTGGTAGCGAACGCTACACTTAGTTGTCTAGACCAATACTTTGACGTATAACAGTAAGTTTTTCTGACTCACCATTTTTGGCGGCCTTCTGCATAGCAAGTGTTGGTGCATGAATGAGTTTATTTGTTAATTTATTACTTAATTCTGCCAAAACTTTTTCTGCATTTTGACCAGAAGCGAGCGCTTGAATACTTTTTTGCAATAGTTCAGTTCGAATCGCTTCTGAATTATCACGGTATTCACGAATACTCTTAACTGCTTGACGCGAGCGGATCCAAGTCATGAAGCTTGCACTTTCTTCACTGACAATAGCTTCGGCTTGAATCGCTTCTATTTTTCGTTGCTCAATGTTGTGATCGATAATTGACTTAAGATCATCAACAGAATACAGATAGGCATCATTTAACTCAGCCACTTCTCCCTCAATATCACGAGGGACCGCAATATCGACAAACAACATTGGCTGATGTTTGCGTTGCTTTAAAGCGCTTTCAACCATCCCTTTACCAATAATTGGCAATGGGCTAGCGGTAGAGCTGATAATAATATCGGCTTTTGATAAATGTTCTGGGATTTCTGGAAGACTAATAACATCCGCATTAAATTGCTCTGCAAGCCCCATGGCTCTTTCGCGAGTTCGGTTAGCAACAATCAATTTTTTACAACCAGCAGCATCTAAATGCTTAGCAACTAACTCAATGGTTTCACCTGCCCCAACTAAAAGGACCGTAGACTCAGCAAGGGATTCAAAAATTTGACGAGCTAAAATACAAGCAGCATAAGCAACAGATACCGCATTACCACCAATATTGGTTTCTGTTCTGACCCGTTTGGCTACAGAAAAATCACTTTGAAATAGTTTTTCAATAGTTCCCTCTACTGCATTACGCTCACGCGCATCAGCGAAGGCTTTTTTTACTTGACCTAAAATCTGTGGCTCACCTAATACTAATGAATCTAAGCCACAAGAAACACGCATTAAGTGTTTTACTGCCGCTTGTTCTTCATAAACATAGATGCTTGGCATCAACAAATCTAAAGAAACATCGTGAAATTCAGCTAACCAGTTAATGACATAGCCACTACTGATCCCCATTTTCACTTCGCAATAGATTTCAGTTCGATTGCAAGTCGATAAAATCACGCCGCTTTGAATCGCATCACTATTTTTTAGTTCATCTAATGCTCTAGTTAATTTATCAGGAGAGAAAGCAACTCTCTCACGTAAATCAACTGAGGCTGATGTATGATTGATTCCAATAACAAGCAATGACATTCGGCAAACAGACCAATAAAAAAATAACAAGGGCGGATTTTACTTGATGCCGTCCAATTTTAAAAGGCATAGGGGCTATCAGGAGAGAAATTAGTGAGCAATAAGCACTATTTGTATCCAAATATTCAAAGAATTTGCTACAATCTGATACCTACTTTAGATTAAACATGAGATTTTTAATGACGCGTCCTCATTTTACTCGCTTTCCATTCGTTATTCTTATCTTAACTCTTTTTCTGAGTGCTTGTTCTAGTGTTCCTTTAACGCCACAACAATCGACTAATTGGAATAAGCATCAAACTAAACTACAAGAAATAAATGAGTATAAAGTCACTGGAAAAATTGGCTATAAATCTCCAGAACAACGTCATAGCTTAAATTTCCAATGGACTCAAAACCAAGACAATAGTGAGCTGTTATTAACCACATTTTTAGGGCAAACGGTTCTCAAAATTTCAATGAATCAAGGCAATACCGTTGTAGAAACGGGAGACAACCAAACTTTTGAAGGTACAGACCCTGGACGACTTATTTACGGTCTCACAGGTCTTAATATGCCGATTGCTTATCTTGGTGATTGGATAAAAGGATTACCTACCGCAGCTGATGACTTTCAATTAAATGAATTAAATACCATAGAGCACTTATCAAAGCAGGTTGGACAAACTAACTGGCATCTACGCTATAACAGCTATAGCGATAATGAACAGCTCCTATTGCCAAATTCAATGACGCTTACTCAACAAAACACCACAATTAAAATCATTGCTTCAAATTGGATTGTTTCTCAATGATAAAAAATTACTCAATGATAAATACCTCTACTCGCTGGCCTTCTCCTGCGAAACTCAACCTATTTCTTTATATTAATGGTCAACAAGAAAATGGCTATCATGAACTTCAAACGCTATTTCAGTTCATCGATTTATGTGATTACCTAACAATTACGCCCAACAAAACCGGTCAAATCACTTTATCTCCAGATATTCCTGGGGTTAAAACAGAAGATAATTTAATCTGGAAAGCAGCAACTCTTCTCCAGCAGCATACTTCATCCGTACTCGGTGCTCATATCGAAATAGAAAAAGTACTTCCTATGGGAGGAGGTATCGGTGGTGGATCTTCTAACGCTGCCACGGTTTTAGCTGCTTTAAATTTTCTTTGGCAGTTGAATTTATCCAACAATACTCTTAGTGAATTGGGCGTAAAATTGGGAGCAGACGTCCCTATCTTTGTTCACGGTTTTTCTGCATTTGCAGAAGGTGTTGGTGAGAAATTACAACCAGCCACCCCTAAAGAGTTATGGTACGTATTAATTAAGCCAAACGTCAGCATTGCAACCGTTGATGTATTCACTCACCCTGACTTGATTAGAAATACGCCAAAACAGTCACTTAATGCACTTTTAGACGCTCCGTACGAAAACGATTGCGAAAAAATTGTCAGAAGTGTGTATCCAGAGGTTGATTACCAACTTTCATGGCTGTTAGAATATGCGCCATCAAGATTAACCGGAACAGGCGCTTGTGTTTTTGCTGAATTTAACAGCGAAAAAGAAGCACAAGAGGTTTATTCCTTAATCCCTGATAATGCAACCGGATTTATTACTCGAGGTATGAATACTTCGCCACTCAACCACAAACTGGAAGAGTATAAATCATTATGCAAAATATAAAATTCTCACAATTTGGACGCAACCCTGAGGTTTCCACCGTGCCTGACATGAAGCTATTTGCTGGTAATGCAACTCCTGAACTAGCGCAACGTATCGCTGATCGACTATATATTTCACTTGGTGACGCTACTGTCGATCGTTTTTCTGACGGCGAAGTAGCTGTTCAAATTAACGAGAATGTACGTGGTAGTGATGTTTTCATCATTCAATCTACATGTGCCCCTACTAATGACAACATCATGGAATTAGTAGTAATGATCGACGCACTTCGTCGTGCTTCTGCTGGCCGTATCACTGCGGTAATCCCGTACTTTGGTTATGCTCGTCAAGATCGTCGTGTACGTTCTGCTCGCGTACCAATCACTGCAAAAGTTATTGCTGATATGCTTTCAAACGTTGGTGTTGACCGCGTTTTAACTATCGATCTTCACGCTGAACAAATTCAAGGTTTCTTCGACGTACCAGTAGACAATATCTTCGGTACTCCTGTACTGCTTGATGACATGTGCACTCGTGGTCTAGAAAATCCAGTTGTTGTTTCTCCTGATCTAGGTGGTGTTGTTCGTGCTCGCGCAACAGCAAAAGCATTAGGTGATGTTGATATCGCTATCGTTGATAAACGTCGTCCACGTGCAAACGTATCAGAAGTAATGAACCTAATTGGTGATGTTGACGGTCGTGACTGTGTTATCGTTGATGACATGATCGATACTGGCGGTACATTATGTAAAGCAGCTGAAGCACTTAAAGAACGCGGTGCTAAACGTGTATTTGCTTATGCAACTCACGCTGTATTCTCTGGTTCAGCAGCAGAAAACATTGCAAACTCGGTATTAGACCAAGTTGTTGTTACTGACTCGATTACTCTATCTAAAGAAATGGCAGCAACAGGTAAAGTAACTGAACTGAGCCTTTCTCGCATGCTAGCTGAGGCGATTCGTCGTATCAGCAATGAAGAGTCAATCTCTGCAATGTTTGATCACTAGTCAAACAAAAATCTATTCAAACGCCCTGCTATATGCGGGGCGTTTTTGTATTTGGATTTCTTGTGTTAATATGGCGCGCCTTTTTAATGGGACATACTAATACCATTAATTTTCTTTCGTTTCTTTTATACGAATAAGTTTATTAATGATATTGGTATCCAAATAGAGAGATAAGTCTTTGAGTAATCAAATCAAACTTCTTGTTGGACTAGCAAACCCTGGTCTTGAGTATAAAAGAACTCGCCATAATGCAGGGGCATGGGTCGTTGAAGAACTCGCTCGTATGCACAATGTTTCACTGCGAGAAGAAGCTAAGTTCTTCGGATTAACAGGGAGGATCCAAAGCAATGGCCAAGATCTTCGCTTATTGATCCCAACAACATTTATGAATTTATCAGGTAAAGCTATTGCTGCTGTAGCTAAGTTTTATCAAATAAAGCCAGAAGAGATCTTAGTCGCTCATGATGAGCTAGATCTTCCTCCTGGTGTTGCCAAATTCAAAAAAGGTGGTGGTCATGGTGGCCATAATGGCTTACGTGACACTATTAGCAAATTAGCCAATACGAAAGAGTTTTATCGACTTCGAATTGGTATTGGTCATCCTGGCCATAAAGACAAAGTTGCCGGTTTTGTTTTAGGAAAAGCGCCTACCAAAGAGCAAGAGTTAATCGATGCTGCTGTAGATGAGTCTACTCGCTGTCTAGATATCTTGCTTAAAGACGGGTTAAGTAAAGCACAAAATCGTTTACATACATTCAAAGCTGAATAAGTAATTAAATAAATTTCTATTTAGCTTGGTATAACTAAAGATAAGGTTTACATCATGGGTTTTAAATGCGGAATCGTTGGTCTTCCAAACGTTGGTAAGTCAACACTGTTTAATGCACTAACTAAAGCAGGAATCGAAGCGGCAAACTTCCCTTTCTGTACTATTGAACCAAACACAGGTGTGGTTCCGGTTCCTGATCTACGTTTAGACGCATTAGCTAAAATCGTAAATCCAGAGCGTATTCTTCCAACTACAATGGAATTTGTGGATATTGCAGGCCTTGTAGCTGGCGCATCTAAAGGCGAAGGTCTAGGTAATAAATTCCTTGCTAACATCCGTGAAACTGATGCTATTGGTCATGTTGTTCGTTGTTTTGAAAATGAAAACATTATTCACGTAGCTGGTAAAATCTCACCAATTGAAGATATCGAAATCATCAACCTTGAACTTGCTTTGGCTGATTTAGATTCATGTGAACGTGCAATCTTCCGTCAAACGAAGAAAGCAAAAGGTGGCGATAAAGACGCTAAGTTTGAAATCTCAGTACTTGAAAAACTGCTGCCTGTATTCACAGAAGGTGGAATGGCTCGTACTGTTGAACTAGCAAAAGAAGAAATCGCAGCTGTTTCTTACCTGAATTTCTTAACACTAAAACCAACAATGTATATTGCTAACGTTAGTGAAGATGGTTTTGAAAACAACCCATTCCTAGATATGGTTCGTGAATACGCAGAAAAAGAAAACAACGTAGTTGTTCCAGTATGTGCAGCTATTGAATCTGAGCTTTCTGAACTAGATGATGAAGATCGCGAAGAATTCCTTGCTGATATGGGCATCGAAGAACCAGGCCTAAACCGTGTGATCCGTTCTGGTTACGAACTACTAACTCTACAAACGTATTTCACTGCGGGTGTAAAAGAAGTTCGTGCTTGGACTATCCCAGTAGGTGCCACTGCACCACAAGCTGCAGGTAAGATCCACACAGACTTTGAAAAAGGCTTTATCCGTGCAGAAGTTGTTGGCTATGATAACTTTATTGAATTTAGTGGCGAGAGCGGCGCTAAAGAAGCCGGCAAATGGCGCCTAGAAGGAAAAGATTACATCGTTAAAGATGGTGATGTAGTGCATTTCCGCTTCAACGTATAATAAAAAAGGCCAGCAAATTTGCTGGCCTTTTTATTACTTGTCTATATTTCAAACAGTTAAAAGCTATTATTCTTCTCACTTCTCATCAGTACCACTTCTTGTTTTCAACTCTTATCCCTATTCTTTTGCTCTTATTCACTCTTATTTGCATATAAAAAGTACGCTTTGATTAAATTCCGTTCGAACAATCAAAGATTTCATATTTTTTTCAAAAAAGTGTTGACGCATAAGCCTCTGGTACGCATAATGCGCTCCGTCCTCACCGATAAGACGGAAGAGAGACGAGTTAGAAATAAAGAAACAATTTGGCTACTTAGCTCAGCTGGTTAGAGCACATCACTCATAATGATGGGGTCACAGGTTCAAATCCCGTAGTAGCCACCATACAACTTTTAATTGATTTACCAATCGTCAATTAAAATATAGAATAACTACTCTTTGTAGATTAAGTGACTATCAGTCCTTAATAATCAAACAGTAGAATGCGGACGTGGCGGAATTGGTAGACGCACCAGATTTAGGTTCTGGCGCCGCAAGGTGTG
>NZ_JARACP010000059.1 GCF_028765545.1 Aliivibrio sp. S4MY1 | reverse complement strand
GGGCTTGCTGCAAATAATCTGAATGGATAAATGAGCCCTACAATGGGCTCATTATTACTATAAAATAACCTCAATATTAAAGAGACGATTAATGAAGGTGGATCTCTCCTGTACTATTGTTTTTCGTCTATCGTTACGCAACCAAAAATCAAACTGTCCCTTATTTAACATTCGTAATGATTCAAATCCTTGAATTGTTGACCATGCTCGTTTTCTCACTTTGAAACCACCGGTAGCTACGATCAATTTCTTAATTGGGGCATGATCTGATTCAATACCATTATTGAGGGATTTTATTTGCCGTTGATTTACATCAGCGCGTAACAAACCTTCTTCTTTTAGGCGAGTTATGGCATTGGCGTATGAGGAATGTTTATCTGTGCTTAACGTTTTAGGTTGATTTTCTAAGCGATACGGCCTTAAACAACGCTTAATGAATTGATAAGCTGACTCTTTATTTCTCTTATGAGAGAAATAAAAATCAAGGGTTTCACCTTGTTTATTAATAGCTCGATAAAGATAAAGCCATTTACCTTTTACTCGAACGTATGTTTCATCAAGTTGCCATGAAGAGTCAGATGTCGTAAATTGATATCGACGTAATTTCTTACGTAGTTTAGGGGAATACTCAATAAACCATCGGTAAATGGTAGAGCGATTAACGAAAATACCACGCTCCGCAAGCATATCACTGACGTGTGCATAACTAAGAGTTGTCGTACCATACCAACGAAGAGACCAGAGGATAATTTCTGGTGCAAAGTGTTTCCATTTAAATTCGGATTGAGTCATTGAGATGGTAGTTTAATTGAAAGAGAGAGGGATTTTCTGTTAGAAATGGATTTTTTGCAACAACCCCA
>NZ_JARACP010000058.1 GCF_028765545.1 Aliivibrio sp. S4MY1 | reverse complement strand
CCTTAAATTGAAAATAGAGATTAAAGAAGCCTATTCGCTAGAAGAAAGCGCTACTGGTGTGTGGAAGCAAGGCGATACTCGTCTTGATTGCGTCAGTGATTTTGCTATCGCCGTGATTGAGGATGAACTTCCGCTTCTTGAGTTTATTAGCTCTGCAGAGGATTTACCTGAATGCACACAATGCAATTGAGTAACCCTGAGCAATTAACCGCGATGCTTGAGAGTTTAGCGCTAAACCCAGAGAAGAAATTCGAGTTGAACCGAAAACTGGCCAATCGCACAAGGCAATTTTTTCGCGCCCAAATTCGTCAACAGCGAGACGTTGATAATACACCTTATCAAGAGCGAACTCGACGAACACGAAAAGCGTTAAACAATAACGTCATTCTCTCAACAAAAAAGAATAAAAACATGTTGATGGGACTGAGTCGTGCCCTAAAAACGCATGTGGATAATGATTCGTTTGAAGTCGGGTTAACGGGCATTCCAGCAAAGATTGGGCGAGAGCACAACGAAGGTCAAACGATGTCGTTCACCACCCGAATGAACGGCTTTTACAACTCAAGAACCAATCAATGGGAAGGCGGTGTGAAAACCAAAGCAAACTATCGGATGCCAAAGCGAACCTTCATCGGTTGGACTCCCTCTCTGGAGCGTGAATTGATGACCATCATTCACACGGAATTAGCAATGAATATGGAGCCATAAATGTGTGAGATAAAAATCAAACCCGCCACTAAGGGTCTGTTGGTGCGCGATCCTATTACGCGAGTGCCATTGGACGTTAAGGGCGAAGTAAAACCCCGTAATAGTTACTGGTTACGTCGAATTCAAGATGAGTCGGTCGTCGTCATGACCGACAAAGAAAAAACAGGAGCGACATCGTGAGTATTAGCTTTAACGAAGTACCAGGCAATGCTCGAGTTCCTGGCGTATACATCGAAATTGATAACCGTCTTGCCAACAA
>NZ_JARACP010000057.1 GCF_028765545.1 Aliivibrio sp. S4MY1 | reverse complement strand
TCTTAAATTGAAAATAGAGATTAAAGAAGCCTATTCGCTAGAAGAAAGCGCTACTGGTGTGTGGAAGCAAGGCGATACTCGTCTTGATTGCGTCAGTGATTTTGCTATCGCCTTGATTGAGGATGAACTTCCACTTCTTGAGTTTATGGGCTCTGCAGAGGATTTACCTGAATGCACACAATGCAATTGAGTAACCCTGAGCAATTAACCGCGATGCTTGAGAGTTTAGCGCTAAACCCAGAGAAGAAATTCGAGTTAAACCGAAAACTGGCCAATCGCACAAGGCAATTTTTTCGCGCCCAAATTCGTCAACAGCGAGACGTTGATAATACACCTTATCAAGAGCGAACTCGACGAACACGGAAAGCGTTAAACCATAACGTCATTCTCTCAACAAAAAAGAATAAAAACATGTTGATGGGACTGAGTCGTGCCCTAAAAACGCATGTGGATAATGATTCGTTTGAAGTCGGGTTAACGGGCATTCCAGCAAAGATTGGACGAGAGCACAACGAAGGTCAAACGATGTCGTTCACCACCCGAATGAACGGCTTTTACAACTCAAGAACCAATCAATGGGAAGGCGGTGTGAAAACCAAAGCAAACTATCGAATGCCAAAGCGAACCTTTATCGGTTGGACCCCCTTTCTGGAGCGAGAATTGATGGCCATGATGCGTGATGAATTAATAATGAATATGGAGCCGTAAATGCGTGAGATAAAAATCAAACCTGCCACTAAGGGCTTGTTGGTGCGCGATCCAGTAACGCGAGAGCCACTAAAAGCCGAAGGCGAAATGAAACCTCGTAATGCTTATTGGGTGCGTCGAGTATTAGACGCCTCTGTTGTTGAAGTCGATAGCAAGCAAAAAGAAGGAGCGACATCGTGAGTATTAGCTTTAACGAAGTACCAGGCAATGCTCGAGTTCCTGGCGTATACATCGAAATTGATAACCGTCTCGCCAACAG
>NZ_JARACP010000056.1 GCF_028765545.1 Aliivibrio sp. S4MY1 | reverse complement strand
GGCGTTGTTGATCAAATCAGTTTGAAGGTCAAGGACGCCATACTTGACTCAGCATTAGCTTCGAACAGGCATGCCTAGTCTTATGACTTTGTTAATCGCTTTGACATTCGCCAGAATTTCACCCACTTGAGCGTTATAACATCTCAAGCTCAATTTACCGCTGGTTAGTCCTTTATATCGAGACATTGCGGTCTCAGATATTGAGCGATAGTGATAACCAGACTCGGATTTCCACTTCGCTATAGTTCCGTTTTTCAGAGCCTCGACAGCTTCATTTCTGGGGTGCCCCTCTTCCCAAAACGTTGCATTCTTTCGAGGTGGTATTAACGGAGTACAGCCTTTATTTTTCAGAGTATTGTGGCAACTTTTTGTGTCATATGCTCCATCGGCAGACACAGCATCGATCTTTCTACGTAAAGGGTTGAGTAACGTTGGCAGCACTTCGCTATCACCAACATTTACTAGGCTGACCTCTGCACTAATGGTTTCATGGGTATCGACATCAACGGCTAAGTGCAGCTTGCGCCATGTTCTACGTTTTTCGGCACCGTGTTTTTTCACTTTCCACTCACCCTCGCCAAAGACTTTGAGACCAGTCGAATCAATGGCTATATGGCGAATAGCCCCTTTAGATTTATTACGGTATTTGACCTTGACTGTCTTCGAGCGTTTACTGATACAGGTGTAGTCTGGGGACGTCAGTGGAACATCCAATAACTCAAAGATAGAGTCGATAAAACCTTGAAGAGCACGCAATGGTAGTGAGAATATTCCTTTAATCATCAAGGCAGTTTCTATCGCTGTATCAGAGTACTGAAAGCCTCTACCACGCTTACCATGATGGGTTTTGCATCGCCATGCATCTACAGCTGTATCATCTATCCAGAACGTAACCGAGCCGCGTTTGCACAAAGCCTTATTGTACTCCGCCCAGTTAGTTATCTTCTTTTTTGCCTTACCCATGTTGTCACCGCTCTAACCATCATAAAGGATCAGATCTCAGGACTCGAAAAAAGTTCAACTGATTTAGGCAACAACGCC
>NZ_JARACP010000055.1 GCF_028765545.1 Aliivibrio sp. S4MY1 | reverse complement strand
AAGATTTTAGCAACAACACCAGCACCAACTGTACGGCCACCTTCACGGATTGCGAAGCGTAGACCTTCGTCCATTGCGATTGGAGCGATTAGCTCAACCGTCATTTGAACGTTGTCACCAGGCATTACCATTTCAACACCTTCTGGAAGTGTGATATCGCCAGTTACGTCCGTTGTACGGAAGTAGAACTGTGGACGGTAGCCTTTGAAGAAAGGAGTATGACGGCCGCCTTCATCTTTAGAAAGAACGTATACTTCTGACTCAAATTTAGTGTGTGGGTTGATTGAACCTTTAGCAGCAAGTACTTGGCCACGTTCAACGTCATCACGCTTAGTACCACGTAGAAGTGCACCAACGTTCTCACCTGCACGACCTTCGTCAAGCAGTTTACGGAACATTTCAACACCAGTACATGTAGAAACTGTAGTTTCTTTGATACCAACGATTTCTACTTCGTCACCTACACGTAGGATACCACGTTCGATACGACCAGTAACAACAGTACCACGACCTTGAATTGAGAATACATCTTCAATTGGAAGTAGGAAAGGCATGTCTACAGCACGCTCTGGAAGTGGAATGTAAGTATCAAGAGCTGTTGCTAGCTCAATGATCTTGTCTTCCCACTCTTTCTCGCCGTTTAGAGCGCCAAGAGCTGAACCTTGGATTACTGGTAAATCATCACCTGGGTAATCGTATTCAGAAAGAAGTTCACGAACTTCCATTTCTACTAGCTCAAGAAGCTCTTCATCATCAACCATGTCACATTTGTTCATGAATACAACGATGAAAGGAATACCAACTTGACGACCAAGTAGGATGTGCTCACGTGTTTGTGGCATTGGACCATCAGTTGCAGCAACAACTAGGATACCACCATCCATTTGAGCAGCACCAGTGATCATGTTTTTAACATAATCGGCGTGTCCAGGACAGTCAACGTGTGCGTAGTGACGCTCAGGTGTATCGTACTCAACGTGAGAAGTTGAGATTGTGATACCACGCTCGCGCTCTTCAGGAGCGTTATCGATTGATGCGAAATCTTTAGCTACACCGCCGTAGATTTTTGCAAGTGTAGTACAGATAGCAGCTGTTAGAGTTGTTTTACCGTGGTCAACGTGGCCGATAGTACCAACGTTTACGTGCGGTTTCGTACGTTCAAATTTTTCTTTAGACA
>NZ_JARACP010000054.1 GCF_028765545.1 Aliivibrio sp. S4MY1 | reverse complement strand
GTGTATTTTATAAAAACGAGCTAGTGCCGTTATTGGAGTCGGTGTGTGAGCTTAATGAATTTGTAGGGATGGATGTTATTACGATTAAAGACTACGAAGGGTTAGATGGATCGCCTAAGATTGCATAGTACGGTATTCTACAAGGCTTGATGCCATGTTGATTGAATTAATGGTTAAAAAAACCAATACTTCGTTGGTGGGGAGAAGTATTGGTTGGGACAATGCTTGACAAGGATACCTATATTTATCCCTAATTTACTAGGAGTTGGTGTCTATGATCATAAAGTCATTAAAAGTAGCAGAGCCTTCTTTTTATTGAAGGTAACCTGTGGTCTAGGTAGGGAAAGAACCTATTGTGCTCAATACTTACCAAGGTTAGGACTCAAACCAATAATCTATCCATAGTACAATCCTGAATTATAAGTACCGCGAATAGGGTAATTATGCTCACGGATAAACTTTATTCCTGAAAGTATCGAATTGATGTCAGGACGAGCGAATGGTGCATTTGATACCTCCACTATTTGTACTCTGCCTTCAGCATTAATAACAAATAAAGCAGGTTCAGAAAAAAGATGATCAGTTTCGCTCATGGTATTAGGGGCTGAGAGAGGCGTTGATATATAGAGGCCAAGTTGCATCATATGACCTACTTTCATCCCGTGAGCGATTGGATAGGTAATGGATAGCTTTTTACTATGCTCATCTACTTGCACCATATCGTCAGCGGACACGGCAATAATATCAACGCCTAGTTTTATAAAATCATCTTTGTATTTTTCTATTTCATTTAAATATGTTGTACATAAAGGGCAATGCTGACCACGGTAAATTATTACCATTCGCCAATCTGTACCTTTTTGTGGAGTACGAATATCTACTGTTTTGCCATTATTAAAGATAGGCAGTCTAATTTCAGGGAATTCATCACCAGGATTAAATTTGAATGATGAAGTTAATTTAGGTTTCATTATAAAATCCTTAACATGTCACGAAATGAAATAGAGTCGGGTGATTTTTTTGCGCTTAACTCAATGCTATTTAAAATACTTTTCAACGAGCGCGAATAGTATTGCTGTGGTTTCAAGATCCATAAATCCATTATATTTTTCAGGTCTAAAATGCAATTGAAATGCACGAACAAGCTGTGAATATTCACCATCAGTGGCATAACCGTATTTTTTAAAGGCGGCTAATATGTCCTTTTTATCAGGTAAGCCAGTGCTAAATTCAGTGATGTATTTTCGCTTCGTGTCTTCATCATACCAAGCCCCAACGCCCTCATCGTAAAGTGCCTTCCATGGAAAGACAGGGCCTGGGTCGCTCTTTCTTCCAACTGAG
>NZ_JARACP010000053.1 GCF_028765545.1 Aliivibrio sp. S4MY1 | reverse complement strand
ACTCCCCCCCCTCCGCACCGAAATTCAGTGCCGTTAAAAAACGAAAAATGAGAGCAAATAATAATGTGAAGAAATGACCGTTTAACATAATGATAATTAAAGATAAATATTGAAATTATCACCGTTATTACGAACACCTTCAGGATCGCAATCGTTCGTTTTTGAGTTTATTAAAATTAATTAAATCGTGAACTTTCTCTTTTTTAATTTTCACTCAAAGAGAGTGGAAATAAGGCCATGTTACTCGTCGAATATATCAATCTGCTCATCATGAGAGCAGAGCTCTGGTTGCAAGGTAGGATCGGGTTTTCCGCCGGTGCGTTTTGGGTAATGAGAGAACGACAAATGCAAGACAAATACTTTGGCGCAATTTAGATTCACGCATTGGCAATAGAGCTCGCGCAACTCACCACTCACGCGTTTTGATGTGATCACATTTCCCTTTGTGTGGCAATGTGGGCATTCAATGAGAAGAGTGCGAGACATACTTTTATCCTTTTGGATCACGTTGAACTAATGTACATAATTACCTTATGACTCACCAAGGAATTCATCTTCGGTCATAAAACCAAGATACGACACCGATTGAATGCTCGCACTTATCGCCACTTCTGTTTCACTAATGGCAAATTTTCGGCATCTTTCAAGGGCAGGAGCCGTCACGTATGGTTTGCCACCGCTTACGTCCAATTCATGAAAATACGTTGAGCTGTCAGCGCAAAGAACGACAAGCGAAATATGGTACCAATAGAGGCGATATTTATTATTAGAACTCATATAATTACCCAAGATTAATAAGGATAAAAACGCATTACAAATAGAGGTTATTTATAATGCATATCAAGTTCTTATTATAACATTTGCGTTTTATAAATGCTGCTTTTTTAAACAGCATAGTACAAAAAAAGTACACATTTTAAAGCGATATATGAGGTTTTTTATTCGCATGAGGTGTTTATTTCATAGGAGGGGGAATGTGGTTTGTTGATATAAAAAAAGACCGCCTAAGCGATCTTTTATGCAACTGATAAGTGGCCTAATTTATTTTATTACGTTCTGACCTAGCCAGAACCCAAGCGCTACAATTCCAGCGACATTAGCAAGTAAAAAACCTAAAACGAGGTTAAATTTACTGTCAATTTTTACAGAAAGCTCTTTGTTTACAGTATCAATCTTAGCGTCGAGCTTATCGAACTTAGCATCAATTTTTGCGTCTTGGCTATCCATCTTTTCACCAAGCTCTCGACGAACGCTATCAAGTTGCTCTTGCGTTACACCGTGACCAACAAGAGAGATAACTTGCTCCGCTGTTAGTGTGATAGGTGCTACTGATTTCGATTCATTGTCAGACATAATTCCCCCTTGAGTGTTGGTGATTGCAGTGTTGTTTTACTTTAAACCTATTACACACTGTTGCACTAGACTGCATGTGCCTTTAATTCTACCACAGCATTTTC
>NZ_JARACP010000052.1 GCF_028765545.1 Aliivibrio sp. S4MY1 | reverse complement strand
AAAAATGCTGTGGTAGAATTAAAGGCACATGCAATCTAGTGCAGCAATGTGTAACAGGTTTAAAGTAAAACAACACTGCAATCACCAACACTCAAGGGGGAATTATGTCTGACAATGAATCGAAATCAGTAGCGCCTATCACGCTAACAGCGGAGCAAATTATCTCTCTTGTTGGTCACGGTGTAACACAAGAGCAGCTTGATAGCGTTCGTCGAGAGCTTGGTGAAAAGATGGATAGCCAAGACGTAAAATTGGATGCTAAGTTCGATAAGCTCGACGCTAAGATTGATACTGTAAACAAAGACCTTTCCACAAAAATTGATAATGTAAACAAAGAGCTTTCTGCAAAAATTGACAGTAAATTTAACCTCGTTCTCGGTTTTCTTTTAGCTAATGTCGCTGGAATTGTAGCGCTTGGGTTCTGGCTAGGTCAGAACGTAATAAAATAAATTAGGCCACTTATCAGTTGCATAAAAGATCGCTTAGGCGGTCTTTTTTTTATATCAACAAACCACATTCCCCCTCCTATGAA
The DNA here is from genome assembly GCF_028765545.1 of Aliivibrio sp. S4MY1. Taxonomy (GTDB): domain Bacteria; phylum Pseudomonadota; class Gammaproteobacteria; order Enterobacterales; family Vibrionaceae; genus Aliivibrio. Next base: position 959 of record NZ_JARACP010000052.1, on the reverse strand, counting down.
ATAGACACCTCATGCGAATAAAAAACCTCATTTCCTCGCTTTAAAATGTGTACTTTTTTTGCACTGTTTCGTTTAAAAAAGCAGCATTTATAAAACGCAAATGTTATAATAAGAACTTGATATACATTATAAATAACCTCTATTTGTAGTGCGTTTTTATCCTTATTAATCTTGGGTAATTATATGAGCTCTGATAACAAACATCGCCTCCATTGGTATTATATTTCCCTTTTAGTTTTATGTACTGATGGCTCGACTTCTTTTAGCGAAGTTCAAATAAAAACAGAACATCAATACATAACAAAAGCCATTATTGATGCATGCAAACAATGCGCAATTCGTGACACCGAATTAGCCGAAAGCGCAAGTATTCAATCTATTTCTTATCTTGGCTTAATGACTGTCGCTGAATTTTATACTGGCTCACAAGATGATGCTGACCTTAGCCTACCGTGATCAAAAAGGATAAAAGTATGTCTCGCACTCTTCTCATTGAATGCCCACATTGCCACACAAAAGGAAATGTGATCACATCAAAACGCGTGAGCGGTGAGTTACGCGAGCTCTATTGCCAATGCGTGAATCTAAATTGCGCCAAAGTATTTGTCTTGCATTTGTCGTTCTCTCATTACCCAAAACGCACCGGCGGGAAACCTGACCCCACCTTGCAACCAGAGCTCTGCTCTCATGATGAGCAAATTGATATATTCGACGAGTAACATGGCCTTATTTCCACTCTCTTTGAGTGAAAATTAAAAAAGAGAAAGCTCACGATTTAATTAATGTTAATAAACTCAAAAACGAACGATTGCGATCCTGAAGGTGTTCGTAATAACGGTGATAATTATAACATTTCCCTTTAATTATCATGATGTTAAACGGTCATTTCTTCACATTATTATTTGCTCTCATTTTTCGTTTTTTAACGGCACTGAATTTCGGTGCGGAGGGGGGGGAGA
>NZ_JARACP010000050.1 GCF_028765545.1 Aliivibrio sp. S4MY1 | reverse complement strand
GGCGTTGAGGCTGTAGAATTTCTCGATTTTTAGCTATTTTCACCTGATTTTTGTGCATTTCCCTGTCTACATTGGCTTAAATGCTGCGCAGTGATAATCGTGTTTACCATGGTGGTTAAAGATATGGCGTGAGGAGAGGGAGTTGTTGCTGATTTTGGCCGATTTTAGAGGTACTTACCCTCTAATGAAGGTGATTTCTTAGTTTTTCTATGTTGTGGAGCATGCTGAACATCGCCCATTGAGCGTTTACTTTCTCTCTTCCTCTAAGAGTGAAGCGGTTCATTTGTTTATTAACGGTGATGTTACCGAAAACAGGTTCAACACACCCAAGCCGCTTGCTGTATTGTCGCCTGCCTTCCGGGCTATCAATCTTATCTTTCATGGCCTGCATGTGGTCAAAGTCTTTGGTGTTTTTGTAGATAAAGAAGACTTGTCGACCTTGCTGTTTTCCAGGTGGCTTTCTCATGCACTGAGGTTGATGAATACACTGTCGACAGTCGTTGAGATAGCCACAAAATTGAGCGCCTCGCTCTCCGCTGATTACGGCATTTTTACTGCTAAGGCGCATCATATTTCCTGCAGGGCAACGGCAGGTCATCGCATCTTGGTCGAACTCGAACATGGTAATAGGGTAACAAGTTTTGCCTGTTTTCGAACGCTTTTTACGTTTCTTTGCTTGCTCGGTTTGATAAGTTTCACTGTTTTGAAAGAGGGGGTTACGACTGCGAAATGCAGTGTCAGCAATGTAGCAATCGTATGACGTTTCAGCCAAGAACTTAAGGTTGGCTTTACTGTGAAAGCCACTATCGGCAGTGAATTTAATGGTGTGCTCAGCCGTTTTTGGTAATTTGTCTAGTTGCGCTTTTAAAGCGAGTACCGCAGGCTTGAGAGTTTGTTGCTCTCCGACACTCCCCCAGACTTGGCTATGCACTATGATTTGGTGTTTATCATCGGTGATAGCGATGCCATTATAGCCTTGGATCGTCCCTTTCGAGGTGGTCATTTTAGCACTGTCGTTGTCCGTTATGTTACTTTTTATGGGTTTATTGTTGGAGCCTAATTTGTCTTGAGTGCTTGCTAAAAACTGACCTATTTTGTCAGCGCTGTTATCAAGCTTTTGTTTTTGCTTTAAGTCTTGCTCGATAACCTCGTTTGGTAGGGTATCTTGGGTTTGATGGCGTTCGATAATACGGTGACTTGCACGCTCTAGCTTTTCTTTTTTGCGTTGGAGCTCTTCGTGTGTGCCACTCCACTCTTTACTGGCATTAGATGAGATTTTGCATCCATCAATGGCAAACATGTTGCGGCCAATCAAACCCTGTTCATCACATATCATCAAGACTTGTGTGAAGAGAGGCTCAATAGTGTCTTTCATGTTAGCAATGAAGGCAGCAATGGTGGTGAAGTGTGGTCTAATATCGCCAGAGAGACACATAAAGTTTACATTGTTAATGCAGGCTCTTTCGATGCGTCGACTTGATAGCATGCCGAGAGAGTAGGCATAGAAGATAATTTTGAGCATGATGGAAGGCGGGTATGCGGCAGCCCCGTTTTGGTCATTGAAATAATGTTTATCAAAGTTCGATAAATCGAGGTGATTATCGACGATATGGGATATTGCATATTCGATAGTGCCGGGGATGAGCTGTTCGTCGATGATGATAGGGACAAACATGTTTTGATTCGAGTGGTCGGTTTTGAAGTTGGGCATAACAGTACTTCGTGGCGAATAATTAAGATTAGATCACAAGTAGTTAGTGTGTTCAAGCTTCTATTATGAAATTTTGGTAGGCTCTGGGTTGAGAAAGGCGAGGGAGAAATCCTACAGCCTCGTTA